>JAXMEQ010000008.1:0-222651 GCA_046348225.1 Ramlibacter sp.
CGCGGAATTGCGCTTCGACCTGGATGAGGTGCAGCCCATGCCGCACGACGTGGCGCGCTGGTGGCTGGACGATCAGTTCACCCGGCTGGGTTGCGAGCCCTTGCGCGCCACCGGCAAGGTGCTGATTGCCGACAAGGTGCTGTGCGTGGCGCAGGCCGCTGGCGCCACCCACTTTGCCGACGCCCAGTGGGGCCCGGCCTTTGCACGGGCTGCGAGCGCCGCACTGGCCAAACCCGTGGTGCACGTGGATGTGCCACAGATGGCCCTGACATTCTGAAAAAACGCCTGCAGCCCGCACCGGTACTGCGCGCAGCGCTATGTTTTTTGTAGCAAATCCAGCATGCGGGTGTGGATGCCGCCAAAGCCGCCGTTGCTCATGCACAGCACATGGTCACCGGGCCGGGCCACCGCCAGCACCTGCGCGATGACGCCGTCGATGCTGTCGGCAACCCGGGCGCGGGCGCCCATCGGGGCCAGCGCCTCGGCCGCATCCCAGCCCAGCCCGCCGCTGTGGCAGAAGGCCAGATCGGCCTGCTCGAGGCTCCAGGGCAGTTGCGACTTCATGGCCCCGAGCTTCATGGTGTTGCTGCGGGGCTCGAACACCGCGAGGATGCGCTGGGCGCCCACCTGGCGCCGCAGGCCGTCGACCGTGGTGCGGATCGCCGTGGGGTGGTGGGCGAAGTCGTCATAGACGGTGATGCCGTTGGCGGTGCCGCGCACTTCCATGCGCCGGCGCACGTTCCGGAAGCGGCCCAGTGCCTCGGCCGCCACCGCGGGTGCCACGCCCAGGTGGTCGGCTGCCGCCATGGCGGCCAGCGCATTGAGCTGGTTGTGCACGCCGCCCAGCGCCCACTGCACGCGCGCCACCTTGTCCCCGCGCAGCAGGACATCAAAGGCATCGGGCTCGCCCACGGCTGAAAAGTCGCTCACGGCCGCGCCGAAACTGCGCACCTCGCTCCAGCAGCCGGCGTGCAGCACGCGCGCCAGGCTTTCCTCCAGCCCGTTGACCACCACCCGCCCGGATGGCGGCACGGTGCGCACCAGGTGGTGGAACTGGCGCTCGATGGCGGCCAGGTCGTCAAAGATGTCGGCGTGGTCGAACTCCAGGTTGTTGAGCACCGCGGTGCGCGGCCGGTAATGCACGAACTTGCTGCGCTTGTCGAAGAAGGCGGTGTCGTATTCATCGGCTTCGATCACGAAGGCGCGGCCCTCGCCAAGCCGGGCGGACACACCGAAATTCAGCGGCACGCCGCCCACCAGAAAGCCCGGTCGCAGCCCCGCCTGGTCCAGCACCCAGGCCAGCATCGAGGTGGTGGTGGTCTTGCCATGCGTGCCGGCCACCGCCAGCACATGGCGGCCCTGCAGCACGTTCTCGGCCAGCCACTGCGGGCCGCTGGTGTAGGGCACGCCGGCGTCCAGGATGGCGTCCATCAGCGCAAACTTCGGCGAGCCGTCGGGGTTGCGGGCGCGCGAGACCACATTGCCGATCACCCACATGTCGGGTTTCAGCGCCATCTGGTCCGCGCCAAATCCTTCAATCAACTCAATGCCCAGCGCGCGCAATTGGTCGCTCATCGGCGGGTACACGCCTGCGTCGCACCCCGTCACTTTGTGCCCCGCCTCGCGTGCCAATGCGGCCACGCCGCCCATGAACGTGCCGCAGATGCCGAGGATATGAATATGCATGGGCGGTGATTATCAGGCCCCCACGCTCGCTCGCTGCGTGTAGCTTGCTGCCCCCCGAGGGGGCCATCGCCGCCTTGGGACGGCCCTGCGGCGGCGATCGAGGGAACCATCGCCGCAGATTCATCTTCCCGGACTTGCCGGTGGGCGTGACCCGGCAATGCAGAATCCCCCCATGGACAGCAGCAAAACCGAAATCGCCGCCACCGCGGCGCGCCTCGTGGTCGAAGAAGGCCTGGAATACGGCCCGGCCAAACGCCGCGCCGTGAAGCTGCTGGGCCTGAACGCGCGGGCGGCCCTGCCGGACAACGCCGACGTGGAAGACGCCGTGCGCGAGTACATCGCCCTGTTTTGCGCCGACACCCAGCCCGGGGAACTGCTGGCATTGCGCCGGCTGGCGTTGGTCTGGATGGAGCGCATGGCGGCGTTTCGCCCGCATCTGGCGGGCGCGGTCTGGCACGGCACCGCCACGCGGCTGTCGGATATCCATATCCAGCTGTTCTGCGACGACCCCAAGTCGGCGGAGATTGCACTGATCGACCACCACGTGGCGTACGAGCCGCGCACGGTGACAGGCTTTCAGGGGGAGCCGGTGGAGGCGCTCAGCCTTTCCGGCATGAGCCGGGAACTTGGCGAGGCCATTGGAATTCACCTCATGGTGTACGACCACGACGACCTGCGTGGCGCCCTGAAGCCGGACGCCCGGGGCCGCACGCCACGCGGTGACCTGCCGGCCGTCCGCGCCATCCTTGAGAATGCCGCACCATGAACGAGTCTGACTCCCCTTCCAGTTCCGCCACCGGTCCAGCCGACACCGCACGCCGCAGGTGGTTGCTCGGGGGGGCGGCCACGGCCGCGGGGGTGACGGGCGCGGGCGTTGCCTGGTGGAAATTTCAGCCGCATGCCGTATCGCCGGGTGCAGAGCTGGCGCTTTGGGGCCTGAGTTTCGACACGCCGACCGGCGGCACATTGGCCCTGCAGGCCTTGAAGGGGCGTCCTCTGTTGATCAATTTCTGGGCCACCTGGTGCCCCCCTTGCGTGGAAGAAATGCCGTTATTAGACCGTTTTTTCCGTGAAAACGCCTCTAAAGGCTGGCAAGTTGTCGGCTTGGCGATTGACCAGCCCAGCGCGGTCCGGGCCTTTCTGCAAAAAACTCCGGTCACGTTTCCAATAGGATTGGCGGGGCTGTCGGGCACCGACCTGGGCAAGTCGCTCGGTAACTTGACGGGGGCTCTGCCGTTCACGGTGGTGATCGGATCGGGCGGCGTTGTGGCTCAGCGTAAAATGGGCAAGGTATCGGCGGACGATCTGGCCCAGTGGATGCGCCTCAAGTAGAGCCTGTGGCGGCTACTGATCTGACCGTCCGGTACCTGCCGGAAATGGCCAATTAAATAAAAATAAGCGAAAAAAAAGAAAGAAGCGCGAAGTAGCCGTAAATTGGGTTAAATTCGCGCCTCTCGACAGTCGCCGTTGGAGCTTACATGGATCTGCGCAAACTCAAGACCTTGATCGACCTTGTGTCCGAATCAAACGTCTCCGAACTCGAAATCACCGAAGCAGAAGGCAAAGTCCGCATCGTCAAGGGCGGCGGTGCTGTGGTGCAGCAGGTCGCTGCACCGGTGCTGGCACCGGTGGCCGTCCCGGTACCGGCTGTGGCGGCCCCGGTCGCGCCGGCGGCTGCGGCAGTGGCAGAGGCGCCCGCCGGCCACATTGTCAAGTCGCCCATGGTCGGCACCTTCTACCGCTCGTCCAGCCCTGGCGCCAAGGCGTTCGTGGAGATCGGCAGCCAGGTCAAGCAGGGTGAGACGATCTGCATCATCGAGGCCATGAAGATCCTCAACGAGATTGAAGCCGACAAGTCCGGCACCATCACGCAGATCCTCGGCGAAAACGGACAGGCGGTGGAGTATGGCCAACCACTGTTTGTGATCGAGTGAACGCCCAGGCGAACCAAAAGGTAAGTACCCACTCATGTTCAAGAAAATTCTGGTAGCCAACCGGGGCGAGATTGCCTTGCGCATCCAGCGCGCCTGCCGGGAACTTGGCGTCAAGGCGGTGATGGTGTATTCCGAAGCCGACCGGGAAGCCAAGTACGTCAAGCTCGCTGAAGAAGCGGTCTGCATCGGACCGGCGCCGTCGCCGCAGAGCTACCTCAACATGCCGGCCATCATTTCGGCGGCGGAAGTCACCGACGCCGAGGCCATCCATCCCGGCTATGGTTTCCTGAGCGAAAACGCCGACTTTGCCGAGCGGGTGGAAAAGAGCGGGTTCCAGTTCATCGGCCCCACGCCCGAATCGATCCGCATCATGGGCGACAAGGTGTCGGCCAAGCAGGCCATGATCAAGGCGGGCGTGCCCTGCGTGCCGGGCTCGGAAGGTGAATTGCCGGACGACCCGGTGCAGATCCGCCGTATCGCCAAGGCGGTGGGCTATCCGGTCATCATCAAGGCCGCAGGCGGCGGCGGTGGCCGAGGCATGCGCGTGGTACACACCGAGGCGGCGCTGGTCAACGCCGTGCAGATGACCAAGGCCGAGGCCGGTGCGGCATTCAACAACGCGGCCGTGTACATGGAGAAGTTCCTGCAGAACCCGCGCCATGTGGAAATCCAGATCCTGGCCGACAAGCACCGCAATGCGGTGTACCTGGGTGAGCGCGACTGCTCCATGCAGCGCCGCCACCAGAAGGTGATCGAGGAAGCGCCGGCACCGGGCATCCCGCGCAAGCTGATTGAAAAGATCGGCGAACGCTGCGTGGCAGCCTGCAAGAAGATCGGCTACCGCGGCGCCGGCACCTTTGAATTCCTCTACGAGAACGGCGAGTTCTATTTCATCGAGATGAACACCCGCGTCCAGGTGGAGCACCCGGTGACGGAGCTGATCACCGGCGTGGACATCGTCAAGACGCAGATCATGGTGGCGGCGGGCGAGAAGCTGCCGTTCACCCAGCGCGACATCCAGATCCGCGGCCATGCGATTGAATGCCGCGTGAATGCGGAAGACCCCTACAAGTTTGTCCCGTCGCCCGGGCGCATCACCATGTGGCACGCCCCGGGCGGGCCCGGTGTGCGGGTGGACTCACATGTGTACACCAACTACTTTGTGCCGCCCAACTACGACTCCATGATCGGCAAGATCATCGTGCACGGCGACACGCGTGAACAGGCCATGGCCCGCATGCGCACCGCGCTGCTGGAAACGGTGGTCGAGGGCATCAACACCAACATCCCGCTGCACCGTGAGCTGATGGTGGACGCCAAGTTCATGACCGGCGGCACCAACATCCACTACCTTGAAGAGTGGCTGTCGCATCACAAAAGATGATGTTCGAGCTTCGCCTGCTGGCGCCGGAGGACCGGATTGAAACCCTGGGCGAAGCGCTGGAGGCGCTCGATGCGCTGAGCGTTTCGGTCGAGGACGCCGACGCCCAGACCGACGCCGAACAGGCCCTGTTTGGCGAGCCCGGCATGCCACCGCCCAAGGAGGGCTGGCAGCGCTCGCGGGTGCTGGCGCTATTCCAGGCCGAAGCGGCAGCCCGTGAAGCGGCCGTCTTGTTGCAGGCACAGGATTTTTTTGAGGGTTGCGAAGTGCTGGGCGTGGTGGCGGTGCCGGACCAGGACTGGGTCCGGCTGACGCAGTCGCAGTTCGCGCCAGTGGAAATCACGCCGAGTTTCTGGATCGTGCCCACCTGGCACGCACCGCCCGCTGAGGCCCGTCAGGTCATCCGGCTGGACCCGGGGCTGGCGTTTGGTACCGGCACGCACCCTACCACCCGCATGTGCCTTCGCTGGATTGCCCGCCACAACCTGGGGGGCCAGCGGGTGCTGGACTACGGCTGTGGCTCTGGCATTCTCGCCATCGGGGCTGCCAAGTTCGGTGCGCAGGCCATTGATGCAGTGGACATCGACGAGGCGGCGGTGGCGTCCACGCGCGCCAACGCCGAAGCCAACCAGGTGCAGCTGAATGCGGGGTTGCCGCAGCAGGCGCAAGGGCTGTACCAGACGGTGCTGGCCAACATTCTGGCCACGCCGCTGCGGGTGCTGGCGCCCTTGTTGTGTGGTCATGTGGCGCCCGGGGGCGCCCTGGTGCTGGCGGGCATTCTCGCGCGCCAGGCTGAAGAACTGCAGCAAGCCTATGCGCCGTATGTCCGGCTGGAGGTGAGCGACACCGAGGACGGCTGGATCCTCATGACCGCCCGGCGCTGAAGCCCGGACGGTTGTGCATCGGGCGGCCCTCTACAATCCACCGCTCATGAGCCTGATCACACGCTGCCCCGCCTGCGGGACGATGTTCAAAGTCGTGCCCGACCAACTCAGGATCTCCGAGGGCTGGGTGCGCTGCGGGCATTGTGGTGAGGTGTTTGATGCCTCGGCCCACATGCAGGGCGACGCGGCCGCCGAGCCGGCACCGCCACAGCCTGCACCGGATGTGATGGCAGAGCAGGGACGCCAGCCGGCGCTGGAGCCCGAACAGCCGCCGATGGAGGCCAGACCTGCACCATGGCCGGAACCGGAACCGGCGCCCAGGGTTGCGCCCGCCCTGGCAGTGCCGGAAGCCCTGCAGATCGAACCCTATCTTCCCGATGACCTGCGCGCTGAGCGCGCCGACGATCTGGTCATCGAGCCGGTTGCACCTGCACTGGCGCCGGCCATGGAGGACGTGTCGTTTGTGCGCGAGGCGCGGCGCAAGGCCTTCTGGCGCCGTCCGGTTGTCCGCGTGCTCATGGCCTTGCTGGCCCTGGTGTTGTTGCTCGCGCTCGCGACGCAGCTGGCGGTGCAGGAGCGGGACCGCATTGCCGCCGCTCAGCCTGCGCTCAAGCCCGTGCTCGAGGCGTTGTGCGAGCCGCTGCATTGCACCGTGAACCCACCCCGGCAGATCGAGGCCATCGTGATTGACAGCTCCTCATTCAGCAAATTGCGGGGCGACGCTTACCGCCTGGCCTTTACGCTCAGGAACCAGGCCACAACCCCGGTCGCCATGCCGGCCATTGAACTCACCTTGACCGATGCGCAGGACCAGCCCATGCTCCGGCGCGTCCTGTCGCCTGCAGATCTAGGGGTGGCGTCCGGCCTGATCGAGGCTGCGGGTGACTGGTCTGGCAGCTACGCCGTCAGCGTCGTGCCCGGCAGTGGCGCCGGCCGCGTGGCGGGCTACCGCCTGCTGGCGTTTTATCCCTGAGCAGTTCCATTCAACTCCAACCAACAGCACCCCCTTATGGCAGCAGTGATTTGTGGCTCCCTGGCCTTCGACACCATCATGACTTTCGAGGGCCGCTTCGCCGAGCAGATCCTGCCCGACCAGCTGCACATCCTCAATGTGTCGTTTCTGGTCCCGGCATTGCGGCGCGACTTCGGTGGCTGCGCTGGCAACATTGCCTACAGCCTGAAGCTGCTGGGTGGCACGCCCCTGCCGATGGCGACCGTGGGCAATGACGGCGCGGACTACCTGCAGCGCCTGGCGTCGCTCGGCATCAGCACCGAATTCGTGCGGCAGGTTCATGACACCTACACCGCGCAGGCCATGATCATGACCGACCGTGACAACAACCAGATCACGGCGTTCCACCCTGGTGCCATGATGCAGGCCCACATCACCCGGATCGCCGCACGAAGCGACATCAAGCTGGGCATCATCTCGCCCGATGGCCGCGACGCCATGCTGGAGCACGCAGCGCAATTCAGGGCGGCGGACATCCCCTTCGTGTTCGACCCGGGTCAGGGCCTGCCCATGTTCGACGGCAAGGAGCTCGCCAACTTCATCGAGCAGTCAAGCTGGGTCACCGTGAACGACTACGAAGGCAAGATGCTCAGCGACCGCACCGGCTGGAGCAGCGCCGAGATCTCGCGTCGTGTACGGGGGCTCGTGGTCACGCTGGGTGCGGAAGGCTGCGAGGTCTGGATCGATGGTGAAAAGACGCTGGTTCCGCCTGTTCAGGCCACGCAGGTGGTGGACCCGACCGGTTGCGGTGACGCCTGGCGCGGTGCCTTGTTGCACGGACTGGAGCAGGGCTGGAGCCTCGCGCGCTGCGCCGAACTGGGCAACCGGGTGGGCGCGATCAAGATCGCGAGCCGGGGCCCGCAGAACTACCAGCTCACCTGATTCAGCCGCGCGCGAGCGTCACGCCGCCGTCGACGGCGAAAGTCTGGCCCACCACATAGTCACCCGCGCGCGACGCGAGGTAGATCGCCACACCGGCCATGTCTTCGTCGGTGCCAATGCGCCCGGCCGGGATGCGGCCTGCCACCTCGTCGCCGTGGTCGCGGGCCTCCTTGTTCATCTCGGAAGCGAAAGCGCCCGGCGCGATGCCACTGACCATGATCCGGTCCTGCACCAGCCGCAACGCCATGCGCTTGGTCAGGTGGATGAGGCCGGCCTTGCTGGCCGCATAGGAGTAGGTTTCCCAGGGGTTGACCGAAATGCCGTCGATGGACGCGACATTGATCACCTTGGCCGGGCGCGTCTGGGCGCCTTTGCACAGCAGGCCATGGAGCGCCTGGGTCAGGAAGAACGGCGACTTGACGTTCAGGTCCATGACCTTGTCCCAGCCTTTTTCAGGAAATGTCTCGAAAGGCTCACCCCAGGCGGCACCGGCGTTGTGCACCAGGATGTCGAGGGCCGGCTCACGCTCTGCCAGTGCGGCCGCGAGGGCTCTGGCGCCTGCCACGGTGGAGACGTCGGCCGGCAACGAGATGCAGGGGCCCAGCGCAGAGAGCTCCGCCGCGGTGGCATCGCAAGCCTCGGCCTTGCGTGCCGAGATGTACACGCGCGCGCCGTGCTGCAGGTAGCCGGATGCGATCATGCGGCCGATACCGCGTGATCCGCCGGTGATCAGGGCCACGCGGCCCTTCAGTGAAAACAGGTCTTTCATGCGCAAACGCTCCAGAGGGGACTGGAACGGAGCGTAGCGCCATTGCGGCGACGGCGCCAATCACCTGGATGACAGCGGCTACATGCTGCGCCGGTATTGCCCGCCCACTTCGAACAGGGCGTTGGTGATCTGGCCCAGCGAACACACGCGCACAGCGTCCATCAGCACCTCGAACACGTTGGCGTTGTCCATCACGGCCTGCTGCAGGCGTTTGAGCATCGCCGGGGCCCTGTCGGCGTGGCGGGTATGGAAGTCGGCCAGTCGCTGGAGCTGGCTCTGCTTTTCTTCCTCGGTGCTGCGCGCCAGTTCCAGTTTGTCCGGCACGGCATCGCCATGCGGATTGCGGAAGGTATTGACGCCGATGATGGGCAGCTCGCCGGTGTGCTTGAGCATCTCGTAGTGCATGCTCTCGTCCTGGATGCGGCCGCGCTGGTAGCCGGTTTCCATGGCGCCGAGCACGCCGCCACGCTCGGCAATGCGCTCGAACTCCGCCAGCACCGCCTCTTCCACCAGCTCTGTCAGCTCCTCGATGACGAAGGCGCCCTGGTTGGGGTTCTCGTTCTTGGCCAGGCCCCATTCGCGGTTGATGATGAGCTGGATGGCCATGGCGCGGCGGACCGAGTCCTCGGTCGGCGTGGTGATGGCTTCGTCGAACGCGTTGGTGTGCAGGCTGTTGCAGTTGTCGTAGATGGCAATCAGCGCCTGCAGCGTGGTGCGGATGTCATTGAACTGGATCTCCTGCGCATGCAGGCTGCGTCCTGATGTCTGGATGTGGTACTTGAGCTTCTGGGAGCGTTCATTGGCACCGTACTTCTCCTTCATCGCCACGGCCCAGATGCGGCGTGCGACGCGGCCCATCACCGTGTACTCCGGGTCCATGCCGTTGCTGAAGAAGAAGCTCAGGTTCGGCGCAAAGTCGTCGATGTGCATCCCGCGCGCAAGGTAGGCCTCCACAAAGGTGAAGCCGTTGGACAGCGTGAAAGCCAGCTGGCTGATCGGGTTGGCCCCCGCTTCGGCGATGTGGTAGCCGCTGATGGACACGCTGTAGAAGTTGCGCACGTTGTGGTGCACAAAGTACTGCGCGATGTCGCCCATCACCTTGAGGCTGAACTCGGTGCTGAAGATGCAGGTGTTCTGGCCCTGGTCTTCCTTCAGGATGTCGGCCTGCACCGTGCCGCGCACGTTGGCCAGCACCCATTCGCGGATCTTGGCGGCCTCGGTGTCGGTGGGCTCGCGGCCGTTGTCGGCCTTGAACTTCTCGATGTTCTGGTCAATGGCGGTGTTCATGAACATCGCCAGGATGCTGGGGGCGGGACCATTGATGGTCATGCTGACGCTAGTCGATGGATTGCAGAGGTCAAAGCCGCTGTACAGTACCTTCATGTCGTCCAGCGTCGCGATGCTCACACCGCTGTTGCCCACCTTGCCGTAGATGTCCGGCCGCGGATCCGGGTCGTTGCCGTACAGCGTGACGGAGTCGAATGCGGTGGACAGACGCTTGGCGGGCATCCCTTCGCTCAGCAGTTTGAAGCGCCGGTTGGTGCGGAACGGATCACCTTCGCCGGCGAACATCCGGGTGGGGTCTTCGCCCTCACGCTTGAAGGCAAAAGTGCCGGCAGTGTACGGGTAGCTGCCGGGCACGTTGTCCAGCATCAGCCACTTGAGGATCTCGCCATGGTCTTGGTACTGGGGCAGGCTGACCTTGCGGATGGTGGTGCCCGACAGGCTCTTGCTGGTGAGGGCTGTGCGGATTTCCCTGTCGCGGATTCGCACGACATACTCATCCCCGGCATAAGCTTTCTGCATTTCCGGCCACTGGGCCAGCAGCTTTCTGGCGTCCGCGCCGAGCTGTGTGTCGCGCTCGCCCGCCAGTTCAGCCAGGGCCTTCACGGCATTGTCCTTGTGCGGTGCCGCCAGCTTCAGCATGCGCATGGACTCCCGCAGTTGCTGCGCTTCGCGCGCCAGCCGGGCCTGCTCACGCGCACGCTTCTTGTAGCCACGGACCGTTTCGCTGATTTCTGCGAGGTACCGGGTGCGCGCGGCCGGCACGACCGGGGTCTGGTTGGTGCTGTGGCGCACGCTGACCGGGGGCAGGGATCCTTCCTGCAGCGTCAGCCCGAGGGCGGCCAACCTGGGCTTGAGGGCCTGGTAGAGCGCAGTGACGCCGTCGTCATTGAATCGTGCCGCCATGGTGCCAAACACCGGCATGTCGTCGGGCTTCTGGCCCCAGGCTTCGCGGTTGCGCTGAACCTGCTTGGCCACATCGCGCAGCGCGTCCAGTGCACCTTTGCGGTCAAATTTGTTGATGGCCACGTATTCGGCAAAGTCCAGCATGTCGATCTTCTCGAGCTGGCTGGCGGCCCCGAACTCGGGCGTCATCACATACATCGGTACGTCCACGTGCGGGACGATGGCGGCGTCGCCCTGGCCGATGCCAGAGGTTTCGACCACGACCAGGTCGAAGCCGGCGACCTTGCAGGCGGCCACCACATCCGGCAGTGCAGCCGAGATTTCACTGCCAAAGTCGCGCGTGGCCAGGCTGCGCATGAAGACGCGTGGCCCGTCACGCCAGGGGTTGATGGCGTTCATGCGGATGCGGTCACCCAGCAAGGCGCCACCGCTCTTGCGCCGCGACGGATCGATGGAGATCACCGCCACCCGCAACGCGTCGCCCTGATCGAGCCGCAGGCGCCGGATCAGCTCGTCGGTCAGGGACGACTTGCCGGCGCCGCCCGTGCCCGTGATGCCCAGCACGGGAACCTTCAGGCTGGCGGCCTGTTCCCGGATGCGGGTCACCAGCGGCGCATTCGCACGGTCATTTTCAAGCGCGGTGATCAACTGGGCCAGCGCCCGCCAGGCCATTTCGCCGTGGCCCTGGATCGCCTGGGCTTCCGTGGGCGCAAAGGAGGTCAGGTCCTTGTCGCAGCGCATGACCATCTCTCCGATCATGCCCTGCAGCCCCATGCGCTGGCCGTCCTCGGGGCTGTAGATGCGGGTGACGCCATAGGCCTGCAGTTCGCGGATTTCAGGCGGCACGATCACGCCGCCGCCGCCGCCAAACACCTGGACGTGCCCGCCCCCGCGCTGGCGCAGCAGGTCCACCATGTACTTGAAGTACTCCACATGGCCGCCCTGGTAACTGCTGATGGCGATGCCCTGCACGTCTTCCTGCAGCGCGGCTGTGACGATCTCGTCCACGCTGCGGTTGTGGCCGAGGTGGATGACTTCGGCACCCATGCCCTGCAGGATGCGGCGCATGATGTTGATCGCGGCGTCGTGCCCGTCAAACAGGCTGGCCGCCGTGACAAAGCGCACCTTGTGCTGGGGCCGGTAGCTGGCAAGCGCCTTGAATTCCGCGGACAGGTCGGTCATGGCAGGTCTCCTGGAGAGCGCCTGATGATGAACCAGGACGCTGACTTGACGTTTACGTAAACGTCAATCTTATCGGGTTTCCGTCCGCAAAAAAAGGGGCGCGCGGCCCCCTTTTTCGCGTCCCGCCCGGCGGGCTTGCGCCGGTTACTTGTAAAGCAGTTGCGGCAACCACAGGCCGATGGCCGGGAACTGGTACAGCAGGATGATCGCAATCACCTGGATGCCCATGAAGGGCAGCATGCCTGCAAAGATCTGGTTCAGCGATACATGCGGCGGGCTCACGCCCTTGAGGTAGAACGCCGCCATGGCGACGGGCGGGCTCAGGAAGGCGGTTTGCAGGTTCAGCGCCACCAGCAGGCCGAAAAACAGGGGGTCCACGCCGAAGTTGTCCAGCAGCGGGATGAAGATCGGCATGAAGATCACGATGATCTCGGTCCATTCCAGCGGCCAGCCGAGGATGAAGATGATGACCTGGCTCAAGACCAGAAACTCGGTCTTGGAAAGATTCATCGACATGACCCACTTTTCAACCAGTTCCTGCCCACCCAGCAACGCAAAGGCGGCCGAGAAAATGGCCGAGCCGACAAACAGCCAGCACACCATGGCGGAGGTCTTGGCGGTCAGGAACACGCTTTCCTTGACCACGTTGAACGTCAGCTGGCGATAGGCCACAGCCAGCAGGAACCCGCCCAGGGCGCCTACGGCCGCCGCTTCGGTGGGCGTGGCCAGGCCCATCACGATGGACCCCAGCACCGCCAGGATCAGCACCAGCAGCGGGAAGAAGCTGGTCAGCAGCATCTTGAAGACTTCCAGCCGGGTGAAGCTGAGCAATCCGTAAAACACCAGCAGGGCGAGCGCTCCGGCGCCAAGGCCTATCCAGTAGCCCGTGGGGGCCGGAATCTTTTCCCCGCCGGACTGGGTGAAGGTGGCGTTGGTTGCGGGTGCCGCGCCGGGCGGTTCCTTGACGGCGTCGGCCGGTGCCGACGGGGGCTCCTTGACGGCGTCAGCTGCGGCGCCGGGGGCTCCTTCAGGTCGCCGTCGGCCGGCGGCTCCTTGAGGCTGTCGGACGCCGGTGGCTCCTTCAGGTCACCCTCGGCGGCGGGTGCGGGCGTGTCGGGGCTGCCTTCACCGATGCGCTGCATGGTGGACGTTTCGATCACCGCCGCGGTCGTCACTGCGTTGTAGCTCCACAGCGCCACCACGGCGAACAGCATGGCAGGAGCCAGCACCACGGCCAGCTGGCGCAGGATGTGGCCGGTAGGCACGTCCTGGTTGCGCTGGCCTTTCAGCGCCTTGAGCAGCACCGGCAGGGCCAGCGTGCCATGCGATGGCGCCAGCTTGTCATTCAGCGGCGGCAGCGGCACGAAGCGCTCTGCTGCCGACAGCGGGGGTGCCAGTGACGGCTTGAGCTTGGCCACGATGATGACGTAGATGATGTACAGGCCGGCGAGCATCAGGCCAGGGAAGAACGCACCGGCGTAGAGCTGGACCACCGATACGCCTGCGGTGGCACCGTAGACGATCAGCATGACCGAGGGCGGAATCAGGATGCCGAGGCAGCCGCCAGCGGTGATGGCGCCAGCCGAAAGCTGCACGCTGTAGCCGGCGCGCAGCATGGCGGGCAGGGCCAGCAAGCCCATGAGTGTGACCACCGCACCCACGATGCCGGTGGCCGTGGCGAACACGGCGCAGGTCACCAGCGTGGCCACGGCCAGGGCGCCGGGCAGGCGCACCAGCGCCAGATGGAGGCTCCGGAACAGCTTCTCGATCAGGTTGGCGCGCTCCACCAGATAGCCCATGAAGACGAACAGCGGGATCGAAATCAGCACGTCGTTGCCCATCACCTTGAAGGCCGACTGCACCATCAGGTCCAGCGTCTTGGTGGCATCGCGGTTGTATGCCAGCCAGGTGAAGATCATGCCCATGCCCATCAGCGTGAAGGCGGTGGGAAAGCCCAGCATGATGGCCACCACCACCAGCGACAGCATCAGCAGGCCGATGTGGCCGTTGGTGATGGGGTTGGCGGCGAGCAGCATGCCCAGTGCGGCCAGGATGATCAGCCCCATCAGGATGAAGCCGAACCAGAGTTCCTTGCGGATTTTCATGACCGGGCCCCCTCTTTGGCGACGTACTTGTCGAGGGCCGCAATGTCTTCGTCCTTGACATGGACCATGGCCTTGAGCTTGTCCACGTCCACTTCCTCCACGTCCTGGTCGCGCGAAGGCCATTCACCGTCGCGGATGCACATTACACAGCGGATGATCTCCACCACGCCCTGCAGCAGTAGGATGCCGCCAGACAGGGGAATGATGAACTTGAAGGGGTACAGCGGCAGCGCCTCGGCCGAGAAAGTCTGTTCGCGGATGGCGAGGGAGTCGTTGAAGAAGTTCCAGCCGGCCCAGGTCAGCGCAATCACGCCGGGCAGGAAGAACAGGAAATACAGGATCAGGTCCAGCGTGGCCTGCGTGCGGGGCCGGAAAAAGCCGTACAGCACGTCGCCGCGCACATGGCCGTTCTTGCTCAGGGTGTAGGCGCCGGCGGTCATGAACAGCGTGCCGTACAGCATGATCTGGACGTCCAGCATCCAGGCATGAGGCCTGTTCAGCACATAGCGGGAGAACACCTCCCAACTGATCAGCACGGTCAGCAGCACTGCTGCCCATGCAAATGTCTTTCCAATGAAGGTGGAGAGGCGATCCACCGAGAGCAGCAGCTTTTGCATCAGCGTTCCGGGTCTGTTTTAGTTGGGTTTTGACGCGTCAAGGGCGCTGTGACTCACGCCACAGCGCCCTCGATCAGGGCCGGGCTGCCTGGTCAGGCCTTCTTGCCGCTGAAATAGTGGTTGTAGGCCATCTTGAAGTCGATCATGTAGTCGTTCTGCCACTTGCCGGCGCGCAGAGCAAATGCTTTTTGCGAGTCGAGCACCTTCTTGAACAGGGGGTTTTCGCCCGACTTCTTGGCAATCACCTTGTCCCAGGCCACGAGCTGGGCCTTGAGGATGGCGTCCGGCGTCTTGTAGAAGTTGACCTTGTCCTTGGTCTTGAGCTCTTCATAGTCCTTGGAGTTGCGGTCGATCGCCTTCCAGCTCATCTCGGCCGACGACGCAGACACCGCCACGTCGATGATGGACTTGAGCTCGGCAGGCAGCGCAGCTAGCTTGGTCTTGTTGAACAGGATCTCGAACTGTTCGCCCGACTGGTGGAAGCTCTGGAGCATGCAGTTCTTCACGACGTCAGCGAAGCCGAGGATGCGGTCCGAGGAAGCGTTGTTGAATTCGGCCGCGTCGATCAGGCCGCGGTCCAGCGCCGGGACGATTTCACCGCCGGGCAGCGGGTTCACGGCAGCGCCCATTTCCTGGAACACGTCCACCGCCAGGCCGACAGTACGGAACTTCAGGCCCTTGAGGTCGGCGACCTTGGAAATCGGCTTCTTGAACCAGCCCAGCGGCTGCGTGGGCATGGGGCCATACACATAGGACACGACGTCGATGTTCAAGCTCTTGTAGATTTCTTCCAGCAGCGCCTTGCCGCCGCCATACTGGTGCCAGGCCAGCACCATGTTGGGGTCCATGCCGAAGGCCGGGCCGGAACCCCACAGGGCCAGCGCGGAGTTCTTGCCGTAGTGGTAGGCCAGCACGCCGTGGCCGCCGTCCAGCGTGCCCTTGTTGACCGCATCCAGCAGCTGGAAGGCCGGGACCACCGAGCCCGAAGGCAGCACCTCGATCTTCAGCCGACCGCTGGCCATGGCGTTGACCTTGTTGGCGAAGTCGTTGGCGTACTCGTGGAAGATGTCCTTGGCAGGCCAGGTGCTCTGGAAGCGCAGGGAGGTGGTTTGCGCCATCGCCACCATGGGCGCGGACATGGCGCCAGCGGCGACGGCGGCGCCCTTGAGCAGGCTGCGGCGACGGGGAGTCTTCGGATCGGTCATGGATTGTCTCCTGGGTTGAGCGTGATTGTTAGCAAGCTAACTGTGAGTGATTTCGGGGGTCCCCGCCAGCCGGGGTTTCCCCATAAAACTAAAGAAAGCAGCCGAAAAATCAATGAGGCTAGCCCTTAGTTGTGAACCGGATCGGTCCTGAAGCCTCGCCGGAGCTGCTTGGGGTGCTATTAAAAGCATAGCAACTCAATTCCCTGAATGACCTCACGTCACGAAGTGGTGTCGCCCGCCAGGCCTGGTCCGTCGGCCACGGGCGTCAGGGTCTGCGCCTCGCCGGGCCGGGCCGACGCCTGGACGCTGGCAGAATTCAGCGCCACCATGAATCAAATACCGCTTCCCCCACCCCGGCCCGCTGACGGCTACGCGGGCGATGTCACGCCCGAGCTGGCCTTCCAGTGGGTGCAGTCCGGCCACGCGGTGCTGATAGACGTGCGCAGCGATGCCGAGCGGGAATGGGTGGGTTTTGTGCCAGGTGCCGTGCCGCTGGCATGGAAACAATGGCCCGGGATGGTCATGAACCCGGGCTTTGACACCGGCATCGTGGCGGCAGTGCCGGCCGGAAAGAAGGCTGTGCTGCTGTGCCGAAGCGGCGTGCGATCGATTGCTGCCGCCCGGCGCGCCACCGAGCTGGGCGTCGAGGCTTACAACATCCTCGAGGGTTTTGAGGGTGACCCGGATGAAAATGCCCATCGTGGGCACAAGGGCGGCTGGCGCATGCGTGGCCTGCCCTGGCGCCAGGGCTGAATCCGACTTTTTTCCTGAAAGACAACGATATGGCTGTGAATCTGCCGGCTCCGCGTGCTGCGGACCTCCTGCCCGTGCCGGGCGTACGCATTGGCGTGGCCGAAGCGGGCATCCGCAAGGCCAACCGCAAGGACCTGACCGTGGTGCTGATCGACGAAGGCGCATCGGTCGCCGGCGTCTTCACGCGCAACCGTTTCTGCGCCGCACCGGTGCAGGTGTGCCGTGAGCACCTGGCGGCCGGGCACGGCATTCGCGCGATGGTCATCAACACCGGCAATGCCAACGCGGGGACGGGGGAAGACGGTCTGGTGCGGGCCCGCACCACCTGCATCGCGCTGGCCCGAAAGCTGGACATCGCGCCCGAGCAGGTGCTGCCGTTTTCCACCGGCGTCATCATGGAGCCGCTGCCGGCCGACCGGATTGAAGCCGGCCTGCCCGCTGCGCTGGCCGACGCGCGTGAGGACAACTGGCTGCGCGCCGCCGAAGGCATCATGACAACTGATACCGTGGCCAAGGCCTTCAGTGCCGAGGCGGTGGTCGACGGCGTGGCGGTACGCATCACCGGCATCAGCAAGGGCGCGGGCATGATCCGCCCGAACATGGCCACCATGCTGGGCTTCATGGCCACCGACGCTGCGGTGGCGCCGGCCGTCATGCAGCAGCTGGCCACCGAGCTGGCCGACGGCTCGTTCAACCGCGTGACGGTGGACGGCGACACGTCGACCAACGATTCGTTCGTCGTGATCGCCACCCACAAGGCCGCGAACCCGGTCATCACCGCGCTGGACAGCGCTGCGGGCCAGGCCCTGACAGCCGCGATGCTGGAGGTGGCGAGCAAGCTGGCGCAGGCCATCGTGCGCGATGGCGAAGGGGCCACCAAGTTCATCGCGGTGCGCGTGGAAGGCGGCAAGAGCGGCGCCGAATGCCGCCAGGTCGCGTACGCCATCGCCCACTCGCCGCTGGTCAAGACGGCCTTCTTCGCGAGCGACCCGAACCTGGGGCGCATCCTGGCAGCGGTCGGGTACGCCGGCATTGACGACCTGGACCAGACCAGGATCGACCTTTACCTGGATGACGTCCATGTGGCCGTCGACGGCGGGCGCAACCCGGCCTACCGTGAAGAAGACGGCCAGCGTGTCATGAAGCAAAGCGAGATCACGGTGCGGGTCGTGCTGGGCCGGGGCGATGCTGCCGACACGGTGTGGACCTGCGACTTCAGCCACGACTACGTCTCCATCAACGCGGATTACCGATCGTGAACGAGAAGTTTGAACACCTGATTGAGCGCGCCGGGGAGCTGCTGACGCGGATCGAGGCTGTACTGCCCCAACCCTTGACCGCGCCGGACTGGGGCGCGTCCATCGCCTGGCGCTACCGCAAGCGCAGCTCCGGCCACGGCACGCTGGAGCCGGTGCGCCACGTGGCGGCGATGCGGCTGAACGACCTGAAGGAAATCGAGCCGCAGAAGGAGAAGATCCAGCGCAACACCCTGCAGTTCGTGCAGGGTCTGCCGGCCAACAACGTGCTGCTGACCGGCGCGCGCGGCACCGGCAAGTCGTCGCTGATCAAGGCCTGCCTCAATGAATACGCGTCACAGGGGCTGCGCCTGATTGAGGTCGACAAGGCCGACCTGGTGGACTTGCCGGACATCGTGGATGTGGTGGCTGGCCAGGCAGAAAAGTTCATCGTCTTCTGCGATGACCTGAGCTTCGAGGACGGCGAGCCGGGTTACAAGGCGCTCAAGTCGATCCTCGACGGATCGGTGGCGGCGGCCACGCCCAATGTGCTGATCTACGCCACCAGCAACCGCCGGCATCTCTTGCCTGAGTACATGAAGGAAAACCTGAGCTACACCCACACCGACGACGGTGAGGTGCACCCGGGCGAGGTGGTGGAAGAAAAGATCTCCCTGTCCGAGCGTTTCGGGCTGTGGGTCAGCTTCTACCCCTTCAGCCAGGACGAGTACCTCGCCATCACCGCGCAGTGGCTGTCATCGTTTGGCGTGCCGGGCGCGGCCATTGAGGCGGCGAAGCCTGAATCGCTGGTGTGGGCGCTGGAGCGCGGCTCGCGCAGTGGCCGGGTGGCGTATCAGTTCGCGCGCGACTACGCCGGCCGGCACGGAGCCGCTGCGTGACCCAGCCCCTGGTGGCGGATGCCGACCGACCGCGCGAAGGTGGCGCGGACCGCCCGGAAGTGGCGGTGGCGGTCGGGGTGCTGATCCGCGCCGATGGCGCCTTCCTGCTGACGTCCCGACCCGCAGGCAAGGTCTATGCGGGGTACTGGGAGTTCCCGGGCGGCAAGCTGGAGGCGGGCGAGTCGGTGGAGCAGGCGCTGCGCCGCGAGCTGCAGGAGGAAATCGGCGTGGTCATCGGGGCGGCCGAACCCTGGCGGGTGACGCGCGTGGACTACCCGCATGCGCTGGTCAGGCTCCACTTCTGCAAGGTGCATTCCTGGGCCGGTGCGCTGCACATGCGCGAGGGCCAGCAGTTTGCCTGGCAGCAGCTTCCGGTGCAGGTGGGGCCGGTGCTGCCGGGTACCGTGCCGGTGCTGGACTGGTTTGCGCAGGAGCGGCAGTTCCAGGGCGCTACATTTTTGATAGCGCCTCACGCAGGCCCCGCGCGGGCTGCAACCTGATTTTATTGAAGCTTGGGATCGCCAAAAGGCGAATCTTCGGGCGGTGCTTCGGTGGGCACGCGAAAGCTTTCGCTGGCCCAGGCACCCAGGTCCAGGTTCTTGCAGCGCTCGGAGCAGAACGGCCGGAAGCGGTTTTCCGGTGCGTACAGGCTGTCGCCTCCGCAGCCGGGGCAGGGCACGATCCTCGGCTTCAGGTCCATTTCAGGAGCACAGGGTCAGCTCGAAGGCTGCGTCTTCACTGCTGGCGTGCAGACGGTCGTCGGCCTCGTGGCGCATCATGCGTACCGACACGATCAACCGGTTGCCGCTGATTTCCGGTACCAGGCCCAGTGTTTCATCCAGGCGCAGCCTTAGCAGCTGGAAGGTTCGGCCTTGTGGCAGGTTTTGCTGGAGCTGCCCGCCTGTGGCAATGACCTTTTGCGGTGCGCCTGAATCGCGCAGCAGCTTCAGCAGCATGTGGATGGATTCCGCCAGCGGCCCGAGCGTCGACGCCCAGCGCTCCAGGTCGGCGCGGCGTGCGTCACCCCTGCGATGCTGCCAGGCATAGTAGGCGGGGAGGTCGAACTCGCAGGTTCCGCCCGGGATGCCCACCCGGCTGCGGATGCTCATGAGCCAGTCGTTTTCCGTCAGGGACTGCCCCGCCTTGCCGGGCAGGTTGTTCAGCGACGAGAAACAGCTGTCCAGCTGCGCGATGACTTCGTCGAGTACGGCTTCCGAAATCGCCGGGTTGCCGCGGTAGCCATTGAGAATCTGCTTCTGTTTCTCAAGGTCTTTCATCACATCGGATTTGAGGTCGGCGCGCGCGGCGACGTCCATGACCTCAAAGATCGTGATCAGGGCGTAGTGGTGGTCGATGGCCTCGTCCCGGCGGATCAATTCACCCAGACGCTGGAACAGGTGCTCCAGCCGCAAGTAGGTGCGTATGCGTTCGTTAAAAGGGTATTCGTACAGGATCACGCGGCAACTTCCATCTGGCGCAATCATAGCCCGAAGCGGGGTGCCAGCCGGGCCACTTCGGCCCGCAATTCGTCCAGTGTCAGACCGTCATTGCAGACCACACAGTCTGCCGCTGCCAGGCGATGCGCGCGCGGTGCCTGGGCAGCGATGACGCCTGCCACCGCGTCCCTTGCGAGGCCACTGCGCGCCATGACCCTCAGGATCTGGGTGGCCTCGCTGCAGTCAACGACCAGCACCTGGTCCAGCTGTTGCCGCCAGCGGCCGGACTCGACCAGCAGCGGAATGTCAAAGACGGCGCAGGCGTGGTTTGCGGCTTTGGCCATGGTGGCCTGTGACGCGATGGCCTGGCCCACCAGCGGATGGATGATGGCTTCCAGCCGTTGCTTGGCCGTGGCATCGCCGAATGCCAGGGCGCGCATGCGGTCCCGGTCCAGTGCCCCATCGGGGGTGATGAATTCGGCCCCGAACGCCTCCCGCAGGGGCCCGATGGCCGCACCCCGTGGCGCTGTCACGCTGCGGGCGATGGCATCAGCGTCGATCAGCGCGGCCCCATGCCCGGCCAGCATGGATGCCACTGTGCTTTTGCCGCTGCCGATCCCGCCCGTCAGGCCCAGACGCAACATGGCACCGGCTAGAGGCCTGCGCCGCGCAGGATGGCACCCGGGCCAAAGATCATGGCGGTCATGCCACCCAGCGCCAGGAAGGGTCCGAACGGGACATACCCACCTTCACGCAGCCCAGTGCTGAACTTCATGATGATGCCCACCACGGCCCCAATGACCGATGCCATCAGGATGATCGGGACCAGCGCCTGCCAGCCGAACCACGCCCCTAGCGCAGCGAACAGCTTGAAGTCGCCAAAGCCCATGCCTTCCTTGCCTGTCAGCAGTTTGAAGGCCTGGTAGACCAGCCACAAGGACATGTAGCCGCCAACGGCGCCCCAGATGGCGTCCGCCAGCGGGACAGACGTCCAGCGCAACGTGGCAGCGATCAGGCCGGCCCACACCAGCGGAAGCGTGATGTCATCGGGCAGCAAGGTGGTGTCCCAGTCGATCAGGGTCAGCGCCAGCAACGCCGCCGAGAAGCCGCACCACGCCAGCGCAGCGGGTGACAGGCCGCTGCGAAAAATGCAGAACGCGAACAGCGCACCTGTCGCAATTTCCACCAGCGGATAGCGCATGCTGATGGGGGTCTTGCATGCAGAGCACTTGCCGCCCAGCAGCAGGTAGCCGAGCACCGGGATGTTTTCGTGCCAGCGAATCTGGTGCCCACATTTCTGGCAATGTGAACGAGGCACGAGCAGGTTGAAGGGTTTTTCCTGCGCAGGCTCCTTGCCCTGCAACTCAGCGCATTCGGCGGCCCACTGCCGCTCCAGCATCTTGGGGAGGCGGTAGATCACCACGTTGAGAAAGCTGCCCACGAGCAGCCCGAACAGGCCGCCTATCGCGGCGTCCATCAGCGGTGACAACATCAGACGACGGCGCCGAGCTTGAAGATCGGCAGGTACATGGACACCACGATGCCGCCGATCAACCCGCCGAGGAACACGATGATGATGGGCTCCATCAGGCTGGACAGGCCGGCGACCATGTCGTCCACCTCGGCTTCGTAGAAGTCGGCCGCCTTGCCCAGCATGTGGTCGATCGAGCCGGACTCCTCGCCGATCGCACACATCTGCAGCACCATCGTGGGAAAGACGTTGGCGTTGGTCATGGCTGCCGTCAGGCTGGTGCCGGTGGAGACTTCCTGCTGGATTTTTTCGGTGGCGGATGCATACACCGAATTGCCAGAAGCCCCGCCCACCGAGTCAAGCGCTTCAACCAGTGGGACGCCTGCTGCGAACATGGTGGCCAGCGTCCGGGTCCAGCGTGCGATCACCGACTTGTAGACCAGCTGGCCGAACACGGGCAACTTGAGCATCAGGCGGTCCATGAACATCTGGACCTTCTCGCTGCGCTTCCAGGCCTGGAGGAAAAAGTAAAGGCCGCCCCCGATGCCGCCGAAGATCAACCACCAGTACTTGACGAAATACTCGCTGACGCCCATGACGAACAGGGTCGGCGCAGGCAAGTCGGCCCCGAACGAGGTGAACACCTGCTTGAACGCCGGGATCACGAAGATCATGATCACCGCCACGACCACGAAAGCCACGACCACCACCGAGATCGGGTACATCAGAGCCGACTTGATCTTCGACTTGATGGCCTCGGTCTTTTCCATGTAGACGGCCAGCCGGTCCAGCAGCGTTTCCAGAATGCCGGCCGCCTCACCGGCTTCCACCAGGTTGCAGTAAAGATTGTCAAAGTAGATCGGGTACTTGCGGAATGCGGCCGAGAGCGAGGTGCCGGTTTCCACATCGGTGCGGATGTCATTGAGCAGCTTGGTCACGCTGGCGTTGGCATTGCCGCGGCCCACAATGTCAAAAGCCTGGAGCAGCGGTACCCCGGCTTTCATCATGGTGGCGAGCTGGCGCGTGAAAATGGCAAGGTCCTTGGCCCGGATCTTCTGGCCCGAGCGCATGCGGCGCTTCTTGATCTTCGTCGGCGATATGCCCTGGCGTCGCAGGGAGGCCGTGACCTGGTTTTCGCCACCGGCCCGGGTCTCGCCGCGCACCTGTTTGCCATTGCGGTCGCGGCCTTCCCATTCGAAGACAAATTCAGTGACTTTGCTTGCTGCCGTTGCCATGGTCCTGGGGGTTCCTTGCTGCCGTTGGCTTGCTGTTATTCGTTGGTACAGCCGAGCACTTCTTCAAGCGACGTCATGCCCATGCGGACTTTGTGCAGACCGGACTGCCGCAGGCTGCGGACGCCTTCACGCTGGGCCTGCTCGGCGATTTCCATGGAGCTGCCGTCGCGCAGGATGATCCGCTGGATCTCCTCGCTGATGGGCATGACCTGGTAGATGCCGACACGGCCCTTGTAGCCGTTGTTGCACATGGAGCAACCCACAGGCCGGTAGGGTGTCCAGGAGCCGTCCACTTCCTCCTCCTTGAAGCCGGCTTCCAGCAGCGTCTCGTGCGGAATGTCCGCCGGGGCCTTGCAGTTCACGCACAGCCTGCGGGCCAGCCTTTGCGCCGTGATCAGGATCACGCTGGAAGCGATGTTGAAGGGCGCAATGCCCATGTTGCGCATCCGCGTCAGCGTCGTCGGCGCGTCGTTGGTGTGCAAGGTCGACAGCACCAGGTGACCCGTCTGGGCCGCCTTGATGGAAATGTCAGCCGTCTCCAGATCCCGGATTTCACCGACCATGATGACGTCTGGATCCTGTCGAAGGAACGACTTGAGCGCAGCGGCAAAGGTCAGCCCGGCCTTTTCATTGACGTTGACCTGGTTGACCCCAGGCATGTTGATTTCGGACGGGTCTTCCGCCGTGGAAATGTTGACCCCCGGCTTGTTCAGCAGGTTCAGGCAGGTGTAGAGCGACACGGTCTTGCCGGAGCCGGTGGGGCCCGTCACCAGCACCATGCCATAGGGGCGCTGCACAGCCGCCAGCAGCCGCTCCTTCTCCTCCGGCTCGTAGCCCAATGCATCAATGCCCAGCCGTGCACTGCTCGGGTCCAGAATCCGGATCACGATCTTCTCGCCGAACAGCGTTGGAAGTGTGCTGACCCGGAAATCAATGACGCGGTCCGGCCCCACCTTGAGCTTCATCCGGCCATCCTGGGGAATCCGCTTTTCGGAGATGTCCATCCTCGAGATCACCTTGATGCGCGAGGCGAGCTTGTCCTTGATGGCAATGGGGGGCGAAGCGATTTCCCGCAATTCGCCGTCGATACGGAAACGCACGCGGTAAGTGTGTTCGTAGGGCTCGAAGTGAAGGTCGGACGCCCGCATGCCGAACGCGTCCAGCAACATCTTGTGCAGGAACTTGACGACCGGCGCGTCCTCAACCTCCGATGTGCCAGCCTTGTCGTCTTCCTCAACGACCGACGAGTCCATGGTGGACTCGTCAAACTCGAAGTCGTCGCCGATGATGCTGTCCATCGCCTCGGTGGCGGTCGTCGCATTGGCTTCGACCATCTTGGACAGCTTGTCGTATTCCGCGATGATCCAGTCCACGCCCATCTGGGTCGCAAACTTGATCTTCTCGGCGGCCTGTGCATCAGAGGGATCCGCCGTGGCCACAATCAGCCGGTTGCTGCGTTTGCTCAGCACCACCACCTTGTAGGCCTGGCACAGTTTGGTGTCCAGAAGGTTTCGCGGCAGACGTTGCGGGTCTATGGCATTGAGGTCGATGAGCGGAGCACCAAAGGCGGCCGACATCGTGTGCGCGAGATCAGAAGCAGACACCGCACCAGAGCCCGTGAGCTCGGCGATGAAGTTGGTCCGGTTGGTTTGCGCCTTGCGGTAGATGTCCTCGGCCGATTTTTGTCCGAGCTTGCCTGCGGACACCAGTGCACGCGCCAGGCCTGGCAGGGCGAGGGTGGGCGTTTCATTGACGGCGGAATCGACGGCGGCCATGGTCGCAATGTACTACGGGCGGAACGGGGCCCGATCATCGCCGATTGAATTGCAGCTGTAAATTGGCATTCTCTGCAGGTGCCGTTGGGCGGCGGAGACAATGCGAAACCGAAGCTGGTCGGGGTGAGAGGATTCGAACCTCCGGCCTCTACGTCCCGAACGTAGCGCTCTACCAGGCTAAGCTACACCCCGTGCTGCCTGGAGCAGCCGGGTCTTGGCAGGAAAGCTCAAGACCGACGCTCCAGAAGCTGAGCCGCTAATTGTAGCAAACCTGCCGAGTACGGATTCTCCGGCAACAGGCTGGCGGCCTCCATGGCGCGCTGGGCTTCCGCGCGTGCCGCAGTCCTGGTCACTTCCAGCGCCCCGGTGCCGCGCACAATGGCAATGATCTGGTCCAGATCCGCCGTCGAGCCGGATTCAATGGCATGCCGGATGATGCTACGTTCTGACGCATTGCCCCTTTGCATGGCCGCAATCAGGGGCAGGGTCGCCTTGCCCTCCCGCAAATCGTCACCCAGGTTCTTGCCCATTTCGGCTACGTCGCCGTCATAGTCGAGCACATCGTCAATCACCTGGAATGCGGTGCCCAGGGCCTGGCCGTACTCGGCGCAGGCCTGCTCGATGCGGTCGTCGCTTTGGGCCAGCACCGCACCAAGCCGTGCACTGGCTTCAAACAGCTTGGCCGTCTTGGAGCGGATCACGCGAAGGTAGGCCGTTTCATCCAGCGAGGCGTCGTGCATGTTCATCAGTTGCAGGACTTCACCTTCCGCAATCACGTTCGTTGCATCGGCAAGAATCTGCATGATCCGCATGTCGCGGGCGTCAACCATCATCTGGAAGGCGCGCGAATACAGGAAGTCTCCCACGAGAACACTGGCGGGGTTGCCAAAGCTTTCGTTGGCGGTGGCACGGCCGCGACGCAGGGTCGATTCGTCGACCACGTCGTCGTGCAACAGCGTGGCAGTGTGGATGAACTCCACCACGGCCGCGAGGTTGAACCTTTGTGCCCGGGAGTAGCCCAAGGCGCCACACACCAGCAGGAGCAGTGCTGGCCGGAGCCGCTTGCCACCTGCCGAAATGATGTAACGGGATACTTCGCCGACGAGGGGAACACCCGAGTCCAGCCGGCGTGCGATGACCTGGTCGACTTCGCGCATGTCGGCGGCAATCAGGTCAAGAACGGCTTGGGGGCTGGAGGTGGTGGAGGGAGTCAAGTTCAAGGGTCCGCGAAGCCGCGATTATAGGAAGGCGCCGGAGCGCCGGGTGGCATCGCAAAAGGGTGCGCATGTTAGTGACTGCAAACCGTGCTATAATTTTGGGCTCTGCGGAAATTCGTCCCCAGAGCTTCAAATCAAGAGGTCAACATGTACGCGGTCATAAAAACCGGCGGCAAGCAGTATCGCGTTGCTTCCGGCGAAAAAATTAAAGTAGAACAGATTGCTGCGGACGTAGGCCAGGAGATCGTGATCGACCAGGTGCTCGCTGTTGGAAACGGCAGCGACATCAAGGTCGGCACCCCCCTGGTGTCCGGCGCAACTGTGAAAGCCACTGTGGTGGCGCACGGCAAGCACGACAAGGTTCGCATCTTCAAGATGCGTCGTCGCAAGCACTATCAGAAACGCCAGGGGCATCGCCAGCAGTTCACGGAACTGCAAATCGGCGCGATTGCTGCATAAGGAGCACGAGTCATGGCACAGAAAAAAGGCGGCGGCTCTACGCGAAACGGGCGAGATTCCAAGCCCAAGATGCTCGGTGTGAAAGCGTTTGGCGGTGAACTGATCAGCGCTGGCTCCATCATCGTGCGCCAGCGCGGCACCAAGTTCCACCCCGGCACCAATGTCGGCGTGGGCAAGGACCACACGCTGTTTGCGCTGGTGGACGGCCACGTGTCGTTCTCAACCAAAGGCGCCCTGAGCAAGCACACGGTCAGCGTCACCCCCGCGTAAGTCATCAGGCTTTCCGGCACGGAAGCCCTGCGGTTCATTCGCAGGGCTTTTTTGTTTCAGACCCCTAAAATCGGTCAACCATGAAATTCGTAGACGAGGCTTTTATTGACGTCGCCGCCGGTGACGGCGGGAACGGCTGCGTCTCGTTCCGCCACGAGAAATACAAGGAATTCGGCGGTCCCAATGGCGGTGATGGAGGACGCGGTGGTCATGTTTTTGCTGTTGCCGATCCGGCCCTGAACACCCTGGTGGACTACCGCTATGCACGCCGCCATGAGGCCAAGCGCGGTGAGCACGGCATGGGCTCGGACATGTTCGGTGCGGCGGGTGACGACATCACGCTCAAGATGCCCGTGGGCACCATCATCAGCGATGCTGAAACAGGCGATGTGCTGTTCGAACTGCTGACGCCGGGTGAAGTCATCACGATCGCCAAAGGCGGTGATGGCGGCTTCGGCAACATGCGGTTCAAGAGCGCAATCAACCGTGCACCGCGCCAGAAGACGCCGGGTTGGCCCGGCGAAAAGCGCAACCTCAAGCTGGAACTGAAGGTCCTGGCCGACGTGGGGCTGCTCGGCATGCCCAACGCCGGAAAGTCCACACTGATCTCGGCCATCTCCAACGCCAGACCCAAGATCGCGGACTACCCTTTCACGACCCTGCATCCGAATCTTGGCGTTGTACGGGTCGGACCCGAGCAGAGCTTCGTGGTGGCGGATGTCCCGGGGCTGATTGAAGGTGCTTCCGAGGGAGCCGGACTGGGGCACCAGTTCCTACGGCACCTTCAGCGCACGCGCCTGCTGTTGCATCTGGTCGACTTTGCGCCGTTCGACGACAGCGTCGATCCGGTGGCCCAGGCCAAGGCCATTGTGGGAGAGCTCAAGAAGTACGACGAAGCGCTCTACAAGAAGCCACGCTGGCTGGTCCTCAACAAGCTGGACATGGTGCCGGCCGATGAGCGGGAGGCTCGTGTCAAGGACTTCGTCAAGCGGTTCAGGTACAAGGGGCCGGTGTTCGAGATCTCGGCCCTCACGCGCGAGGGCTGCGAGCCCCTGATCAAGGCCGTGTACCAGCACATCAAGGCGCAGCAAGTGGCGGAGACGCCACACATCGACGTGGACCCGCGATTTGCGGGCGATGCCGCCCAATGAGTGACACCAGCACCGTATTGCGTGATGCCCGGAGGATTGTGGTCAAGGTTGGTTCCAGCCTGGTCACCAACGAAGGACGTGGTCTCGATGAACGTGCCATTGGTGAGTGGTGCCGGCAGCTCGCGGCACTGGCGGCCGAGGGGCGTGAAGTTGTGATGGTGTCCAGCGGCGCCATCGCCGAGGGCATGAAGCGCCTGGGCTGGACCACGCGTCCGCACGAGGTCAACGAACTCCAGGCCGCTGCTGCCGTCGGGCAGATGGGCCTGGCGCAGATGTACGAAACCAAGTTGCGCGAGAACGGCATGGGGTCGGCGCAGGTCTTGCTGACCCATGCCGACCTTGCAGACCGGGAGCGCTACCTGAACGCACGGTCCACGCTGCTGACGCTGCTGCGGTTGAAGGTCGTTCCCGTGATCAACGAGAACGACACCGTCGTCAATGATGAAATCAAGTTTGGCGACAACGACACACTCGGCGCGCTGGTGGCCAATCTGGTGGAGGCCGATGCGCTGGTCATCCTCACCGACCAGAAAGGTCTGTACAGCGCGGACCCGCGCAAGGACCCTGCTGCCGTCTTTGTCCATGAAGCCAAGGCCGGCGACCCGGCGCTCGAAGCCATGGCCGGTGGCGCGGGTTCCAGCCTCGGCCGCGGCGGCATGATCACCAAGATCCTGGCGGCCAGGCGTGCGGCCGGGTCCGGCGCATCCACGGTCATTGCCTGGGGGCGCGAGCCGGACGCACTGCTTCGCCTGGCGCGCGGCGAAGCCATTGGCACGCTGCTGGTGGCGCAGACCCAGAAGACTCAGGCGCGCAAGCAGTGGATGGCAGACCATCTGCAACTGCGTGGCGCCGTGCTGGTGGACGACGGTGCCGCCATCAAGGTGCGCGATGAAGGCAAGAGCCTCCTGCCTGTGGGCATGACCGCCGTGGAGGGGGAGTTTTCGCGCGGGGATGTCATCGCCGTGCGCAGTGCCGGCGGCACCGAAATTGCCCGCGGGCTGGCCAACTATTCCAGTGCGGAAGCCCGCCTGATCTGTCGCAGGCCCTCGAGCGAATTCGAAAAGCTGCTGGGCTATGCGGCTGAACCCGAAATGGTCCACCGCGACAACCTTGTCGTGACGCGCTGACCCGCCGCCGCTAGCGGATCTTCTCGAAGTTCTGGTTCTTCAACTCACGCACAACGTCCTGCGTCGTGCGCGGCGGTGCGTTGCCCACGCAACCCCCTTGCCTTGCAAACATCAGTGTGTGGCGGGAAGGCTGGCTGCTCCAGATGGATTTCCATGCGCTGCTGTCTGCGGCGGTCCAGCCGCTGCTGGCGTTGTAACGCGCGTAGGTACGGACTTCGCCAGTGCTGCAGCGCAGGCCCTCGTACATCGCGTTGACAGTACCCGTGCTGCTGCGGGCCACCACCACGTAGCGCAAGATGCCGTCGCTGCCAAGCTGGAGCGTGGCAGGGTCGATGCCGAACTTCAGTGTTGATCCGGCACTGACCTCGAACGGCAGCAGGCGCGAAAGCTCGAACGCGGGCGGAGGTGGCGCATCCAGCTCCTTCCAGTCAGGGTCCTGGGCTGCGAGTTGGGCGGTCGCCGGCAGCGTCAACGCCACAAGCGGAACCGCCAGCCATTTAGGGAGATGCATGGGATTTGTCCTGGGCATCGGTATCCAGCCCGGTTTGGGGGTCGGGTTCAAAGGTCGCGCCCGGCGGCAACTCGAAACTGGCGCCCGGCATCAAAGGTTCAGGCGCTGGGTCTGCAGGATCGTGGTCATGTTCGCGCAGTCGCATGCCCCCGCGCAGGTACCGGTTGCGGTGGTCGTGGCGCGGCACGTAGCGCGCCAGCTCCGTGAGCGCCATTTCGTAGACGCCACGCTTGAACTCCACCACCACGTCCAGCGGGACCCAGTAGTCATTCCAGCGCCAGGCATCAAACTCCGGGTGGTTGGTGGCGCGCAGGTTCAGGTCCCAGTCGTGGCCCACCAGCTGCAGCAGGAACCAGATCTGCTTCTGCCCCTTGTAGTGGCCGCGGGCATCGCGGCGGATGTACCGGTCAGGCACCTCATAGCGCAACCAGTCGCGGGTCCGGGCAAGAATGCGCACATGCTCCGGCAGGAGCCCCACTTCCTCGTGCAGTTCACGGTACATGGCCTGCTCCGGGTTCTCGCCCCGGTCAATGCCCCCTTGCGGAAACTGCCAGCTGTGGGTGCGTATGCGCTTGCCCCAGAACACCTGGTTTTTCTGGTTGAGCAGGATGATGCCGACGTTCGGCCGAAAGCCGTCCCGGTCAAGCATAATCAAACCCCAAATTTTTAAACTGAGTTCATTATGCACGCCGCTGCCGGGCGGGCAAGGGGCTTGGTACCAACGGTCTCATTTCCGCCTGATGAAAGCCTCCCAGTTCCTCATTTCCACGCTCAAGGAAGCCCCCGCGGACGCCGAAGTGGTGAGCCATCAATTGATGATGCGCGCCGGCATGATCAAGAAGCTCGGCGCCGGCATCTACAACTACATGCCCATGGGTCTGCGCGTGATCCGCAAGGTCGAGGCCATTGTGCGCGAGGAGATGAACCGCGCCGGCGCGGTGGAACTGCTGATGCCCGTGGTGCAGCCCGCCGAGTACTGGCAGGAAACAGGCCGCTGGGACAAGATGGGCCCTGAACTGATGCGGGTGAAAGACCGCCATGGCCGGGACTTCATCATCCAGCCCACCAGCGAAGAGGTGGTGACGGACATCGCCCGGCAGGAACTGCGCAGCTACAAGCAGCTGCCGAGGAACCTGTACCACATCCAGACGAAGTTCCGTGACGAGCGGCGACCACGTTTTGGCGTGATGCGCAGCCGTGAATTCATCATGAAGGACGCCTACAGCTTTGACCGCGATGTGGCCAGTGCGAAGGCCAGCTACCAGGTCATGGCCAGGGCCTATCGCGCCATCTTCGACCGCTTCGGCCTGCGTTACCGCGCCGTGGCGGCTGACAGTGGCGCCATTGGCGGGGACCTGTCCGAAGAGTTCCAGGTCATTGCCGCCACCGGGGAAGATGCCATCGTCTACTGCCCCACCAGTGACTACGCGGCCAACATGGAAAAGGCTGAGGCTCTGGCGCCACAGGGCCCACGCCCGGCGCCTTCCAACGCCATGGCCAAAACACCCACGCCCGGCAAGAGCACCTGTGCGGATGTCGCGCAGCTGCTGGGTGTGCCCTTGCAGACGACCGTGAAGTCGCTGGTGCTGGCCACCGATGAACTCAACGAGAAGGCAGAGGTCGTGAAGTCGCAGGTGTGGCTGCTGCTGGTGCGCGGCGACCACGACATGAACGAGATCAAGGTGGGCAAGGTGGCGGGGCTGAACAACGGTTTCCGTTTCGCCACGGTCGGGGAGATCGAAGACCACTTCGGCACCCGACCCGGGTACTTGGGTCCGATCGGCCTCAAGAAGCCGGTCAAGGTGGTGACCGACCGCGATGTGGCGGTAATGGCCGACTGGATCTGCGGTGCCAACGAGGTCGACTTCCACCTCACCGGTGTGAACTGGGGCCGCGACCTGCCCGAGCCCGACGTGGTGGCCGACATCCGTAACATTGTGGAGGGTGACGCTTCGCCAGACGGCAAGGGTGTGCTGGCGATCGAGCGCGGCATTGAAGTGGGCCATGTGTTTTACCTGGGCACCAAGTACAGCAAGGCGATGAACGCGACCTTCCTGGACGAGACCGGCAAGCCCCAGTTCATGGAAATGGGCTGTTATGGCATCGGCATCACGCGCCTGCCCGCCGCGGCAATTGAGCAGAACCACGACGAGCGCGGCATCATCTGGCCCGACGCCATCGCGCCGTTCACCGTCGTGATCTGTCCGATTGGCATGGACCGCAGCGCCGACGTCCGGGCCGCCGCCGAGCGACTGCACGCCGAGTTGCTGGGCGCCGGCGTGGATGTGCTGCTGGATGATCGTGGCGAACGCCCCGGGGCCATGTTTGCCGACTGGGAACTGATCGGCGTGCCGCACCGTGTGACCATTGGCGACCGCGGTCTCAAGGAAGGCCATGTGGAGTACCAGCATCGCCGCGATGCCGCCGCCACCAAGATACCGGCTGGCGAAGTGCTGAACTTCGTGAAGGGCCGGCTGCAGGCGTGATTTCGCGTCGCCACTGCCTGGCCGGGCTGCCGTTGGCAGCTGGCCTGCTGATGCGGCCCCGCGAGGCGTCTGCTGGCGCCCAGATCGAGGAGCCGCTCATCGACTCGGTACGCACCGCGTTGAGCTCGGCCATTGCCAACAGCGCGCCGCCCGTTCCTGAATTCAGCGATACCGAATCGCGGCTGGCCTACTTGCGCTGGCTTGGCGCCATGAGCAACCGCCTGAAACGGCGCAAACCCGACTGGCAGCAACGCAAGGAATTCCTGCAGACCGTCTGGTACGAGAGCCGGCGCGCCGGCCTGAGCACGGCGCTGGTGCTGGGCCTGATCCAGGTGGAAAGCGGGTTTCGCAAGTATGCGGTGTCCAGTGCCGGCGCACGCGGTTACATGCAGGTCATGCCGTTCTGGACCCGTGTAATCGGCGATGGCGATGCCGGCAAACTCTTCCACATGCAGACCAACCTGCGCTTTGGCTGCGTCATCCTGCGCCACTACCTGGATCGCGAGCGGGGTGACCTCTTCATGACGCTGGGCCGCTACAACGGCAGCCGCGGCAAGGCGCCGTACCCCAACGCGGTGCTGGGCGCGCAGAAGGCCTGGGAGTTCAACGAGTAGGCGGTGTCCGCGTGACCATGACCTGGTCAATGCGGTAGCTGTCCACGTCCAGCACCTCGAAGGTGTAGCCGCCCCAGCTGACCTTGTCGGTGCGCCGCGGCACGCGCCGCAGCATCACCATCAGGAAGCCCGCCAGGGTCTCGTACTCCTCGCTGTGGGGCAGGGCGTCCAGTTCGAGCGCACGCAGCACGTCGGTGACGGGCGTGACGCCGTCGATCAGCCAGGAATTTTCATCGCGCTGGACTATGAGCTCTTCATCGGGCGGTGCCACCAGCTCGCCCATTACCGTGCTCATGACGTCGTTGAGCGTGACCACCCCCACCACCAGGCTGTATTCGTTCACGATGATGGCAAAGTCCTCGTGCGCCTGGCGAAACTGCTCCAGCACCTCGGCCAGCGTCAAGCGGTCGGGCACGATCAGCGCCTTGTGCAGCAGGTTCTCGTCCGTCAGGCGTATCGGCTGGTTGTTGAGGACGCGCTGGAACAGGTCCTTGGCGTCCACGTAGCCCACGATGTGGTCAATGTCGCCATCGCATACCGGGTAGGTGGAAAACGGCTCGGCCGCGATGCGGGCACGCACCACTGCGTCCGGGTCGTCACGGCGGAACCAGGCCACGCGCTCGCGGTGCGTCATGGCGCTGCTCACGGTACGGGTGTCCAGCTCGAACACGTTTTCAATCACCTGCTGCTCTCGCCGTGCCAGCACGCCAGCCTGGGCGCCCGCTTCGGTCAGCGCCAGGATGTCGGCCGAAGTCACCTGGTCGTCACGCTGTGCCGGCAGGCCCAGCAGGCGGAACAGGCCGTCCGTGCTCTTGCCAAACAGCCACACCACGGGCTTCAGAAGGGTGGTCAGCACATTCATCGGCCCCACCATTCGCATGGCCAGTTGCTCGGGGTGGGTCATGCCCAGGCGTTTGGGAAACAGGTCGGCAAACACCAGAAACAGGGAGATGGTCAGCAGGAAAGAGGCGACAAATGCGGCGGTTTGTGCCGCGGACGGCGACAGCCAGAGCAGGAACACCTGCACGAACCACGGGCTCCACGCCCCCTCACCGACGATGCCACCCAGGATGGCCACCGCATTCAGCCCGATCTGCACCACGGTGAAGTAGGGGCCGGGGTGTTCCTGCACACGCAGCACCTTTTCGGCGCGCAGATCACCGGCGTCCGCAATCTGGCGCAGGCGCAAGCGCCGCGAGGCAGCGAGTGAAATTTCCGCCAGCGAGAAGTAGGCGCTCGCGGCGATCAAGGCAACGATCAGCAGCAGGCTCTGGGTCAGGGTCATGGGCAAACTCCCGCAAGGAGTTTACCGGGCAGGCCCGGTGCCCGTTGCCTACTGCATGAAGCCGATGCGGCTCTTCTGTGGCCCCGCCTTGGGCAGGTCAGCCGGTTGCACCGTGTCGCGGCCGTCCAGCCGGGCATTGCCAAACCCCGTCATCAGCGCGCGGCGCATCTCGCGGGGTGCGAGCTCAGCCAGCAGGTCCAGCACGTCATCCTGGGGCTCGGCAGCAAAACGCTCGCCCCAGCCATGGTCGGCACGGATCGACTGGTACAGGTTGCGCGCGATGCGCCGGGCCGCTTCGGGCGACGGCGGCTCAATCTGGAACACATTCATGCGGTTCATGATCGGCTCGGGGATACCGCGCTCGTCATTGGCCGTCAGGACCCACACCACCTGGCTGGCGTCGATCGCCACCTCGGCGAATTCGTCCATGAAGTCGTGTGCGCTGTCGTGTTCCAGCAGGCCATAGAGCGCGCCCAGCGGGTCGTACTGGGCGTCGGTGCTGGCCTTGTCGACTTCGTCGACCACGATCACCGGGTTGGCGTACTGGCCGTCCACCAGGGCCTCGAACACCTTGCCGGGCTTGGCGCCCTTCCACTGCGACGACGAGCCGGACAGCAGCCAGCCAGCGGTCATCGAGCTCATGGGCACCAGGTTCATGCCGGTGCCCAGGAGCCCGGCCAGCTTTCGCGCGAAGTGTGTCTTGCCAATGCCCGGCGGCCCCAGCAGCAGCATCGGGGTGACCTCCAGCCCGTCGCGGCTGTCGGTGCTCAACGCCACGTGGCGCTTCACGTCGTCCAGCGCGTCGGTGAAATTGGGCAACTGGTCGTACAGCGCCGACATGTCTGGCACACCGCTGGGCTTGACCTGGAAGCGCTCGGGCCCGCGTTCGAGCATGCGTTCATAGGTATTGCGCAGGGCTTCGTATTCGCGCTGGCCGCCGGCGTCCTGCAGCTTGGCCAGCTTGCGTTCCACCTCTTCGGGGCGGAACACGCTGCGCACATTGGCGATTGGCAGCTGGAAGGAAGAAGACTGTGGAATGAGACTGCGGGATTCCATCAACGACTCCTGGAACGAACACAATTCATTCCAGCATAAGCCGTGCCAGCTTGCAAGAGGGAAGTCAGGCGGCGTTGTTGCCCAGCACCTGTTGCAGTTCGCCGTTCTCGTACATCTCCATCATGATGTCGGAGCCCCCGATGAATTCGCCGCGCACATACAGCTGCGGGATGGTGGGCCAGTTGCTGTATTCCTTGATGCCCTGGCGGATCTCGTCATCCTCCAGTACGTTCACGGTCTGCACGGTCCTGGTGTCCACGCCGCAGGCCTTGAGGATCTGGATGGCGCGGCCCGAGAAGCCGCACATGGGGAAGCTGGCGCTGCCTTTCATGAACAGCACGATATCGTTGCCCTTGACCAGGCTGTCGATGCGTTGTTGGGTATCGCTCATGGGAAGGTCCTCACAAAAATGGCGGTGCCAGGCTGTGCCGGGCGAGAAGCCCCAATTATCCCCGTTCAGGCCATTGCCCGCCGGAGCAGCGCTCAATGCCGGCCAGGTCGTGGCGGCTGCTGACGCGGGCAAAGCCGTGCGCCATCAGCAGGGCGCGCACGGCGGGCGCCTGGTCATGCCCATGCTCCAGCAGCAGCCAACCGCCCGGCGCCAGCCGGGCGGGCGCTTGCGCCACGATCTGGCGGATATCGTCCAGGCCGTCCGGGCCGGAAGCCAGTGCCTGCAGTGGTTCATGGCGCAGCGCCGCCAGGTGCGGGTCGGCGGCGGCCACATAGGGCGGATTGGAGACGATCAGCTGGTACTGCGCAGTGTCACCCGTCAGCCAGTGCCCCGCGCGGAACTGCACCGCCAGGCCCAGCCGCTGCGCGTTGGCTTGCGCGACGGCCAGGGCGTCGGCGCTGGCGTCCAGCGCGTGGACCGTCCAGCCCGGTCGCTGCGCCTTCAGGGCCAGCGCCACGGCGCCGCTGCCGGTGCCCAGGTCCACCACCTGCGCGCTGGTGCTGGCGGGCAGCAGGTCCAGCGCCCACTGCACCAGCGTCTCGGTGTCGGGGCGCGGGTCCAGAACGCGGGCGTCCACCTGCAGCAGCAGGCCAAAAAACTCGCGCTGCCCGGTCAGGTAGGCCACCGGCTCGCCATCGGCCCGGCGCTGGCATAGCGCTTCGAAGGCGGCGAGTGCAGGCGCTGGCACGGCGTCGGTGTCGTGCGCGAGCAGCCAGGCGCGGTCGTGCGGCGTGCGTCCCAGCGCGTGCAGCAGCAGCATCTGCGCGTCCAGCCGCGCCAGGCCCTGCGCGGTGGCGGCCGCCAATACCCCCGTCACCGATTTGCTATGCATTTGATAGCGCCTCACGCATTCTGCATGCGGGCTGCAGGCCAATTTGACTCATCATCCGGCGCTGAACTCGAGTTCTTCGAGCTGCTCGGCCTTGCGGGCCAGCAGCAGCGCATCAATCACTTCATCGAGTTCGCCTTCCATGACGAACTGCAGCTTGTAGAGCGTGAGGTTGATGCGGTGGTCGGTCAGCCGGCCCTGCGGGAAGTTGTAGGTGCGGATGCGGTCGCTGCGGTCGCCGCTGCCGATCAGCCCCTTGCGCAGCGCAGCCTCCTTGGCAGCGCGTTCGCTGCGCTCTTTTTCCTGGATGCGCGCCTGCAGCACCTGCAGCGCCTTCGCCTTGTTGCTGTGCTGGCTGCGCCCGTCCTGGCACTCGGCCACGATGCCGGTGGGCAGATGCACCACGCGCACGGCAGAATCGGTCTTGTTGATGTGCTGGCCACCGGCGCCGCTGGCGCGGAAGGTGTCGATCCGCAAGTCCGCCGGGTTGAGCTTGATGGCTTCGGCCTCGTCAGGCTCGGGCATGACCGCCACCGTGCAGGCGCTGGTGTGGATGCGGCCCTGGGTTTCGGTGGCGGGCACGCGCTGCACGCGGTGGCCGCCGGATTCGAACTTGAGCTTGCCATACACGCTGTCGCCCTCCACCCGCAGCACCACCTCCTTGTAGCCACCGACCTCGCCGGGGCTGGCGCTCACGAGCTCGCAGCGCCAGCCCTGGCGCTCGGCATAGCGGGTGTACATGCGCAGCAGGTCGCCGGCGAACAGGGCGGATTCATCCCCGCCGGTGCCGGCACGGATTTCCACGAACGCATTGCGCACATCGTCGGGGTCCTTGGGCAACAGCAGGCGCTGCAGCTCGTCTTCCAGCGCGGCGAGGTCGGACTCGGCGCTGGTGATTTCCTCGCGCGCCATGTCCGCCATCTCCGGGTCGTCCAGCATCCCGCGGGCGGCGGCGAGGTCGGCCTCGCGCTGCAGGAAGGCGGCGAAGCGCCTGGCGACTTCGCTCACTTCGGCGTGCTCGCGCGTGAGCGCGCGAAAGCGCTGCATGTCCTGGACCACTTCGGGCTGCTGCAGGAAGAAGTCGAGCTCCTGCAGGCGCACCGGGTAACGGTCGAGTTGTTGGCGAAGAAAGGGTTTCATGGCGCGGAGAAAAGGGGCTTCGACAGGCTCAGCCCGAACGGCGTCGGGACCATTGGCTGACCAGCGCGTTCGCCCCGAGCTTGTCGAAGGGCGCGCGGGGACCGGCCGCAGCTAACGCTCTTTGCGCAGGAAGAAATGCTGGATCGCCGCGCTGGCGCGCTCGCGGGCGGTCACGTCGGCGGCGCGCAGCTCGGCCATCGCGCCGTGCAGCATCTTTTGCGTCAGCCCGCGCGACAGGGCTTCCAGCACTTCGTCCACGTTCTCGCCCCTGGCCAGCAGCTTGCGGGCGCGGGCGATTTCCGCAGCACGCCATTCGTCGGCCTGGGCGTTGAGCTGCTGGATCAGCGGCACGGCGCCGCGCTGGTCCATCCAGTGCATGAAGCTTTGCACGCCGGCGTCCACAATCGCCTCGGCTTGCGCCACGGCAGCCTGGCGGCTGGCCTGGGCGTTTTGCACCACGCCAGCGAGGTCGTCCACGGTGTAGAGGTAGATGTCCTCCAGGGCCTTCACTTCGGGCTCGATGTCGCGCGGAACGGCCAGGTCGACCATGAACATCGGGCGCCGCCGGCGACGCTTGAGCGCGCGCTCCACCGCGCCCAGGCCAATGATGGGCAGGGTGCTCGCGGTGCAACTGATGACGGCGTCGAACTCGTGCAGGCGCTCGGGCAGCTCGCTCAGGCGCATCACCTCGCCGCCGAAGCGCGTGGCCAGCTTCTCGCCGCGCTCCAGCGTGCGGTTGGCAATGGCAATGGCCTTGGGGTTCTTGGCCGCGAAGTGGGTGGCTGCCAGCTCGACCATTTCGCCCGCGCCGACAAACAGCACCCGGATGGCCGTGATGTCTTCAAACAGCTGGCCCGCCAGCCGGACGGCGGCCGCCGCCATGCTGATCGAGTGCGCGCCGATTTCGGTGGCGGTGCGCACCTCCTTGGCCACGGCAAACGAGCGCTGGAACAGCTGGTTCAGCGTGGTACCCAGGGCGCCGGCTTCCTCGGCGGCACGCACGGCGTCCTTCATCTGGCCCAGAATCTGCGGCTCGCCCAGCACCATGGAGTCGAGCCCGCTGGCCACGCGGAACGCATGGCGCGCGGCCAGGTGGTCCTGCAGGGCGTAGGCATGCGAACGCAGCAGCGAAGGTGAAACACCCCCCGAATGCGCCAGCCAGTCCAGCGTGTGCTCGATCTCGTGGCTTTGGCCGGCGCAGTAAATTTCGGTGCGGTTGCAGGTGGACAGGATGGCGGCTTCGGGGCTACGGTCTTCACGGCCCGAGAGCGACTCGCGCAGGCCGCGCAAGGTGGGCTCGATCTGGTCGATGGCAAACGCGAAGCGCCCGCGCAGGTCTAGCGGCGCGGTCGTGTGGTTGATGCCCAGGGCCCAGACTGCCATATCGTGAGGTATTTGACCCGATTATAAAATTTGTCTGCCGCACGGACATCGACACGCCGCGGTAACGCCTGAACCTTCCTTTTGCCCACTTGCCCCATGGGACCGCTGGACCTCCTGATTCACCTGCTCAACTTCCTGGCGCCGGCGCTGGCCGTCGCGCTGGGCGTGGCATTGGCTGCGCGGTGGTTGATGAAAAAAGGGTCGCCAGCCCGCACCTGGTATGCGCAAGCCGCTATCAATTTTGTAGCGGGTACCGGGGTGCTGGTGGTCGGGCTGTGGTTTTTCGGGCGTGACGGGAAGATGGCCACCTACGCCGCGCTGGTGGTGACCTGTGCCCTGAGCCAATGGCTGGGCGGCCGTCACTGGCGATAATCGTCGCAACCCTGCTGTACCCGCCATGCTGTTCCTGTTGTCTCCTGCCAAGTCCCTCGACTATGACACTCCTGTCGGGGATGTGCCATCCACCCAGCCCCAGTTTGTGTCGCAATCGACACAGCTGATCGGGGTGCTGCGGCAGAAGTCCCCCCAGCAGATCGCCGAACTCATGCACCTGAGTGACGCGCTGTCGGCCCTGAACGTGGCACGCTACCAGGCTTGGTCGCCCCGGTTCACGGCGCGCAATTCACGCCAGGCAGTGCTGGCGTTTGATGGCGATGTCTATGGCGGGCTGGACGCGCGCAGCCTCAAGCCGGCACAGCTCGAATGGGCGCAGCAGCACCTGTGCATCCTGAGCGGCCTGTACGGCGTGCTTCGGCCGCTGGACCGGATGCAGCCCTACCGGCTGGAAATGGGCACCACGCTGGCAGTGGGCGGGGCGCGCAACCTTTACCAGTTCTGGGGCCAGCAGATCGCGCAGCACCTCAATGAGCGGCTGGCCGCCGACCGCACGCCGGTGGTGGTGAACCTGGCCTCGCAGGAGTACTTCAAGGCCGTGGACCGCAAGACGCTGAAGGCACGGGTGATCGACTGCGTGTTCGAGGAAGAACGGGCCGGCCAGCACAAGGTCATCAGTTTCATGGCCAAGCGCGCCCGCGGCCTGATGGCGCGCTACGCCATCACCCACAAAATCGCCACACCCAGACGGCTGGAAGGCTTCAACCTTGAAGGGTACGCCTTCGCGCCCGAAGCATCGCAAACCGACCGCCTGGTGTTCAGGCGCAGGAGCGCCGAATGACCACCACCAGCCAGCCCATCACCCCCGAATTGCGCAAATGGATCGTGGAGCAGGCCCAGGCCGGCTTCCCGCCCGAGACGGTGCTCAAGTCGATGCTCGCTTCCGGCTGGAGTGAAGACGTGGCGGTGGAGGCGATGGAGTCCACGCTGCGTGGGCACCTCGAGGCCCAGGCCGTCGCCAGCGGCCTGCCGCCCGCGGTGCCGGTGCCCGACCCGAACCTGGACGAATCGCCGCTGTACATCGACGCGGGTGACCGTGTTGTGCATGTGTTGCAGGTCATGGCCAGCCCGCGCGTGGTGGTGTTCGGCAACCTGCTGGGCGACGACGAGTGCGATGCGCTGATCGCGGCCGCCACCCCCCGGCTGGCCCGTTCGCTTACCGTGGCCACCAAGACCGGCGGCGAGGAGCTGAACGCCGACCGCACCAGCAACGGCATGTTTTTCCAACGCGGCGAGAGCGAACTCGTCCGGCGGATCGAGGCACGCATCGCGCGGCTGGTCAACTGGCCCGAGGAAAACGGCGAGGGCCTGCAGGTGCTGCACTACCGTCCCGGCACCGAATACAAGCCCCACTACGATTACTTTGACCCCAACGAGCCAGGCACGCCCACCATCCTGAAGCGGGGCGGCCAGCGCGTCGCCACCCTGGTGATGTACCTGGGCGAGCCCGAGAAGGGCGGCGGCACCACCTTTCCCGATGTGCACTTTGAAGTCGCGCCCAAACGGGGCAACGCGGTGTTCTTCAGCTACGAGCGGCCCCACCCGATCACAAAAACGCTGCACGGCGGCGCGCCGGTGCTGGCCGGCGAGAAATGGATCGCCACCAAATGGCTGCGTGAGCGGCGTTTCGAATGAAAGCCCCTGAATGAAAGTCAAGGCCAACGGCATCGACATCGAGGTCGAAGACACCGGGGCGGATGGCTCCCAGGCCGGCCGGCCGGTGGTGCAGCTCATCATGGGGCTGGGCATGCAGCTCGTGGCCTGGCCGCCGGCCCTGGTGCAGGCGCTGGTGGACGCCGGCTACCGCGTGATTCGCCACGACAACCGCGACATCGGCCTGAGCCAGCACTTTGATCACTTGGGGCTGCCCAACCTGCTGTGGGAAATGGTCAAGCTCAAGACCGGTTTCACGCCGGCCGCGCCGTACACCGTGCACGACATGGCGCTGGACGCGGTTGGCGTGCTCGATGCACTGGGCATTGCGCAAGCCCATGTGGTGGGCGTGAGCATGGGCGGCATGATTGCCCAGCGCGTGGCACTGGCGGCGCCCCAGCGCGTGCTGAGCCTGACCAGCATCATGAGCTCCAGCGGCGCACGTGGCCTGCCCGAGGCCAAGGGCCCGGTGCTGCGCGCCTTGCTGAGCCGGCCTGCCGGCACCGGGCGCGATGCGGTGGTGGACCACTACGTCAAGCTGTTCCGCGTGATCGGCAGCCCCGGCTACCCGGTGGAGGAGCCGGTGCTGCGCGAACGAATCCTCGCCGGGCTGGAACGCAGTTACCACCCGGCGGGCACGCTGCGCCAGATGGTGGCCATCGGTGCCGACACCGGCCGCCGTGCAGCGGAGTTGGGCCGAATCACGGCGCCGACGCTGGTGCTGCACGGCAAGGACGATCCGCTGGTGCCATACCCTTGCGGCGTGGACACGGCCAAGCGCATTCCCAACGCCCGGCTGGTGGGCATTGGCGGCATGGGGCACGACCTGCCGCCCGGCGTGGTCGAACGCCTGCTCGAACCCCTTCTTCCGCACCTGCAGCTCGCATGACCGCACCCAACACGCCCGAGGGTTCGCAGCTCGGCAAACCGGCAACCTACATCGACCAGTACGACGCGTCGCTGCTGTTCCCGATTCCGCGGCAGGCCAAGCGCGCCGAAATCGGGCTGGGCACGCGGCTGCCGTTCTCGGGCGCCGACCTCTGGACAGCGTTTGAACTCAGCTGGCTCACGCCGCGCGGCAAGCCGCAGGTGGCGATTGCGCACATCACCGTGCCGTGCGAGACGTTGAACATTGTGGAGAGCAAATCGTTCAAGCTCTACCTCAACAGCTTCAGCAACACCCGGTTTGCGGCGCCTGACGAAGTGCGCGACCGGATTCGCGCCGACATCACCGAAGCGGCCTGGCGCGGCGGCACTGTCATGTCGTCGGTGGGGGTGCGCCTGCTGCTGCCCGAGCAGTTCGACCGGGAACCGGTGCATGAACTCGACGGCCTGAGCCTGGACCGTCTCGACATCGAATGCAGCCAGTACCAGCCCGCGCCCGAGCTGCTGACGGCGGCCTTCGACGAACAGCCCGTGACCGAGGTGCTGACCAGCAACCTGCTCAAGAGCAATTGCCTGGTGACCGGTCAGCCCGACTGGGGCAGCGTGCGCATCAGCTACAGCGGCCCGCAGATTGACCAGGGCGGCCTGCTGCGCTACCTGGTGAGCTTTCGCAACCACAATGAGTTCCACGAGCAGTGCGTGGAGCGGATCTACATGGATGTGCTGACGCGCTGCAAGCCGGCCAAGCTGGCGGTGTACGCGCGTTACACCCGGCGCGGCGGGCTGGACATCAACCCGTTCCGTACCAGCCACCCGCAGGCGCTGCCCGCCAACACGCGTACCGCGCGGCAATAGAGTGACAACAGGGCGGCACCGGGCTCAGGCCAGGTCCGTGAAGCGCTTCAGCGGGGACAGCGGTGTGAACTGGCCGTCCCGCTTCTGCTTCATGGCAGACACCGCTTCGCGTACATGGGCGTTGCTCCAGATGGCCCCCTGCACCCAGCCCATTTGCCTGAGCGAGTCTTCCACGGAGTGGTCGCGCGTGTAATGGATGACCTGCTTGGTGCCCCAGATGGCCACCGGCGGCTTGGCGGCGATTTCCTTTGCGCACTGCAGGGCGGCGGCCAGCATGGCGTCCTGCGTGTCAAACACTTCGTTCACGAGGCCGTAGCCCAGCGCCTTGTGCGCGCCCAGGCGGCGGCCGGTGTACGCCAGCTCCTTCACCACGCCCAGCGGCACCAGCTTGGGCAGGCGCTGCAGCGTGCCCACGTCGGCCACCATGCCGATGTTGATTTCCTGAATGCAGAAAAACGCATCGGCCGTGGCGTAGCGGATGCAGCAGGCGGTGACCATGTCCACCGCGCCGCCGATGCATCCGCCCTGGATGGCGGCAATCACCGGGATGCGCAGGGTTTCCAGCTTGGTGAAGGTGGCCTGAATGTCGGTCAGCAGGTCGTAGATGGCGGCCCGGCCTTCGGCGCTGGTGTCGTCCATGGCGATGGCGCCACCAAAGGTTTCCAGCGCCATGCCCGCACTGAAGTGCTTGCCGGTGGACGAGATCACCAGCGCCCGCGCGCTGCCGTCACGGTGCAGCTGCGTGAGCGTGTCGTCCAGCTCGCGCCAGAACGCCGGATGCATGGTGTTGAGCGCCTCGGGCCGGTTCAGCACCAGGTGGGCGATGTGGTCGTGCAGGGTAAGGCTGAAGCATTGCATGGGGCGGTTCTCCTGAGGGCGCCACTGTAGGACAGCATCGCCGCCGGGGCTGGCAACTCCGCGACAAGCCCTGGCGCGTGCTACCCTGAGATGCCCCGCACCCCACCGGAGCCCGTGCTTGATCCGACTCAACTTTTCCGTGTCCCTGCGATACGAGGTGCTGGCACCCGGCGCCGATTTCATCCTCAACATCCAGGCCGCGCGCACCCGTCACCAGCATGTGGTGAACGAGCACCTCACGCTCAGCCAGGCCGTGCTGCCGCGCGCCCACACCGATGCCGTGGCGCACACCCGCTACCTGTGCCTGAAGGCCGTGCCCGGCCCGTTGCAGATCGACTACGAAGCCACAGTAGACATTGCCCACTACCGCGCGGCGCCCGACAACCTGCCAGAGGTGGCCGTGGCCGACCTGCCGGGCCATGTGCTGCCCTACCTGTACCCGAGCCGCTACTGCGAGTCCGACCGGCTCTACGGTTTTGCCAACCAGCAGTTCGGCGGGTTGTGGCAGGGCTACGGCCGGGTCATGGCGATCCGCGACTGGGTCAGCCAGAACGTGCGCTTCCAGTCCAACACGTCGGTGAGCACCACTTCGGCCTGCGACACCCTGGCCAGCCGCCAGGGCGTGTGCCGCGACTTTGCCCACCTGATGATTGCGCTGTGCCGCGCCCTGAACATTCCCGCGCGCTTTGCCACGGGCATGGATTACGGCGCCGATCCGATCCTGGGCCCGCCGGACTTTCACGCCTATGTGGAGGCGTGGGTTGGCAACCGCTGGTACTTGTTTGACCCGTCGGGCACCGCCATTCCCATGGGCTTTGTGCGGCTGGCCACCAGCCGCGACGCGGCCGACGCGGCGTTTGCCACCATCTTCGGCCCGGTCCAGTCGCAGGCCCCGAAGGTACACATCGAAGCGGTCCCCGGTGTCGACGGCATGCTGAACATGCCGCAGCACACCCTGGAAGCCCTGTCCACCGACGGCGGCGAGGCGTAAGCGCCTAGCGGTGCTCGCAGGCCAGTCGCCAGTCGCAGCGCAGGCGTTGCCGGGTGTCGGCCCGCAGCCGCCAGGTGACATAGAGCCCCGGCAGCGCCATGCCCAACAGGCACAGCGGCAGCACCATGACCTGCCCGAACGCCAGCGCGGGCAGCCAGCCCACCCAGCCCATCAGCCAGAGCGTGAGCACGCCGTCGAGCAGGTGGTATTCAAAGGGGTGGTCTTCCCGGTGATGGACATGCCATTGCTTGATGCGCTGAAGCTCGGTAAGTGTCATGGTGACCACCTTCAAAGGGTTGCCACCAATGTAAGTTTGAAGTAAGCCGCCGTCAATGCCTGTGCCGGCCCGGGAGCCGCACAGGGGCCACCAGCTCAGACGCGCCGTCGTCGTGGCACCACCTGCAGCTGCACCGTGGCCCGCGCCGGGCTGGCGCCCACGGTGACGTTCTGCACCGGCAGGTCGACCAGCTGCTCGCCGTGCCAGACGCGCACCTGCGCAGCGCCGTCGGGCACGTCGTCAAACACGGCCTGGCCTTCCGGCGTGGTGCGCTGGGCCCAGGGCGACTCGCTCACATAGACATGGCCGCGCATGGAGCCGTGGATGTGGCAGCCCAGCAGCACCGGGCCGGCCTTGTCCATCACCACCTCGGCCTGTTTCGCCGGTTTGCCGTCAGCCTTGCCGTCCAGTCGCAGCTCAAAGCCGCCCCCGGTGCTGGAGAACTGCGCCAGCCCGGCGGCCGCGCCGCGCACATGGTGCTCCCAGGGGTCGTTGTTGGTGAACGTGAGCCGGGCGCCCACCGGCACCACGCTCACCGGCGGCACAAAACGCATCTTGTCCTGGTTGATGGTGGCAGCCATGGGCAGCGGGGTTTTGGGCGTGCCCTTGTTGGCCGGCACCACCACCACCACCGCGTCCTGCACCGGCTTGCCCTCCTTGTCGAGCACAGTCACCGATACCGTTCCGGCCACGGCCCCCGCCGATACTGCGCAAGCCGCTATAAAAAGTGTAGCAATCCGCATGATGCTCACTTTACCGTGATGGTGTCGCGGTGCATCGGTGCCAGCAGCGCCAGCAGCTTGTTCTGCTCACGAAAGGGGATGCCCTGTGCGTCCATGGTCTGCTGTAGCACCTCGACCAGGGCATTGAAGTCCGACTTCTTGATGTCCAGGTTGCTGTGCGACGACTTCATGTCGGCGCCCTTGTACACGCAGGGGCCGCCCATGACCTGGCAGAACTGGTCCACCAGCTGTTCCTTCACGCGCTGCTGGTTGGCGGGCTTGAAGTGCGGGCCGGTACGCGGGTCGGCCAGCAGCCGCACCATGAAGTCGTCCATCAGTTTCACCAGGCCAGGCTTCTCGCCGAAGGTCTTGTACAGCTCGCTGCTTTGCGCGTGGGCGCCGCCGGCCAGGCTGGCGAATGCGAGGGTGATGGCGAGGTTCAGGGCAATCAGGGTCTTGTTCATGTTGGTTCCTTGGAGGGTCAGAAGGCCACTTGCGCCGACAGGTAGGCGCCTTTTTGCTTGCGGTTGTTGGTCACGCCCGGGACGATGCGGCCCAGGTCCACATAGGCCAGCGTCAGTGACAGGTTCTTGCTGGGTGCCCAGGCAATGAAAATGTCCTTCCAGTCGTCTTCACGCAGTGCGTCGCCCAGGCCGGCGGCGCGGCCCAGCGACTCGAGGTTGTTGGGCTTGAAGCGGTATTCCATGCCCACGGCCAGATCCTTGCGCAGCAGGTAGGCGACCGAGAACTCGGGCTGCAGGCTGTAGCTGTCGCGCCCCGGCGCGGCCGAGCCGAAGCCCAGCAGGCCGTTCTGGTTGGCCTTGGTGTAACGCAGTGTGCCGTTGACCAGGATGCCCTGTGCCAGGAACAGCTTGGTGGCGCTGACATACAGGTCGGTGCCGCTGTTTTTCACACCCAGGAAGTTGTAGACCGACTGGATCGAGCCCGGGCGCGCGCGCTTGTGCTCCACGCCGACGGCAATCTGGGGCATCAGGGTGTCGCTGTCGAGCACGGCGTCGCCGGCGACGCGAACCTTCAGGCCCACGATGTCCATCTTGATGTGCTGGCCGGGCGTGACGCCAAACGGCGCGATGCCGTTCAATGCGATGGCCGGCGAGGCATTGAAGTCCTGCCGCGCCACCGATAGCTCGATGCGGTCCTTGAAGCCCAGCGCGGCACCGTAAGTGGTCAGGCCGTAGTCCTGGGTGCTGGCGCGCGAGACATGGGCGGTGGCGCCGACTTCTCCGTCGGTGGCGTTGCTGCCGATCACGGCCCAGGGCGTCAGGCCGCCCCCGGCAGCGCCGTCGATCGAGCTCACGCCGCCTGTCAGCAGCAGCTTGCCGGTGTCGGCCTGGGCCAGGCCGCAGACCAGTGCCGTGACGGCCAGCGCCATCGCATTCATTGCAAATTTCATCGGGATCTCCGTAGGAATGGGTTGTGGGGCCCCCTCTCTACGCGGCGACGTTGCAACTGGATTCAATTTCACCAAAACCAAGGGGGGTGGTCAGGTAAGCCACATCCGCAACGCCGGGCGCGGCGTAAGGCAAAGGTCTTCCAGGACAACAAGGCATCCCGCCGGGCTGCCACAAACATTCAAGGAGTTCCCCATGCAAGTGATTCAAGCCTCCCGCCGCTCATTCATCGGCACCACCGGCTCGCTGTCGGCCGTGGCGGTCGCACTGCTCGCCGGCCGGGACGCGCTGGCCCAGGGCAGCAGCGCCGACCTGTCGAAGGACGTTGGCATCCTCAACGTCGCGCTGGGCCTCGAGCACGAAGCCATCAACGCCTACCAGCTGGGCGCGGGCAGCGGCCTGCTGCAAAAGCCGGTGCTGGACGTGGCGGTCAGCTTCCAGGGGCACCACAAGGCCCACCGCGACGCACTCATCGCCACCATCCAGAAGCTCGGTGGTACCCCGGTGGCCGAGAAGAAGCTCGACGAGTACGCGAAGGCGCTGAAGGCCGACACCCTGAAGAACCAGGCCGATGTGCTGGACCTCGCGGCGCGGCTGGAGCTCGGTGCCATCAACGCCTACCTGGGCGTGATCCCCGTCTTTGGCAACAAGGACCTGGCCAAGGTGGCTGGCCGACTGGCGGCGGATGAAACCCTGCACTACACGGTGCTGACCAGCGCACTGGGTCGCCCGCTGCCGGCGGGTGCGCTCAGCTTCGGCGCATGACGCGCTGGCTGCGGACTCTGGTGTGTGCCGCGGCCGGCCTGGCGGCGGCACCGCTGCTGCACGCCCAGGCCCCGGCGCGGGCCTGGGTCACGCCGCCACCGGGCGATGCCCAGCGCGGCAAGGTGTTGTACGAGTCGCGCTGCGTGGCCTGCCATTCGGTGGAGGCGCACCGCACCGGGCCGGCGCACCGTGGCGTAGTGGGCCGGCGCGTGGGCAGCGCCAGCGGCTACAGCTACTCGGCCGAGCTGACGGCCTCGCGCCTGCGCTGGACCCCGCAGACACTGAACGCCTGGCTGGCCGATCCGGAAGAGCTGATTCCCGGCCAGCGCATGGGCTTCCAGGTGGACGACGCGCAGGACCGGGCGGACCTGATCGCGTGGCTGGCCACGCTGAAATGAGGGGAGGCGGCTAGAAAAGCTGCTCGGTAGGCGCTATGATTTTGATAGCGGCTTGCGCAGGATTGGCGGGGCCTGCAGCCTGATTTGCCATGTCCACCAGACGCACCAGGCTGCCCACGCGGACGCCCAGCAGCCGGAAGCGCCGCCCCAAGTCCACCCGCTTCAGGCACAGGCCCGCCGTGTGGCGGATCGCTTTGGCGTCGGCGGTGGGGACGGGCAGGGTCTGGTCACGGGTAACGATCCTGAAATCGGTGTAGCGCAGCTTCACGCCGATGGTCTTGCCCACATACCCCTTGCGCTGCAGGTCGGCCGCCACCTGTTCGCACAGGCGCGTGAACACCGCGCCCAGCTCGGCCTTGTCGTGCACCGCATGCAGGTCGCGGTCAAACGTGGTCTCGCGGCTCATCGACACCGGTTCGCTTTCGGTCACCACCGGGCGGTCGTCGCGGCCCCAGGCAGCGTCGTGCATCCAGGCCCCGTAGGATTTGCCGAAGTTGTCCACCAGCCAGTCGCGCGGCTGCGCGGCGATGTCGCCAATGGTCATGAGGTGCAGCTTGTGCAGCTTCACTTCGGCCTTGGGGCCGATGCCGTTGATCTTGCGCACCGGCAGCGGCCAGATCCTGGTTTGCACGTCTTCCGGGTACAGCACCGAGATGCCGTTGGGCTTGTTGAATTCGCTGGCCATCTTGGCGATCAGCTTGTTGGGCGCCACGCCGATCGAGCAGGTCAGGCCGGTGGCTTCGTGGATGCTTTTCTGGATCAGCCGGGCCAGCACGCGGCCGCCTTCGCGCTGGCCGCCCGGCACGTCGGTGAAATCGATGTACACCTCGTCCACGCCCCGGTCCTCCACCAGCGGCGCAATGTCCCGGATGATGGCCTTGAACTGGCGTGAGTACTTGCGTACTTCCTCAAAGTCCACCGGCAGCAGGATGGCCTGCGGCGCCAGCCGTGCGGCCTTCATCAACCCCATGGCCGAGCCCACGCCGAACTGTCGGGCCGCGTAGGTGGCGGTGGTGATGACGCCCCGGCCCACATAGGCCTTCAGTCGCGGAAACGCATCGACCGGGATTTCGTGGGTGGGCAGCCCGGCGTATTGCTCGGCCAGTGCCTCGTCCAGCCGGCGACGGCCACCGCCAATGACCACCGGCAGCCCCTTGAGCTGCGGGTAGCGCAGCAGTTCCACCGATGCGTAAAACGCATCCATGTCGAGGTGGGCAATGCGGCGGATGGCGGGTTTGGCGCTCACGCGGCAAGCATAGCGGGCCGCAGGGCACGCTCATGGCAGCAGCGCTTGACCCGCATCAACACGTGCTGGCGCTACCCCGGGCACCATGCAGGCATTGCAGCGGATGCCCATGTACAACCCCATAGACACCGGCGTTCACGCCACCCTTCATCCCCGATCCGGCGACGCCACCCCAGGCGCCGGGGTCGCCGTTGAACGGCTGATGTATGCCAGCCAATGCTGTATTGCCGGCCCGGTGTTCGGCGAAATGCACCGTATCCGCGAGCACGCCCTGCAGCGCAACGTGGCCGACCAGGTGCATGTGGCATTGCTGCACCAGAGCGGCTGGTTCATGGAATGGTTGGAAGGCCCCACGCAGGGTGTGCGCGCCGTCATGGCGCGGGTGGCGCGCGATCCGCGGCACCGCGGTGTCAAGCTCATTCACCAGAGCCGCGGTCCGCGCCGGCTGACCGAGCCCTGGTCGATGGCCATCGTCCAGGCGCGGGACGCACCGGCGGACTTTGCCCGGCGCGTGGCCGCGCTGCGCGCCGAGCACCTGGGCGGCCAGGTCATGGAGCCCGCTGCGGTCTGGCGGCGGCTGTCGACGCCGCTTGCCCACCCGGGCGCGGCGCTGCAGGCCATGAATGACCAGTTCCAGCGCGTGATGGTGTGCTCGGCCCAGGGCACCGGGTCGTTTGACATGGTGCGCTGGCTGGGCCAGACGCATGGTGCAGAGGTGGTGCACCGGCGCTTCGCCGGCGCCCGGGCCGAAGCCCTGGATGTGGCCACCGACTATGTGGACCTGGATGTCGGCGCCGTGGTGCGCCGCGTGATTGCGATGGCACGCAACGGCCTGGAGATCGGCCTGACCCAGGCCTTTCTGGTGGACTACTCCCACGCCATTCTGGTGCTGTGCGGCGACAGTGCGCGCGACCGCGAGCTGATGCAACGGCTGGTCGCGGCTTGCGCCGGGCTGGCGCACCGGCCCGTGGTGGTGGGCCTGGGCCGCCCATCGGTGGACCACCGCGGACTGCAGCGGCTGGCCCATGCGGGTGGCCTGGTGTACCTGGACTGCGACCTGGCCGGTGTGGTGGACGCCGAAACCCTGTGGGCCGCAGCCGAGCCGGCGCTGGACTTCAGCCTGGCCGCGCACTCGGCGTGGCCGGGCTGAACCGGGCCTGGCTCAGGGCGAACCGGGGTAGTTGCCCGGCAGCAGGATGTTTTTGGTGACGGTGCCGATCTTCGTGTGGCCGCAAAACGCCATCGACAGGTCCAGCTCCTTGTGGATGATCTGCAGCACCTTGCTCACGCCTTCTTCGCCCATGGCGCCCAGGCCATACAGGAATGCGCGGCCGATGTAGCAGCCCTTGGCGCCCAGCGCGACAGCCTTCAGCACGTCCTGGCCGCTGCGCACGCCGCCGTCCATGTGCACCTCGATCTGGCTGCCCACTGCGGCCACGATGTCGGGCAGGGCGCGGATGCTGCTCTCGGCACCGTCGAGCTGGCGGCCCCCGTGGTTGCTGACGATCAGCGCATCGGCGCCGCTGGCCACGGCCAGCTTCGCGTCTTCCACGTCCTGGATGCCCTTCAGGATCAACTTGCCGCCCCAGCGCTTCTTGATCCATTCCACATCGCCCCAGTTAAGCGCCGGGTCAAACTGCTTGGCCGTCCATTCGGAGAGGCTGCCCATGTTGTCCACGCCGCTCACATGACCCACGATGTTGCCGAATTGCCGGCGCTGCGTGCCCAGCATGCCCAGGCACCAGCGCGGCTTGGTCGCCATGTTGATGAGGTTGGGAATCGTGAGCTTGGGTGGTGCGCTCAGGCCGTTTTTCAGGTCCTTGTGGCGCTGACCGAGGATCTGCAGGTCCAGCGTCAGCACCAGCGCCGAGCAGTTGGCTGCCTTGGCGCGGTCAATCAGCCGCTCGATGAAGGCACGGTCCTTCATCACATACAGCTGGAACCAGAACGGATGGTTGTCGGTGCCTTGGGCCACGTCTTCGATGGAGCAGATGCTCATGGTCGACAGCGTGAACGGAATGCCGAACTTCTTGGCCGCACGCGCCGCCAGGATCTCGCCGTCGGCATGCTGCATGCCGGTCAGGCCGGTGGGGGCAATGGCCACCGGCATGGCGACTTTCTGGCCCACCATCTCGGTGGCGGTGCTGCGGTTTTCCATGTTCACCGCCACGCGCTGGCGCAGCTTGATGGTCTGGAAGTCGCTCTGGTTGGCGCGGTAGGTGCTCTCGGTCCAGCTGCCGGAGTCGGCGTAGTCGTAAAACATGCGCGGCACGCGCTTTTGCGCCAGCACGCGCAGGTCTTCAATGTTGGTGATGACGGTCATGGGGTGTCTCCTCGATAGCCGTCAATGCTAGCGGCTGCGCCGCGCGCCGGTGTGAAGAAAATTCCAGACCGGCGCCCGGGTCTCAAAAAATCCTCACGCCGGGCGCCGTGATCAGCAAAACGGCCTCAGGGGTACAGCCCGCGCAGCTCGCGCGTGTGCAGGATCCGCTTGCAGGCCACGATGAACGTGGCCGTGCGCAGCGTGACCTTGTGGTCCTGCGCCACCTGCCAGATGCTGGCAAAGGCTGCGCGCATGATGCGCACCAGGCGGGCGTTGATTTCTTCCTCGTCCCAGAAAAAGCTGGAAAAGTCCTGCACCCATTCAAAGTAGCTCACGGTGACGCCGCCGGCGTTGGCGATCACGTCGGGCAGCACCAGGATGTTGCGTTCCTTCAGGATGTCATCTGCCTCGGGGGTGGTGGGGCCGTTGGCGCCTTCAATCACCATGCGGGCCTTGATGCGGCCGGCGTTGGCTTTGGTGATCTGCGCCTCCAGCGCGGCCGGGATCAGGATGTCGCATTCCACGTCCCAGAACTGGTCGTTGGCAATGACTTCGGCGCCTGCGAAGCCGGCCACGGTGCGGTGCTGGGCCACGTGCTTGAGCAGCTCGGGCACGTTCAGGCCGGCTTCGCGGTAGATGGTGCCGCCATGGTCCTGCACGGCCACCACGCGCGCGCCGGTTTCGGCAAACAGCTTGGCCGCAATGCCGCCCACGTTGCCGAAGCCCTGGACCGCCACGCGGGCCTGGGCCACGTCCAGCCCGATGTGCTTGGCCGCTTCCACGCCCACGGTGAACACGCCGCGGCCGGTGGCTTCCACCCGGCCCAGCGAGCCGCCCAGGTCAATTGGCTTGCCCGTGACCACGCCGGTGGCGGTGGAGCCCTGGTTCATGGAGTAGGTGTCCATCATCCAGGCCATGATCTGGCCGTCGGTGTTGACGTCGGGCGCCGGGATGTCCTTGTTGGGGCCGATGATGATGCCGATCTCGCTGGTGTAGCGGCGCGTCACGCGCTCCAGTTCGCCGCGCGACAGCGTGCGCGGGTCCACGCGGATGCCGCCCTTGGCGCCGCCGTAGGGCACGTTCACTGCCGCGTTCTTGATCGACATCCAGGCGCTGAGCGCCATCACTTCCGACAGCGTCACGTCCTGGTGGAAGCGCACGCCGCCCTTGCCGGGGCCGCGTGATGTGTTGTGCTGCACACGGTAGCCTTCGTAGTGGGCCACGCTGCCATCGTCCAGGTGGATCGGCACGTCGACGATCAGCGCGCGCTTGGGGCGCTTGAGCGTCTCGACCCAGCGCGACAGGTGCCCGAGGTAGGGCGTGACGCGGTCCACCTGCTGCAGGTAGATGCCCCAGGGCCCGAGGTTGCTGGCGTCCAGGTAGGAGGGAAGGGCGTTGGGAGACGGTGCTGCAGTCGAGGTGGCACCGGTTGCTTGTGACATGGAGGCTCCTGATTGGCTTGGAAACGGGTGGGTTACCCGGGCTCCGAAGCGTAGGCGCCTCGCCCCGCAAAGTCCAAGGCCAGCTTGGCTCATGGTTATGCGCCGAATGCATAACCCTGTTGGCATGCCAACAGACTGTGCTGGCGCTCAGCCCAGCCGTGCGCGGTGCCTGGCGATCTGCGCCCGCACCTGGGCCGGTGCCGTGCCGCCCAGCGTGTTGCGTGCGTTCAGCGAGCCGCGCAGGCTCAGGGCTTCATACACGTCTTTTTCGATGGCCGGGTTGAACTCCTTCAACACCGCCAGCGGCAGTTCCGACAGCTCGACGTTGTGCGAGATCGCTGCCTTCACCGCATGGGCCACCGTTTCGTGCGCATCGCGGAACGGCAGGCCCTTTTTCACCAAGTAGTCGGCCAGGTCGGTCGCGGTGGCATAGCCGCGCAGCGCGGCTTGCTCCATGGCCTCGGGCTTCACCGTGATCCCGCCGACCATCTCGGCAAAGATGCGCAGCGTGTCCTTGAGCGTGTCCACCGTGTCGAACAGCGGCTCCTTGTCTTCCTGGTTGTCCTTGTTGTAGGCCAGGGGCTGGCCCTTCATCAGGGTGATCAGCCCCATCAGGTGGCCGACCACGCGGCCGGTCTTGCCACGCGCCAGCTCGGGCACGTCGGGGTTTTTCTTCTGCGGCATGATCGAGCTGCCGGTGGTGAAGCGGTCGGCAATCTGGATGAAGCCGAAGTTCTGGCTCATCCACAGGATCAGCTCCTCGGACAACCGGCTCACGTGCACCATGCACAGGCTGGCGGCGGCGGTGAACTCGATGGCAAAGTCACGGTCGCTCACCGCGTCCAGGCTGTTCTGGCAAACGCCTTCCATGCCCAGCGCGCGAGCCACGGCCTCGCGGTCCAGCGGGTAGCTGGTGCCGGCCAGCGCGGCGCTGCCCAGCGGCAGGCGGTTGACGCGGCGGCGCACATCGCCCAGCCGCTCGGCGTCGCGCGCAAACATTTCCACATAGGCCAGCATGTGGTGGCCAAAGCTCACCGGCTGCGCCACCTGCAGGTGGGTGAAGCCGGGCAGGATGACATCCACGTTCTTGTCGGCGATGTCGACCAGCGCCTTCTGCAGGTCGGTCAGCAGGCCGTCGATCAGGTCAATCTCGCTGCGCAGCCAAAGCCGCACGTCGGTGGCCACCTGGTCGTTGCGGCTGCGACCGGTGTGCAGACGCTTGCCCGCGTCGCCCACCAGTTGCGTGAGGCGCGCCTCGATGTTCAGGTGCACGTCTTCCAGGTCGAGCTTCCACTCGAAGGCACCCGACTCGATTTCTGCCGTGATCTGCTCCATGCCTTTCTGGATGGCGGCCAGGTCGTCGCGGGAAATGATGCCCTGCGCCGCCAGCATGTCCGCATGCGCCAGCGAGCCGGCGATGTCGACCTGCCACAGGCGTTTGTCGAAAAACACGCTCGACGTGTAGCGCTTGACCAGGTCGCTCATGGGTTCGGAAAACAGCGCGGACCAGGCTTCGGATTTCTTGTCGAGTTGGTTGTGGGACATGGGTAGGGCAATAATCGGGTTCTGACCCCCATTACGCCTTGGGTTGAATGCAGGACTCGCAAATTTTATCGACCTTCCAGGATCTGGCGCCCCCGCGGCCGCCGGCGCCGCCACGGGTGCTGGTGTTTGACGCCTGCCAGACCGGCGTGATCCTGCGGGCGGTGCTGTTTGTGGAGTGCGTGGTCGGGGTCGGCGCGATGTTTGGCGCGTACTCGTTCATGGACTGGCTGGGCCGCCTGTCGATGCTCACCGGTGGCGCGCTGCCCGCCACGCTGGCCTGGCTGGTGACGGCCTGCAGCCTCAAGAAACTGCTGGCACGCCTTCCCAACGAGGCGCAATACGCTTGCGGCGTGCTGCTGGGCGCACTGGCCGGCCTGTATGGCTGCGGCCTGCTGGCATTGGTGGGCTTTCTGGGCAGCGCGCCCTGGGTGGGCTCGGCCTTCGCCGGGGCGCTGCTGTCGGCGGCATTGGTGGCGGCGCTGGTCTGGCGGGCCCGGGCGCGGGCACCGGCCGACACCGCCGCGCGCCTGACCGAGCTGCAGGCGCGCATCCGGCCCCACTTTCTTTTCAACACGCTCAACAGTGCGATTGCGCTGGTGCGCGACGACCCGGCCCGCGCGGAAGCGCTGCTGGAAGACCTGAGCGACCTGTTCCGTCACGCCCTCATGGACCAGGGCGAATCCGTCACGCTGGCTGAAGAAGTGGCACTGGCGCAGCGCTACATGGCCATCGAGCAGGTGCGCTTTGGCGACCGGCTGCAGGTGGAATGGGCGCTCGACCCGGCGGCCGACAGCGCGCGGCTGCCACCGTTGCTGCTGCAGCCACTGGTGGAAAACGCCGTCAAGCACGGTGTGGAGCCCAGCGCGCGGGGCGCGCAGATCCGCGTGAGCACGCAGCGCCGTGGCAGCACGGTGGTGGTCAAGGTCACCAACACGGTGCCGGCGGGGCAGGGCCGGCCGGGGCACGGGTTGGCGCTGGACAATGTGCGTGACCGCCTGCGGCTGCTGCATGACGTGCAGGGCCAGTTCCAGGCGGCGCTGAAGGACGGGCTGTTTCAGGTCCGCATCGAGTTGCCGGCCGGGAGAGGCCAATGAGCATGAAAGTGTTGATCGTGGACGACGAGCGGCTGGCGCGATCGCGCCTGCGCACGCTGCTGGGCGACTGCAAGGCGCCACTGGTGCAGGTGGGTGCCGAGGCGGCCAACGCCGCACAGGCCATGTCGTACCTGCAGCACGAGGCGTTTGACGCCGTGCTGCTGGACATCCACATGCCCGGCGCCGACGGCATGGCGCTGGCTCGTGCCATCCGCAGCCTGCCCCAGGCGCCGGCGGTGGTGTTCATCACGGCCCATGCCGAGCATGCGGTGCAGGCCTTCGAGATCGAGGCGGTGGACTACCTGACCAAGCCGGTGCGGCTCGAGCGGCTGCAGGGCGCGCTACAAAAAGTAGAGCGCCTCACGCAAGCGGGGCGCGCTCTGGAGCCCGATTTGGCACAGGAACACCTGCTGATCCAGGACCGCGGCCGGACCGAGCGCGTGCCGCTGGCCGAGGTGCTGTACTTCAAGGCCGAGCTGAAGTACGTGACGGTGCGTACCGCCACGCGCAGCTATATCCTGGACGGCTCGCTCAACGAGCTGGAAGCCCAGCACGCCAGGCTGTTCATCCGCGTGCACCGCAACGCGCTGGTGGCGCGCCGCGCGATGCGCGCACTGGAAAAGCACATGGACCCGGAGGAGGGTGAAGGCTGGGCCGTGCGCCTGACCGGGCTCGACGACGAACTGCTCGCCGTGTCGCGCCGGCAGCTGCCGGCGGTGCGCGAAGCCTTGACCGGCTGAGGTTGCTCAGCCGGTGTTGCGCAGCCCTGCGGCAATGCCATTGATCGAGATGTGGATGCCGCGCTGGACGCGGTCGTCGGCCTTGCCTTCGCGGTAGCGCCGCACCAGCTCCACCTGCAGGTGGTGCAGCGGATCGATGTACGGGAAGCGGTGGCGGATCGAACGCGCCAGTGCGGCGTTGTGTGCCAGCCGGTTCTTTTCGCCGGTGATCAGCGTCAGCGCCTCGGCCGTCAGGTGCCATTCGGCTTCGATGGCGGCAAAGATCTTCTTGCGCAGCCGCGCGTCGGTCACCAGCTCGGCATAGCGCGAGGCCAGCGCCAGGTCACTCTTGGCCAGCACCATGTCCATGTTGCTCAGCAGGGTGCGGAAGAACGGCCACTGGCGGTACATCTTCTGCAGCAGCGCCAGTCCTTCGCGGCGTGGCTGGCCCGGCGTGGCGTTGAGGAACTGGTCAATCGCCGAGCCAAAGCCGTACCAGCCTGGCAGGGTCAGCCGGCACTGGCCCCAGCTGAAGCCCCAGGGAATCGCGCGCAGGTCTTCAATGCGCTGGCTTGCCTTGCGCGAGGCCGGGCGCGAGCCGATGTTGAGCTCGGCAATCTCCCGGATCGGCGTGGCGTTGAAGAAGTATTCGGTAAAGCCCGGCGTGTCGTACACCAGCGCCCGGTAGGCCGCCATGCTGGCGCGCGACAGGGCCTCGGCCGCCTCGAGGTAGGCGCGGGAGGCCGGCTTGGTGGGCTGCAGCAGCGTGGCTTCCAGCGTGGCGGCCACCAGGGTTTCAAGGTTGCGGCGGCCGATCTCGGGGTTGGCGTACTTGGAGCCGATCACCTCGCCCTGCTCGGTCAGGCGGATCTGCCCGCGCACGGTGCCCGGTGGTTGCGCCAGGATGGCCTGGTAGCTCGGGCCGCCGCCGCGGCCCACCGTGCCGCCGCGGCCATGGAACATGCGCAGCTGGATGTTGTGGCTGTTGACCAGCTGGTCAAACAGTTCGACCAGGGCAATCTCGGCGCGGTACAGCTCCCAGTTGCTGGTGAAGATGCCGCCGTCCTTGTTGCTGTCGCTGTAGCCCAGCATGATGTCCTGCTCGGCACCACTGCGCTGCACCAGCTTCGCGATGCCCGGCAGCGCATAGAACTCGCGCATGATGGGCGCCGCGTTGCGCAGGTCTTCAATCGTCTCGAACAGCGGCACCACGATCAGGTCGTTGACCGCGTCCTCGTCCAGCACCCCGCGCAGCAGCCCTACCTCCTTTTGCAGCACCAGCACTTCCAGCAGGTCGCTCACGGTTTCGGTGTGGCTGATGATGTAGTGGCGAATCGCCTGCACCCCGTAGCGCTCGCGCATGCGGCGGGCGCACTCGAAAATCGCGATCTCCTTTTGCGCCAGTTCCGAGTAGCCGGCGCCCGGCACGCGCAGCGGGCGGGCGTCGTTCAGCAGCTTGACCAGCAGCGCGCGCCGCGCGTTCTCCTGCAGGCTGGCGTAGTGCGGCTCGATGCGCGCTGCGGCCAGCAGTTCGGCCACCACCAGCTCGTGCTGGTCGGAGCTTTGCCGCAGGTCCACCGTGGCCAGGTGGAAGCCAAACACTTCCACCGCACGGATCAGCGGGTGCAGGCGCTGCGCCACCAGAGCGGCGCCATGGTGCGCCAGCAGCGAGGCTTCGATGGTGCGCAAATCGGCCAGGAATTCGCCCGCCAGCCGGTAGGCGTTTTGCGGCGCCACCGCATGGCGCGCGGCGTCGCCTCCGGTCAGGTCCTTCAGGGTGGCCGCCAGGCGGGCGTACATGCCGGTCAGGGCGCGTCGGTAGGGTTCGTCCTGGCGGTGTTCGTTGCTGTCGGGGGAGCGGTTGGCCAGGGCCTGCATGGCGGGCGTGCAGTCCACCAGCATGGCCGACAGCGACAGCTCGCTGCCCAGCCAGTGCACCTCGGTCAGGTAGTGGCGCAGTGCCACCTCGGCGTGGCGGCGCAGGGCGTATTCCAGCGTCTGGGCGCTGACATTGGGGTTGCCGTCGCGGTCGCCGCCGATCCACTGGCCCATGCGCAGGAAGCTCGCCACCGGCTGGTGGCCCAGTTCGCGCTCCAGGTCGGCGTAGATCTTGGGAATCTCGCGCAGGAAGGTCGCTTCGTAGTAGCTCAGCGCGTTCTCGATCTCGTCGGCCACCGTCAGTTTGGTGAAGCGCAGCAGCCGGGTCTGCCACAGCTGCAGCACGCGGGCCCGGATCTGCGCCTCGTTGGCGGACAGTTCGCGGGGTGCCAGCGCGTCCCTGGGTACAGCCCGGGCCTTGATCTCGTCGCGCGCGCTCAGCAGGTTGGCAATGTCGCGCTCGGCGTCCAGGATGCTCTTGCGCTGCACCTCGGTCGGGTGCGCGGTGAGCACCGGCGACACATAGGCGGCGGCGAGCGTCTGCGAGATGGTTTTGGGTGCAATGCCGGCCCAGCGCAGGCGCGCCAGTGCCACCTCGATGCTGCCTTCCTGCTGGTCGCCGGCACGCTCGTGCACGATGCGGCGGCGAATGTGGTGGCGGTCTTCGGCCAGGTTGGCGAGGTGACTGAAATAGGTGAAGGCGCGGATCACGCTCACCGTCTGGTCGCCACTGAGGCCCTTGAGCAGCTTCTTGAGCGCGCGGTCGGCCTCGTGGTCGGCATCGCGGCGGAACGCCACCGACAGCTTGCGGATCTGTTCGACCAGTTCGTAGGCCTCGACCCCCTCCTGCTCGCGGATCACATCGCCCAGAATGCGGCCCAGCAGCCGGATGTCTTCGACCAGCGGTCGTTCGTTGTCCCTGGCGCGGCGCGAGGGTGTATCTTTGCCGGGTTTTTCCACGGTGCAGGCGTCCTGTGTGTGCTTAAATTTTTGGCAGCGTGCATGCTAGCATCGTCTGCTACGAGATGATTACAAAAGGGTTACGACTTTGACCAAGATAGTGATTGCCACGCGCGAAAGCCGGCTGGCCCTGTGGCAGGCCGAGCATGTGAAGGCCCTGCTGACGCAGCGCGGCCATGAGGTCTCCCTGCTGGGCATGACCACCAAGGGCGACCAGATCCTCGACCGCTCGCTCAGCAAGGTGGGTGGCAAGGGCCTGTTTGTGAAAGAGCTGGAGGTGGCGCTGGAAGAGGGCCGTGCCGACATCGCCGTGCATTCGCTCAAGGACGTGCCGATGGAGCTGCCCGAGGGCTTCGCGCTGGGCTGCGTCATGGAGCGCGAGGACCCGCACGATGCGCTGGTGTGCCCGCACCATGCGTCGCTGGCTGATTTGCCGCTGGGCGCGGTGGTCGGTACCTCCAGCCTGCGCCGCGTGGTGCTGCTGCGCGCGCAGTTTGCGAAGCTCGGGCGTACCGACATCCGCATCGTGCCGCTGCGTGGCAACCTCGACACCCGACTGCGCAAGCTGGACGACGGCCACTACCACGCGATCGTGCTGGCCGCGGCCGGCCTCAAGCGGCTGGGCCTGGCGGCGCGCATCCGTGCCGTGTTCCCTTCCACCGACCTGCTGCCGGCAGCCGGCCAGGGCGCGCTGGGCATTGAGGTGCGTGCCGACCGGGCCGACCTGCTGGAAGCGCTGGCGCCGCTGTCGCACCAGAGCACCTGGCTTGCGGTGGCGGCCGAGCGCGCGGTCAGCCGTGCCATGGGGGGCAGCTGCTCGATGCCGCTGGCGGCCTTCGCCACCTTCTCGGGCGAATACCTGCAGCTCAACGCCGCCTGGGGCGACCCGGAAGGCGATGCGTCGCTGGTGCAGGTGCGTTCTGCCGCCGCGGTGGCCGACCTCGACGCGGCGGCCCGGCTGGGCACGGATGTGGCCGCCCGCCTGCGCGCAGGCGGCGCGCACTGAGCGGCGCGCGCGCCATGCAGGTGCTGGTGACCCGGCCTGCGCGCGAGGCGCAGTTGTGGGTGGCGTGGCTGCGGGGCCGCGGTCTCAACGCACAGCCCTTGCCGCTCATGGAGATCGTGGCTGCGCGGGATCCGCTGCCTCTGCAGGCGGCCTGGGCCGGTCTTGCCGGCTACGACGCACTGATGTTCGTCAGTGGCAACGCGGTCGATCATTTCTTTGGTTCAAATATGCCTGCAGCCCGCGCCGGTGCTGCGTGGGGCGCTATCAATTTCAGAGCATGGTCGACCGGCCCGGGCACTGCGGAGGCCCTGCACCGGGCCGGTGTGCCGGCCGTGCGCATCGACACACCCGCCGCCGACGCGGGGCAGTTCGATTCGGAAGCGCTGTGGCAACAGGTGCGCGGCCAGGTGGTGGCGGGATTTCGCGTGCTGATCGTGCGTGGCGGCGACGCGGCCGGCCGCCTCGCCGGTCGCGACTGGCTGGCGCGCCAGCTGCAAGCTGCGGGCGCCGTGGTGGAGGAGGTGGCGGTGTACGAGCGACAGCTGCCCGACTGGTCGGCCGCACAGCGCACACTGGCGGCGGGCGCCGCCGGTGACGGCAGCGTGTGGCTGTTCAGCAGCTCGGAAGCCATCGGCAATCTGCAGCACCTGTTGCCGGGCCAGCCCTGGCAGGCGGCCCGTGCGGTGGCCACGCACCCGCGCATTGCCCAGGCCGCGCGGGATGCCGGTTTCGGTGTTGTTTGCGAGTCACGACCGGCCCTGGCCGATGTGGTGGCGTCGATAGAATCCATCGCATGACGCCCGCCGAGCCCGAGACGCCGCCCGAGCCCTCACCAGCCCAGGCGCCGGCCCCGGAGCCGGCGGCCGTGTCGCGCGCCATGCTGTTCAGTGTGGCGCTGGTGGCCGTGGCGGCGCTGTTGGCCTGTGCCTTGCTGTGGCAAAAGCTCAGCACCATCCAGGAACAGCTGGCACGCCAGAGTGCCGACGCCGGCAACCTCTCGGTGGAAGCGCGGGCGCTGGCCCGGCAGGCGCAGGACCTGGCGCGCGAAACCGCCGCCCGCCAGGCCGTGACCGACGCCCGCGTGAGCGAGGTCGCCTTGCAGCGCACCCAGCTCGAGGAACTGATGCAGAGCCTGTCGCGTTCGCGGGACGAGAATCTGGTGGTGGACATCGAGTCGGCCCTGCGGCTGGCGCAGCAGCAGGCCCAGCTGACCGGTAGCGTGGAGCCGCTGCTGGCCGCGCTGCGCACCGCCGACCAGCGCATCGGCCGGGCCGCCCAGCCCCGGCTGAACCGGCTGCGCACTGCGATCCTGCGCGACATCGACCGCATCAAGGCGGCTCCGGTGACGGACTTGCCGGCGGTGCTGGCGCGGCTGGACGATCTGGTGCGCCAGACCGACGAACTGCCGGTCGCCAATGCGGTGGGTCGGGCGGCGCTGGCCGCGCCGCGCAAGGCCACCGCCAGTGAACCGGTGCCCGAGTGGTGGCAGCGCGGCCTCGCGGTGCTGCGCGAGGAGGCCCGCAACCTGGTGCGCGTGAGCCGCATCGAACAGCCCGACGCAGTGCTGCTGTCACCCGAACAGACCTTCTTCCTGCGCGAGAACCTCAAGCTCACGCTGCTCAACGCGCGGCTGGGCCTGCTGGCGCGCCAGCCGGAAGCAGCCCGCGCGGACCTGGCGGCTGCAGCGGTCGCATTGGGCAAGTATTTCGACCCCGCTGCTCGACGCACCCAGGCCGCCGCCACGCTGCTGCAGCAGGTGCAGGCGCAACTCAAGGGCGCCGAGCTTCCCCGCATTGACGAAACCCTGGCCGCGCTGACCACGGCCAGCGCCGGGCGCTAACGCCGTCACCCCATGCGCGCGGCACTCTGGTTTCTGGCCCTGTTCGGCGTTGCCGTGGCGATTGCACTGTTTGCCGGCAACAACCAGGGCACGGTGACGCTGTTCTGGCCGCCCTGGCGGGTCGACCTGTCGCTCAACCTGGTGCTGCTGTTGCTGCTGGCCGGCTTCGTGTTCGTTCACGCCGCGCTGCGCGCGCTGGCCGCGCTGTTTGACCTGCCGGAGCAGGCCAGGCGCTGGCGTACCCAGCAAAAGGAACGGGCCATGCACGCTGCCTTGCTGGACGCGCTGGCGCAGCTCAACGCCGGGCGTTTCCTGCGCGCGCGCAAATCGGCGCAGGCCGTGCTGGCGCAGGAAAAATCGCTGGCCGCTGCCGGTGAACCGCCTGCGTATGGCAGCCAGATCCGGGGGCTGGCGCATCTGCTGGCGGCCGAGAGTGCACAGGCGCTGCAGGACAAGGCGTCGCGCGACGAGCACCTGCGCGACGCCCTGGCGCAGGCCACCGCGCGCCCGGTGGCGACCGGTACCCAGCAGGTGCAGGAAGGGGCCTTGCTGCGCGCGGCCAGCTGGGCCCTGCAGGACCGCGACCCGCAGGCCGCCATGGGCTGGCTGGCAGGGCTGCCGCAAGGCGCCGCGCGCCGCACGCTGGCGCTGCGCATCAAGCTCAAGGCGGCACGCCAGGCGCGGGAAAGCGCCGAGGCGCTGGACACCGCGCGGCTGCTGGCCAAACACAGGGCCTTTTCGCCCATGGCGGCGCAGAGCATTGTGCGGGGCCTGGCCGTGGACCTGCTCAACGGCGCGCACGATACGGCGCAGCTGCAGCGGGCCTGGGACTCGCTGGAGCCGGCCGAACGCCAGATGCCGGAACTGGCCATTCACGCGGCGCAGCGCATCACCGCGCTTGGGGGCGACGCCTTCCTGGCCCGTGCCTGGCTGCTGCCGGTGTGGGAGCAGCAGGCCACCTTGGGCGACAGCCTGCGCGTGAAACTGGTGCGGGCGCTGGAGGCGGGGCTCGACTCGATTGACGGGGCCTGGCTGGCACGCATCGAGGCGGCTCACCAGAACAACCCGCGCGATGCGACGCTGCAGTACCTGGCGGGAATGGCCTGCATGAAGCGCCAGCTCTGGGGCAAGGCGCAGCAACTGCTCACGCATGCCGCGCTCGGCCTGCAGGACATGGGCCTGCACCGCAATGCCTGGTGCGCGCTGGCCCTGCTGGCCGAGCAGCGTGGGGACGAACGCGCAGCGGCCGACGCCTGGAAGCGGGCTGCCCAGGCCTGAACCGGCGCTGCAGTGAAAAAGGGCCGCGCCACGGAAGTGGCACGGCCCTTTTTTCCGGGGTGGCGGCTGCTTACTGCGCCGGTTCTTCGAAGGGCAGCGTCATGTTGCGCAGGTCGCGGCGGGTTTCCACCAGCACCAGCGGGCCCTCGTCAATCACCACCGCAGGGGGCCGCTCGCGCGGCACACGCACCGGCTTGGGCTCGGCCGCGATGGCTGCCTGCACGGCAGCCACTTTTTCCGCATCGGAGTTGACCCACTGCAGGCCCGAACCTTCCGCCACCTGCACCAGGTCTGCCACCGGCAGCTGGAAAGGGCTGACCTTGGGCAGGCCACCGGTCTTACCGGCCGCAGGTGCCGCCACTGCGGCGGCGGGTGTCGCCAGCGGCGCAGCCGGCGCCGACACGCGTGGGGCCACAGGGGCCGGCGCTGCCGGCGCGTCCATGGCCGGTGCCATCCCGCCGTTGCTGTCGTCTTCCTGCACAAAACCGGTGGCGTAGCGCGGGCGGCGGGTCTCGGGGGCTTCGGTCTCGGTGCTGTCGGGCGTTGCGGCTTCCGGCAGGGCCTGGGCCTGCGGTTCGGCGTCATCGCGTGCCGGGCGCTCGCCGCGGTCACCCCGTTCGCGGCGGTCACGACCGTAGCGGTCGCGGCCGCGGCGTTCGCGGCGCTCTTCGCCGGCCGGTGCGTCCTGGCCATCACGCGGTGCGTCGCGCTGCCCATTCTCGGCAGCGGCGGCATCGGTCGCCAGCGCGGTTTGCAGCACTGTACCGTCGGTCGCTGGCGCGGTGGCGTCAAACAGTTCCGGGTTGGCGGCCGCGCCGTCCGGACGCGGGCCACGCTCACCGCGGCGCTCTCCCCGCTCGCGGCGGCCATCACCGCGTTCGCCGCGTTCGCCCCGCTCGCGGCGTTCACCGTTGCGCGGGCCACGGTCCTGGCGCGGCTCGCCGCCAGCCTCGACAGTGGCCGGCGCAGCGGCGCCAGCGGTGCCGTCGGTCACGGGGTTGGCGCGGGTGTCACCGTCGCGGCGCTCGCGCGGCGGGCGATCGCCCCGTTCGCGGCGCTCGCCATTGCGGCCACCCTCACGGCCTTCGCGCGGCTCGCGCGCTTCCGGCCGGGCAGTGTTCTCGGTGCCGTCGGCATTGCGTGCTTCGGCACGGCCTTCGGTACGGCGTTCGCCGTCGCGCCCCGGGCCGCGGCCCTCGCCACGACCGTCCCCGCGGCCTTCCCCGCGTCGGCCATCGCGGCCGCCACGGCCACCGCGTCCGCCGCGGCTTTCACCGTCACGGCCGCCGCGGCCTTCACGCCGCTCTTCTTTTTTCGCTTCCGTCACCACCGCGGGCGCGGGTGCCGGGGCCGGCGCGCTGGCGCCGCCAAACAGGCCCTTGATCCAGCCGAAAAAGCCGGTCTCTGCGGGTGCAGCCGCCGGAGCTGCCACCGGTGCTGCTTTCGCGGCCACCGCCGGGGCGGGTGCCGCCACCGGTGCCGGCCTGGGCACGGCAACAGGGGCGGGCGCGTCGGGCAACACGCCCTTGATCACCGGCGTCTGCTTGTTGGTGGGCTCCTGCGAGCGGCGGGTCACCGAGGTCGGGTCCTCGATTTCCTCGGCCATGGTGTAGCTGGCTTCGATGCGGTCCAGGCGCGGGTCGTCATGCTTGAGGCGCTCGAGCTTGTAGTGCGGCGTCTCCATGGTCTTGTTGGGCACCAGCAGCACGTTGATGCGCTGCTTGAGTTCGATCTTGGCGATCTCGGTGCGCTTCTCGTTCAGCAGGAACGACGCCACTTCCACCGGCACCTGGCACAGCACCGAGGCCGTGCTGTCCTTCATCGACTCTTCCTGGATGATGCGCAGGATCTGCAGCGCCGAGCTTTCGGTGTCGCGGATGTGGCCGGAGCCACCGCAGCGCGGGCAGGGGATGGAAGCGCCCTCGCTCAGCGCGGGCTTCAGGCGCTGGCGGCTCATCTCCATCAGGCCGAACTTGCTGATGGTGCCGAACTGCACGCGGGCGCGGTCCTGGCGCAGCGCGTCGCGCAGGCGGTTTTCCACTTCGCGGCGGTTCTTGCTCTCCTCCATGTCGATGAAGTCGATCACGATCAGGCCGCCCAGATCGCGCAGGCGCATCTGGCGGGCCACTTCGTCGGCGGCTTCCAGGTTGGTGCGGGTGGCGGTTTCCTCGATGTCCCCGCCCTTGATGGCGCGGGCGGAGTTCACGTCCACCGACACCAGCGCCTCGGTGTGGTCGATCACGATGGCGCCACCGCTGGGCAGCTGCACCGTGCGGGCATAGGCGGACTCGATCTGGTGCTCGATCTGGAAGCGGGAAAACAGCGGCGCGTCGTCGCGGTAACGCTTCACGCGGGCAGCATGCTCGGGCATCACGTGGGCCATGAACTGCTGGGCCTGCTCGTAGATGTCGTCGGTGTCGATCAGCACGTCGCCGATGTCGTGGTTGAAGTAGTCGCGGATGGCGCGGATGACCAGGCTCGACTCCTGGTAGATCAGGAAGGCGCCCTTGGCGCCCTTGCTGGCGCCGTCAATCGCGTTCCAGAGCTTGAGCAGGTAGTTCAGGTCCCACTGCAGCTCGGGTGCGCTGCGGCCGATGCCGGCAGTGCGCGCGATGATGGACATGCCGTTGGGGTACTCCAGCTGGTCCATGGCCTCCTTGAGTTCGGCCCGGTCGTCGCCCTCGATGCGCCGGCTGACGCCGCCGCCGCGCGGGTTGTTGGGCATCAGCACCACGTAGCGGCCGGCCAGGCTGATGAAGGTGGTCAGCGCGGCGCCCTTGTTGCCGCGCTCTTCCTTTTCCACCTGGACCAGCAGTTCCTGGCCTTCCCGGATCACGTCGTTGATGCGGGCCTGGCCGGGCGAGGTGTTGCCCTGGAAGTACTGTTTGGAGATCTCCTTGAACGGCAGGAAGCCGTGGCGGTCTTCGCCGTAGTCCACAAAGCAGGCTTCCAGCGACGGCTCGACGCGGGTCACAACGGCCTTGTAGATGTTGCCCTTGCGCTGTTCGCGCCCTTCGATTTCGATTTCGTAGTCGAGGAGTTTCTGTCCGTCGACGATGGCCAGCCGGCGTTCTTCGGCCTGCGTGGCGTTGATCAGCATGCGCTTCATGGCGTCACCTATTCATTCAAAACATCACATGCCCGGTACGGGCAACGATGCCGGACTGACGCGACTGAAACGAAGGGAATGGCCGGGTCGCAGCGCCGGGCTCAGGTGAGCCGGCGAGGCGGGGGCGTCTGGATGGGGGCGAGGAGGAGGGCGGGCTGAATTGCTACAAATTTTGTAGCGCCTCGCGCACTATCGGCGCGGGCTCCGGGCGTTTTCATGCCTGCGGCCGGGGCTGCAAGCCACCGCCAGAGTGCAAGGTAAAGCGCCATCAACACAACAATTCTCGCTTTGATCCGCCCATCAGCCAACGGGCTGGCGGGCAAGGTATTCCGTATCGGTGTTTCAATGCGTCGGCTTGGCTTGTGTCATGGCGTGCCACCGTTGGCGTTGGCCTTCGGTTTGCAAGCGGTGCCACAAGAGGCATCGACCTTCCAGCGTGGCTGGTGGCAGTGCGTGGACTAAACTCCAGACAAATCAACCACTTACAGCGTTACGCTAGTGAAACACATTATAGGGGGCACCGAACCCCCTGCAAGCCCCCAGGTGAAAACAGTCACGGTGGACGAAGAATCCGCCGGCCAGCGGCTGGACAACTTCCTGATCCGTCAGCTCAAGGGCGTTCCCAAGACCCATGTCTATCGCATCATCCGCAGTGGCGAAGTGCGTCTGAACAAGGGCCGGGCGGCGGCCGACACCCGCGTGGCCACGGGCGATGTGGTGCGCGTGCCGCCAGTGCGCCAGTCGGAGCGCGCCGCGGAAAAGGCCGGGCAGCCCGCGCCCGCGCGTGAATTCCCGGTGCTGCTGGAAGACGACCACCTGATGGCCGTTGATAAACCGGCCGGCGTGGCGGTTCATGGCGGCAGTGGCGTGAGCTTTGGCGTGATCGAGCAGCTGCGCCAGGCCCGGCCGGGCGCAAAGTTCCTGGAACTGGTGCACCGGCTGGACCGGGAAACCTCGGGCATCCTGCTGGTGGCAAAAAAGCGCTCAGCCCTGCTGAAACTGCAAGACCAGTTCCGCGACCGCGAAACCGGCAAAACTTACCTGGCGCTGGTCAGCGGTGCCTGGCCGGCCAACCGCAAGGTGATTGATGTGCCGCTGCACAAGTACCTGCAGGCCGACGGCGAACGGCGTGTCAAGGTGGTGGACAAGGACAACCCGGACGGCATGCGCGCCATCACACTGGTCAAGGTGGCGCGCAAGCTGCCCGGCTTCACGCTCCTGGAAGTCACCATCAAGACCGGCCGCACCCACCAGATCCGGGTGCACCTGGCCTCGCAGGGCCATGGTATCGCCGGCGATGACAAGTACGGTGACTTCGAGCTGAACAAGACCCTTCAGAAACAGGGCCTGAAGCGCATGTTTCTTCACGCCTGGCGGCTACAGTTCAACCATCCGGCCAGCCAGGAGCGCATCGAGTTGCATGCGCCTCTTCCGCCGGCTTTGCAGGAATTCATCGACCATGCCGCGTCCCCGACAGTTTGACCTGATCGCCTTCGACTGGGATGGCACCCTGTTCGACTCCACCAAGATCATCGTGCGCTGCATCCAGCGCGCCGTGGCCGACGTGGGCGGCACCGTGCCCGATGACAAGGCGGCGGCTTACGTGATCGGCATGGGGCTGATGCAGGCGCTGGCCCATGCTGCGCCCGATGTGCCGCCGGCCCGTTACCCCGAGCTCGGCGCCCGCTACCGCCACCACTACGGGCTGCATCAGAACGACCTGAGCCTGTTCGACGGCGTTTTGCCGCTGCTGGCCGACCTGAAGGCCCGCCACCACTGGCTGGCGGTCGCTACTGGCAAGAGCCGGCGCGGGCTGGACGAGGCGCTGCACAGTGTGGAACTGCGCAACATGTTTGACGGCTCCCGCACGGCTGACGAAACGGCGGGCAAACCGCACCCCCTGATGCTGCAGGAACTGATGCGCGAGTTTGGCGCCGAACCTGAACGCACCCTGATGATTGGCGATACCACGCACGACCTGCAGATGGCGCTGAACGCCGGCTGCGCGAGCGTGGGCGTAAGTTACGGCGCCCACGAGCCCGACGCCTTCCATGCGCTGGGCCCGCGGGCGGTGGTGCATTCGGTGCGCGAGCTGCACGACTGGCTGCTGGACAACGCCTGAGGGGACGCGCCATGGCTGATCGGGTACCGCTTTGCAACAGCACCGACTTGCGCGAGGGTGCCGACGCCGTGCCCTTTGACGTGGTGTTTGGTGGCCAGACCTGCCGGGCCTTTGCGATTCGCTACGAGGGCCGGGCCCATGCCTACCTGAACCGCTGCGCCCATGTCGCAATGGAAATGGACTACCAGCCCAACCGTTTTTTTGACGATACCGGGCGCTGGCTGCTGTGCGCCACCCACGGCGCCGCCTACCAGCCCGACACCGGGGCCTGTGCCGGCGGCCCCTGTCGTGGCGGGCTGGTGAAGATCACCCTGACGGAACAGGACGGTGTGGTGCACTGGCATACTGACTACAACCTGCAACCCATCGAGTTCTGAAATGATTGATCCGAATTCCCCCGGCACGCCGGGCGCCGAACCCGTCCCCGGCCAAATCCCGGGCTGGGAGCGGGCGGCACTTGAAAAGCTGGCCTTCGCCGCGCTGGAAGAACAGCGTGCCACGCGTCGCTGGAAGAGTTTTGTACGCCTCGCCTGGCTTGCGTTCTTTGTCTTCCTGGTGTGGGCGCTGATGTACCGGGGCGCACCGTCGGCCGACAAGAGCCTGCCTCACACGGCGGTGGTGGAGATCAAGGGCGAGATTGCCGCCGGCGCTGACGCCAGCGCCGAGTTCGTGGTGGCCGCGATGCGTGCCGCGTTCGAAGACGAGGGGGCCCAGGCCGTGGTGTTGCTGATCAATTCCCCGGGCGGCAGCCCGGTGCAGGCCGGCATCATCTCGGATGAAATCAAGCGCCTGCGCGCCAAGCACAAGAAGCCGGTGTATGCGGTGGTCGAGGAAGCCTGCGCCTCTGCGGCGTACTACATCGCATCGGGGGCCGACAAGATTTTTGTGGACAAGGCCAGCATCGTGGGCAGCATTGGCGTGCTGATGGACGGCTTTGGCTTTACCGGCCTGATGGACAAGCTGGGCATCGAACGCCGACTGATGACGGCCGGCGAGAACAAGGGCTTTCTCGACCCGTTCAGCCCGCAGACCGACAAGCAGCGGGCTTATGCCCAGGCCATGCTCGACCAGATCCACAAGCAGTTCATCGACACGGTAAAGGCGGGCCGTGGCAAGCGCCTGAAGGAAACACCGGAGTTGTTCAGCGGGCTGTTCTGGAGCGGCCAGCAGGCGATCGAGCTGGGTCTGGCGGACCAGCTGGGCAACCTGGACTATGTGGCGCGCGAAGTGGTGAAGGCCGAAGACCTCGTGGACTACACCCGTCGCGACAACGTGGCAGAGCGGCTGGCCAAGAAGTTTGGCGCTGCCATGGGCGAAGGCGCCGTGCGCGCGCTCAAGAGCATGCCTGCCATCCGCTGAGGCACGGGATCAGCGTCCGATCGCGAACACCGCCGGCATGCTGCCCGACAGCGGCGCCGGTTGTTGCTTCCAGGCCTTGACACTGTCGCTGCGGCTGCTGGCCCCGTTCAGCGTCAGGCCGCTGCTGACGGCCAGCCGCGTGTTGTGCTGCAGCGTCTGCAGCAGCGCCTGCCAAAGCGTCGCGTTGCGGTAAGGCGTTTCAATGAACAGCTGGGTCTGCCCGGTTTTGAGGGCCAGCGATTCCAGTTCGCGGATGCGGCGGGCGCGCTCGGCCCCATCTTGCGGCAGGTAACCCACGAAAGCGAAGTTCTGGCCATTGAGCCCGCTGGCGGCCAGTGCCAACAGCAGCGACACCGGGCCCACCAGCGCAACGACTTCGATGCCAAGGTCGTGTGCGGCCCGGACAACCGATGAGCCCGGGTCGGCTACGGCGGGCATGCCGGCCTCGCTCGCCAGGCCCATGTCGCGGCCTTCCATGGCCGGGATCAACAGCGGCCGCGCGTCAAACTGGCCGGCATGGTCCCCTTTCTTGTGTACCTCGCGAGGCAGTTCCTGGACCTGCAGCGACTGCAGCGGCACCGCCAGCGGGTGCAGCGCATTGACGCGCTTGAGGTACGCTCGCAGCGACTTGGCGTTCTCGCAGACCCAGTGCTCCAGGCGCGCCGCGGCCTGCAGGGTGCCCTCGGGCAGCGCCTCGGCCAGCGGGGCCTCGGCATCGCAGCCGAAGTCCAGCGGGGCCGGCACCAGGAACAGGCGGCCTTTGGCGGGCGTCATGGCAGAACCCTGACGCCTGCGGCGCGGATCAAGCGGCAGGTGCGGATCAGGGGCAGCCCGACCAGCGCGGTCGGGTCGTCGCTGTGGATGGCTTCCAGCAGCGCGATGCCCAGGCCTTCGCTTTTGGCGCTGCCGGCACAGTCGTAGGGCTGCTCGGCCTGCAGGTAGGCCTCGATCTCGTCGTCGCCCACGGGCCGGAACCGTACTTCGACGGGCGCCAGATCGGTCTGCTCGAAGCCGCTTTCGCGGCACACAACAGCCACCGCCGTCTGGAAAATCACGGTGTGGCCCCGCATGCGGCGCAGCTGGGCGGTGGCCCGCGCATGCGTGCCAGGCTTGCCCAGGGGCTCGCCGGCCAGGTCCGCCACCTGGTCCGAGCCGATGACCACTGCGGATGGAAACCGGGCCGCCACGGCGTGGGCCTTGGCCAGCGCCAGCCGGCAGGCCAGTGCCCTTGGCGATTCGCCGGGCAGCGGCGTTTCGTCCACCTCAGGCGCTGCCACCTCGAACGGCACGCGCAGGCGCGACAGCAATTCATGGCGGTAGCGGGAGGTGGATCCCAGAATCAGGGGGCGGTCTGCGGGCGTTGGCATTCGGTGATTCTCTTACACTGCCTACATGAGGAAAGAGTTTGTTGCCGCGCAGCTGGACGTTTTGGCATTTGCCCAGGATGGCGCCCAGCTGAGCGGCGCTGACGCGTTGCGCCAGTTCAGCCGCCTGCAGGCAGAAGCGCCGCAGGCGGGTGACACCCGTACCGTACGCTGGACAGCCAGGGGGGAGCAACGCGCAGTGCGCGGGGCAGCGACGCAGATCTGGCTGCATCTGCAGGCGCAGGTGGTGCTGCCGCTGACCTGCCAGCGCTGCCTGGGCCCGGTAGACGTCACGGTCCAGGTGGACCGGTCGTTCCGGTTTGTCGCCGACGAAGCCACCGCAGAAGCCGAGGACGACGAAGCCGAGGAAGACCTGCTGGCCGTCAGCCGCAGCTTTGATTTGCAGGGCCTGATTGAGGACGAACTGCTGATGGAAATGCCGGTGGTGCCGCGTCACGCGCAGTGCCCCGCTGACGTGAAGTTGGCGGTCGCTGACCCCGAGTTTGAGGCCCAGCAGGCCGCCAAGCCCAACCCGTTTGCCGTTTTGCACCAGCTGAAAACGGATAAAGGCAATCAAATCAAGTAGTTGGGTTATAATCGTGGGCTTCGCGCCGGCCGGGCTATCGGCGGGTGCGGTCGAATTTGCCAACCCATCAACCTGTTGCCGCGCGGCTTGTTGCGGCACCGTTTTCTCCAGGAGCCCCTCATGGCCGTCCAGCAGAACAAAAAGTCCCCGTCCAAGCGGGGCATGCACCGCTCGCACAACGCCCTGAATGTGCCGGGCATTGCCGTGGAGCCGACCACCGGCGAAACCCACCTGCGCCACCACATCAGCCCCAACGGGTTTTACCGTGGCCGCAAGGTGCTGAAGACCAAGTCTGAAGCCTGATTCCGCTGATCTGCCACAAGGCCCGGCGCTGCTTTGCCGCAGCTACGGGCCTTTGTCTTGATGCAGGCTCCACTTTTGCCATCCGTGGCCCCTCCAGCAGACCGTCCGGTTCGTCCTACAGTTGAGCCCATGATTACCCTGGCTGTCGATTGCATGGGGGGCGACCACGGTCCCCGCGTCACCCTCCCGGCATGCCGCCGGTTTCTTGAGAATCATCCGCAGGCGTGCCTGCTGCTTGTCGGGCAGGCGGCGCCGCTGATGGGTTTCGCCCATCCCCGCGCCCAATCGGTGGTGGCCACCGAGGTGGTCAGCATGGACGATCCTGTGGAAGTGGCGTTGCGTCGCAAAAAGGACTCGTCCATGCGGGTGGCCATCCAGCAGGTGAAGGACGGCGCTGCTCAGGCGGCTGTGTCGGCGGGCAACACTGGCGCCTTGATGGCCATTGCGCGTTACCTGCTCAAGACGGTCGAGGGTATCGACCGTCCGGCCATCGCCACGCAGTTGCCCAATGCCAAGGGCGGCGCCACGACGGTGCTCGACCTCGGTGCCAACGTCGATTGCACGGCGGAACACCTGCTGCAGTTTGCCGTCATGGGCTCGGCCCTGGTGTCGGCCCTGAACGAAGACGACAACCCGTCCGTCGGACTGCTGAATATCGGTGAAGAGGTGATTAAAGGCGGCGAAACAATCAAAAAAGCAGGCGAATTGCTCCGATCTGCCGCCAACTCCGGCGATTTGAACTTTTACGGAAATGTCGAGGGCAATGACATTTTCAAAGGTACAACCGATATCGTCGTGTGCGACGGGTTTGTCGGCAACGTGGCGTTGAAAGCCAGCGAAGGCCTGGCGTCCATGATTGGCGGTTTTCTCAAACATGAGTTTTCCCGCAACATCTTTACAAAGATTGCAGCCATTGTTGCCTATCCAGTCTTATCTTCCTTTAAGGAGCGAGTGGATCATCGGCGGTACAACGGTGCAGCGCTGTTGGGATTGCGCGGATTGGTCTTCAAAAGCCACGGCTCGGCTGACGAGCTGGCTTTCGAGCAGGCCTTGAACCGGGCGTATGATGCAGCCCGTCACCAATTACTAGACCGCGTCCAGGCGCGCATCGCCCACGCTGCGCCCTTGCTGATCGGGGCGGAAGCGGCCACGCAAGCCCCGGACCCGGCGACCCAGACCTGATGAGACGTTATTCCCGCATCACCGGCACCGGCAGCTACCTGCCGCCGCGCCGGTTGACCAACGCCGACCTCACGGCCGAGCTGGCCGCCAAAGGCGTGGAAACTTCGGACGACTGGATCGTCGAGCGCACCGGTATCCGGGCGCGGCACTTTGCGGCCGCGGATGTGGGCAGCAGCGATCTGGGGGCGGAAGCGGCGCGCAACGCACTGGCTGCAGCCGGTCGTACGGCGCAGGAGATCGACCTCATCATCGTTGCCACCTCAACGCCCGACATGGTGTTTCCGTCCACCGCCACCATGGTGCAACACAAGCTGGGCGTCGCGGGTTGCCCGGCGTTTGACGTGCAGGCCGTCTGTAGCGGCTTTGTCTATGCCTTGACGGTGGCGGACGCGATGATCCAGACCGGCTCGGCCAGCCGGGCACTGGTCATTGGTGCCGAGGTGTTCAGCCGCATCCTGGATTTCAACGACCGCCGCACCTGCGTGCTGTTTGGCGACGGTGCCGGCGCTGTGGTGCTGGAAGCGTCCGACACGCCTGGCATCCTGGCCACGGATTTGCACGCGGATGGCCAGCACCGGGACATCCTGTGCGTACCCGGCACGGTCTCGGGGGGGCAGATCCTGGGTGACCCGCTGCTCAAGATGGACGGGCAGGCCGTTTTCAAGCTGGCCGTGGGGGTGCTCGAAGACGCAGCCCGTGCCGCACTGGACAAGGCCGGCCTGCAGGCCAGCGACATCGACTGGCTGATTCCGCACCAGGCCAACATCCGCATCATGCAAAGCACGGCCAAACGCCTGAAACTGCCCATGGACAAGGTGGTGGTCACCGTGGACCAGCATGGCAATACCTCGGCGGCCTCGATTCCCCTGGCGCTGGACTCGGCAGTGCGTGCCGGCCAGGTCCGCAAAGGCCAGACCCTCATGCTGGAAGGCGTGGGCGGCGGATTTACCTGGGGTGCAGTTCTTCTCACGTTCTGACCATGAAACCTTTTGCTTTTGTATTCCCCGGCCAGGGCTCGCAGGCCGTTGGCATGCTGGACGCTTGGGGCGACCATCCGGTCGTTGCCGAAACCTTGAAGGAAGCCAGTGACGCGCTGGGTGAGGACGTGGCCCGGCTCATCAAGGAAGGCCCGAAGGAAGCGCTGGCACTGACCACCAATACCCAACCGGTCATGCTGGTGGCCGGTGTCGCAGCCTACCGCGCCTGGCTTGCTGAAGACGGGGATTTGCCAGCCGTCGTGGCGGGCCATTCGCTCGGTGAATACTCGGCGCTGGTGGCCGCCGGTGTGTTGACGCTGGCGCAGGCGGCGCCCCTGGTACGCCTGCGGGCGCAGGCCATGCAGGACGCAGTGCCCGTGGGCGCCGGCGCCATGGCCGCCATTCTGGGCATGGAAGCGGCCAAAGTGATCGAAGTCTGTGCCGCATCCAGTGCTGCCAGCGGCGAGGTGGCGGAGGCCGTCAACTTCAATGACCCCTCTCAGACGGTCATTGCCGGCAGCAAGGCGGGCGTTGAAAAGGCCTGCGAGGCGCTCAAGTCGGCGGGCGCCAAGCGGGCGCTGCCACTGCCGGTCTCGGCACCATTCCATTCAAGCCTCATGAAGCCGGCGGCGCAACGCCTGCGTGAGGCCCTGGAGGCCATTGACCTGGGCACGCCACGGATTCCGGTCATCAACAACATTGATGTCGCCATCGAAGTCGATGCCGACCGCATCGTCGATGCGCTGTACCGCCAGGCTTTCGGCCCGGTGCGCTGGGTCGAGTGTGTGCGGGCCATCAAGGCACGCGGCGTCATGCACGTCGTGGAATGCGGGCCGGGCAAGGTGCTGGCCGGGATGGTGAAGCGCATTGACCCCGAACTCACGGGCGCAGCGGTGCACGACCCGGCCTCGCTCGCAGAAGTCAAGGGGCTGCTGTCATGAGCGACACGAAGTTCGAAGGCCAGGTGGCCCTGGTGACCGGCGCTTCGCGCGGCATTGGCGCGACCATTGCGCTGGAACTCGCGCAACGCGGCCTGAGGGTGATTGGTACCGCCACCACCGACGCCGGCGCCGACCACATCAGCACGGCACTGGCAGCCCACGCAGGCTGCCGTGGCGCCCGACTGGACGTGAACAACGCCGCCGATGCCGAGGCGCTGGTGGACGGCATCGTCAAGTCCGAAGGCGGCCTGCAGGTGCTGGTCAACAACGCCGGCATCACCCGCGACATGCTGGCCATGCGGCTCAAGGACGACGACTGGGACGCGGTGCTGGACACCAATCTCAAGGCGGTGTTCCGGCTCAGCCGTGCCGTGATGCGCATCATGATGAAGCAACGCTACGGCCGCATCATCAGCATCACCAGCGTCGTGGGCGCTTCCGGCAACCCGGGCCAGGCCAACTACGCGGCGGCCAAGGCTGGCGTGGCGGGCATGACGCGGGCGCTGGCACGTGAACTGGGCAGCCGCAACATCACGGTGAACTGCGTGGCACCGGGCTTCATCGAGACCGACATGACGACCAGCCTGCCCGAGGAGCAGCAAAAGGCGCTGCTGGCGCAGATTCCGCTGGGGCATCTGGGCAAACCGGCTGATGTGGCGCACGCGGTCGCGTTCCTGGCCTCGCCCCAGGCAGGCTACGTGACCGGCCAGGAAATACATGTCAATGGAGGCATGTTCATGGCCTGAGGGCCCTGCCATGCCGACTGTCAGATGCCGGTGTATCCGCCCGGCTAAAATTGCGGATTCCTTTACAACCCTTCGAGGGAACCATGAGCGATATCGAATCACGTGTCAAGAAAATCATTGCCGAACAACTCGGCGTGGAAGAGTCCCAGGTCACCAATGAAAAGGCTTTCGTGGCCGACCTCGGTGCCGACTCGCTCGACACGGTGGAACTGGTGATGGCGCTGGAGGACGAGTTCGGCATTGAAATCCCGGACGAGGATGCCGAGAAGATCACCACCGTGCAAAACGCGATCGACTACGCCAACACCCACCAGAAAGCCTGACCCGAGCATGACCCGCCGCCGTGTCGTTGTGACCGGCCTGGGTTGCGTCAGCCCCGTGGGCAACACGGTGGCCGAATCCTGGGCCAATCTGCTTGCCGGTCGGTCCGGCATTGACCTCATCACCCAGTTCGATGCGGGCAACTTCGCCTGCAAGTTCGCGGGCGAAGTCAAGGGCTTCAATATCGGGGACTACATCCCCGAAAAGGAAGCCCGGCACATGGACCGGTTCATCCACCTCGGGCTGGCGGCGGCCGTCCAGGCAGTCGCCGACAGCGGCCTGCCTACGGGTGACGCGCTCGGCGCCGAAGCGGCCACACGCATCGGCTGCAACATCGGCGCCGGCATCGGCGGCTTGCCGATGATTGAAGACATGCACGCTGAGCTTGTGAATCGCGGCCCGCGCCGGATCTCACCGTTCTTCGTGCCGGCCTCGATCATCAACATGATCTCGGGCCATGTGTCCATCAAGTACGGTTTCAAGGGCCCCAACATTTCCGTGGTCACGGCCTGCACCACCGGCCTGCATGCGATCGGCCTGTCGGCCCGCATGATTGAATACGGGGATGCCGACGTGATGATTGCTGGTGGTGCCGAGTCCTGTGTCTCACCGCTGGGCATCGGTGGTTTTGCCGCCGCACGCGCGCTGTCCACCCGCAATGACGACCCCAAGGCCGCATCGCGCCCATGGGACAAGGACCGCGACGGCTTCGTGCTGGGCGAGGGCGGGGGCGTGCTGGTGCTGGAAGAGTACGAACACGCCCGGGCACGCGGCGCCCGGATCTACGCCGAACTTGCCGGGTTCGGCATGAGCGCGGACGCCTTCCACATGACCGCACCCGATGTGGACGGCCCGCGCCGCTCCATGGTGATGGCGCTGCGCAATGCGGGCGTGAATGCGGACGAGGTGAATTACCTGAATGCGCACGGCACGTCCACGCCGCTGGGTGACCTGAACGAAACCAACGCCATCAAGGCAGCGCTCGGCGAGCACGCGCGCAAGATCGTCGTCAATTCGACGAAATCCATGACCGGGCATCTGCTGGGCGGTGCAGGCGGCATCGAATCGGTCTTCACGACGCTGGCGGTGTACCACCAGAAGAGCCCGCCGACCATCAACATCTTCAGCCAGGATCCCGAGTGCGATCTGGACTATTGCGCCAACACGGCACGCGACTTGAAGATTGACGTTGCCGTGAAGAACAACTTTGGCTTCGGCGGCACCAACGGCACGTTGGTGTTCAAGCGGGCGCCTTGAGGCCAACGCGCAGGCGCCCGTCCCCATGCACAACGCCCCATCGGTTTCCTATCCGGTGGGGCGTTCGCGCTTTCTTGGTGGCCTGCTGGCGCTGCTGTGGTGCGCCGGTGTGTTGGCTGTTGCGCTGTGGTGCCAGCAATCCACCCCGTCGGGCTGGCGCCAGGTGGCAGCAGCAGGGGCGATGCTGCTGTCGGCGGGGGTGGCCGTTCTGGCCTGGCGGCGGCAGCCGGAGGGCCTGCTGACCTGGGATGGCCAGGCCTGGTCCTGGCGTGGCTGCATGCTGCCGACCGGCACCAGCCCACGGGTCGTGATGGATTTTCAGGGGTGGATGCTGTTGGGCTGGCCCGCGCCGGCGCGCGCCGAATGGCTCTGGCTGGAGCGCCGGCATGCGCCCGGGCGCTGGCGCGACCTTCGCCGTGCGGTATATTCGCGCGCCAGAATCCTGCCGCTGCCGGGTGCGGATTCCGGCCCGGCAACACCATGACCCCCACCCCCCCGCCTGCTGCTCCTGTGCCCGCCAGCGCCGACACCGACCTGATGCTGGTCGAGCGCGCCGTGGCGGGTGACCAGCGCGCGTTTGAACTGCTGGTCATGAAGTACCAGCGCCGCATCGAGCGGCTGATCGGGCGGATGGTGCGTGACGTGGACCTGGTGGAAGACATCGCCCAGGAGACCTTCATCCGGGCCTACCGGGCGCTGGCCCAGTTCCGCGGTGAGGCGCAGTTCTACACCTGGCTGTACCGGATCGCTGTCAATACTGCCAAAAAGGCACTGGTGGACATGAAGCGCAATCCGCTGGTTTCGGAAAGCGCGTTGCGGTCATCGGATGACGAGGATGAAACTTCCGGCGTCGAGAACGAACTAACCAGTGCCGAGACCCCGGAAACCGTGCTGGCGGCCAAGGAAATTGCGGCGGCGGTCAACGCCGCCATGGAAGCCTTGCCTGAGGAATTGCGCCAGGCCGTGACGCTGCGCGAGATCGAGGGCCTGAGCTATGAAGAGATTGCGGAAGTGATGAACTGCCCGATCGGCACCGTCCGTTCCCGGATTTTCCGGGCACGCGATGCGATTTCGGCCAAGGTGAAGCCCATGCTGGAGAACCAGTCGGGCAAGCGCTGGTGAGGTGAAGATGAACATGATGCTGAACAAGGACGAACAGGTCTCCGCGCTGCTGGATGGTCAACTGCAGGGGGCGGACTTTGCCCGCGCGGTGGAGCAGGTCGCCGGTGACAGCGCGGCCCGCGCCACCTGGCAGACCTATCACCTGGTGGGCGAGGTGCTGCGCACGGGCGCCCAGGGCGCGGCCGCTGGCGACCCTGAATTCGTGCTGCGCCTGCGGGCACGGCTGGCGCAGGAGCCTAGGGGCCGTCTGGAATCTGCTACTGATTTGGTAGCGACTCACGCAGATTTGGCGCGGGTTACAGGCCATTTCGATAGAAGCCAGGAGGCCGCCAATGAATCCAGCTTCCGCTGGAAGCTGGTGGCCGGGCTGGCGTCGCTGGCGGCCGTGGTGGCCGTCGGCTGGAACGCCGTGGGCGGCGCAGGTGACAAGCCGGCGCAGGCCGAACTGGCCCAGGCAGCGCCTGCCGCGGTGGTGGCCGAGGCTGGCACCACGCGCCAGGTCATGATCCGCGACCCGCGACTGGATGAACTGCTGGCGGCGCACCGCCAGACCGGCGGCACCACCGCGCTGCAGATGCCGGCCGGCTTCCTTCGCAACGCCACCTTTGAAGCGCCTGCGCGCTGAGGAACGAACGTGCAACGGCCTGCCTTGCCTGTGACGCGCCACCGCCTGACATCGGGATTGCTGCCCCTTTTGCTGGTGGCGGCGGGCGTGGCGTTCGCGCAGCAGCCGGCGGGCACGGGCGCCGCACCGGCGATCACCACGGTCGCAGCGGGCGAGCGAAGCATCAGCGACTGGCTGCTGCGCATGCACGAGGCGTCGCGGCGCCGCACCTACATCGGCACCTTTGTGGTGTCTTCGTCGTCCGGCAACCTGTCGAGCGCGCGTATCTGGCACGCCTGTGACGGTGTGCAGCAGATGGAGCGCGTCGAGTCGCTGACCGGTGCGCCCCGCTCCACCTTCCGCCGCAACGACGAGGTGGTGACCTTCCTGCCGGACAGCAAGCTGGTGCGCACCGAAAAGCGCGAGTCGCTGGGCCTGTTCCCGACGTTGCTCAAGGGTGGCGAGAACGCCATTCCCGAGTTTTATGCGGCCCAGAAGACCGGCCTGGACCGTGTCGCCGGCTTCGACGCCGAGGTGGTGCGTCTGGTGCCGCGTGACAACCTTCGTTTTGGCTACCGCATCTGGAGCGAGAAGAAGACCGGGCTGGTGGTCAAGCTGCAGACGCTGGATGCCGACGGCCAGGTGATCGAGCAGGTCGCCTTCTCGGAACTGCAGCTGGATGCGCCCGTCAAGATGGACAAGCTGGCCCAGATGATGGCCAGCACGGAAGGCTACAGGGTTGAGAAGAGTGAACCGGTCAAGACCACGGCACAGGCCGAGGGCTGGCTGCTGCGCAGCCCGGTGGCCGGATTCCGGCCCATGAGCTGCTACAAGCGCCCCACGGCCACGGGTGCCGTAGCCGACGGTGCCATGCAATGGATCTTCTCGGACGGGCTGGCTTCGGTCTCGCTGTTCGTCGAGCCGTTTGACCGCCAGCGTCACGGCCAGGAGGGCATGCTGGCCATGGGCGCGACCCAGACGCTGACGCGGCGGCTGGCCGACCGGGGCGGCGACTGGTGGCTGACCGCCGTGGGCGAAGTGCCGCCGCAAACCCTCAAAGCCTTTGCGCAGAGCCTTGAGCGGCGCAAATAGGCCCCCATTTGCTTCGGGACATTTCTCCCCTGGTTTTCGTGAAAGGCCAACGATGTTTCTGATGGAATTCAAAAAATGGCGGTCGATGGCGCTGGCAGGCGCCCTGGCCCTGACGGCCATTGCCACGCTGGTACCCGTGCAGCCCGCGGCCGCGCAGTCGCGCGCGCTGCCGGATTTCACCGATCTGGTGGAGCAGGTGGGCCCCTCGGTGGTGAACATCCGCACGCTGGAGAAGGTTCGTACCGGGCGCAGCGCGCAAGGCGGCGGCATGGACGACGAGATGCAGGAGTTCTTCCGCCGCTTCTTTGGCCAGCCCCTGCCGGGCGTGCCGCGCCAGGCGCCGCGACCCAATCCGCAGCAGGAGGAGGAGCAGCCGCGCGGCGTTGGCTCCGGCTTCATCCTCACGCCCGACGGCTATGTCATGACCAATGCCCATGTGGTGGACGGCGCCGACGAGGTGATCGTCACGCTGACCGACAAGCGTGAATTCAAAGCGCGCATCGTGGGCGCGGACAAGCGCACCGATGTGGCCGTGGTGAAGATCGAGGCCAGTGGCCTGCCGGCGGTCAAGGTCGGCGACGTGAACCGGCTCAAGGTTGGCGAATGGGTCATGGCCATCGGCTCGCCATTTGGTCTGGAAAACACCGTCACGGCGGGCATCGTGAGCGCCAAGCAGCGGGACACCGGGGACTACCTGCCCTTCATCCAGACGGATGTGGCCATCAACCCTGGCAATTCCGGCGGCCCGCTGATCAACATGCGCGGTGAGGTGGTGGGCATCAACAGCCAGATCTACTCGCGCTCGGGTGGTTTCATGGGCATCTCGTTTGCCATCCCGATGGACGAGGCCATCCGCGTCAGCGACCAGTTGCGCGCCACCGGCCGCGTCTCGCGCGGCCGCATCGGGGTGCAGATTGACCAGGTGACCAAGGACGTGGCCGAGTCCATCGGCCTGGGCAAGCCGCAGGGCGCCCTGGTGCGCAGCGTGGAAAGCGGCTCCCCGGCCGACAAGGCAGGCGTGGAGGCCGGTGACATCATCACCCGCTTTGACGGCAAGACCATCGAGAAGGCCACCGACCTGCCGCGCCTGGTGGGCAACACCAAGCCCGGCAGCAAGAGCACGGTGACGGTGTTCCGCCGCGGGGGCTCGCGCGACCTGAGCATCACGATTGCCGAGTTCGAGCCTGAAAAGCCGGTCAAGAAGGCGGCTGACACGGAGGCCAAGCCCAAGGCCTCGGCGGCGGCGCAGGCCATTGGCCTGACGGTCAGCGAACTGACAGACGCCCAGAAGAAGGAGCTCAAGCTCAAAGGGGGCGTGCGTGTGGACGCCTCGGCCGAGAGTGCTGCGCGCGCCGGCATTCGCGAGGGCGATGTGATTGTGGCGATCGGCAACACCGAAGTCGCCAACGTCAAGGAGTTCGAGGCCGCCATCGCCCGGCTTGACCGGTCCAGGCCCGTCCCGGTGCTGCTGCGGCGCGGTGAATTGGCCACGTACCTGTTGATCCGCCCCGCCCGCTGACCGGCGCCTGTCTGGCCGACAAGTCAAGAAGCCCCTGCCCGAAGTCGGGTTTGGGGCTTCTTTTTGGGCTCGGGCTATCCAAAAAGCGACGCGCCTGAAAATATTTTGAGGACTGTTCCAGCGTCAAATAAGTTTGCGTTTGCTAACTTTCTGAGGATCTAACGACGAATTTGGATAGAATCGAGGCTAGTCACCGGGCATTAGGGGCATATGGCAAAGCTGCCGCCCCACGATGCGGGATAAATTCCGGTGGTGCACAGCCGATCCACAGATCGCCCACAAGTTGTCCAGAGTTGTACGCGCCAATCATGTTAATAACCTGTGCATAAATTATTTGTTGCTGCGCTGCAACGACCGGGTTTTGCGATTTTTCGGACTGTACCTGCGGGGCTTTTTGCCTACAATGAAGCTCCAACTATCGCAGTTGCCATAGATTGTTGGTTTAGGGCGCGTCACCACTCGACGCGCCCTTTTTTCTTTTCAGCGCCGTTCTAATTCAATCACTTAAGCGTTCTCGTTGATGAATCACATCAGAAACTTTTCGATCATTGCCCACATCGACCATGGCAAATCGACGCTCGCCGATCGCCTGATCCAGCGTTGCGGTGGCCTGAGCGATCGCGAGATGGAAGAGCAGGTGCTGGACTCGATGGATCTCGAGAAGGAGCGTGGGATAACCATCAAGGCACAGACCGCTGCGCTCAAATACAAGGCGCAGGACGGGCAGGTCTACAACCTCAACCTGATCGACACGCCGGGCCATGTGGACTTCAGCTACGAGGTGTCGCGCTCGCTGTCGGCCTGCGAGGGCGCACTGCTGGTGGTGGATGCGAGCCAGGGCGTGGAAGCGCAGACCGTGGCCAACTGCTACACCGCGCTCGACCTCGGCGTGGAAGTGGTGCCGGTGCTCAACAAGATGGACCTGCCGCAGGCCGACCCGGAAAACGCCAAGTCCGAGATCGAGGACGTGATCGGCATCGACGCGACCCACGCGATTCCCTGCTCGGCCAAGACCGGCATGGGCATCGACGAGATCCTGGAGGCGGTGGTGGCGCGGATTCCGCCGCCCAAGGGCAATCCGGCCGGCGCCCTGCGCGCCATGATCATCGACAGCTGGTTCGACAGCTACGTGGGCGTGGTGATGCTGGTGCGCGTGGTCGATGGCCGCCTGCAAAAGGGCGATCGCATCAAGCTGATGGCCACCGAAGCCAGCTACGAAGCCAACCAGCTCGGCGTGTTCACGCCCGCCAACCAGCCGCGCGAGGCGCTGGAGGCCGGCGAGGTGGGATACATCATCGCCGGCATCAAGGAACTGCAGGCCGCCAAGGTGGGCGACACGGTGACGCTGATCAAGCCGGGCACCGGTGGCGCCGCAGCGACGGCCACCGAGGCCCTGCCGGGTTTCAAGGAAATCCAGCCCCAGGTGTTTGCCGGCCTGTACCCGACCGAAGCCAACCAGTACGACTCGCTGCGTGACGCGCTGGAAAAGCTCAAGCTCAACGACGCCTCGCTGCACTACGAGCCGGAAGTCAGCCAGGCGCTGGGCTTTGGCTTCCGCTGCGGTTTCCTGGGGCTTCTGCACATGGAGATCGTGCAGGAGCGGCTCGAGCGCGAGTTCGACCAGGACCTGATCACCACCGCGCCCAGCGTGGTCTACCAGGTGCTCAAGGCCGACGGCGAGATGATCATGGTCGAGAACCCTTCCAAGATTCCCGACCAGGGCCGCATCGAGGAGATCCGCGAGCCCATCGTGACCGTGCACCTGTACATGCCACAGGAATACGTGGGTCCGGTCATGACGCTGGCCAACCAGAAGCGCGGTGTGCAGATGAACATGGCCTACCACGGCAAGCAGGTCATGCTGACCTACGAAATGCCGCTGGGCGAGATCGTGCTGGACTTCTTCGACAAGCTCAAGTCGGTCAGCCGCGGCTACGCGTCGATGGACTACGAGTTCAAGGAGTTCCGGGCGTCCGACGTGGTCAAGGTCGACATCCTGCTCAACGGCGAGAAGGTGGACGCGCTGTCGATCATCGTGCACCGCTCGCAGGCCCAGTACCGGGGCCGGGCGGTGGTGGCCAAGATGCGCGAGATCATCAGCCGCCAGATGTTTGACGTGGCCATCCAGGCGGCAGTGGGGGCCAACATCATCGCCCGCGAGACCATCAAGGCGCTGCGCAAGAACGTGCTGGCAAAATGCTACGGCGGCGACATCACCCGCAAGCGCAAGCTCCTCGAGAAGCAGAAAGCAGGCAAGAAACGCATGAAGCAGATTGGCTCGGTTGAAGTTCCCCAGGAAGCCTTCCTGGCCATTTTGCAGGTGGAAGACTGATGATGCAGATCGTGACGGCGGCCGTGCTGGCTGCCTTTGTGGGCTACGCAGGCGCCTGGTACTTTGGCGTGGTGGAGGGCAACTTCGCACTGCTGCTGTTCCTGGCCACCGTGGTGACCGGTGTTTACTGGCTGGCCGAGCGTTTCTACTTCCTGCCCCAGCGCCTGCGGGCGGCGGCAGCCCTGGAAGCCCAGGCCGCCCAGCGCCGCGACCAGCTGGCCGCCCAGGGCATTGCCCAGGTGGATGGTGACATCGCCGAGGCGCGCAGCCGGTTGATCATGCAGCCCTGGTGGCTGGACTGGACCGCGGGGCTGTTCCCGGTCATCGCCGTGGTGTTCCTGCTGCGCTCCTTCCTGTTCGAGCCGTTCAAGATTCCTTCGGGGTCGATGATTCCGACGCTGCTGGTGGGCGACCTGATCCTGGTCAACAAGTTCACCTACGGCATCCGTCTTCCGGTGCTCAATACCAAGGTCACGGAAGGCAACAAGCCCCAGCGTGGCGACGTGATGGTCTTTCGGTACCCCCCCAAGCCGAGCCTGGACTACATCAAGCGCGTGATCGGCGTCCCGGGTGACGAGGTGGCTTACCTGAACAAGCGGCTCACCATCAATGGCAAGCCGGTGCCCAAGAAGGACCTGCCGGAGTTCTTTGACGAAGACGTCATGCGCTACTTCCGCCAGTACGAGGAGTCGATCGACGGGCGCCGCTTCCGGGTGCTCAATGATGCCGACCGCCCCGCCTTCATTCCCGGCGCGGAGGAGTTTCCCTTCACCCAGAATTGCCGTTACAGTGTCGAGGGCGTGGTGTGCAAGGTGCCCGAGGGCCACTACTTCATGATGGGCGACAACCGCGATAATTCGCTGGACTCGCGCTTCTGGGGTTTTGTGCCGGACCGCAACATCGTCGGCAAGGCCTTCTTCATCTGGATGAACTTCGGCAATTTCAGGCGCTTCGGGTCGTTCGAATAGCAAGTGTTCCCGCTGCAAAGGTTGGCATATGAAACTTCAGTTCAAATCAAAACAACGTGGTGTCTCGCTGCTGGGGCTGGCATTCGTGGGCGGCGTGCTGGTCTGCGTCGGTATCCTGGGTGCACAGGCCTTCCCGACCTTCACCGAGTACCAGGCGGTCCTGAAAGCGGTGGAAAAGGCCAAGGCCGGCAGCTCCGTGGTCGAAGCACGCACCATCTTTGACAAAGCGGCCCAGGTCGACGATATCAAGTCCATCAGCGGCAAGGACCTTGAGGTGACGCAAAACGGTGGCAAGACCACCATCTCGTTTGCCTACACCAAGGAAATCCACATGGCCGGCCCGGCCTACCTTCTGCTGAAATACAGCGGGCAATCCAAATAGCGTGGATGGCGGTCTGTCTGCTCTGCAAGCCCGCTTGCAGCACTCATTTTCCGACCCGCAGCTGCTGCTGCGAGCGCTGACCCACCGCAGCTTCAGCGCCGACCATAACGAACGTCTCGAATTCCTCGGCGACTCCGTGCTCAACCTCGCGGTCGCGGCCCTGCTGTACGACCGGTTGCGGGCCCTGCCCGAGGGCGATTTGTCGCGTGTGCGTGCCAACCTGGTGAAGCAGGACACGCTGCACCAGCTCGCCGTGAAGCTGGGCCTGCCCGAGGTCATCCGCCTGGGCGAGGGCGAATCCCGTTCGGGGGGTCACAAGCGGCCGTCGATCCTGGCCGACGCATTGGAGGCCGTGATTGGCGCCGTGCATCTGGACGCCGGCTACGCGGCGGCCGAGGCGCTGGTGCACCGGCTGTTCGAGGCGGTGGAAATCAACCCGCAGATGCCTGCTGCCGCCAAGGACCCGAAGACCGAGCTGCAGGAATGGCTGCAGGGCCGCAAGCTGAAGCTGCCGGTGTACCGGGTGGCTGGCACCTTGGGCGCAGCACACAAGCAGACCTTTGATGTGGAATGTGAAATCCCGGAGCTGGGCGCGACCGAGCGCGGCATTGGCGCCTCGCGCCGTGCCGGCGAGCAGGCCGCGGCGGCCGCAATGCTGCTCAGCCTGAAAGCAAGGACCAAATGACAGATGCTACAAAAAATGTAGCGCCCCAGGCAGATTCCGCGAGGGCTGCAGGCCAAAATGATTCAGACCCTGCGGCAGGGGGCGGTGCTGGCCAGCGCTGTGGCGTGATGGCGATTGTGGGCAAACCCAACGTCGGCAAGTCCACCCTGCTGAACGCCCTGGTGGGCCAGAAGATCAGCATCACGTCGCGCAAGGCGCAGACCACACGGCACCGCATCACCGGCATCCGCACCCTGGGTGCCACCCAGTTCATCTTCGTGGACACGCCGGGCTTCCAGACGCGCCACGCCACGGCGCTCAACCGCTCGCTGAACAAGACGGTGATGGGTGCCATTGGTGACGTGGACCTGGTGTTGTTTGTGGTGGAGGCCGGCAACTTCACCCTGGGGGATGCCAAGGTGCTGTCGCTGCTCAAGCCGGGCGTGCCGGTGCTGCTGGTGGCCAACAAGCTCGACCAGGTGCACCGACGCGGCGACCTGGCCCCCTGGCTGCGCGACATGCAGCAGCGCCACCCGTTCAATGAATTCGTACCCATGTCGGCCAAGAACGCCAAGGACGTGGAGAGGCTGTTCGGCATCTGTGAGAAATACCTGCCCGAACAGGCCTGGTGGTACGCCGAAGACGAGCTGACCGACCGCAGCGAGAAGTTTCTGGCCAGCGAAACGGTGCGCGAGAAGCTGTTCCGCTTCACCGGCGACGAGCTGCCCTACACCTCGACGGTGGTGATCGAAAAGTTCGACGAAGAGCCCAGCCCCAAACATGGTCGGCTGGTGAAGATTGCCGCCACCATCGTGGTCGAGCGCGATGGTCACAAGGCCATGGTGATCGGAGAGGGCGGCGAGCGGCTCAAGCGCATTGGCACCGAAGCCCGCCAGGAGCTGGAGAAGCTCATGGGCGCCAAGGTGTTCCTGGAGCTGTGGGTCAAGGTGCGTTCCGGCTGGGCCGACGACGAAGCCCGCGTCAAATCCTTCGGCTATGAGTAGGGCCTGGTGCCCGGCCCACTGACTCCCCATGGCGCCCCGGATTGCCGATGAACCTGCTTACGTGCTGCACCGCTACGACTGGAGCGAGTCCAGCCTGATTCTGGAAGTGCTGACCCGGCGCCACGGACGAATTGCGCTGGTGGCCAAGGGGGCCAAGCGGCCCAGCTCCAATTTCAGGCCGGTGCTGTTGCCGCTGCAGCCGTTGCGGCTGGGCTGGGGTGGTGACGCCGAAATCCGGACGCTCAAGGGCGCTGAATGGGTGGGTGGCCATGTGATGCCCACCGGCGATGCCCTGCTGTCGGGCTACTACCTGAACGAACTGCTGCTGCGCCTGCTGGCGCGCGACGACCCGCACCCCGCGCTGTTTGACGCCTACGCCGCGGTCGTCCAGGTGCTGGCGTCCGAGCATGGCGACGCGCTGCAGCCGGCGCTGCGTGCTTTCGAACTGCTGTTGCTGCGCGAAATCGGCTTGCTCCCCGTCCTGGACGCGCAGACCATGACGCTGGCTGCGCTGGACCCGGAGGCCGACTACAGCCTGGTGCCAGAGGGCGGCTTGCTGCAATCCGCCCCGGGCGAACGCGCGTGCCTGCGCGGCGCACAGTGGCAGGCCCTGCAGCGCGCACTCGACGACGAAGCGCCGTTCCACGCCACACTGCGGGTGTGCGTGCAGGTCCTGCCGGGTCTCAAGCCGCTGCTGCGCACCCTGCTGCACTACCATTGCGGGGTGAACACCCTGCGCACACGCCAGATGATGATGGACCTGCAATCGCTATGACCGCCCTTTCCGTCAACCTCAACAAGGTGGCGCTGGTGCGCAACACCCGGCACCTGGGCATTCCCAGCGTGCTGCGCGCCGCCACCCTGTGTCTGGAGGCCGGAGCCCACGGCATTACCGTGCACCCGCGGCCGGATGCGCGCCACATTCGCGCTGAAGACGTGCACCTGCTGCACAAGCTCCTGAAGTCCTGGCCGCAGGCCGAGTTCAACATCGAAGGCAATCCGTTTCACAACCTGATGGACTTCGTGCGCGAACTCCGCCCGCACCAGTGCACCTTTGTGCCCGACAGCGAAGGCCAGTTCACCAGCGACCATGGCTGGTCGTTTCCGGACGACCTGCAGCGCTTGAAGCCCGTGATTGCCGAAGCCCGGGCCCTGGGGGTGCGTGTCAGCCTCTTCATGGACCCGGTGCCCGAGGCCATGGCGGCAGCCCGGGCCTCGGGCGCCGACCGGGTGGAGCTCTACACCGAGCGCTACGCCAGCGCCTTCGGCACGGCATCCAAACAGTCTGTGCTCGCCCAGTTTGCCGCGGCTGCGCGTGCGGCGCTCGATGCCGGCCTCGGCGTCAACGCCGGCCATGACCTGAGCCGCGAAAACCTTGCCGACTTTCTGCGGGCCGTCCCGGGCGTGCAGGAAGTGTCGATCGGCCATGCGCTGATCTCGGACGCGCTGGAGCTGGGCTACAGCGCCACCGTCAGGGCCTACCTGCAGTGCATCCGCGATGCCTCCGGCGCTGCATGATCTACGGTGTGGGTACCGACATCTGCGACGTGCGGCGCATTCGCGCCTCACTGGCGCGCCATGGGGACCGCTTTGCCCGCAAGATCCTGAGCGACGCCGAACTGGCCACCTGGCGGGCGCGCAGCGCCCGCTGGCCGGAGCGCGGCATCCGCTACCTGGCCACGCGTTTTTCCGCCAAGGAGGCCTTCAGCAAGGCCATCGGTCTGGGCATGCGCATGCCGATGAGCTGGCGGCTGTGCGAGGTGGGCAAGCTGCCCAGTGGCAAGCCGGCCATCGTGCTGCACGGGGGCCTCAAGGAATGGTTTGAAGCGCAGGGCCTGAGCGCCCATGTCAGCGTGACCGACGAAACCGACTACGCCGCGAGCTTTGTCGTGGTCGAGCAGAAAGATGCCTGAATGACGACCCATGCACCCCTGATCCTCGACGTGGCCGGACTTGAATTGTCTGCCACCGACCGCCAGCGCCTGCGCCACCCGCTGACCGGGGGCGTGATCCTGTTTGGCCGCAACTGGAAAGACCGTGCCCAGGTCAGCGCCCTGTGCGCCGACATCAAGGCCGTGCGACCCGACGCGCTGATCTGCGTCGACCATGAAGGCGGAAGGGTCCAGCGCTTTCGCACCGACGGCTTCACCCATCTGCCGCCGATGCGCGCCCTGGGTGAACTCTGGATGCGCGACGCCTTGCGCGCCAGCAACGCCGCGTCGGCCTGCGGCTACGTACTGGGCTCCGAGCTGCGTGCCTGCGGCGTGGACTTCAGCTTCACCCCGGTACTCGACCTGGACTGGGGCGGCTCCGGCGTGATTGGCGACCGCGCCTTCCACGCCGACGCGCGCGTCGTGACCCTGCTGGCCAAGAGCCTCATGCACGGGCTGCTGGAGGCCGGCGTGGCCAACTGCGGCAAGCACTTCCCGGGGCACGGCTTTGTGAAAGCCGACTCGCACACCGACATTCCGGTGGACCGGCGCAGCCTCAAGACCATTCTTTCGGATGACGCGGCCCCCTATGGCTGGCTCAGCACGGTTCTGACCAGCGTGATGCCAGCGCACGTGGTCTACTCGAAGGTGGATGCACGTCCGGCCGGCTTCTCCAGCCGCTGGCTGAACGGCATCCTGCGCGGGCAACTGGGTTTTGGTGGTGCAATTTTCAGCGACGACCTGAGCATGGCAGGCGCACGCATGATTGACGGCCGCGAAGTCAGCTACACCGAGGCGGGCGTTGCTGCACTCAATGCCGGTTGCGACATGGTGCTGCTGTGCAACCAGTCGCTGGATGGCGGCGAGGCCGTGGACGAACTGCTGGACGGCCTGGCCGAGGCGCAGCTCAAGGGCCGGTGGCAGGCCCTTGAAGCCAGCAACGAGCGCCGGCTGGCACTGCTGCCCCGTACCCCGGCGGCGGATTGGGGCGCGCTGATGACGTCACCGCGCTACCTGCACGCGCTGGATCTCCTGCCTTGATCGGGAAAGTGCCGCAGGCGCTTCGGGGGTAGGTCAAATTTCCCGTCGCAGGGCCGGAAACAGGATCACGTCACGGATGCTGGGGCTGTCGGTCAGCAGCATCATGAGCCGGTCAATGCCGATGCCGCAGCCGCCGGTGGGGGGCATGCCGTATTCCAGCGCGCGTACAAAGTCGTGGTCGAAGTACATGGCCTCGTCGTCGCCGCTGTCCTTGGCCGCCACCTGCGCCTGGAAGCGGGCGGCCTGGTCTTCGGCATCGTTGAGTTCGGAGAAGCCATTGCCGAATTCGCGGCCAGTGATGTAGAGCTCGAAGCGCTCGGTCACTTCAGGGCGCTCGTCATTGGCGCGCGCCAGTGGAGAAATCTCGGTCGGGTGCTCCATGATGAAGGTGGGCTGCCAGAGCTTTTCCTCCACCGTCTCCTCGAAGTACAGCACCTGCAGGCTGGCCAGCGACCGGCCCTGGAGTTTGTCCTTTTCTTCCGTCATGCCCAGCTTGCGAAGTGCGTTGACGAGCCATTCGCGGTTGTCCACCTGATCGCCGGCATCGGTGTGGCGCACGATGGCCTCGCGGATGGTGAGTCGTTCGAAGGGCTGGGCCAGATCCACCGGGCGCCCGCCATACGTGAGCTGCAATGTGCCCACGGCTTTCTGGGCCGCATCACGGATCAGTGCTTCAGTGAAATCCATCAGGTCGCGGTAGTTCCAGTACGCCGCGTAGAACTCCATCATGGTGAATTCGGGGTTGTGGCGCACCGAAATGCCTTCGTTGCGGAAGTTGCGGTTGATCTCGAACACCCGCTCAAAGCCACCGACGATCAGCCGCTTCAGGTACAGCTCGGGCGCGATGCGCAGGAACATTTCCTGGTCCAGTGCGTTGTGGTGCGTCACGAAAGGTTTGGCATTGGCCCCCCCGGGGATGGGGTGCAGCATGGGTGTTTCCACCTCCAGAAAGCCGTGGCCCACCATGAAATCGCGGATCGAGCTCACGGCCTTGCTGCGCGCCACGAAGCGGTCGCGCGCGGCCTGGTCGGTCATCAGGTCCACATAGCGCTGGCGGTACTTCACTTCCTGATCGGCCATCCCGTGGAACTTGTCGGGCATGGGCCGCAGGCTCTTGGTCAGCAGGCGGACACGGCTGGCGTGTACGGAAAGCTCGCCCGTACGGGTCTTGAACAGCTTGCCCTCGGCGGCCACGATGTCGCCCAGGTCCCAGTGCTTGAAGCTGGCGTACACCTCTTCGCCCACGTCGTCACGCGTGACGTAGATCTGGAAGCGACCCGTCGCGTCCTGCAGGGTTGCAAAGCTGGCTTTCCCCATGACGCGCTTGAGCATCATTCGCCCGGCAATGCTCACGGCAATGCCTTCTTCGAGCAGGGCTTCGGCCGTCTTGGCGCCGTGGTGGGCCTGCAGGTCCGCTGCGTGATGGCCTGGCTTGAAGTCATTCGGGAAGGCCACGCCCTTGCCCAGACGCTGGGCCTCGCGCAGGGCCTTGAGTTTCTCGCGGCGCTCGGCAATCAGCTGGTTGTCATCCTGGGGCGCGGGGGAGGTGTGTGGGTCAGACATGGAAGGTCGCCGGCAAAGGCGAATGGCAGGGTATCGAGGGAGGGGCGGTATCGCCGAAACCCGACATTTTAGTTTTTTGCAGCACGGTGCGCCGCCGGGGCACGCCGATGCGCCTTGATAATCGGCGCCATGTTCCTCAAAGCCGGGCTCCTGTCGCTGGCGCTGCTGCTGGCCAGCCGCGTGCTGGGCCTGTTGCGGGAGTCGGCGCAGGCGGCGGCCTTCGGTGCTTCCGCCACCGGGGACGTGGTGGTGCTGATGCTCATGCTGCCCGACTGGCTGGCCAGCCTGGTGGCGGGTGGCGCCCTGGCCTACGTGCTGCTGCCGCACTGGGCGCGCGCGCAGCCGGCGGAACTTGCGGGCAGCCAATACAGTGCCGCCCGCGCCTTGCTGGCGTTGGGGGTGTTGCTGGCGGTGGCTGCGGCCTGGCTTGCCGGTCCGCTGGCCGCCTGGTTGATACCCGGTCTGCCGGCCGGCCAGCGCCCATTGGCGGTGGCCGGGCTGCGCTTCAGCGTGGTGGCGGTGCCGGCGGCGTTGCTGGCTGCCCTGTGGGTGACGCGGCTGCAGCATGAGCGCGACTTCGTGGGCATGTATGCCGCCAACCTGGTGGTGAACGCCGTTCTGGTGGCTTCCCTGCTGGCGCTCGCAGCCCTGCCGTGGGCCATCGCGGCGGACGGTGCCGTGGTGGTGCCAGCCATGGGCCTGGCACTGCTGGCAGCGGTGCTGTTGCGGCTGGGCTGGCTGTTCTGGCGCCTGCCTGCCCTCGCTACAGCCGGCGCCAGCCCCCGGCCGGGCCGCAGCGGGCCTGCCCTGTCGCTCTGGGTCTGGGCAATGCTGTCGTCCGGCTTGCCACTGGCGTTGCCGTTTGTGGCGCGGTCGCTTGCTTCGGCCTCGGGCGAAGGGGCACTGGCCACGTTCAACTATGCGTGGAAGCTGGTCGAGCTGCCCCTGGTACTGGCGATCCAGCTGGCGGCCAGCCTGGCGTTTCCCGTCATCACCCGCGCTTTTGCCGGGGAGGGCGACCCGGCGGCCGCCGTGCGCCGGGCCTTCGCGCTGGCCTGGTTGCTGGCCTGTGCCGCTGCCGCAGGGCTGCTGGTCGGGGCGCCGGCTGCGGCCTCGCTGCTGTTCGGCTGGGGACGCATGGGGCCGGAAGGCCTGGGCGCCATTGCGTGGTGGGGCGCCATCGGGGCGTGGGGTCTGCTGCCGCAGGCGCTGATGGCCGTGGCGGTCACGGTGCTCGCGACCCAGGGGCGATTGCGTGCCGTCGCCCTGGTTCATGCGGGGGGGCTGGCGGCTCTGCTGGCGGGAAGTCCGTGGGCCGCTGGCGATGGCGCCCGCCTGATGCTGCTGCTCAACGCGGTGCAACTGGCCATGGCGGTGGCCTTGCTCGGCCTGCTGGGCCGCCAGACGCGCGCGTGGCTGCCTTGGCGCAGCCTGGGCCTGGGCCTCGCGTTGCTGCTGGTCGTGGCCGCCGGGGCGACGGCCCTTTCCGGCTGGTTGTCCGGGTTGAACATGGCGCTTCGCCTTGCCATGGCTGCGTCGGCAGCTATCATTTTGATAGCAATTGTCTGGCGCACCGACGCCGATGCGCGGGCGGCACTGCGGCGATAATCGGCGCTATTCCTGCATGATCGAGCTGCTGCAAATCACCAACGACCCGGCGTTCGCGCGCCGCTGTGACGCCTTGCCGGGCATGCGGCTGTGGGTGGACCTGGAGCGGCTGGGCAAGGCCGAGCGCCAGGCCGGACTGGGCAGCTTCATCAGCGCCCATGCGCTGGACGACGTGGGCCGCATCAAGTCGGTCTTGCGGCATTCGCCGCTGATGGTGCGTGTCAACCCGGTCAACCCTCAGACGCCCGGGGAGGTCAGCGCCGTGCTGGCGCAGGGCGCCGACCTCCTGATGCTGCCGATGTTCACCACGGCAGACGAGCTCAGGCAGTTTGCCCGCATCGTCGATGGCCGCGCGCCGATCGTGCCGTTGCTGGAGACGGCGGGCGCACTGCACAGCCTGCCGCAGTGGGTGGCCACGCCGGGCCTGGCCGAGGTGTTCGTCGGGCTCAATGACCTGCATCTGTCACTCGGCTGCCGGTTCATGTTCGAGCCGCTGGCGCGGGGCCATGTGGACCAGGTGGCGGCGGTGGTGCATGGCGCGGGGCTGCGCTTTGGCTTTGGCGGTATCGCCCGGCTCGACGAGGGCCTGCTGCCGGGGCGCGACGTGCTGTCGGAGCATGTCCGGCTGGGCTCGTCCGCCGTCATCCTTTCGCGTACCTTCCATCGCAGCGACTCGTCCACCTCGTTTGAAGACGAGGTCGCGTCCCTGCGCGAAGCCGAACAGCGTCTGGCGACCCGCAGCCCGGCGCAGCGGGATGCCGACCACCAGCGGGTGCTGGCGCGCATCGACGCCATTGCCGCCGGCATGGCTCCGGCGCGGGCAGTTGCCTCATGAAGCGCCTGCTGGACGTTGCCGTCTCCCTGCTGGCGCTGCTGGTGCTCGCCCCCGTGCTGCTGCTGGCGGCGCTGGCGGTGGTGCTGGACAGCGGCTTCCCCGTGCTGTTTCGCCAGACCCGTGTGGGGCGGGGCGGGCGGGAGTTCGGCATGTACAAGTTTCGCAGCATGGTGGTGAACGCAGCGAGCCTCGGCCCGTGGCACACCGCCGACCAGGATCCCCGCATCACCCGTGTGGGCCGGGTGCTGCGCCGCACCAGCATTGACGAGCTGCCCCAGCTGTTGAACGTGCTGCTGGGCGACATGAGCCTGGTGGGCCCGCGGCCAGACGTTCCGGCGCAGCGGGCGCTGTACAGCGAGGCCGACTGGCAACTGCGCTGCAGCGTGCGGCCGGGCATCACCGGTCTGGCACAAATGCTGTACCGGTCCGACTGCACGCAGGAGATGCGGACCGAAGCGGACCTGCGCTACGCCCGCGAGGCGGGCTTCTGGCTCGACGTCCGCATCATGCTCGGCACGGTGTCGCGACTCACCGGAAAAGGCAGCAACTGATGTGCGGCATCTTTGGTTACTGGGACCGCCACCGGCGCAGTCTGTCCGACGCGGCGCTGGACGGCATGGCGCACAGCCTGCTGCACCGGGGACCGGACGACCAGGGCATCTGGCACCAGCCCGCACGCGGGGTGGCCATCGGCAATCGCCGCCTGTCGATCATTGACCTGGGCGGGGGCCATCAGCCTTTTGTTTCGGACGATGGCCAGATCGCCGTGGTGCAGAACGGTGAAATCTTCAACTATGTGGAGCTTGCTGCGCAGCTGCGCCGCGAGGGTGTGCTGCTGAAGACCGGGTCGGACACCGAGGTCATCCTGCGCCTGTACGAACGTGAAGGAATTTCCTTCGTGAGCAAGCTCAACGGCATGTTCGCGATTGCCATCGACGACCTGCGCGAAGACGCGCTGTTCCTCGTGCGTGATCGCATCGGCGTCAAGCCGCTGTACGTGGCGGACGACGGTGAACGGGCGGTCTTTGCTTCGGAAATCAAGGCAATTCTGCCTGTAGCCCGCGCCAATACTGCATCGCGTGCTATCGATTTTGAAGCGGTTCATCACTACCTCAGCTTCAACTACATTCCCGCCCCCTGGACCATCTGGCAGGGTATCCGGCATGTCATGCCGGGCACCTGGATGAAGTTCACGCGCACGGGCGTGCAGACGCAGCGCTGGTGGTCGCTGGCCGACCAGCGCGAGCGGGACCACGATTTCGGTGCCTGGGCCGAAGAGTTCATGGCCATCCTGGACGATGCCACCCGCATCCGCCTGCGTGCCGACGTGCCCTGGGGCGCCTTTCTGTCGGGTGGGGTCGATTCCAGCACCATCGTGGGCCTGATGGCCCGCCATGTGGACCGGCCCGTCAAGACCTTCTGCATCGGATTTGCCGATCCGCGTTACGACGAGTCTGCCTTTGCCGCGGAAGCGGCGCGCCGCTTCGGCTGCGACCACACCAGCGAGGTGGCCGAACTCAACATGCTCGACCGCTGGCCGCAGGTGTTGTACCACCTCGACCAGCCGCATGGCGACGCTTCCTTCATGCCGACCCTGCGCGTGAGCGAACTGGCGGCCCGGCACGTGAAGGTGGTGCTCACCGGCGACGGCGGTGACGAGCTGTTTGCCGGCTACGAGAAGCATGCAAACTTCTTCGCCCAACCCGGTGTGGACGGGCTCGACGCCGGCAGCTTCCAGCGCCGCTACTTTGATTCCATCTCGCTGTTCACGCCCGATGCCAAGCGGGCGCTGTACCAGCCGGCGCTGGCTCGCTCGCTGGCCGGCATCGACAGCTTTTCGGTGGCCGCGCGACCCTGGTTCGATGAAGCCGCCCATTTTGACCGCATCAACCAGGCGCTGTATCTGGACATGCAACTGCTGCTGTCGGGCAACAACCTGGTCAAACCCGACCGCATGGGCATGGCCGTTTCCATCGAGGCCCGTACCCCGTTTCTGGACTGGCGCATGATGGAATTTGCGTTTCGCTCCCGCGGCAGCACCAAGCTCAGCAGTGGCGACAAGAAGCACTGGTACAAGAAGGCCGCCGCGCCATTGATTGGCGATGATCTGGCCTACCGCCGCAAGCAGATGTTCACCGTGCCGATTGGCGACTGGTTCCGTGCCGGCAGTTACCCCTGGCTGCGCGACACGCTGGCGGGAAGCGAGATCTTGCAGCAGTACTTCAACACGCAAGCGATTACGTGTATGCTCACCCAGCATGCCAGAGGAGACGGCAACTTTACACGCGAGTTGCGTGCTCTGGCAGCCTTCGCCATATGGGAACAAAACCAGGCCGGCTAACGTGCGATGAGCAGAACCATCGAAGCGCCAGACCTACTCTCTGTCAATGCAATGCGTTGGAATGAAGTCGCCCTTTAGGATTCGTGATGTCACCTGCATCTTCTGGCGTTAGTTCGTCGTCATTGCAAAAATTGCGACAAATCTGGGGCAGCAATGTCAGCCTCAAGTTCAGTAAGCCATTTGATATACGAATGCTGAACCGCGATTCAGCTTGGCGGCGTTCCATTGCATCTGACCAGGCGGTACTGTCGGCCCGTTTCGCCGTCAATTCCACCCGGCGTACGATGTGTCCGCTTTGCAACGGATCTGACTCGAGCCGTGTGATGGTAGTGCACGGCGTGAGTTACCTGGAATGTGCAACTTGCTCACATCTCTATAGTGAATTGATTCCACTGGAAGGAGCCGTTCAGTCACTCTACGACGACTCCGAAGGCAGTGATGCCTCGAGTCAAGCCAAGATCTATCTGGACGACACACTATTTGCACGGCGGATCGAAATGATCGGTCGCCCGAAAGTCGATTTCGTGACGGAAGTCATCGGGTCTACGGCAGGCGAGTGGCTTGATATTGGCTGCGGGACCGGCGAGGTACTCGTTGCCGCCCGCGACGCGGGCTGGCATGTCCGTGGGATTGAGGCGGACATCCGTTTCGTCGACTTTGCGCAGATGCGGGGACTACCAGTCGAACACGGCTTCGTTACGGGAGACAACTCCTCGTCCCTCATTCGCGAGGCGACGGTGGTTTCCTTGTTCAACCTTGTAGAACATCTGGAGGATCCTGTTGGCTTGCTAAAGGCGATAGTTGCCGGCGCACGCAGAGGTACTTGGGTCGTCATCGAGGTTCCACGACATCCCAGTCTCAGCTCACTCAGCAATCTTCTTTTTCCGTCGTTGAGCGCCAGGCATATTTATCCACCGGATCATCTTCATGTATTTACTGATGCATCTCTGAGGCAGGTTCTCGGACAGGCTGGAATCTCACCCTTTGCGCTATGGCTATTTGGGCAAGATATCCAGGACTTTGTGATGACAGGCGTGAGTCATCAACTGCGAGAGCAACCGCTGCCAAGATTTGTAGATCAAATTCTCGACGCTGCTCCACAATTGCAGCAGTGTGTTGATGAGGCGGGCTTGAGCGACACCATCGTCGTGGTCGGTCGCACGGTCGGCAATTGACGCCAATGGCAGCCTATGCCGTCAATTTCACGGCTTAGTGATACGATAATTTCCATTGGTGGACCATACCTTGGTGACTTTGCACACATATGAGTAATTCTGATCTGGCGCTTTGGGGACTTCCACCGCAGGTGATGTACTGCAGGCGTTGCGTCATCTCAAATCAGCGACCTAATTCGGTTGTTGAGTTCAAGAACTCGGTCTCTGATCGCAAGCCAACAATTGGGTTCGACGAGTTCGGCGTTTGCTCTGCGTGCCGTTACGCTGACATCAAGGAAACCATCGATTGGGAGCTTCGCGAGAAGGAACTGATGGCCTTGTGTGATCGCTACCGCAGCAAGAGCGGTTCTTACGACTGCATTGTCCCCGGCAGTGGTGGCAAGGACAGCGCCTTCACATCACATGTCCTGAAATACAAGTACGGCATGAACCCGTTGACGGTAACCTGGGCCCCACACAGGTATACGGACATCGGGTTTCAAAATTTTCAAAACTGGATTCATTCGGGGTTTGACAATATCCTTTTCACGCCTAATGGGCGTGTCCATCGATTGCTCACCCGCTTGGCATTCGAGAATCTGGTACACCCGTTCCAGCCGTTCATCATTGGCCAGCGTCTTATTGGCCCGCGTTTGTCCGCGCTGTATGGCATCCCGTTGGTGTTCTATGGAGAAAATCAGGCTGAGTACGGAAACAACATTGAGGAGAACTTTCGGCCAACTATGGACATGTCGTTTTTCAAACGTTCTCCCGAAAGTAGTGAAAGCATCAACGATATTGTTCTGGGTGGGGTGACAGTGTCCGAACTGCTGGACAAGTACGGAGTGGACCGGAAAGATTTGAATCCTTACTTGCCTGTAGATGCAGCGGCAATTGATCGGGTGGGTACTGAAGTGCACTATCTTGGCTATTACCTCAAGTGGGATCCTCAGGAGTGCTTTTACTACGCAGTGGAGAACACAGGGTTTCAGACGAATCCTGAGCGAACGGAGGGCTCTTACTCAAAATACAGTTCAATCGACGACCAGATTGATCCTTTGCACTATTACACAACGTTCATCAAGTTTGGTATCGGGCGAGCCACCTACGATGCGGCGCAGGAGATCCGCAACCGGAAAATTGACAGGGAGGAAGGCGTTGCCCTCGTGCGGAGGTTCGATTCCGAATTTCCAGCTAAATACTTCCAGTCCATTTTGGAGTATATGGGTATCACCGAGGCAAGATTCCACGAGATCATTGACGGTGCAAGGTCGCCTCATCTCTGGCACAAGGTGGACGGTCAGTGGTGCCTCAAGCATCAGGTGTCATGAGTGCATCCGTATGAGTAACGCGATACAACCCGGCGAGTTCAGCATTGGAGGACGTCGAATCGGGCGTTCCTCGCCTGCCCTGGTGGTGGCAGAGATAGGTATCAATCACGAGGGCGATTTGGCCAAAGCCTACCGGATGGTGGATGACGCCAAGGCTGCCGGTTGTGAATGCGTCAAATTTCAGTCGCATGTCATTGAGGACGAAATGATTCCGGAGGCGGGAAACGTCATTCCCGGTAATGCAAGCGAGTCGATTCTCGAGATCATGAAGCGATGTGCTTTTGACGAGGTGCAAGAGGCTGAACTCAAGCGATACGTGGAAGACTCAGGCATGCTGTTCTTGAGTACCCCCTTTTCGCGGGCCGCTGCAGACAGGCTTGAACGTATGGGTGTGCTGGCATACAAGATCGGGTCAGGCGAGTGCAACAACTACCCGCTGATAGAACACATCGCCTCGTTTGGCAAGCCCGTGATCCTGAGCACCGGCATGAACAACATAGAGACGGTTAGGCCGGCGGTCGAAATTTTCCGTGACAACCGAATTCCTTATGTGCTTTTGCATGTGACCAGCATGTATCCGACTCCATATGACAAGGTTCGGCTGGGGGCCATGCGGGAACTTCAGGAAGCTTTTCCCGACGCTCAGGTTGGTTTGTCGGACCACACTTTGACGAACTACACCTGCCTCGCAGCGGCGGCGTTGGGGGCGACAGTCCTGGAAAGACACTTCACATCCGACAAGTCTTGGCCGGGCCCCGATATCGAGGTCTCAATGGACCCCCGAGATCTCAAGGATTTGATTGAGGGGTCGCGGGCAATACATTTGGCACTCGGGGGCTCAAAAAGAATCCTGCCGGAAGAACAACCCACCATTGATTTCGCCTACGCATGTGTGGTCGCTTTGCGTGACATTGATGTTGGCGAGACATTGGGAATGCATAACATTTGGGTGAAGCGTCCGGGGACTGGCGAGATCCTTGCCAAGGATTTCAAGCGACTGTTGGGGCGCAAAGCTGCGCAACCCATTAATCGGAATGAACAACTACGGTGGGAGGCAGTCGCTTGAATCGCCGTGTGATGTTTGTTACGGGTACACGCGCTGACTTCGGAAAGCTCAAGCCGCTTATTCGTGTGGTAGCGCAAGACCCGGCATTCGATTACGCCATATTCGTTACCGGAATGCATCTTCTGTCTCGATACGGCTTTACCGTCGAGGAAGTGAGTGCCGCGGGATTCCGTAACATCTACAGCTTCATGAATCATGTCCACGGTGAACCTATGGAAGTGATTCTGTCCAACACCATCCAGGGACTTTCCCGTTATGTGCAGGAGTACAAGCCCGATGTATTGGTCGTCCACGGCGATCGAGTGGAGGCGCTTGCCGGCGCGGTTGTCGGCGCTTTGCGGAATGTGTACGTGGCCCACGTTGAAGGGGGCGAACTTTCTGGCACGATAGACGAGTTGCTGCGTCACGCAACATCCAAGATGTCACATCTGCATTTCGTTGCGAACAACGAAGCCCGGCAGCTTCTGGTCCGCATGGGTGAACAGCCTGGTTCAATATTCCCGATCGGTTCTCCGGATATCGATGTGATGCTGTCGTCTGATCTGCCTTCCCTGGATGACGCACTCTCCTGGTACGACATCACGTTCCGGGAATACGACATTGTCATGTTTCATCCCGTCACCACGGAGTTACCGCAGCTGACTCGGCACGCGGCCGCTGTGGTGGACGCCTTGCTTGAGAGTGGACATAACGCAATCGTTATCTATCCTAACAACGATACGGGAAGCGAGCTGATACTCGACGAGTATCGCAGACTGGACGGTAACCCGCGCTTTCGCATATTTCCGTCGATTCGATTCGAGTTCTTCCTCGCCTTGTTGAAGCATGCCACGCTGATACTCGGGAATTCCAGTGCCGGCATCCGGGAGGCACCGGTCTACGGTGTTCCGACGGTGAACGTGGGCTCTCGACAAAGCAACCGCTTCTCCCACTCTTCCATTTTCAATGTTGAACCAGAAAGCAGTGCAATCTTGGACGCCATGCGGCTAGCGACCTCCGAAGGCCGTTTGCCCGCAAGCCAGCACTTCGGTGACGGTGATAGCGCCAGGCGGTTTCTCGAAGCGTTGCATAGCGAAGCGTTTTGGAACGTACCCAAGCAGAAGTCATTTTTCAGTTTCGGTAATAGCGGGGTATGAAGCGCTATACCGCCATAGTCACAGCGCGGGGGGGCTCAAAAGGTCTGCTAGGAAAGAATTTGCGTGTCCTTGACGGGAAGTCCTTGTTGCGGCGAACGCTTGACGCGGCACTTGGCGTTGCCGCCGTCAGCCACGTGGCCGTGACCACCGACGACCCGGATATCGCGCGTGAATCGGCGGTGGCTGGTGTCCATGTCATCGATCGGCCGGCTGAACTTGCGACAGACGAAGCAAGCAGCGTAGACACAGTTGTCCATGCGCTCAGTGTGTTGAACGCCTTGGGATTGCTGGAACGTCACTTCGTTTTGTTGCAGCCGACCTCACCTATGCGCACTTCGTTTCATCTGGAGCAGTGCCTTGCTCTGCTCGAAGCTGCATCCGAAGGCAGCTGTACTGTCAGCGTCTGTGATCTTGAGCATCATCCGCTAAAAGCCTTGATTGAACACGACGGGCGTCTCAAGCCTGTGTCTGGAGACTGGAACACCCTGCACCAGCCGCGCCAGCTGCTCGGCCGGGCCTGTCGACCGAACGGAGCAATCTACGCGATGGGTGTCGAAGATTTCCTCGCCCATAGGCAGTTTTTGTTCGAGCCGCTTGTTCCGTACTTCATGTCGACTGAAGACAGTGTTGATATTGATACTGCAAAAGATCTTGAGCAAGCGAGGAAGATCTTGGCGGCTCGCAAGTCGTTGTGATGGACAGGCCAGTTGCATCATTGCCGCATTTCCTGTTCATTGCCTATGGGGGAGGCCATGTGCGCATGTTGCTTCCCGTTGCCAATAGGGCGCGCAGCCTCGGTGTGGCGGACTGCACTTTCATTGGCCTGACGAGTGCTCGTCCAGAAGTGGAAGCGCAGGGGTTTCGCTGCCTCGGTTACAAAGACTTTGTCAGAAGCACGGATTCGGTTGCCATTGGGCGTGGAGAGCAACTCGCAGCTCAGCTGTCGCATGCATCGATCGACAAGCATGAAAGTGCCGCTTACTTGGGGCTCAACTATGCCGAACTTGAGGCGACGCACGGCGCTGTTGAGGCCAGCCGGATGTACAGTCGATACGGGCGACAGGTGTTTGCACCCCGTTCTCTGATGCGACGGTTTATCTCCGAGGTATCGCCCGATCTTGTCATTGCTACGAGTGCGCCCCGTAGTGAGCGCGCGGCGATCGAGGCCGCTCGAGATCTCGGGCTACCTTCTGCGTGCCTGGTTGATCTATTTGCGTTAGACGAAATAGCTTGGGTGGGGCAGCCGGGTTTTGCCGACCGCATTCTGGTGTTGAACGAACCGGTACGCCAGGCTCTTCTGGCGGCTGGACGCACGCCCGCAGAAGTCGTTGTTACAGGCAACCCGGCATTCGATCAGTGTGTGTCGCCGCAATCGAAGGCGGCTGGTCAAGCGCTGCGGCAGGAGCGCGGCTGGCCGCAGGGGAGAACGGTGCTGTTTGCTTCAGCTCCCGAACCTGGCGAGCACCCTTTCCGGCCCGGAGTCGTCGGTAACGTCGACTTACCTCGGAATGCTTTCGAGGCCCTTCGAGCGTATTCAGATGCAGTCCCCGGGATGCGCTTGCTGCTGCGGCTGCACCCTAGCGAGGCCTTGAATCCGCCGTCATGGGCTGACTGTGTGGAATTAGCCGGTCAGGATTTGCCTATTGAGGTGCTAGTGAATGCTGTCGATCTGGTGGTGGTGCTGGTGTCCACTGTCGCCGTGCAAGCGACTTTGGCGGGCTGCCGTGTCTTGCAAGTATCGGGAGCGATGTTCGAGTCGGCTGCCCCATTTATAAAATACGGGTTTGCCGGGGCATGTGTGCCAGTCAGCGGGCTGCAGGTTGCAGTGCGACAGTTGCTGGATTCTCCTGCGCCGCTCGCGGGGGACACGACTGAAGCGACGAGGAACGTATTGCATGAACTCGCGGCGCTGGTTGCCTAGTACTAGACGAGTCTGGATGCCAACATGATGCGAATCATTCCAAGGCTGGACATCAAAGGGTCAAATCTGATAAAGGGGATTCACCTGGAAGGTCTGCGCGTAGTCGGTGACCCTCATGATTTCGCGCTTCAGTACTATCAACAGGGTGCTGATGAGCTGGTTTTCATGGACGTCGTTGCAAGCTTGTATGGCCGTAACAATCTGTCGGCGATCATCGCTCGGGCTGCCGACCAAATCTACATTCCCATCACTGCAGGCGGTGGTGTTCGGAATCTTGAGGATGTTCGAATCATGCTGCGCAGCGGGGCCGATAAAGTCGCAGTAAACACGGCCGCAATTAAGCGACCCGACCTCATAACGGAAATTGCCAAACGATATGGCGCGCAGTGTTTTGTATTGTCCATTGAGGCTAAGCGCCGGGGTCCAGGTCAATGGGAGGCATACACGGATAACGGACGGGAGCGTACCGGGCGCGGAGTTGTTGCTTGGGCTCAAGAAGCCGTCGCTCGTGGAGCCGGCGAGATTCTGCTGACGTCGATCGATCAGGAGGGAACCAGAAAAGGCTACGATCTCGAGCTTCTTCGGGCTGTATGCGAAGCGGTCAACGTGCCTGTAATTTGTAGTGGCGGCTTTTCAGACCCTGCACAACTCGCGGCAATGGACGCTTGTGGCTGCACTGGCGCCTCCATTGCGGACGCGCTTCACTGGAAACGCACCACCATAGCGGACATCAAGCAATCGGCGACCAAGCTTGGCGTGGAGGTTCGGCATTGATTCCTGTGACTGTGCTTGACTACGGCATCGGTAACCTGACAAGTGTCGCCCGCGCTCTCCAGCACTGTGGCGCGGATGTGCAAGTATTGACCCATGCAGGTGAACAGGCCAAGGGACATTTGGTGTTACCTGGTGTTGGTGCCTTCCCTGATGCAATGAATGAGATCCGTCATCGTGGCTTCGACGATCTCATCACCAGTCATGTGAATGCGCAGAGGCCGTTTCTGGGTATTTGTGTGGGTATGCAGGTCATGTTTTCCCAAGGTGAGGAGTACCGGCGGACAGAAGGTTTGGGTCTTATTGAGGGGGCCGTGGTGCCGGTGCCTGAAATCGGGGTTGACGGTCGTCGGCATCGAATACCCTTGGTAGGCTGGGGTATGCTCTCTCCATCTGAGAAAGGACGACCTTGGTCGAAATCCATCTTTCGCGAAGTGAAGACGGGATCTCGTGCCTATTTTGTCCATTCGTATTCTGCTATGCCAGTTCACCCTGGCGATGTACTGGCCGAGGCGACTTATGACGGCGTTGTTGTATGCGCTGCGGTCCAGCGCGGCAGTGCCATTGGATGCCAGTTTCACCCAGAGAAAAGTGCGGAGACGGGTTTGACATTGCTGCGCCAGTTTCTGGCGCTTTGACCATGCGCCGATACAGCCTGATCTTGACGCTCTGGTGCCTGGATCTTGTGTCCGTCGTTGCGTCAATGTGGCTTGCGTTCTGGTTGAGATTCAACCTGGACGTGCCGGCCGAATTTGAACGTTTGGCGTGGTCTGCGTGTTTTTGGTCTGTCGTTGGCTACGGCATCGGCCTGGGTTTGGCCAAGGTGTATCGCCAGGTCTGGAGCTACATCGGGCTGCCCGAACTGCGCCAGCTCGGCGTTGGCATTGTGCTCGGGGCGTTGCTGACCACGGCGGCAGTGCTGATGCAGCGCCTGCCTGCGTTTCCGAGATCCGTGCTGTTGCTGCAACCCATCATCGCGCTGGTGCTGCTGGGCGCGGCACGCGCCGGCTGGCGTACGCTGGCCGAGCGGCGGCTGGTCAACCAGGGCGGCCGCCCGTTGCTGATAGTCGGAAACCTGCAGGACGCCTCGGACGCGCTGCGCGCGCTCAAGGGCTCGACCCAGTGGCAGCCGGTGGGCATCCTGTCGCCGTTGCCGGCCGAGATTGGCCGCTCCCTGCAGAACATCCCGGTGCTCGGTGGTCCGGATGACATTGCCGCCAAAGCCGCGGCGGCGGGCGTGCTGACGGCCCTTGTCGCGAGCCCGCCCGGCACGCCGGAGCGGCGCGACATCCTGCTGTACGCCGCCGGCGCCGGCCTGACCCTGCTGACCATGCCCCGCCCCGACGAGTGGCTCAAGACCGAGACCACGGGTCCGCGCAAGATCGAGCTGGAAGACCTGCTGGGCCGTGCCCCGGTGCAACTGGATGTGGCGGGCCTGGCCGACCTGTTCTCCGGCCAGACGGTGCTGGTCACCGGTGCGGGCGGCTCCATCGGGTCCGAGCTGTGCCGCCAGATCGCACGGTTTGGCGTTTCGCGGCTGGTCTGTGTGGACATGTCCGAATTTGGTGTTTACCAGCTCGAACAGGAGCTGCGCGAGGCCCATCCGCAGATGCATGCGGCCTACTACACCGCCAACGTACGCGAGCCCGATCGGCTGCTCGCCATCGCGCAGCGGCATCGGCCTGCCGTGGTGTTCCACGCCGCGGCCTACAAGCATGTGCCGTTGATGGAAGAGCTCAACGAAATCGAGGCCCTGCGCACCAACGTGCTCGGCACGCTGCACGCTGCCAGGGTGGCCGGCGACTGCGGCGCCCGGCGATTCGTGATGATCTCCACCGACAAGGCGGTCAACCCCACCAACGTGATGGGCGCCAGCAAGCGGCTGGCCGAGCTGGTGGTTCAGGGCGTTGCGGCGGAGTTCCCGCAGACGCAGTATGTCTCGGTGCGCTTTGGCAATGTGCTGGGCTCCAGCGGGTCAGTGGTGCCGCTGTTCAGCGCCCAGATCGCCCGGGGCGGCCCGGTGACGGTGACGCACCCGGATATCGTGCGCTATTTCATGACCATCCCCGAGGCCGCGCAGCTGGTGCTGCAGGCCGGACTGATGGGCCGATCGGGCCAGATCTTCGTGCTCGACATGGGCGAGCCGGTGAAGATCGTGGAACTCGCGCGCATGCTGATCCGCCTGTCGGGCAAGACGGAGCAGGACATCCCCATCGCTTATACCGGCCTGCGGCCCGGCGAAAAGCTGTTCGAAGAACTGCTGGCTGACGATGAAACCAGCGAACCCACACCGCACCCCAAGCTGCGCGTGGCCAAGACGTCCGGCCAGCAGGCCGTGGCGATCGATGCTGTGGTGCGCTGGATTGCCGGGGCCGGGCCGGCGCCGGCCAGCACCACGGTACGCGAATGGCTGCGTGGCCAGGTGCCGGAGTACCGGGCCAGCAGTTCCTGATTCAGTTGAAAAGATGCTGCAGCCCGCGCGGAAACTGCGTGAGGCGCTATCAAATTTGTAGCAACCGATCAACCGGCAATGCCGGTTCGGGCCAGCACATCGCTCACCAGTTCGAGCCGTACGAGCGGGTTGTCCAGCTCCATCAGCCGCTGCTTGAGTTGCAGCGGCAGGGGCAGCAGCTCGCACCACCGGTTGGCCACCCAGCCACAGTCGTCCAGGCGCCACGGTTGCTGCAGTGGCAGCTGTTCGTCGGGCTGGGTGCGCTGCTGCAGCGTCTGGATCAGCTTGCCCAGCGCATCGGCCGTGCCCTGCAGATCCTCGGGGATGGCGACCACCATGTCATCGTCCATGCGCTGCACATCCGCCACCCACAGGCCGTGCCGGAGCTGGTCGCTGGCAGTGATGCGGAAGCGCTGTTCACCCGTGCACCGGATCATCATCAAGCCCGGCTGGGGCGTATCAAACGCCGTGATGGTGGCCAGCGTGCCCACGCCCGAGAAGGCTTCCCGGCTGCCAGGCTGGCGCACTTCGGCGCCCTGCGTCAGCGCCACTACGCCAAAGGGCGCGCCTGCCTTGTGGCATTTGCCGATCATGTCGAGGTAGCGCACCTCGAAAATCCGCAACGGCAGGACACCTCCGGGGAAAAGCACCGTGCCCAGCGGGAACAGGGGCAACGAGGAAAGCGTGAGGGCAGACGACATCAAGACAACCGTTTCTGCCCGCTATCATCCCACGACCTGTTTAACCTGCAACCATGCTGTACCAAATCATTTCGTTTCTGCTCGATGTACTGGTCGGCTTGCTGGGTGGCGCCTGCCTGTTGCGGCTGTACATGCAGATCCAGCGTGTGCCCTTCGGCAACCCGGTGGGCCGCTTCATTTTCGCAGTGACCGACTGGCTGGTGCTGCCATTGCGCCGGGTGCTGCCGGCCATAGGCCGCTGGGACACGGCAAGCCTCGTGGGCGCCTACCTGCTGGAGCTGACGCAGTACGGTGTGTTGTGGTTGCTGGCTGGCGCGGCGGGCAGCGTGGCCGTTCTGCCGCTGCTGGCGGTGTTTGGCTTGCTCAGACTGGTCATTTCCGGCCTGACCGGTCTGGTCATTGTCTACGCAGTGTTGTCCTGGTTGCAGTCGAATTCGCCGCTCGTGGACGTGATTGACCGGCTGTGTGCACCGCTGCTGCGGCCCTTCCGACGCATGATCCCGCTGGTCGGCGGCATCGACCTCTCACCGCTGGCCCTGCTGGTGGTGCTGCAGATTGGCGCCATTGTGCTGGCATCGGTCCAGCGCGCCGTGCTGCTTTGACGCTGGCGCCCCGGGGCTGGCGTCAGTCCACTGCGTCAGCAGGCTGTCGCTGCAGCATGGCCAGGGTGCTGGCAATGGTCTTGCGCAGTTCGCGGCGGTCGCAGATGAAGTCGATCGCGCCCTTGGTCTGCAGGAATTCCGCGCGCTGAAAGCCTTCCGGCAGCGTCACACGCACGGTGGACTCGATCACGCGCGGCCCGGCAAAGCCGATCAGCGCCTTGGGTTCGGCAATCACCACGTCGCCCATGAACGCAAAGCCCGCACTGACGCCACCCATGGTCGGATCGGTCAGCACACTGATGTAGGGGAGGCCTTTCTTGGCCAGCCGCGTCAGCGCGGCGTTGGTTTTGGCCATCTGCATCAGGCTCAGCAGGCCTTCCTGCATGCGCGCGCCGCCGGTCGCGGTGAAGCAGATGAACGGCACCTTCTGCTCGACCGCCGATTCGACACCGCGCACAAAGCGCTCGCCCACCACACTGCCCATGCTGCCGCCCATGAAGTCGAACTCAAAGCAGGCCGCCACCACGCTGATGCTGTGCACCGCACCGCCCATGACGATCAGCGCGTCGGTTTCACCGGTGTTCTCCAGCGCCTCTTTCAGGCGCTCGGGGTACTTGCGGCTGTCCTTGAACTTGAGCGCGTCCACCGGCAGCACTTCCTGCCCGATCTCGTAGCGGCCTTCCGCATCCAGGAACGCGTCCAGCCTTGCCCGCGCGCCAATGCGGTGGTGGTGGCTGCAGGTGGGGCAGACGTTCTGGTTTTGCTCCAGGTCGGTCTTGTAGAGCACGGTTTCGCAGCTGGGGCATTTGACCCACAGGCCTTCCGGGACGGTGCGTCGCTCGGTCGGGTCGGTCTGCTGGATCTTGGGCGGCAGAAGTTTTTCAAGCCAACTCATGGGGAGCTCCTTGTAGGGGGCAGGGCTGCATTATGCGTCGAGCGCGGCGCGGATTTCGCGCAGGAAGGCTGCCGCCACCGGCGCCACCTTGGCGCGTGGCTGGTCTTCGATCAGCTGGATGATGCGGCTGCCAATGACCACCGCGTCCGCCACGCGGCCCACGGCTTTCGCCGTGTTGGCGTCGCGGATGCCGAAGCCCACGCCCACCGGAACGCTCACGTGGGTGCGGATGCGCGGCAGCATCTGCTCAACGGCAGCGGTATCCAGGTGGCCGGCACCGGTCACACCCTTGAGCGAGACGTAGTACACGTAGCCGCTGGCCAGGCGGCCGACCAGCGCCATGCGGGCGTCCGTGCTGGTCGGCGCCAGCAGGAAGATCAGGTCCAGGCCCTGAGCCTTCAGCCGGGCCGAGAAGTCTTCACATTCTTCGGGCGGGTAGTCCACGATCAGCACGCCGTCCACGCCAGCGGCCGCCGCGTCGCGCACGAATGCGTCGGCGCCGTGCTTCAGGTCGTAGCGCTCCACCGGGTTGGCGTAGCCCATCAGCACCACAGGCGTGGTGGCGTTGCGCTGGCGGAACTCGCGCACCATGGCCAGCACCTGGGCTGTGCCAATGCCCAGTGCCAGGGCTTTCTCGCCTGCCTTCTGGATGACGGGGCCGTCCGCCATGGGGTCGGAAAACGGCACGCCCAGCTCGATGATGTCGGCGCCCGCGTCCACCATGGCGTGCATCAGTTCGGGGGTGACGTCGGCAAACGGGAAGCCGGCGGTCACGTAGGGAATCAGCGCCTTGCGGCCCTGTGTCTGCAGTGCCTGCAGCGTGGGGGCAATTCGGCTCATCGCACCACCTGCACGGGTTGTTCCTGGCCCTTGACCGACTGGCCGCGGCAACTGGGCCGGCAGTAGAAGTCGGCATTGCTCAGGTCGGCCACGGTGCCGATGTCCTTGTCACCCCGGCCCGAGAGGTTGACCAGGATGCTCTGGTCCGGCCGCATGGTCTTTGCAAGCTTCATCGCGTGGGCCACGGCATGGCTCGACTCCAGCGCCGGGATGATGCCTTCGGTGCGGCACAGGTAGTGGAAGGCGTCCAGCGCTTCCTTGTCGGTCACGCCCACGTATTCGGCGCGGCCGATGTCTTTCAACCAGGCGTGTTCAGGGCCCACGCCGGGGTAGTCCAGGCCTGCGCTGACGCTGTGCGTTTCGGTGATCTGGCCGTTGTCGTCCTGCAGGATGTAGGTGCGGTTGCCATGCAGCACGCCCGGGCTGCCGCGCTGCAGCGACGCGGAATGGCGGCCGCTGTCCAGCCCCTCACCGGCGGCTTCCACGCCGATCAGGCGCGTGCTGTCTTGCTGGATGTAGGGGTAGAAGATGCCCATGGCGTTGCTGCCACCGCCCACGCAGGCCACCACGGCGTCGGGCTGGCCGCCGTTCAGGAATTCGGGCATCTGGGTCAGGCATTCCTCGCCGATCACGCTCTGGAAGTCGCGCACCATCATCGGGTAGGGGTGCGGGCCGGCCACGGTACCGATGATGTAGAACGTGTTTTCCACGTTCGTCACCCAGTCGCGCATGGCTTCGTTGAGCGCGTCCTTCAGGGTCTTGCTGCCGGACTCGACCGGCACCACAGTGGCGCCCAGCAGCTTCATGCGGTAGACGTTGGGGCTCTGGCGCTTGACGTCCTCGCTGCCCATGTAGACCACGCATTCCAGCCCGTAGCGGGCACAGATGGTGGCCGTCGCCACGCCATGCTGGCCTGCGCCGGTCTCGGCGATCACGCGCGGCTTGCCCATGCGCCGGGCCAGCATGGCCTGGCCGATCACGTTGTTGATTTTGTGGGCGCCGGTGTGGTTCAGGTCTTCGCGCTTCAGGTAGATCTGCGCGCCGCCCTGCTCGCGGCTGGTACGTGCGGCGTGGTAGATGGGGGAGGGGCGGCCGACGAAGTGCTTCAGCTCGTAGCGGAATTCGGCCAGGAATGCCGGGTCATGCTGGTACCGGGCATAGGCTTCGCGCAGTTCGTTGATGGCGTGGGTCAGCGTCTCGCTGACGAAACTGCCGCCGTATTTCCCGAAATGGCCTGTCGGGTCAGGTTGGTGGTATTCGTACATGGGGTCCTGCAAGTTGCGCGTCGGCCGCACGCACGGCGGCGACGAATTCATGGATCTTGCGGGCGTCCTTGATGCCTTTGGCAGCCTCGACGCCCGAGCTCACATCAACGGCCAGCGTCTTGCAACGCGGGCGCACTTGCAGGATGCCATCGGTCACGTTTGCAGGCGTGAGCCCACCAGACAAAACGAGGTGACAGTTGACGTTTGCTGGAAGCCGTGACCAATTGAATGCTTTTCCGCCGCCGCCGTACCCGTCGACATGGGCGTCGAGCAGGATGGCCTGGGCTTTTGAGAAGTCGGACGCGAATTTTACCAAGTCAAACGGTGTGGCTTCGTCCAGCGGGATTCGGGCGGCGCGCAGCCAGGGGCGGCTGCCGTGGCCGGTGGCCGCCTCGCAGTCGGCGGGGCGTTCATCGCCATGAAACTGGGCTACAGCCCCCGCCACTGCTGCGCAGGCCGCTATGATTTTTGTAGCAGACTCGTTGACGAACAGCAGCACCGGCGTCACGAACGGCGGCAGCCGCCGGGCCAGTTCGGCGGCGCGCGCCGGCGTCACGTGGCGCGGGCTCTTGTCGTACAGCACAAAACCCACGGCATCGGCGCCGGCCTCGACTGCGGCGTCCACGTCCTGTTCGCGCGTCAGGCCACAGATCTTGATGCGGGTGCGCTGGGTGCTCATGGCAGCCAATCATACGCAGCGGTGCGCTCGGGCAGGCCCCACCTGGGGTCATAGACCGGGCCAAGAAAGTAGAGCCCGTCGGGCGCGAAGGTGGGTGCTGCGGCGTCGCGGTCGCGTGCGGCCAGCACCTCCTTCAGCCAGCCCGGCGGCTGCTGGCCCTGACCGACCACCAGCAGGCAGCCCATGATGTTGCGGATCATGTGGTGCAGAAAGGCGTTGGCTTCGAACTCGAACCGCCAGTAGGCGCCACGCTGTGTGATGGCGATGTGCCTGAGGGTCTTGACCGGTGACAGCGCCTGGCAGGCCGAGGCACGAAACGACGTGAAGTCATGCTCGCCCAGCAGCAGCGCCGCAGCGGCGCGCATGACGTCGCCATCGAGCGGGCGGAACACCCAGCCGACGCGGCCCGCCTCGACACCGGGGCGCACCGGAGATGTCAGCAGCACATAGGCATAGCGACGGGCAATGGCGCTTGCGCGGGAATGAAATTCGTCGGGGACAGGTTGCGCCCATTGCACCGCAATGTCAGATGGCAGGTAGCGGTTGGTGCCGCGTACCCACGAAAAGGGCTCGCGGTGCAGCGTTGTGTCCAGGTGCACCACCTGCATCAGGCCGTGGACGCCCGCATCCGTGCGGCCCGCACACACTGTGGAAACATGGTCCCGGGGGTGGTCCATGAACTGAGCCAGGGCCGTTTCCAGCTGGTCCTGCACGGTCTGGCCCGAGGGTTGACTTTGCCAACCGTCGTAAGCCTGCCCGTTGTAACTGATGCCCAGGGCCCAGCGTTGCCGACTCATTGGTCGGGCCTCACATGCAGGGCAATCACCACCAAGGGAGGGAAGGAACCGGTCGAAAGGCTCAGGCCAGTTCCGCCAGGAAGCGCTGCGCCCGGGCCTTGAGCGGTCCCGAGGCTTCGGCCATGACTTCCTCGGCGAGGCTGCGCGCACCGTCGGGGTCGCCAATGGCGCTGAACTCCTCGGCCAGCGCGAGCTTGGTGGCAAGCGGGTCGGCGCCCATGTCGTCAAAGCCGGTGCTGATCGCCGAGCTGCCGGTATCCAGCGGTGCACCCGCGGTATCGTCGCCGTTGACGACCGGCAGCGGTGGTGCGACCGCCGGTGGATCCAGGTCCAGTGACAACGCACCCAGATCGAATTCAATCATGCCGGAATCTGCGGGCGGCGTCGGAGCAGGCGCCGCTGCTTGCGGTGCCGGTGCAGGCGGGCTGAAGGCTTCGGGGGAGAAGCTCAGGTCGTTCTCGGACAGCGTGAGGTCCGGAGCCGACAGACGTACAGGCTCATCGATGTCCGTGCTGATGGCGGGCAGGTCCGGCATCGCTGTCGGCGCCAGCGCCACCGTGCCGCTGCCAAAGTCCATGTCCAGTGCAGGCGGTTCCGGCGGCGCTGCCGTGAACGCCACGGTAGGCTCGATCTGCATCGGGGTGGTGGCTTGCAGGTTGACCGCTGGCGCATACGCCATGTCGTCACCGATGGAGAAGTCGAGGTCCAGGTCCAGATCGACCGAGGGGGGTGCGGACGCCAGTTCCTGCGGCAGCACATGCTTGGCCGTGGCCATGGCGAAATCGCTGGCGCCACCGGCAGCCATGCCAGGGGCGGCACCCCCGGGGACTGGCTGACCCCCCGGTCGGTAAAGTGAATTGCCGGGATCCAGGTCCTGGCCAAGCTCACAGATGTGCTCCCAGTCCGGACCTTCGCCACGCGTCAGGGTATAGGCTTCCGTGGCGACAAACTCAAAGGCCTTGGCGTCACGCCGCTTCGCATAAATCTCCAGCAGCTTGCCGTGGATGGCCACACGCTGCGGTGTGGTGCGCAGCGCCTCCTTGAGGATTTCCTCGGCCTGCAGGTCGCGCCCGTAGGCCAGGTACACGTCGGCCTCGGCCACCGGGTCCACGTCGCCAGCCGCGTCGAGCTGGCTGGGGGAGTACACCATGGAGGAGCCGGTCGGCCCCCCTTCATTGGTGTCAATCCGCTGGCCACCGCTGGCGCCGAAGAACGAATCCGGCTGCAGCCGGCTTTCGAGGAACGAGCTGTCGACCTGGGTGGACTTTTTGCGTTGCCGCACCCGGTAGACGCCGAACCCCACCAGCAGGGCCAGCAAACCGGCACCCGCGGCCGGGATCAACGGGTTTTCCAGCAGGTCGTCCAGCAAGCTCGGTTCCGGCATCGGCTCGGGTGCCTTGACCACAGGTTTGGGCGGTGCAGGCTTGGCAGGCGCTGAGGCAGCGGCTGCTACCGGCGCGGGGCTGGGCGCTGCGGGCGCCGACGCGGACGGTGCCGGCGCGGATGCGGTGGTCGCGGCCGTTATGGCCGCGGTCGGTGGGGCCGCCGCAGGGGTGGCTGGTGCCGCAACCGGCGCAGCAGAGGCCGTCGGGGCCGCGGCAACGGCCGGAGCCGGGGCGGGCCCCGGTGCAGGAGCCGGGGCCGGTGCGGATGCTGCTGTCGCCGGCTTGGGTGCGCTGGCGGAAGCCAACGCGCCCGTGGGGACAGCCACACCCGGCTTCGCCGCGCTTGCTGCGGCGGCGCTGGCCGGCGCTGCGGAAGCAGCGCCCAGCTTGGCCAGCTCTGCAATGTTCTTGTTCAGTTCCGCCACGCGCGCAGCGGCTTCCTTCGCCTCACGTTCTTTTGCAATCTTGTCCTCGCCCGCCTTGCCTTGCACGGCGCCCTTGGACAGGGTGAGCTTGTCGGGTGCCTGCGCAGCGGGCTTCTTTTCCTCGACGCGGGCCTGCAGCTTGCCGCTGGCCTGCCGGTCAGCCGCCGCGACCTGCGTGGTGGGCAGGCCTTCAGCAAGCCTGCGGCGAAACTCGTTGAAATCGCGGCTTTGTGCGATCACCGTCCGGTTGGCATCGCCGGGCTCGACCAGTGCAGCCTGGTCCGCGGTCGGGATTTCCAGCACGGCGCCGGCCTTGATGCGGTTGATGTTGCCGGCAATGAAGGCGTCCGGGTTGGCCTGCAGCAAGGCCACCAGCATCTGGTCCAGCGAGACGCTGGCCGGCTTGTTGGCGGCAGCGATGCGGCTGGCTGTGTCGCCGGCCTGGACCGTGACCTTTTTCCCGTCGCCGGAGGCCGGGCGGGGCGCTGCCTGGGCGGCAGGGGCCGGCCGCGCAGCGGGTGCAGGACGTGGCGCCGCCACTGGCGGGCGGGGTGCCGTGACAGCGGCTGCCGGCGGCGGAACCACCGTGGCACGCGCCGGCGCAGCGGGCAGCGGGGCGGGCGCCGCTGCGACGGCAGCCGGCACTTGCGCGGCCACTGGCGCGGGTGGGCTGGCCGGACGCAGGCTCGGCGGATCAAAGAGCAGGGTGTAGTCGCGAACGATTCGACCGGCCGACCAGTTCGCTTCAAGGATCAGGTCAATGAAGGGGTCGTTGATGGTCCGGTCGCTCGTCAGCCGCAGGAACATGCGGCCCCCGGGGCGCTGCTGCAGCGTGATCTGCAGGTTGGCCATCGCGGGGTTGTATTCCAGCCCGGCGGCCCGGAAGGCGTCAGGTGACGCGACGGCGGCCCGCAGGCTGGCAGCTTCTTCAGCGGTGATCTCCGGGATATCAATGTCAGCGCGCAGCGGCTCGCCCAGTGCGGACTGGACGGTTACCCGGCCCAGCGCCAGTGCCTGGGCCTCAAGGGGTGAAAAACCGGCCGCGAGCACGGCGGCCATGGCCAAGGCGGATGCTTGCCAGCGTGGTGGCTTTTGCGTCAACTTGTGCGCCCCCATTGCTCGATCTGCAGGCAACTTTTTTCTGATCATGCGGACAAACGCCTCGCCACTGAATTTGCTAAAACGACCATAACATCAATGTTTTAGCCTGACAAGCTGAGACAGCTTTTAACTTTGCAGCCCCGCCCTGCCGGGTCGTTGCAGCGTGTGCGATGTTGTCATGTGACAACGGCCTGTAACCACCGATTACAGGCCGTTGCGATGCGAACCTGTCGCGGATTATGCGTCAAGCAGGATGCGCAGCATGCGGCGCAAGGGTTCGGCAGCGCCCCACAGGAGCTGGTCGCCGATGGTGAAGGCGCCTACATACTCCGGTCCCATTGCCAGCTTGCGGATGCGGCCCACCGGAATGCCCAGTGTGCCGGTCACGGCCACGGGCGTCAGGTCCTTGAGCGTGGCTTCCTTGTTGTTGGGCACGACCTTGACCCAGGCGTTGTCGGCCGCGATCAAGGCCTCGATGTCGGCCAGCGGAACGTCCTTCTTCAACTTGAAAGTCAGTGCCTGGCTGTGGCACCGCATGGCGCCGATGCGCACGCAAAAGCCGTCGACCGGCGTTTCAGCGGTGCCGAACTGCGCGCCCTGTCCGAGGATCTTGTTGGTTTCCGCGCCGGCCTTCCATTCCTCGCGGCTCACGCCATTGCCCAGGTCCTTGTCAATCCAGGGAATCAGCGAGCCGCCCAGCGGCACACCGAAGTTTGCCGTCTCGTCGGAAGTGAGTGATTGCTGCTTGAGCAGCACCTTGCGGTCGATTTCCAGGATGGCCGACTTGGGGTCGTCCAGCAGGCTGCGCACTTCGGCGTTGATGGTGCCGAACTGGGTCAGCAACTCGCGCATGTGCTGGGCGCCGCCGCCCGACGCTGCCTGGTAGGTCATGGAACTCATCCACTCGACCAGGCCAGCCTTGTAAAGCGCGCCCACGCCCATCAGCATGCAGCTCACCGTGCAGTTGCCGCCGATCCAGTTGCGCCCGCCCTTGGCCAGGGCGTTCTTGATGACCGGCAGGTTGACCGGGTCGAGGATGATGATGGCGTCATCCTTCATGCGCAGCGACGACGCGGCGTCAATCCAGTGGCCGGTCCAGCCGGCGGCGCGCAGCTTGGGAAACACCTCGGTGGTGTAGTCGCCGCCCTGGGCGGTGATGATGATGTCGCACTTCTTCAGCGCGTCGATGTCGTGCGCGTCCTTGAGGGTGGTTTCGTTCTTCGCCTGCGCGGGGGCCTTGCCACCGGCGTTGGAGGTGGAGAAGAACACGGGCTCGATCAGTCCGAAGTCACCTTCAGCCTGCATGCGGTCCATCAGGACCGAGCCCACCATGCCACGCCAGCCGACGAGGCCGACCACGTTACCAACCTTGCTCATCACGATTGCCCTTTCAGAAAAGTTATCTGGTTTCCCCGGCTCGTCTGGGCCGGGGAGGGCGCGCGACGAACCGGAGCTGTTCTAGCCCTTGGTAATGGTTTTGGTGATGGCAGCCACAACGGCGTCGCCCATCTCGCGGGTGCCGACCTTGGTGGTGCCTTCAGACCAGATGTCCGCCGTACGCAACCCCGACGCGAGCACGTCCTTGACCGCCGACTCGATCCGGTCGGCGGCCTGGGGCTGGTTGAGTGAGAAGCGGAGCATCATGGCAGCAGACAATATTGTAGCCAAAGGATTGGCGATGCCCTTGCCGGCAATGTCCGGCGCGCTGCCGTGGCTGGGCTCGTACAGCCCCTGGTTGCTGGAATTCAGGCTGGCCGAGGGCAGCATCCCAATGGAACCGGTGAGCATGGCGGCCTCGTCGGACAGGATGTCGCCAAACATGTTGCCCGTGACGACCACGTCGAACTTCTTGGGCGCCCGCACCAGCTGCATGGCCGCGTTGTCCACGTACATGTGGTCCAGCGCGACGTCGGGGTACTGCTGGCCGACTTCCGTCACCACGTCTTTCCAGAACTGGAAGGTCTCCAGCACGTTGGCCTTGTCCACGCTGGTCACGCGCTTGCTGCGCTTGCGGGCGGCCTGGAAGGCCACATGGGCGATGCGTTCGATCTCCGGCTTGCTGTAGCGCATGGTGTCGAAGGCTTCCTCGGCACCGGGGAAATGCCCATCCACCGCCGTGCGGCGCCCGCGCGGCTGGCCGAAGTAGATGTCGCCCGTCAGCTCGCGGATGATCAGGATGTCCAGCCCGGCGATCAGCTCGGGCTTGAGACTGGAGGCGCCCACCAGCTGCTCGTAGCAGATGGCGGGGCGGAAGTTGGCAAACAGCCCCAGGTTCTTGCGCAGGCCCAGGATGGCCTGCTCGGGACGCAGCGGGCGGTCGAGCTTGTCGTACTTCCAGTCGCCGACCGCGCCGAACAGAACGGCGTCGGCCTCTTTGGCGAGCTTGAGCGTGGCGTCCGGCAGCGGGTGGCCATGGGCTTCGTAGGCGGCGCCACCCACCAGGGCGGACTCCATCTCGAATTTCAGGTCCAGCACATTGAGGACTTTCACGGCCTCGGCCACGATTTCGGTGCCAATGCCGTCACCCGGCAGAACTGCGATTTTCATTTTGCTATTGATTTTATAGCGCCTCACGCAGGCGCCATGCGGGCTGGAAGCCTTTTCCTTGATAACTGGGGCTCACCCGACCAGGGTCTGGGCCAGCCAGGGCTTTTGCGTCAGGCGCTGGGCTTCGAAGCTGCGGATCTTGTCGGCCTGGCGCAGCGTCAGGCCGATGTCGTCAAAGCCGTTGAGCAGGCAGTACTTGCGGAAGGCCTGCACCTCGAACGCAATCTCCTCGCCCTGCGGCTTGACGATGACCTGGCGCTCCAGGTCGATCGTCAGCTGGTAGCCCGGGAAGGCGGCGGCCTCGCTGAACAGGCGGTCCACCACCGGCTCGGGCAGCACCACCGGCAGCAGGCCGCTCTTGAAGCAGTTGTTGAAGAAGATGTCGGCAAAGCTGGGCGCGATGATGGCGCGGAAGCCGAACTGGTCCAGCGCCCAGGGCGCGTGTTCGCGCGACGAGCCGCAGCCAAAGTTCTTGCGCGCCAGCAGGATGGACGCACCGGCGTAGCGCGGCTGGTTCAGCACGAAGTCCGGGTTGGGCTTGCGGCTGGCCGGGTCCTGGCCGGGCTCGCCATGGTCGAGGTAACGCCATTCGTCAAACAGGTTCGGGCCAAAGCCGGTGCGCCGGATCGACTTGAGGAACTGCTTCGGGATGATCGCGTCGGTGTCGACGTTCTCGCGGTCCATCGGGGCCACCAGGCCCTTGTGAAGGATGAATTTCTGCATTTACTTCTTCTTGGCCGCGTCTTCGATGACGGAGCCGGCTTTCTGCACATCCTGGCCGACACCGCGCACGGTGTTGCAGCCAGCCAGAACCACGGCCAGGGCGAACAGGGCAACGAGCTTTTTCATGAGGGCACTCCTTAGGAAAATTTGCGGATGTCAACGAAATGACCATGCACGGCTGCCGCCGCCGCCATGGCGGGGCTGACCAGGTGGGTGCGGCCGCCAGCGCCCTGGCGGCCTTCAAAGTTGCGGTTGCTGGTGGAGGCGCAGCGTTCGCCCGGCTCCAGCCGGTCGGCGTTCATGGCCAGGCACATCGAACAGCCCGGTTCGCGCCATTCAAAGCCGGCGGCCTTGAAGATCTCGTGCAGTCCCTCGCGCTCGGCCTGGTCCTTGACCAGCCCGGAACCCGGCACCACCATGGCCAGCTTGATGTTCTTCGCAACTTTCTGGCCCAGTTTCTTCACCACCGCTGCGGCTTCGCGCATGTCTTCAATGCGGCTGTTGGTGCAGGAGCCGATGAACACCTTGTCCACGTAGATGTCGCTCAGCGCCTTGCCGGGCTCCAGGCCCATGTAGGTCAGGGCGCGTTCGATCGCACCGCGCTTGTTCGGGTCCTTTTCCCGGTCAGGGTCGGGTACGCGGGCATCCACGCCCAGCACCATTTCGGGCGAGGTGCCCCAGGTCACCTGCGGAATGATCTGCGCCGCGTCCAGTTCGACCACGGCGTCAAACTTCGCATCCGGGTCGGACTGCAGGGTCTTCCAGTAGGCGACGGCCTGCTCCCACTCGAAGCCCGTGGGCGCCAGTGGCCGGCCCTTGATGTATTCCAGCGTCTTGTCGTCCACGGCCACCAGGCCTGCGCGTGCGCCGCCTTCAATGGCCATGTTGCACACCGTCATGCGGCCTTCCATGCTCAGGCTGCGAATGGCAGACCCGGCGAATTCGATGGTGTAGCCCGTCCCGCCGGCCGTGCCGATGCGGCCGATGATGGCCAGCACGATGTCCTTGGCCGTGACGCCGGGGCTGAGTTTGCCCTCGACCTTGACCAGCATGTTCTTCGCCTTTTTGGCCAGCAGTGTCTGGGTGGCCATCACATGCTCGACCTCGCTGGTGCCGATGCCATGCGCCAGCGCACCGAAGGCGCCGTGCGTGGAGGTATGGGAGTCGCCGCACACGACCGTCATGCCCGGCAGCGTCGCGCCCTGCTCGGGGCCGATCACGTGCACGATGCCCTGACGCTTGGACAGGAACGGGAAGTACGCCGCCGAGCCGAACTCGCTGATGTTTTTGTCCAGCGTGGTGATCTGTTCCTTGCTGATCGGGTCGGTGATGCCGTCGTAGCCCAGCTCCCAGCCGGTGGTGGGGGTGTTGTGGTCGGCGGTGGCCACGATCGAGCTGACGCGCCAGACCTTGCGGCCGGCCTGGCGCAGGCCTTCAAACGCCTGCGGGCTGGTCACTTCATGCACCAGGTGCCGGTCGATGTAGAGGATGGCGGTGCCGTCCTCTTCGGTGTGGACGACATGTTCGTCCCAGATCTTGTCGTACAGCGTGCGTCCCATGGGGTGTATTCCTTTGGCTTGAACGTGATTTTATTCGGAGGGGGTGCCGCGCGTGGTGTTGCCCTGGCTGCGCAAATGGTCCACCAGCAGGCGGGCCGTGACCGGCAGGCTGGAGAAGTCGCGCGCCACCAGTTCGATCTGGCGCTCGGCCCAGGCGTCCGTGAGCGGCACGCAGGCGAGGTCGCCCACGCCATGCATCAGCTCGAACGCGCGGCGCGGCATCACCCCGATGCCCAGGCCGTTGTGGATCATCCGGCACATGGCGTCCAGCCCGGTGACGTGGATGCGCAGACGGATGGCCCGGTCCACCGACGCCGCTGCAGCGCGCATGGCCAGGTAAATCGAGCTGGTGGCGTGCAGCCCGACATGGTCGTAGTCGAGCGATTCGGCAAACGCCACAGCCTTGCGGCGTGCCAGCGCATGGCGCCGTGGCACGACCAGCGCCAGCGCGTCCTGCCGGTAGGGCAGCACCTGCAGGCCGTGGCCGGATCCGGCGAGACCGGTGTGGCAGATCCCCAGATCGGCGGCGCCCTCCTGCACGGCCCGGATGACCTCGGTGGACAGGTGCTCCTCAAGATCAATCTTGATCTGGCTGTGCTCGCCGATGAAGCGGCCAAGGTCTTCCGGCAGGAACTGCACGATGGCCGAGATGTTGGCGTGGATGCGGACATGGCCGCGTACGCCGTCCGCGTACTCCGACAGTTCACCCTGCATTTTTTCCAGGCTGAACAGCACCGAGCGGGCATGGTGCAGCAGGCTTTCACCGGCGGGCGTCAGGCTCACGCCACGCGTGTGGCGGTACAGCAGCGTGGTACCCAGGGTGGCTTCCAGGTCCGACAGGCGTTTGCTGACAGCAGACGCTGCAATGAACTCGCGCTCGGCGGCCTTGCCGATGCTGCCGAGCTCGCACACGGCAACAAACAGCTGCAGGGAGGTCAGGTCAACGCGGCGGGCGAAGTTGCGGTCGGAGGTTTTCATGGGTAAGGCATCGTTGCAAGCGATGGCTTTGCCGGATTATCCCTCTCAGTGATTGATTGGTCATCGTAAATGACGATGACAGCCATGCCTTGCAGCGTCAGGGCAAAGGCGCGTCGTCCGCAATCAGCGCCGGGTCGAGTACGCGGACACGCGGGTCAACGTAGTAGCCGCCAAACTCGGTATAGCGAAGCAGGTGGCGCTGGCATTGCCGGCAATGCCACAGGTCACAGCGGTTGTAGGGGAAGTGCCGGGGCGCCACCGGTGCGTCCGGCGCGTCATAGCGGGTGCCGTGCGGATGCCATTCCTTGAACGTGGGCTCGTTGACCTGCGGGTCGCGCAGCGTGGCGACGGGTGTCATCCGGTCGGCGGGCCAGCGCTCTTCGGCCACACTGGTCCAGCCCTGGCAGGCCCCCACGCTGCAGACGCAGCGCGTGCCCTGCGGACTGCCGGCCAGCGCCTCGCGCAGCGCCTGGGCTGACTGGACGAGTCTCAAGCGGAGGCTTCAGCGCTGGGCGATGGGCTTGACGTCGCGGCGCGGCGAGCCCGTGAACAGCTGGCGCGGACGGCCAATCTTGTATTCCGGGTCGCCAATCATTTCGTTGAGCTGGGCAATCCAGCCCACCGTGCGCGCCAGCGCGAAGATGGCGGTGAACAGGCTCACCGGGATGCCAATGGCGCGCTGGACGATGCCGGAGTAGAAGTCCACGTTCGGGTACAGCTTGCGCTGCACGAAGTAGTCGTCTTCCAGCGCAATCTTCTCCAGTGCCATCGCCAGCTTGAACAGCGGATCGTTTTCCAGGCCCAGTTCGCCCAGCACTTCCTTGCAGGTTTCCTGCATCAGCTTGGCGCGGGGGTCGTAGTTCTTGTACACACGGTGGCCAAAACCCATGAGGCGGACACCGGAGTTCTTGTCCTTTACCTGGTTCATGAATTCGCCCACCTTGGCCACACCGCCCATTTTCTGGATGTCTTCCAGCATGTTCAGGCAGGCTTCGTTGGCACCGCCATGGGCCGGGCCCCACAGGCAGGCCACGCCGGCGGCAATGGCAGCAAACGGGTTGGTGCCTGAGCTGCCGCACAGGCGGACAGTGGAAGTCGACGCGTTCTGCTCGTGGTCCGCGTGCAGGATGAAGATGCGGTCCAGCGCCTTTTCGATCACGGGACTGACCTTGTATTCCTCGCACGGCGTGGCAAACATCATGTGCAGGAAGTTGCCGGCATAGCTCAGCGAATTCTTGGGGTACATGTACGGCTGGCCAATGCTGTACTTGTACGACATGGCCACCAGCGTCGGCATCTTGGCAATCAGGCGGATTGCGGCAATTTCACGGTGCTGCGGGTTGTTGATGTCGGTGCTGTCATGGTAGAAGGCCGACAGGCCACCCACCAGGCCGGTCATCACCGCCATCGGGTGCGCGTCGCGGCGGAAGCCGCGCAGGAAGAACTGCATCTGCTCGTTGACCATGGTGTGGTTGGTCACCAGCTTGGTGAAGTCGGTCTTCTGCTGGGCATTGGGCAGCTCGCCGTACAGCAGCAGGTGGCAGGTTTCAAGGAAGTCGCAGTTCACGGCCAGCTGCTCGATCGGGTAGCCGCGGTACAGCAGCTCGCCCTTGTCGCCGTCAATGTAGGTAATCGCCGATTGCGTGGCCGCAGTGGACAGGAAACCCGGGTCGTAGGTGAACATGCCGGTCTGGGCGTACAGCTTGCGGATGTCGATGACGTCCGGACCAATGCTGCCCTGGTACACAGGCAGGTCAACGCTGGGGCTGCCGTTGGAAAACGACAGGGTGGCTTTGTTGTCGGCGAGTTTCATTTCCGGTTTCCTTGAGGTTCGTGCCCACACATCTGGCGCGCGGCGGTCCTTCGGCGGGGGCCGTTCAGGTCCGCAGCATTTCCAGCACTTGTCTTACTTCGCTTGTATTTATGTCGTCCTGCGGTTCCTTGCGCCGAAGCAGAAGGTCGAGCAGGTCGTTGTCTGCCAAATCCATCAACTGGTTCAGGCCCTGGGCCTGGCTCGTCGTCAAGCCGGCCTCATGCCTTTTGAAAAACCGCTCGATGAACAGGTCGTTTTCCAGCAGGCCGCGGCGACACCGCCATTTCAGCTTACTCAGCGCCCGTTCATCCAGCAGTTCGTCGGACATCGCGCTCAAACGGTGCGACGCACCATCAGTTCCTTGATCTTGCCAATGGCCATCGTGGGGTTCAGTCCCTTCGGGCACACGTCCACGCAGTTCATGATCGTGTGGCAGCGGAACAGGCGGTAGGGGTCTTCCAGGTTGTCCAGGCGTTCGGCAGTGGCTTCGTCGCGGCTGTCGGCGATGAAGCGGTAGGCCTGCAGCAGTCCGGCCGGGCCGACGAACTTGTCGGGGTTCCACCAGAAGCTCGGGCAGCTGGTGGAGCAGCTCGCGCACAGGATGCACTCGTACAGGCCGTTGAGCTCTTCGCGCTCTTCCGGGGACTGCAGGCGCTCCTTCTCGGGCGGCACGTTGTCATTGACCAGGTACGGCTTGATCGAGTTGTACTGCTTGAAGAACTGCGTCATGTCCACGATCAGGTCGCGGATGACCGGCAGGCCCGGCAGCGGCTTGAGCGTGATCACGCCCGGCAGCGTGAGCATGTTGGTCAGGCAGGCCAGGCCGTTCTTGCCGTTGATGTTCATCGCGTCCGAGCCGCAGACGCCTTCGCGGCAGGAGCGGCGGAACGACAGCGTCGGGTCCTGCGCCTTGAGCTTCATCAGCGCGTCCAGCAGCATGCGCTCGTGGCCGTCGAGCTCGATCTCGATGGTCTGCATGTAGGGCTTGGCGTCCTTGTCCGGGTCGTAGCGGTAGATCTGGAAGGTGCGTTTCATGGTGGGTGTACCTGCGGTGTCGGGTTAGAACGTGCGGACCTTCGGCGGGACGGACTCGACCGTCAGCGGCTTGAGGTTGACCGGCTTGTAGGTCAGGCTGTTGCTCGCGCTGTGCCACAGCGTGTGCTTCATCCAGTTGGCGTCGTCACGGCCCAGCGGTGCCGTGGGATGGTCGGCCGGGTGTTCATAGTCGCTTACGGTGTGGGCGCCACGGCATTCGCGGCGGGCGGCGGCCGACACCATGGTGGCCTGCGCGCACTCGATCAGGTTCTCGACCTCCAGCGCCTCGATCCGGGCGGTGTTGAACACCTTGGACTTGTCCTTGAGGCCCACCGACTTGACGCGTTCGCGCAGCGCGGCGATCTTGCCCACGCCTTCGTCCATGCTGGCCTGGGTACGGAACACGCCGGCATGCAGCTGCATGGTGGCCCGGATGTCGTTGGCCACGTCCTGCGCGTATTCGCCACTGGTCGTGTTGTCCAGCCGGTTCAGGCGCTCCAGCGTGTAGTCAGCCGGGTTGGCCGGCAGGTCCTTGTGGGACTTGGTGCGGCTCGCGAACTCGACAATGTGGTTGCCGGCGGCGCGGCCGAACACCAGCAGGTCGAGCAGCGAGTTGGTGCCCAGCCGGTTGGCGCCGTGCACGCTGACGCACGAGCATTCGCCCACGGCATACAGGCCATTGACCACGGCGTTGTGGCTGTCGGCCGTCTGTGTCACCACCTGGCCATGCACGTTGGTCGGAATGCCCCCCATCTGGTAGTGGATGGTGGGCACCACGGGGATGGGCTCGCGGGTGATGTTGACGTTGGCGAAATTCACGCCGATTTCGTACACCGAGGGCAGTCGCTTGTGGATGGTGTCCGCGCCCAGGTGGTCCAGCTTGAGCAGGATGTAGTCCTTGTTGGGGCCGCAGCCGCGGCCTTCCTTGATTTCCTGGTCCATGCAGCGCGAGACGAAGTCGCGCGGTGCCAGGTCTTTCAGCGTGGGCGCGTAGCGCTCCATGAAGCGTTCGCCGTTGCTGTTGAGCAGGATGGCGCCTTCGCCACGGCAGCCTTCGGTCAGCAGCACGCCGGCGCCGGCCACGCCGGTCGGGTGGAACTGCCAGAACTCCATGTCCTCCAGCGGGATGCCGGCGCGCGCCGCCATGCCCAGGCCGTCGCCGGTGTTGATGAAGGCGTTGGTGCTGGCGGCGAAGATGCGGCCGGCACCACCGGTGGCCAGCAGCACGGTCTTGGCGTGCAGCACATGCAGGTCGCCGGTTTCCATTTCCAGCGCCGTCACACCCACCACGTCGCCTTCGGCGTCGCGGATCAGGTCCATCGCCATCCACTCCACGAAGAAGCTGGTCTTGGCCTTGACGTTTTGCTGGTACAGCGTGTGCAGCATGGCGTGGCCGGTGCGGTCGGCTGCGGCGCAGGCGCGCTGGACGGGCTTTTCGCCGTAGTTGGCGGTGTGGCCGCCAAACGGACGCTGGTAGATGGTGCCGTCGGGGTTGCGGTCGAACGGCATGCCCATGTGCTCCAGGTCGTACACGACCTTGGGCGCTTCGCGGCACATGAACTCGATGGCGTCCTGGTCACCCAGCCAGTCCGAGCCCTTGATCGTGTCGTAGAAGTGGTAGTGCCAGTTGTCGTCGCTCATGTTGCCCAGCGACGCCCCGATGCCGCCCTGGGCTGCCACGGTGTGGGAACGGGTGGGGAACACCTTGGACAGCACGGCGACGTTCAGGCCGGCGCGCGCCAGCTGCAGCGAGGCGCGCATGCCCGAGCCGCCCGCGCCGACGATGACGACGTCGAACTTGCGGGTGGTGATGTTGTTGCTTGAATAGCTCATGGTTCGTGGGTCTCGTTACGGTTTGCGGCTCACAGGCGCCACAGCACCTGGATGGCCCAGCTGGCACAGCCCAGCAGCCAGACGATGGTGAAGATCTGCAGCACCAGCCGTGCACCGACGGGCTTGATGTAGTCCATCCAGACGTCGCGCATGCCGACCCAGACGTGATAGAGCAGGGCCACGATGACGGCGAAGGTCAGCACCTTCATCCACTGGCTGGCGAAGATGCCGGCCCACTTGTCGTAGCCGATGGGGCCGCGGCTGAAGATGACCTGCGCCAGCACCACCAACGTGAAGATGGCCATCAGGCCGGCGGTGACGCGCTGGCTGAGCCAGTCACGAAGTCCATAGTGCGCGCCGACCACGATGCGCTTGGAGCCGTAGTTCACAGACATGTTCGTGCTCCCTTCAATACAGGCCGAACAGCTTGGCGCCCAGCACGACCGTCAGGCCGATGCTCAGTGCCAGCGTGGTGACGGCCGAGCTCTTGCCGAACTGCTTGCTCACGGCCTTGTGGCTCACGTCCATCCAGAGGTGGCGCAGGCCGGCGCAGAAATGATGCAGGTAGGCCCAGATCAGGGCCAGCGCCACCAGCTTGAAGAGCCAGCCCGGAACAAAACCAAGGCCGCTGTTGAAGGCGGCCCTGAATTTCGCAAACGAGATTTCGGAGGAGACGGAGACGTCGAACATCCAGATGATGAACGGCATCAGCAGGAACATCAGCACGCCACTGATGCGGTGCAGGATGGAGACGATGCCCGCAGCCGGCAAACGGTAACTCGGCAGGTCGGTCAGGGCGTTGATGTTGCGGAACTCTGGCCGCTTCTTCACTAGCTCGGTCATGGGGATTTTCCTGGATGAGATGTAACCGCGTTGTAATTTGACTGAAGCAAACAACCCAAAATTCTATTGCAACGCACAAAACTGACGTGAGGGTTTCATCTTTCCCGACTAACTCAGGTCGTTGCGGTAGTGGTGGGTGTCCGTGCGGTACAGGCCGCGGCGCAGTTCCATCGGCACGTCGTTGTAGGTGAACGCAACGCGCTCCACACTCAGCAGGGGGGTGCCCGCTGGTACGTTGAGCAGCGCCATCTGCGGGGCGTCCGGCACCACCGCGCGGATCTTTTCCTCGGCGCGCACCATGCGCACGCCATATTCAAGCTCGAACATGGCGTACGTGGGGCCCTGGTAGCCGGCCAGCTGGTCGGTCGTCAGGCCCTTGAAAGGCACACCCGGAAGCCAGAGGTCTTCCAGGATGGTGGGCACACCGCCAAATGCCAGCACGCGGCGCGCCTGCACCACCGGGTCGCCCGGGCGCAGCGCGAGCGCGCGCGCCACCTCGGCGCTGGCGCGCACCCGCCGGCACTCGAGCACCTGGCGCTGTGCCGGGCCTTCGCTGTCGCGGTCGCCGCTGTCGGGCATGAGCTTGAGGAAGCGGTACTGCACGTGCTGCTCGGCATGGGTGGCCACGAAGGTGCCTTTGCCCTGGCGGCGCACCACCAGGTTTTCAGCCGCCAGCTCGTCGATGGCCTTGCGCACCGTCCCCTGACTCACGCGGAAGCGGGCGGCCAGGTCCATTTCGCTGGGGATGGCTTCGCCCGGCTTCCATTCACCGGTTTGCAGGCTCTGCAGGATCAGCCCCTTGATCTGCTGATACAGCGGGCTGAACGCCGGCGTCGCCAGCATGCCGGCGTCAGCGGCACTGTCAGCGGGCAGGGGCGGGGAAGTTTGGGCCATGAAGGATCAGCGTGGCGTCAGGTTGGGGCGGGTTGCAAGGCTGCTTGAAACAACATGAATCATATCTTATATAAGACATAAGACAAGTTGACTTCTCAGGGTTTTCGCGGGTACACTTCCGGGCTGTTTTGCACGGCTTTGCCCCTCGCGCAGACCGCTGCCAACGCCGGTTTCACAACACTACCTTCTCGGAGATTCCCCATGAGCAAAAAGCCCGTCCGCGTTGCCGTCACCGGCGCCGCAGGCCAAATTGGTTACGCCCTGCTGTTCCGCATCGCTTCCGGCGAAATGCTGGGCAAGGACCAGCCGGTCATCCTGCAACTGCTCGAAATCCCCGATGAGAAGGCCCAGAAGGCGCTCAAGGGCGTGATGATGGAACTGGAAGACTGTGCCTTCCCCCTGCTGGCCGGCATGGAAGCCCATGGCGACGCCAACACGGCGTTCAAGGACACCGACTACGCCCTGCTCGTGGGCGCGCGCCCGCGTGGCCCCGGCATGGAACGGGCCGACCTGCTGGCGGCCAACGCCCAGATCTTCACGGCACAGGGCAAGGCGCTGAATGCCGTGGCCAGCCGCAACGTCAAGGTGCTGGTGGTCGGCAACCCGGCCAACACCAATGCCTACATCGCCATGAAAAGCGCGCCGGACCTGCCGCGCAAGAACTTCACCGCCATGCTGCGCCTGGACCACAACCGTGCCCTGAGCCAGATTGCCGCCAAGACCGGCAAGGCCGTGGCCGACATCGAGAAGCTCACCGTCTGGGGCAACCACTCGCCCACCATGTACGCCGACTACCGCTTCGCCACCATCGGCGGCGCCAGCGTCAAGGACATGATCAACGACCAGGAATGGAACGCCAACACCTTCCTGCCCACCGTCGGCAAGCGCGGCGCCGCCATCATCGAGGCGCGTGGCCTGTCGTCGGCGGCCTCGGCCGCCAACGCCGCCATCGACCACATGCGCGACTGGGCGCTGGGCTCCAACGGCAAGTGGGTCACCATGGGCATCCCGTCAGACGGCTGGTACGGCATCCCCAAGGACACCATGTTCGGCTTCCCGGTGACCACCGCCAACGGTGAATACACCGTGGTGGAAGGCCTGCCGATCGACGAATTCAGCCAGGCCTGCATCAACAAGACGCTCAAGGAACTGCAGGACGAGCAGGCCGGCGTGGCCCATCTGCTGTAAAGCGACGTGAAGCATCCGCGTGACGTGTTGCTGGGGTCGCAGGCCGCGGGCATGTTCCTGCCCGTGTGCGACCACTACAGCGGCGTCGAGGCACGGATGCGCAAGAGCCTGCAGTTGCAGGCGGAGATGCGCGAAGAGTTCGGCGCCTGCGTGTTTGACGTGACGCTGGACTGCGAAGACGGCGCGCCCGTGGGCGGCGAGGCCGACCATGCGGCCCTGGTGGTGGCGCTGGTCGCGCTGGCCAGCGAGGGCGCCCGGGTGGCGGTGCGGGTCCATCCGGTGGACCATGCCGCGTTTGGCCAGGACGTTGCCACCATTGCCGGCAAGGTGGGCGACCGCCTGACCCACATCATGGTGCCCAAGGTCGAGTCGGTGCGTGATGTCGAGCAGGCCGTGGCAGCGCTCGACGCTGCGGATGCCCGCCAGCTGCCGCTGCATGTGCTGATCGAGTCGCCCGCTGCCGTGCATCGGGCGTTTGACATTGCCGCGCACCCGCGGGTGCAGTCGCTGAGCTTTGGCCTGATGGACTTTGTGTCTGCCCATGCCGGTGCCATCGCGTCTGACGGCATGTCCTCGGCAGGTCAGTTCAGCCACCCGCTGGTGGTGCGCGCCAAGCTCGAAATCGCTGCGGCGGCGCACGCCCACGGCAAGGTGCCCTCGCACTGTGTGGTCACGGAGTTCAGCGACGCGCAGGCCATGCGGGCCGCCGCACGCCGCGCCGCGCGCGAGTATGGCTACACGCGCATGTGGAGCATCCACCCCGCGCAGATACGGCCCATCCTCGAGGCCTTTGCGCCTGACACGGGCGAGATTGAAACTGCTACAAAAATAATAGCGGCTGCCGCACAAGCTGACTGGGCTCCCATCAGTTTTGGCGGCCAGCTGCATGACCGGGCGAGCTACCGTTACTACTGGCAGGTGCTGGAGAGGGCGCACCAGACCGGAAGGCCGCTGCCCAACGACGTGCGGGGCTGGTTCACGGCCCCGCGGCATTGACAACCATACCGGAGACAACCCCATGAAAGCCCTCATCGCATCCACCCTGATGGCCCTCGCCCCGGGCCTGGTGCTGGCCCAGACGCCCGCACCGGCCGCGAAGCCCGAAGCCAAGCCTGAAGCCAAGCGCCCGCTGCCGCGTTCGACCCTCAAGGCCGTGGAAGAAAACACACCCATCGACGAAGACACCAGCGTGACGCTGACGCCCGCCGACATCGAAGTGGCCAAGCGCGTCTATGTGGGCGAGATCCCCTGCGAGCTGGGGGCCTCGATCAACATCGCGCCGGCACGCCGCGAGGGCTTCTTCCTGGTACGGACCAAGGACATGCGGTTCTACATGCACCCGGTGGAAAGCCGCACCGGTGCGATCCGGCTGGAAGACCCCAAGCGCGGCGCGATGTGGCTGCAGCTGGGCAACAAGTCCATGCTGATGAGCCAGAAGCTGGGCCAGCGCCTGGCCGACGACTGCATGAACCCGGCCCAGCACGCGGTCAACGAAGCCCTCAAGAAGAACCCGGCACCAAGCTTGCTTGACGCGCCGGCCCCCACCAAATAACCGAACGCCCCTGATTGAACGGAGAGAAAAGCCATGTTGAAAGCCTATCGTGAACACGCCGCCGAACGCGCCGCGCTCGGCATTCCGCCACTGCCCCTGACGGCCCAGCAGACCGCCGACCTGATTGATCTGGTCAAGGCGCCGCCCGCTGGTGAAGAAGCTTTCCTGATGGATCTGCTGACCCACCGCGTGCCGCCGGGCGTGGACGATGCGGCCAAGGTCAAGGCCAGCTTCCTGGCCGCGGTGGCGCATGGCGACATCTCGGTAGGCCTGGTCTCCAAGGCCAAGGCCACCGAATTGCTGGGCACCATGGTCGGCGGCTACAACGTCAAGCCGCTGATTGATCTGCTCGACGACAAGGACGTGGCCGCCACGGCCGCTGCAGCGCTCAAGAAGACGCTGCTGATGTTCGACTTCTTCCACGATGTGGCCGAGAAAGCCAGGGCCGGCAATGCCTTTGCCAAGGACGTGATGCAAAGCTGGGCCGATGCCGAGTGGTTCACCAGCCGCCCCGAAGTGGCGAAGAAGATCACCGTGACCGTGTTCAAGGTGACGGGCGAGACCAACACCGACGACCTGTCGCCCGCGCCCGACGCCTGGAGCCGCCCCGACATTCCGCTGCACTACCTGGCCATGCTCAAGAACGCCCGCCCTGGCATCACGCCCGAGGAAGACGGCAAGCGCGGCCCGATGAAGTTCATCGAAGAGCTCAAGAAGAAGGGCAATCTCGTCGCCTACGTGGGCGACGTGGTGGGTACCGGGTCGAGCCGGAAATCGGCCACCAACAGCATCATCTGGGGCTTTGGTGAAGACATCCCGTTCGTGCCGAACAAGCGCTTTGGCGGCGTGACGCTCGGCGGCAAGATCGCCCCGATCTTCTTCAACACGCAGGAAGACTCCGGCGCGCTGCCGATTGAAGTGGATGTGTCGAACTTCCACATGGGCGACGTGATCGACATCTACCCCTACGACGGCAAGATCGAAAAAGACGGCAAGGTGGCCGCCACCTTCCAGCTCAAGAGCGACGTGCTGTTTGACGAAGTCCGCGCCGGCGGCCGCATCAACCTGATCATCGGCCGCAGCCTGACTGCCAAGGCCCGCGAATTCCTGGGCTTGGGCCCCAGCACGGTGTTCCGTCTGCCGACGGTGCCCACGGCGACCAAGGCCGGCTTCACGCTGGCGCAAAAAATGGTGGGCCGCGCCTGCGGCCTGCCGGTGGTGAATGGCGTGCAGCAGGGCATTCGCCCCGGCACCTACTGCGAACCGAAGATGACCACCGTGGGTAGCCAGGACACCACCGGCCCGATGACCCGCGACGAGCTGAAAGACCTGGCTTGCCTGGGCTTCAGCGCTGACATGGTGATGCAGTCGTTCTGCCACACCGCGGCCTACCCGAAACCGGTGGACGTGAAGACCCACCGTGAGCTGCCGGCCTTCATCAGCAACCGCGGCGGCGTGGCCCTGCGCCCGGGCGACGGCGTGATCCACAGCTGGCTCAACCGCCTGCTGTTGCCTGACACCGTGGGCACCGGCGGCGACAGCCACACCCGCTTCCCGATCGGCATCAGCTTCCCGGCCGGCTCCGGCCTGGTGGCTTTTGGCGCCGCCACCGGCGTGATGCCGCTGGACATGCCCGAGAGCGTGCTGGTGCGCTTCAAGGGCAAGATGCAGCCCGGCATCACCCTGCGCGACCTGGTGCACGCCATTCCCTACTACGCCATCCAGCAGGGCCTGCTGACCGTGGCCAAGCAGGGCAAGATCAACGAGTTCTCGGGCCGCATCCTGGAAATCGAAGGCCTGCCGGACCTGAAGGTCGAACAGGCGTTCGAGCTGAGCGACGCCTCGGCCGAGCGCTCGGCCGCCGGCTGCACCGTCAAGCTCAACAAGGAACCGATCATCGAGTACCTCAACAGCAACATCGTGCTGATGAAGAACATGATCGCCGACGGCTACCAGGACAAGCGCAGCCTGGAGCGCCGCATCAAGGCGGTGGAGGCCTGGCTGGCCAAGCCCGAGCTGCTGGAAGCCGACCGCGACGCCGAGTACGCCCACGTCATCGAGATCAACCTCGATGAACTCAAGGAGCCGGTGCTGTGCTGCCCGAACGACCCGGACGACGCCAAGCTGCTGAGCCAGGTGGAAGGCGTGAAGATCGACGAAGTGTTCATCGGCTCGTGCATGACCAACATCGGCCACTTCCGCGCGGCGTCCAAGCTGCTGGAAGGCCGGCGCGACATTCCGGTCAAGCTGTGGGTGGCCCCGCCGACCAAGATGGACGCGGCCGAGCTCACCAAGGAAGGCCATTACGGCGTGTTCGGCACAGCAGGCGCCCGCACCGAAATGCCCGGCTGCAGCCTGTGCATGGGCAACCAGGCCCAGGTGCGCGAAGGCGCCACCGTGGTCAGCACCAGCACCCGCAACTTCCCCAACCGCCTGGGCAAGAACACCAACGTGTACCTGGCCTCGGCCGAGCTGGCGGCGATTGCGTCCAAGCTGGGCCGCATCCCCACGGTGGCCGAGTACCAGGCCGACATGGGCGTGATCAATGCCGACGGCAGCAAGATCTACAAGTACATGAACTTCGACCAGATCGCCGAGTACAAGGAAGTGGCCGACGGCGTGACGGTGTAAGCCGGCTTCGCCTTCGCGCAAGACAAAAGCGGCCTTCGGGCCGCTTTTTCATTTGCTATGCTTTTGATAGAGCCTCACGCAAGTGGGGCGCGGGCTACAGCCTGTTTTTCCTCGAATCAGTTGGCCATCTGGCGCAACACCTCACGGGTGAAGTCGTCCGCCGGAAAGAAGGTTTCCAGCGCCAGCTCCTGCAGTGTCACGTCCACCGGCGTACCAAAAATCGTGATGGTGCTGATGAAGCTCAACACGCCGTGGGGCGTGCGCAGCCGGAAGGGCATCACCACGCCGGGCAGTTCGCCTTCCATGTGCTGGTCGGTGTCGGGCGGCACGGGGTAGCTGCGCAGTTCCTCCAGCAGCGCCGTCAGCACTGGGTCGGCCGTGACGCTGATCTGCTGGCGCAGCCGCTCAAACAAATGGTGGCGCCACTGCGTCAGGTTGGCCAGGTGCGGCGCCAGGCCCTGCGGGTGCAGGCTCAGGCGCAGCACATTGACGGTGCCCTGCAGCAGCGACGGGTCGGCCATGGCCAGCAGGCGTGGCACCAGCGCGTTGTGGCTCACCAGGTTCCAGTGCCGGTCCACCGCCAGCGCGGGCCAGGGCTCATGGCTTTTGAGCAGCAGGTCCACCGCCTGACGGGCGGCAGCCAGGGCCGGGTCGTCCAGCGGCCGTTCGCGGTACATCGGCGCAAAGCCGGCCGCCACCAGCAGCGCGTTGCGCTCGCGCAGCGGCACGGCGAGCCGCTCGGTCAGGCGCAGCACCATCTCGCGGCTGGGCACGGCGCGGCCGGTTTCCATGAAGCTCAGGTGGCGGGTGGAAATCTCGGCCTCCTGCGCCAGGTCGAGCTGTGACAGGCGGCGGTGCTGGCGCCAGTGGCGCAGGTGCTCGCCAAACGGGCGGGCAGGGCGGCCGGGGGCCGGGACGGAAAGGACGGCGGCGTTCATGGGCGCATGGTAAGGCCGGCGCGGCCTTTCTTGTATGCTGTAGCGCTTTGGTTCCCCGCACTTCAGCCCCGAGAGAAAGCATTCATGACACGCGTCTTCAATTTCAGCCCCGGCCCCGCCACCCTGCCTGAACCCGTGCTGCGCCAGGCAGCCGAAGAAATGCTCGACTGGCATGGCAGCGGCATGTCGGTGATGGAGATGAGCCACCGCGGCAAGGAGTTCATCGCCATCCATGCCGAGGCCGAAAGCCTGCTGCGCGAGCTGATGGGCATCCCTGCCAACTACAAGGTGCTGTTCATGCAGGGCGGCGCCATTGGCGAGAACGCCATCGTTCCCATGAACCTGATCGGCCGCAACGGCCGCGCCGACTATGTGATCACCGGCGACTGGTCCAAGAAGTCGGCCAAGGAGGCCAGGAACTACGGCACGGTCAACACCGCCGCGTCGGGCGAGGCGGGCAAGTTCACCGCCATTCCGCCGCAAGCCGACTGGAAGCTCGACCCCGGGGCTTCCTACGTACACATCTGCTCGAACGAAACCATTGGTGGCGTGGAATTCCACTGGACGCCCGACACCGGCGGCGTGCCGCTGGTGGCCGACATGTCGTCCAACATCATGTCGCGCCCGATTGACGTGGCCAAGTACGGCCTGATCTACGCCGGCGCGCAGAAGAACATGGGCCCGTCGGGCCTGACCATCGTGATCGTGCGCGACGACCTGCTGGGCCATGCGCTGCCCATCACCCCGTCGGCCTTCAACTACCAGACGCAGGCCGAAGCCGACTCGATGTACAACACGCCGCCCACCTACGCCATCTACATCGTGGGCCTGGTGCTGAAGCACATCAAGGCGATGGGTGGCCTGGCCGCCATGGAAGCGCACAACAAAGCCAAGGCCGCGGTGCTGTACGACTACCTGGACGCCAGCGGTTTCTACAGCAACCCGGTGGCCCCGGCCGACCGCTCGCTGATGAACGTGCCCTTCAAGCTCAGGGACGAGTCGCTGGACGACGCGTTCCTGAAGGGCGCGCAGGCCCGCGGCATGATCCAGCTCAAGGGCCACCGCTCGGTGGGCGGCATGCGCGCCTCCATCTACAACGCCATGCCGATCGAAGGCGTCAAGGCGCTGGTGGCCTACATGCAGGAATTTGAAAAGCAGAACGGCTGATGCCATGGGCCAGCCCTTCCAGGTCCTGCTGCTGAACCAGATCTCCGCCAACGGCCTGAAGCGGCTGCCGGCGCAGCGTTACACCACGGGCAAGGACATCGCCGCGCCCGACGCGGTGCTGGTGCGCTCGGCCGACATGCACGCCATGGCCATCGCGCCCAGCGTGCAGGCCATCGGCCGCGCGGGCGCTGGCACCAACAACATCCCCGTCAAGGCCATGAGCGCGCGCGGCGTGCCGGTGTTCAACGCGCCGGGTGCCAATGCCAATGCCGTCAAGGAGCTGGTGCTGGCCGGCCTGTTCATGGCGGCGCGCAACCTGCCGCAGGCGCTGCGCTTCGTCGCCGCGCTCGACCCGGCCATGCCCGACATGGACAAGGCGGTGGAAGACGGCAAGAAGAACTTTGCCGGCTATGAGCTGGCCGGCCACACGCTGGGCATCGTGGGTCTGGGCAAGATCGGCTGCCTGGTGGCCGACGCCGCCATCAAGCTGGGCATGAATGTGCTGGGCTACGACCCGGAAATCACGGTGGACGCGGCCTGGAGCCTGCCCTCGCAGGTGAAGAAGGCCGCCAGCGTGGCCGAGGTGCTGAAGAACGCGCATTTCGTCACGCTGCACGTGCCGCTGCTGGACGCGACGCGCGACACCGTGAACGCCGACAACGTGGGCCTGATGAAGCCCGGTGCTGTGCTGCTGAACTTCTCGCGCGAGGGCATCGTCAACGACGCGGCCGTGCTCGCGGCGCTGGACAGCGGCGCCCTGGGCGCCTATGTGTGCGACTTTCCCTCTGCCGCGGTCAACCGCCACCCGCGCGTGATTGCGCTGCCACACCTGGGCGCCTCCACCCGCGAGGCCGAGGAAAACTGCGCCATCATGGTGGCCGACCAGCTGCGGGACTACCTGGAAGACGGCAACGTGGTCAACGCGGTGAATTTCCCCAACGTGGTGATGCCGCGCGAGTCGGCCTACCGCGTGGCGATTGCCAACGCCAACGTGCCCAACATGCTGGGCCAGATCTCCACCGCCATGGCCCAGGCCGGGCTGAACATCCACAACATGGTCAACAAGTCGCGCGGCGACATGGCCTACACCCTGGTCGATGTGGAAAGCCCGGTGGGCGAGCCGGTGCTGGCCGCCCTGCGCGGCATCGACGGCGTGCTGGCCGTGCGCTACCTGCCTGCGGTTGAGTAAGCGTCACCAGCGGAAACGGAAAGCGCTGTACTGGCCGCGCCCAAGGAATGTGTTCTTGAGTGCGGCCACCTGTAGTTCAAGAATCTCCGCAGGCGCCCTCATCTTGCCACGCCAGTGCATCGCCCGGCGCCATTGTTTCTGGAAGGCGGTGGCGAGCTTGATGCGGCAAGCCGCGCGCAGCCGTCCCTCCTTGTCGAAGTCCAGGGCGAAGCCCCGGCACTGCAGCATAGGCTGATCGACCCGGTTGCGCAGCCGGATATCAAGACGCCCCCTGTGCCACCCTTCATTTCGATTAGCGCCCGCAGTGACTTGGGGGAAGAAGTTGAAAATGAGCTCACGCGCTTTCCCCTGGATGAATTGGACTGGGACGAAGCTTCATACATAGCTTTGTATGGATCATCGCCATAGTAGATTGTTATGTAGTGTGGGATGATCCGAACTTTACATATCGGAGATCAATATGAATTTGGCACAGACCATGGAGCAAGAGCAGCAAAGACTTGCAAAATTGCTGGAAGATCTTGCCGCTCGCAGGGCAGAACTCGACCAAGAGGAGGTGTCGATCCGTAAACAGCAGGCTGCCATCGACGCATACTTGAATGCGCTCGATGGCAAGCGTGTGGCTAAAGCACCGTTACGAAGCCCAGGTAATCACCAAAAGGGGCTGAAGGTGAAAATTCTCGAACTTGTCAGCCAATCGCCAGAGGGACTGAGCCGACGTTCTTTGCTCGAAAAACTGAATGCCACTGGAAATAAGCGACTGCAAGGCACCATCGCGGGTGCGTTGAACGCCCTAAGAAAAGAACAGAAGATAGCTGGCGAGCGAGGAGTTTATAGAACCGCCGCTGCGACTTAGTTGATTAACTCTATAGCATCATGGCGCACCTCGTTAGATGTGCGCTTTTTTTGTTGAATTGAATACATACACTCGAATTCATGTAAACACGTTACGAAGAGGATTCGCCATGAAGATTTTTAGTTTCATCCTGACTGCTTCTGTTTTTGCAATGGTCTCCGGGTGTGCGACGTACCCTGAGCTTGGTGGCAAATCTCTCTATGAAATCATTCAGACGCTGCCTAATCCTGATGTGCCACCAGCTACAACACTTGCCGCAAAAAAACAGGCCGCCGAACGCTTCATTGAACAAAAAACCGCGCTTGTGTACGCCGAGCTTTCAGACTTAGGGACGCCGGTGTTGACTGAGGTTGACCTGAAGCAGAAAAAGCTCGTAACTCGCTATTCGTATAGCACTTGCTACACCGGGCATTTCCCGATCAAGACTCGCGTCGACGAAAGCGGTAACGTTGAAATCTATGTCACCGTCAACACTTCCAAAATACAAGGTTGCGGGGACTTCACTGTCGTGATCAATCCTGAAAATCAAGGGATGAAGTCTTATGGACTTGTGAATACAAGTAGCCCGACTGGGCCTTTCAAGAGAAAACTTATTTCAGTCATCCCGAGTTAAAGGTTTTGTACCAACCACCTCCGCGGTGTAAGTTGAATGGCTTGCATGCAGTCAAATTTATGTAAACCCCGTGATTTTTCTTGCACTTTTATTTTTCCAACTAGCTAGACTTTTCTTTTCCGTAACAAATTCAGGCACTTGCGTGAAATCAAATGTCCTGTCGAAAATGCAGTTTCGACAATGAATCCCTGATCGCTGTCGGCACGAGGCTAAGTGGTAATCGCTGTTAGCTATTTGTTTGTCACGGACAACGCAAATTGCGCCCTAGCCGAAAATCGACAGTAAGTCGAGTCCGGAAGCTGGCGTTGTGGCGTGATTGAAGGGGTTTGAACGCGGCATTCTGTCGATTGCGCAACTCAGTCGGCCAGGCTAAAGAGGCAATTCGGCATGCTGATAGTAGCGGGTTGTTTCTGGCGACCCGCTGCGATTCAGGCCCGCAATTCAGGCCTTTTTGCAGGCGCTGCTTGAAGCCGGCGGAGATTTTGCCGACGGTGTGATTGCCTACGAAGGTCGCTGGCTCGGAGGAGAAACCTTCGTTTCTTTCGACAAAGAGGCGGTGGCGCTTCTCTCGGCTCAGAGCCAATCGGTGCGCCTCTTGTAATTTGGCTTCCGGATGGGCTGCGCGGCTGCGGTCGCGGCGGCACAATGGCGCAAGCTCGAACAAGAAAAGAGAGGTTCACATGACCCACGCCTTTGCCAACACCCTCAAGACCTTCAAGACCGCCAGCGGCAAGACTGGCAAGTTCCATTCGCTGCCGGCGCTGGCGAAGCAGTACCCCGCCATCGCCCGCCTGCCGGTGTCCATCCGCATCGTGCTCGAGTCGGTGCTGCGCAATTGCGACGGCAAGAAGGTGACGCCCGCGCATGTGCAGCAGCTGGCCAACTGGCGCCCCAGCGCGGCGCGCACCGACGAGATTCCGTTTGTGGTGGCCCGCGTGGTGCTGCAGGACTTCACCGGCGTGCCGCTGCTGGCCGACCTGGCCGCCATGCGCAGCACCGCCGCGCGGCTGGGCAAAAAGGTCAGCGCCATCGAGCCGCTGGTGCCGGTGGACCTGGTGGTGGACCACTCGATCATGGTGGATCACTACGGGAAGAAGAACTCGCTCGACCTGAACATGAAGCTGGAATTCCAGCGCAACCGCGAGCGCTATGAATTCATGAAATGGGGCATGCAGGCCTTCAGCACCTTTGGCGTGGTGCCGCCGGGCTTTGGCATCGTGCACCAGGTCAACCTGGAATATCTGGCGCGCGGCGTGCACCAGGGCAAGGATGGTGTGTACTACCCCGACACCCTGGTGGGCACCGACAGCCACACCACCATGATCAACGGCATTGGCGTGGTGGGCTGGGGCGTGGGCGGCATTGAGGCCGAGGCCGCCATGCTGGGCCAGCCGGTGTACTTCCTCACGCCTGACGTGGTGGGCTTCGAGCTGACCGGCCGCCTGCGCGAAGGCTGCACCGCCACCGACCTGGTGCTCAGCGTCACGGAAATCCTGCGCCAGCACAAGGTGGTGGGCAAGTTTGTGGAGTTCTTTGGCGAAGGCACGCGCACGCTGGCGCTGCCCGACCGCGCCACCATTGCCAACATGGCGCCCGAGTACGGCGCCACCATGGGCTTCTTCCCGGTGGATGAAAAGACCATCGAGTACTTCAGGGGCACGGGCCGCAGCAAGGCCGAGATTGAAGCGTTCGAGGCGTACTTCCGCGCCCAGGGCCTGTTTGGAGTGCCCGCCCGCGGCGAGATCGACTACTCGCAGACCATCACCCTCGACCTGGGCCGCGTGACACCCAGCCTGGCCGGCCCCAAGCGCCCGCAGGACCGCATTGAGCTGGGCCAGGTGGCGAGCCAGTTCACGGCGCTGTTCAGCAAGCCCAACAGCGAAAACGGCTTCAACCAGCCAGCCGCCCTGCTGCACACGCGCCGCGGTCTGCAGCCCGGTGGCGCGGCGCTGGAAGATGCCACTGTCCCCGGTAACCCGCCCACGCCGGCCGGCGCCGCGCGCATGGTGGTGGAGATGGAGGCCAACAAGCCCACGCTGGCCGCCGCGCATTCGGAAGCCGCGCCGGCTGCCAAAGCCACCCAGGGCGTGACCATCGGTAATGGCGATGTGCTGATCGCCGCCATCACCAGCTGCACCAATACGTCCAACCCCAGCGTCCTGCTGGCCGCCGGTCTGCTGGCGAAGAAGGCGGTGGAAGCGGGCCTGAAGGTGAAGCCCCACATCAAGACCTCGCTGGCGCCCGGCTCGCGCATCGTCACTGAATACCTCACGCAAACCGGGCTGCTGCCCTACCTGGAGAAGCTGGGCTTTGCACTGGCGGGCTACGGCTGCACCACCTGCATCGGCAATGCCGGCGACCTGACGCCCGAGATCAACGAGGCTATCACCGCCAACGACCTGGTCTGCGCCGCCGTGCTGTCGGGCAACCGCAACTTCGAGGCGCGCATTCACCCCAACCTCAAGGCCAACTTCCTGGCCAGCCCGCCGCTGGTGGTGGCCTATGCGATTGCGGGCACCGTGCTGAAGGACCTGATGACCGAGCCGGTAGGGCAGGGCAAGGGCGGCAAGGACGTGTACCTCGGCGACATCTGGCCCAGCAGCGAGGAAATCCACGCGCTCATGAAGTTCGCGATGAACGGCAAGGCCTTCCGCGAGAACTACACCAAGGTGCGAACCGAACCCGGCAAGCTCTGGGAAAAGATCAGGGGCGTGCAGGGCGCCACCTACACCTGGCCGGCCAGCACCTACATTGCCGAGCCACCCTTCTTCCGCGAATTTGCTATGGATTTGATAGCGACTCACGAAGGTTCCGCGCGGGTCGCAGCCGCCAACGATGCTGTGTCCGTGCGGGGCGCGCGGGTTATGGCACTGTTCGGTGACTCCATCACCACCGACCATATTTCGCCCGCCGGTTCGATCAAGGAAAGCTCGCCCGCTGGCCAGTGGCTGCTGGCCCAGGGCGTGCAGAAGGCCGACTTCAACAGCTACGGCGCGCGCCGCGGCCACCACGAGGTGATGATGCGCGGCACCTTTGCCAACGTGCGCATCAAGAACCTGATGCTGCCGCCCGGCCCCGACGGTTCGCGCGAGGAGGGCGGCCTCACGCTGTACCGCCACCCGCACGGCCAGCCCGAGAAGATGGCCATCTATGACGCGGCCATGAAGTACATGGCCGCCGGCGTGCCCACCGTGATTTTTGCGGGCGAGGAATACGGCACCGGCTCCAGCCGCGACTGGGCCGCCAAGGGCACGCAGCTGCTGGGCATCAAGGCCGTGGTGGCGCGCAGCTTCGAGCGCATTCACCGCAGCAACCTGGTGGGCATGGGCGTGCTGCCGCTGCAGTTCAAGGCCGGCGAGTCGTGGGAAACGCTGGGCCTGAAGGGCGATGAAACCGTGGACGTGATTCCCGCCGCCGACCTGCGGCCGCAGAGCGACGCCACGCTGGTCATCACCCGCGCCGACGGCCAGCGCCGCGAGGTCACGATCACGCTGCGCATCGACACCCCGATCGAGGTGGACTACTACCGCCACGGCGGCATCCTGCCGTTTGTGCTGCGGCAGCTTCTGGCGGCGTGACGGGCAACCCCTTGGAGGCCCTGGTCGCCGGGGGCGGCATCGGCGGTCTGGCCTGCGCGCTGGCCTGTGCCCGCAGCGGGGTGCGGGTGCGCCTGTACGAGCAGGCCGCTGCGTTTGGCGAGGTGGGCGCGGGCGTCCAGCTCGGGCCCAACGCGGTGCGTGTGCTGCAAGGCTGGGGCCTGGCGCCGGGGCTGGACGCCGTGGCCGCCCGGCCACAGGCCCTGCAGGTGATGCGCGCCGACACGGGCGAGCGGCTGGCCACGCTGCCGCTGGGCGCGGCCATGCTGCAGCGCTACCGCGCGCCTTACCTTACCGTGCACCGGGCCGACTTGCACCGGCTGCTGCTCGACGCGGTGGCGGCGCACGACGCCGTGGCGCTGCGCACAGGCTGCACCGTGCAGGCCGTGGCGCAGACGGCCGACGCGGTGCAACTGCAACTGGATGGTCTGGCCGTGGAAGGTGACCTGCTGGTGGGCGCCGACGGCGTGTGGAGCCGGGTGCGCGACGCCTGGCCGGGTAACGAACCGGCGCGCTACACCGGCCATCTGGCCTGGCGCGCGCTGCTGCGCCAGGCCGACCTGCCGGCCGCGCTGCGCACCCAGGACGTGATGGCCTGGCTGGGCCCGCGGCTGCATGTGGTGCATTACCCGGTGCGTGGCGGCGAGTGGCTCAACATCGCCGGCTTCATTGAAGGCCCGCGCCCGCCGGACCTTGCCAACTGGGACATCGCACCGGCCGATCTGCCGGCCGAGGCTGGCGGGCTGCCCGCCGCGTTGCGCGGCGCCGCCCCGCCGCTGCGCGCGCTGGCCGAGGCGGTGCCGCAGTGGCGGCTGTGGGCGCTGTGTGGCCGGGCGCCCGTGCCGGGCGCCGACGCGCTGGTGCGCGGCCGGGTGGCGCTGCTGGGCGACGCCGCCCACCCCATGCTGCCCTACCTGGCCCAGGGCGCCGGCATGGCGGTGGAAGACGCCGCCGAGCTGGCGCGCGCGCTGGCCATGGGCGACATTGAACTGCCGCTGCGCCTGAAGCGCTACGCGCTCAACCGCTGGCAGCGGGTGGCGCGGGTGCAGCAGCGTGCGCTGCGCAACGGGCACATCTTTCACGCCGGCGGCCCGCTGCGCCTGGCGCGCGATGCGTCACTGCGGCTGCTGGGCCCGCGGCTGCTCGACATGCCCTGGCTGTACGGCCATGCAGGGCACTGAAGTGCTATCAATTCAATAGCGCCTCACGCAGTGCCGGTGCGGGCTGCGGGCCGATTTGACCGATAAGAATGCGCCAGGAAGCGCTACAGGTCGGTGCGCAGCTTCCAGATCTCGGGGAACAGCACCACGTCCAGCATCTTGCGCAGGTAGCGCACGCCGCCGGTGCCGCCGGTGCCGCGCTTGAAGCCGATCACGCGCTCCACGGTGGTCACGTGGCGGAAGCGCCAGAGCCGGAAGGCGTCTTCCAGGTCGGTGAGCTCCTCGCCCAGCTGGTACAGGTCCCAGTACTGCTTCGGGTCGCGGTAGACCACCAGCCAGGCCTGTTCCACGCCGTCGCTTTCAGCGTAGGGCTGCGTCCAGTCGCGCTGCGTGTGGCTGGCGGGCACGGCCAGGCCGCGCCGGGCCAGCAGGCGCAGCGCTTCGTCGTACAGCGACGGCGCTTCGTACGCGGCCTGCACCATGGCCAGCAGGTCGGGGCGGTGGGCATGGGGCTTGAGCATGGCGGCGTTTTTGTTGCCCAACGCAAATTCAATGCAGCGGTACTGCGCGCTCTGGAAGCCGCTGGAGCTGGCCAGGTAGGGGCGGATGGCGCTGTACTCCGGCGGCGTCATGGTGGCCAGCACATCCCAGGCGTGGACCAGCTGTTCCATGATCTTGCTCACCCGCGCGAGCATCTTGAAGGCAGTGCCCAGCTCGTCCTTCGCCACGCAGGCGATGGCGGCGCGCAGCTCGTGCAGCATCAGCTTCATCCAGAGTTCGCTGGTCTGGTGCTGGATGATGAACAGCATCTCGTTGTGGTCGGGCGACAGCGGCTTCTGCGCGTTCAGGATCGCGTCGAGCTGCAGGTAGTCGCCGTAGCTCATGTCCTGGCTGAAGTCGAGCTTGGCCTTTTCGTCATGGACGATGGCCTCGGGCAGGCCGGTCGGCTCCGGCGGGCTGGCGGGGTGGTGCGGGCAGCTCATCAGGTCACCGCATGCTTCTGGTTGAATTCGGGGCGCTGCCATTCGCCGCTGTCCAGCAACTGCCGCAGGTGTTCCACGGCGTTCCACACATCCTCGAACCCGATGTACAGCGGCGTGAAGCCGAAGCGCAGGATGTCGAGGTGCTGGCCGCCATCGCCGGCGCGGAAGTCACCGATCACGCCGCGCGCGATCAGCGCCTGCACGATGGCGTAGGCGCCGGTGTCCCGCGTCAGGCACACCTGCGAGCCGCGTTGCGCGTGCTCACGCGGCGTTGCCAGCCCAAGGCCATGCCCCGCGCAGCGCGCCTCCACCAGCGCAATGAACAGGTCGGTCAGCGCCAGCGACTTGTGGCGCAGCGCCGCCATGCCACCCAGCGGCTGTGCGGCCAGCAGCGTGTCCAGCCCGCAGTCCAGCGCCGTCATGCTCAGGATGGGCTGGGTACCGCACAGGTAGCGTGTGATGCCCGGCGCGGGCCGGTAGTCGGGCGTGAACTCGAACGGCGCCGCGTGGCCCCACCAACCGGCCAGCGGCTGCCAGAAGCGGTCGGCGTGACGCGGGTGGACCCACACAAAGGCGGGCGCGCCCGGGCCGCCATTGAGGTACTTGTAGCCGCAGCCGATGGCGAAGTCTGCGTTGGCACCGCGCAGGTCCACCGGCACGGCGCCGGCGCTGTGCGCCAGGTCCCACACCGTGAGCGCGCCCGCCGCGTGGGCGGCAGCCGTGACCGCGGCCATGTCGTGCATGGCGCCGGTGCGGTAGTTCACATGGGTCAGCATCAGCACGGCCACATTGGGCGTCAGGGCGGCCGTTATCTCATGCGGCTCCACCAGCCTGAGCTGCAGGCCACGTTCCTTGCACAGCGCTTCGGCGATGTACAGGTCGGTCGGGAAGTTGCTGCGCTCGCTGACGATCACCTTGCGCTGTGGCGCGTCCTGCGCGGTGATGTTGAGCGCCGCGCTCAACACCTTGTAGAGGTTGATCGAGGTGCTGTCGGTGGCCACCACTTCGTCGGTACCGGCGCCGATGAGCTGCGCGATCTTGTCGCCCAACGTTTGCGGCAACGCGAACCAGCCCGCGCTGTTCCAGCTGCGGATCAGGCCTTCGCCCCATTCCTGTGTCACCGCGGCGGCCACGCGGGCCGGGGCGCTGGCAGGCATCACACCCAACGAGTTGCCGTCCAGGTAGATCACACCGGGCGGGATGGTGAAGAGGGTACGCAGCGCGCGCAGCGGGTCCTGGGCGTCAAGCGCCTGGCAGTCTTGCAGGGTGGTCATGGGCTTCTCGGGGCAGTGCCGGGCTCAGCGAGGTCGCGCAGGACTGCGCGAACGGGCGAGGCGTCGGCCGTCATCAGTTTCAGGGGCAGGGCGATGAGCTCGTAGTCGCCCTCGGGCACGTCGTCAAGCACCAGGTTCTCCAGCACGCGCAGGCCGCGCTGGCGGATCACCTGGTGGCTGTCCAGCGTCTTGCTGTCGGCCGGGTCGATGCTGGCGGTGTCAAGGCCGATCAGCTGCACGCCCAGGTCGGCCAGCCGCGCCACGGTGTCGGGCGCGTAGGCCGTCAGCGCTGCGTCCCAGTGGTCCACCGGCATGCGGGCATAGGTGCGTACCAGCACGCGCGGCGGCAGGCCGGCCAGCGCGTGCGCCAGGTGCTGCCATTCAATGAGCGGCCCGCAGCCGATGGCGTGGATCACGCGGCAGGGCCCGAGGAAGGGCGTCAGGTCCAGCGCGCCAATGGCGGTGCCCGCCGGGTCGTAGTGCAGCGGCGCATCGGCGTGCGCGCCCACATGCGGCGACAGCGTGATGGCGCTCACATTGACCGGGCAGCCGGGGCCGATGGTGGCCGACCACTGCTGCTGGTAGGGCGTGTCGCCGGGGAACACCGGCGCGCCGGGCTGGACCGGCGGCGAGATGTCCCAGAGGCGGGGGGTGTGGCGTGGCATGGGCAAAAGTTTGCACCCGCCCAAAATCCTGTGGTGTCGGTTATTTCCAACAACCGGCAAAAATACTTGAGGCTTAAAGCATCTGGTCAGCCGGCCAGCGCGTCCAGCGGCGGCAGGCCGTGGCGTGCGCGGGCCTTTTCGCAGCCGTAGCTGCCTTCTTCCAACTCGTGGCAGGGCGCCGGGCGCCATTCGTAGATGCCACAGGCCACCCGTTCGCCGACCTTTCCGGTCAATGCCGCGCAGCGGATCGGCACGTGGTCGGTGCCGCGCATGCGGCAGGTGGCGCCGCTGACCTCCACCGTCAGCCCATCCGGCACGGTGCCGCTCATGGACACGAGTTCATAGACGGCGAAGTCCACCCGGTAACTCGCGCAGCAGGCGCCGCAGGACGTGCAGGCCGACATCGGGCTTCAGACGCGGCCGAGCAGCAGGTACTCCATCAGGGCCTTCTGCGCGTGCATGCGGTTCTCGGCCTCGTCCCACACCACCGACTGCGGGCCGTCGATCACGTCGGCCTCGACCTCCTCGCCGCGGTGGGCGGGCAGGCAGTGCATGAACAGCGCGTCGGGTTTGGCCACCTTCATCATGTCGGTGTCCACGCACCAGTCGGCGAAGGCCTTCTTGCGGGCTTCGTTTTCGGCCTCGTAGCCCATGCTGGTCCAGACGTCGGTGGTCACCAGGTCGGCGCCGCGGCAGGCGTCCATCGGGTCGTGGAACACCTTGTAGCTGTCGGCGCTGCGGATGCCAGCCACGTCCTGGTCCACCTCGTAGCCGCTGGGCGTGCTCACATGCACGGTGAATCCCAGCAGCTCGGCGGCCTGCAGCCAGGTATTGGCCATGTTGTTGCCGTCGCCCACCCAGGCCACCACCTTGCCTTGAATGGAGCCGCGGTGCTCGATGTAGGTGAAGATGTCGGCCAGGATCTGGCAGGGGTGGAACTCGTTGGTCAGGCCGTTGATGACGGGCACCCGCGAGTGCGCGGCAAAGGTCTCGATGCGTTCCTGCCCGAAGGTGCGGATCATCACCAGGTCCACCATGCGGCTGATGACGCGTGCCGTGTCCTCGATCGGCTCGGCGCGGCCCAGCTGGCTGTCGCCGGTGGTCAGGTTCAGCACGCTGCCGCCCAGCTGGTACATGCCGGCCTCAAAACTCACCCGCGTGCGGGTGGAGGCTTTCTCGAAGATCATGGCCAGCGTGCGGTCGGCCAGCGGGTGGTACTTCTCGTAGGCCTTGAACTTCTTCTTGATGACGGCTGCGCGCTCGAACAGCCAGGCGTATTCACTGGCCGTGAAGTCGCTGAACTGCAGGTAGTGGCGGATCGGTGCGCTCATGGCTGCTCCGCCAGAAACGCCTTGACCAGCGGCGCCAGGATGGCCACCAGCTCGTCGGCTTCGGCCACTGTCAGGATCAGTGGCGGCACGAGGCGGATCACGCTGTCGGCCGTGACGCTGATCAGCAAGCCGGCTTCGGCGGCGCGCGTTACCAGCACGCCGCAGGGCTGCGCCAGCTCCACCCCCAGCATCAGGCCCTGGCCCCGGATGTCCTTCACCCCCGGCAGCCCGCCGAGTTCGCGCTCCAGCGCGGCCTTCAGGTGGGCGCCGGTGCTGGCGGCGTTGGCCAGCAGGCCGTCTTCTTCCATGATGCGGATGGTTTCCACCCCGGCGCGCATGGCCAGCGGGTTGCCGCCAAAAGTGGTGCCGTGGTTGCCGGGCTGGAAGATGTGGGCGGCTTTGGGGCCCGCCACCACCGCGCCAATCGGCACGCCCGAGCCCAGGCCCTTGGCCAGCGGCATCACGTCCGGCACGATGCCCGCCCACTGGTGGGCAAACCACTTGCCGGTGCGGCCCATGCCGCACTGCACCTCGTCGATCATCAGCAGCCAGTCGCGCTCGTCGCACAGGGCGCGGCACTGGCGCAGGTAGTCCATGTGAAAGGGGTTGACGCCGCCTTCGCCCTGGATGGCCTCGAAGAACACCGCCACCACGTTGGGGTTGCCCTCGGTGGCCTGCTTCAGCGCGGCGATGTCGTTCACCGGCACGCGGATGAATCCCTCCACGAGCGGGCCGAAGCCGGCCTGCACCTTCACGTTGCCGGTGGCCGACAGCGTGGCGATGCTGCGGCCGTGGAAGGCCTTTTCGTACACCACGATCTCGGGCTTCTCGATGCCCTTGTCGTGGCCGAACTTGCGCGCCAGCTTCAGCGCCGCCTCGTTCGCTTCCAGCCCGGTGGAGCAGAAGAACACATTGGTCAGGCCCGACAGCTCCACCAGCTTGGCGGCCAGCTTTTCCTGGTTGGGCACGTGGTAGTAGTTGGAGCTGTGGATGATCTTGCTGACCTGGTCCTGCAGCGCGGGCACCAGCTTCGGGTGGTTGTGGCCCAGCGTGTTGACTGCAATGCCGCCCAGGCCGTCGAGGTACTGCTTGCCGTTGACGTCCCACACGCGCACGCCCTGGCCATGCGACAGCGCGATGGGCACGCGGCCGTAGGTATTCATGGTGTGGGGCGACGAAGCTTCGATCAGCGCGGTCATGCGGGTTCTCCAAGGGGAAAAACAAAGCGGCCCAACGAAAGTAGGGCCGTTGAGACGCGATTTTAGGCGCAGTGTTTGCTTGGGTTTTTGACAATTCCGCATCACTGCGATGCGGTCCGTGACAGCGGACTGACAGGGCCGCAAGTCTTATATAAGATACAATAGTTGTGCGCTGCAGCAACAGTGATCCTGTTGCCGGCCACCGTTCAGGACATCCCCACCCGATGGTCTCCCCCACCGCCAAAGAAGTCTTCATCCAGGGCATCACCCGCGACGGCAAGACCTTCCGCCCCAGCGACTGGGCCGAGCGGCTGGCCGGTGTGATGAGCTCCTTCCGCCCCGGCGGCGCCCAGCCGGGCAGCCACCTCGGTTACTCCCCCTGGTGCGTGCCCACCGTCATCAACGGCGTCAAATGCGTGGTCGTCAACCGCGAGCTGCGCGACCACGAGCCCATGGCCTGGGACTTCTGCCTCAACTTCGCCCGCGACAACGACCTGCAGGTGGCCGAGGCCTGCCTGGTGCCTGATTCCAAGTCCTGATTTCGTTTGTGTTGGCTTTTTGGCGCTGCTTCGCGCCAGGCGGTACCCGGCAGGGGCTCACACTGTGGCGGTTGGCGCCTGGCGCCAACTCCGCTGCGGTGCTCGGCCCGGGGTCGTGCCGAAGAACTCGCTGTGTTCGCTGCGCTCACGCCGCTCAAACAGCTTCGGCAAGCATGACGACGAAGCGCGCTGCGCGCGCCGCCCCCGGCTCTGCGCTCCTCGCCGCCACAGAGATCGCCCCAACCGGGCACCGCCTGCCGCGAAGCGGGTGTTGGCGTTTCAACGTTGTCAGCCAGCAGCACACGCCTTTGCCGCCAAGATACTCCCGAAAAAGAGGGCGACCATGAAAAAACCGCCCGAAGGCGGTTTCTCACTTTTGCTGGCAGCGCACCCGTTTCAAACGGCGGGCTGAAATCAGCCCGGGCTGTTTGCCTGAGGCGTCAGGCGGCGGCGGTGGCCAGGGCTTTCACCTTGGCGGACAGGCGGCTCTTGTCGCGGGCGGCCTTGTTCTTGTGGAAGATCTGCTTGTCAGCGACCATGTCCACCACGCTCTGGGCCTTGGCGAACAGCTCGGTGGCCTTGGCCTTGTCGCCAGCGGCAACGGCCTTTTCCACGTTCTTGACAGCGGTGCGGTATTTGGAGCGCAGCGAGGTGTTCGCGGCGTTCAGTTTGACGTCCTGGCGGGCGCGCTTGCGGCCCGACGCGAGGCGCGGGTTCTTCTTTTTGGGTTTGGCTGATGCCATGGTGTGTGTTCCTTGTGTCTGAGGATGATGCCAGCAAAGCCCTCCATTATAGACGAGCTACACTTCCCCCGGTGAGCCTGCTCAAAGCCGCGTCTACCGTCTCCCTGCTGACCCTGGTCTCGCGTGTCACCGGGCTGGTGCGCGAGCTGCTCATGGCCGCGGCCTTTGGCGCCAGCGCCTTGACCGACGCCTTCAACGTCGCCTTCCGCATCCCCAACCTGCTGCGCCGCCTGTTTGCCGAAGGCGCGTTCAGCCAGGCCTTTGTGCCGGTGCTGGCCGCGTCCAAGGAGAAAAACGGCGACGAAGCCACCCGCCAGCTGGTCAGTGCGGTGGCCACGGTGCTGGTCTGGGTGCTGCTGGCCACCTGCGTGGTGGGCGTGGCGCTGGCCCCGGTGCTGGTCTGGATGCTGGCCAGCGGCCTGAAGCAGTCGGCCCAGGGGTTTGAGGCGGCGGTGCTCATGACGCGCTGGATGTTTCCCTACATCGCCTTCATGTCGCTGGTCGCGCTGTCGGCCGGCGTGCTTAACACCTGGAAGCGCTTTGCCGTGCCGGCGGCCACGCCGGTGCTGCTCAATGTCTCGATGATTGTGGCCGCCTGGCAGGGCGCGCCGTGGTTTGCCGGCATGGGCATCGAGCCGATTTACGCCATGGCCGCAGGCGTGATGGTGGGGGGCGTGCTGCAGCTGGCGGTGCAGATCCCCGCGCTGGCCCGCATTGGCGTGCTGCCGCGCATTGGCCTGGCATGGTCCGCGCTGCGCGCCGCCTGGCAGGACGCTGGCGTGCGCAACATTGCGCGGCTGATGCTGCCAGCCCTGCTGGGCGTGGGTGTGGCGCACATTTCGATCCTGATCAACACCCAGATCGCGTCGTGGCTGACGCCCGGTAGCGTCAGCTGGCTCGGTTATGCCGACCGCCTGATGGAATTCCCCACCGCGCTGCTGGGTGTGGCGGTGGGGGTGGTGCTGATGCCGCAGCTGGCTGCCGCCAAGGCGGCCGACGACAGCCAGCGCTATTCCGACATGCTCGACTGGGGCCTGCGCCTCGTGGTGCTGCTGGCGGTGCCCACGTCGGTGGCGCTGCTGACCTTTGCCACGCCGCTGGTGGCGTCCCTGTACCACTACGGCGCCTTCAAGAACTCTGACGTGACCCAGGTGTCGCTGGCGCTGGTGGGCTATGGCGTGGGGCTGATCGGGCTGGTCGCCATCAAGGTGCTGGCGCCGGGCTTTTACGCCAGCCAGGACATCCGCACGCCGGTGCGCATCGCCATTGCGGTGCTGGTCATCACCCAGCTGTTGAACATCGCCCTGGTACCGCTGCTGAAGCACGCGGGGCTGGCGCTGTCGATCGGGCTGGGCGCGCTCATCAATGCCCTGTGGCTGCTGGTGGGTCTGCTGCGCCGCGGCACCTACCGGCCGCAGCCGGGCTGGGGGGTGTTTGCGTTGCAGGTGGTGGCCGCCAGTGCGCTGCTGGCGGTGTTCCTGATGTGGGGCGCCAACGGGTTTGACTGGACGGCCTTGCGTGCCGAGAGTCTCAAGCGCATCGGCCTGCTCGCGCTGATGGTCGGCGGGGGCGTGACCATCTACTTTGCGGCCTTGCTGGCGGCCGGGCTCAAGCTGCGGCAGTTTGCGCGCAAGTAGGGTGCGCGCAACGCCCACGGGTTGACGCCCGTGGCGCCGTCCATTACAAAGATTCATGAATTTCAGCCTTGAGGCCCCGACCCCGCTGGCGTACTTCGCCACCCTGGTGCAAAGCGACGACCACTTCCCGCTGCTGGAGGCCGCCACCAGCCTGGCGCAGGACGAATACCCCGACCTCGACGTCCAGCAGGTGCTGGGCGACGTGGACCAGCTGCTGGCCCGCCTGAAGCGCCGCCTGCCGGCCGACGCCGCGCCCCTGCAGCGCCTGCGCATGCTCAACCAGTTCTTCTTCCGCGACCTGAGCTTTGGCGGCAACGTCAACGACTATTACGACCCGGACAACAGCTACCTCAACGCCGTGCTGCGCACCCGTCGTGGCATTCCCATTTCACTGGCCGTGCTGTGGATGGAGCTGGCCCAGGGGCTGGGCCTGCACGCCCGCGGTGTGGCGTTTCCGGGGCATTTCATGGTGAAGGTGAACCTGCCCAAGGGCCAGGTGGTGATCGACCCGTTTACCGGCCAGTCGCTCAGCCGCGAGGAACTGGCCGAACGGCTGGAGCCGTACCGCCGTCGCAGCGGCCTGGTGGACGAGTTCGAGGTGCCGCTGGGCCTGTACCTGCAGGCGGCGCCTGCGCGCGACATCATTGCCCGCATGCTGCGCAACCTGAAGGAGATCCACCGCACGCAACAAGACTGGCCGCGCGTGGTGGCGGTGCAGGACCGGCTGATCGTGCTGCTGCCCGACGCCTGGTCCGAGTACCGCGACCGCGGGCTGGCCCACGCCGAGCAGGGCCACACGGCGCAGGCGGTGGACGATCTGGAAACCTACCTCTCGCACGCGCAGGACGCGCTGGACATCGACGCGATGGCCGACCGGGTGGCGCAGCTGCGCCGCGAGAAGAGCTAGGTCCCGCGCTTCAGGAACTGCGGAATCGAGGATTCGCCGGGGTTGGCCGAACGCGGCAGTGACGGCTTGTTCACCGGTTGCGCCGGCACCGCCGCCGGCCGCGTGGCGGCGGCAAATGCCGACAGCCGCCCGCCATGCACCAGCGAGTCCTGTGCCGGCATCAGGCTGTTGGGCCGCGAGCTGCCCAGCCCGGCGGCCCGGGTGGGCCGCGTCACCACCCGGCTGACGGGCGATGGGTCGTTGGCCGCCTGCACCGGGTTGAGCAGCGGCGTCATCCATTCAATGATGGGTTGCCACTGCGCCATGTCGGTCGCTGCCTGGCTGGGCGTCAGGTCAAAAATCGTCAGGCCGCGCTCGAGGCAGCGCACATAGAGCTGGGTCTCGCGCAGTACGCCCAGAAACGGCAGCCCGAGGTCTTCCGACCATTTGCGCAGAACTTCTCCGGCGCTGGTGCGGCCGTCGATGCGCATGCCCACCGTGGCCAGCCGGCAGCGCCCGCTGGCCACACGGGGCAGGGCCATCAGCTCGGCATGGCAAGCGGCGGCGGATTCGCGGTCAAACACCGAATGGCACACCGGCATGATGATCGCGTCGGCAAACATCACCACCCGCGCCAGCTCAAAGCCATGAATGCCACCGGGTGTGTCGAGCACCACATGGGTGATGCCGGTCGGCACGCGCAGCACGTTCTTCTGGTCCAGCGCCCAGGGCGCGATGGCGGGCAGGGTGGGGGCGCGGCGCTTGAGCCAGGCGCGGCTGGACTGCTGGCGGTCCACGTCACCGAGCATGACCGAGTGGCCTTGCCGGGCGCACCACGCCGCAATATGGGCTGACAGTGTGCTTTTGCCACTGCCGCCCTTGCGGTTGACGACTGCGATGACCGGCATGCTTGCCTCTCGGTGCGGGTAAAGAGTTGGTACTGAACGATACAGTTTGGTACAAAAACGCCCGCAAGTCCAGAACCGGGCTGCGCCAGGTGCTAGTCTTTTTGTAGCAAAGCAACACGGCCCGGCGCGGCGCGCAGGGCGCCTGTTGGCCGACGCACGGGTTTGGGGCGTCAGGCCACGCGCACTGGCGCGCCGTCGCCGCGCGGGGCGATCACGCCAATGTCGTACACCGTTTCACCCGCCGCCCGCAGGGTGGCGGCGCAGGCGACGGCCTCGGCGACGTCGATCACCACCACCATGCCAATGCCGTTGTTGAAGGTGCGGTTCATCTCGAAGTCGTCAATGCCGGCCGTCGTCTGCAGCCAGGCAAACAGCTCCGTCTGGGGCCAGCTGCCCTTGTGGAGCAGGGCTGCCGTGCCCTCGGGCAGCACGCGCGGGATGTTTTCCAGCAGGCCGCCGCCGGTGATGTGCGCCAGCGCCTTGATGGGGTGGGCTGCAAGCGCTGCCAGCACGTTCTTCACATACAGGCGGGTCGGCTCCATCACCGCGTCGCGAAAGGGCTTGCCGTCCAGCGTGGCGGGCAGGGCGCTGCCGGCGCGTTCAATGCACTTGCGCACCAGGCTGAAACCGTTGGAGTGCACACCGCTGGAGGCCAGGCCCAGCACCGCGTCGCCGGGCTTCACGCTGGCGCCCGTGAGGATTTTTGATTTTTCCACCGCACCCACGGCAAAGCCGGCCAGGTCGTATTCGCCCGCCGGGTACATGCCCGGCATTTCGGCGGTTTCGCCGCCGATCAGCGCACAGCCGCTCAGCTCGCAGCCGCGGGCAATGCCGCCCACCACGGCAGCAGCGGTGTCCACGTCGAGCTTGCCGCAGGCGAAGTAATCCAGAAAGAACAGCGGCTCGGCGCCCTGCACCAGCACGTCGTTCACGCTCATGGCCACCAGGTCAATGCCCACCGTGCTGTGCATGTTCCATTCAAACGCCAGCTTGAGCTTGGTGCCCACGCCGTCGGTGCCGCTCACCAGCACCGGTTCCTTGTAGCGTTTGGGTACTTCAAATAGCGCGCCAAAGCCGCCAATGCCGGCCAGCACGCCCTCGCGCATGGTCTTTCTTGCCAGCGGCTTGATGCGCTCGACCAGCGCGTCGCCGGCGTCAATGTCTACACCGGCGTCTTTGTAGGAGAGGGGAGTCTGGGTCATGGGGTGGGCGCCCAATGGGCGTCATTACAGGGCGGAAAGGGCAGGCGGACTAGAATTTGCCCCTGATTTTAAGGGCTGGCCCCTCAGCCCCCTTCAGCCCTTCCGTATGCAATTCACCTCCACCCAGAAACGTGCCGCGGCCTGGCTGCTGATCGCGGCGCTGTTTGTGCTGGTACTGTGGGCCCTCGGCCCGGTGCTCACGCCCTTTGTGGTGGCGGCGGTGCTGGCCTATGCGTTGACGCCGCTGGTCAACTGGCTCGACAACCTGGGCCGGGGCCGGCTGCCGCGCGTGGTGGCCGTGCTGGTGGTGGAACTGCTCTTCATCGTGGCGCTGCTGGGTGTGGTGCTGCTGATCGTGCCCATCCTGGCCAAGGAAATGCCGCTGCTGCGCGAGCAGGTGCCGGTGCTGTTTGACAAGCTCAACACCTGGTTGCAGCCGCTGCTGGCCCAGCTGGGGGTGTCAGCGTCGTTTGACGTGGTCAGCATCAAGGCCTTTGTGCTCAAGTACCTGAACGCCAACTTTGAAGACGCCATGGGCCCGCTGTTGTCGTCCATCAAGCTCGGCGGCAGCGTGGCGCTGGCGGTGCTGGGCAATGCGGTGCTGATCCCGGTGGCGCTGTTCTACCTGTTGATGGAGTGGAGCCGCATCGTGGCCCAGGTGCTGGCCTTTGTGCCCCAGCGCCTGCGCCCCGCGGTGGACAGCTTCACTGCAGAGGCCGACCAGGTGCTGGGCCAGTACCTGCGCGGCCAGCTGCTGGTGATGCTGCTCATGGCGCTGTTCTACAGCGTGGGCATGGCGCTGTTCGGGCTGGACCTGGCGCTGCCCATCGGCCTGTTCACTGGCCTGGCCATGTTTGTGCCGTACCTGGGCTTTGGCCTGGGCCTGGTGCTGGCCACGCTGGCCGGGCTGCTGCAGTTTGCGTCGGTCAAGGCGCTGGTGATGGTGGCGGTGGTGTTTGGTGCTGGCCAGGTGCTGGAAAGCCTGTTCCTCACGCCGCGCCTGGTGGGTGAGCGTATCGGCCTGCACCCGCTGGCCGTGATCTTTGCGCTGCTGGCCTTTGGTCAGCTGTTCGGCTTTGTCGGCGTGCTGGTGGCACTGCCGGCCAGTGCTGTGCTGCTGGTGGGCATCCGGCGTGCGCGCGACAGCTACATGGCCAGCAAGCTCTACCGTGACTGAGGCGCCCGTCTCCGCATGAAACAGATTGCGCTGGACATTGGCCTGGCCACCGGCCCCACGCTCGACGGTTTTTTTGCCGGCCCGAACGAGGCCGCACTGCGCCACCTGCAGCTGTGGGCCGGCAGTCCCACGCGCTCACCGGTGCCCACCTATCTTTGGGGTGGCAGTGGCAGCGGCAAGACGCATTTGCTCAAGGCGGTGCGCGAGGCGCTGCGCGATCAGGGCGCCAGCGCCGGCTGGCTCGACGCATCGGTGCTGGAGCCGCCCGAATTCAACGAGCAATGGGCCGTGGTGCTGCTGGACGACGTGCACCTTTACACCGCCGTGCAGCAGCACGCCGCCTTCAACTGGTTTGTGAACGCCCAGACCCATCAGCGTGGCGTGCTGGCCGCGGGCGAACTGGCGCCCGCCGGCCTGCAGCTGCGCGAAGACCTGCGCACCCGGCTGGGCTGGGGTCATGTGTTCCAGCTGCAGGTGCTGACCGAACCCGAGCGCCGTGCCGTGTTGCGCCAGGCGGCCGACGCGCGCGGCGTCTTTCTGGGCGACGAGGTGATGGACTTCATGCTCACGCGCTTTTCCCGCGACCTGGGTAGCCTGATGCAGCTGCTGGAGCAGCTCGACGGCTACGCCCTGCAGACCAAGCGCGCCATCACCATCCCGCTGATCAAGTCGATGCTGGAAAGCGAGTGATGACCCCGACCTCCCCCGTAGCCAAACCCCGGCTCGCGCTGTTCGACCTCGACCACACGCTGCTGCCGATTGACTCCGACTATTCCTGGGGGGTGTTCACCACCCACATCGGCTGGACCGACCCGGTGCTGTTTGCGCAGAAGAACGACGAGTTCTACGCCCACTACAAGGCCGGCACGCTCGACATCCACGACTATGTGCGCTTTGCGGTGGACGCCATCCGGCGCCACGGCGCTACAAAATCCATGGCAGCCCACGCAGATTTCATGCGGGCTGTCGTACTCCCGGCCATGAATGAAGACGCCAAGGCGCTGGTCCGCCAGCACCAGGCGGCGGGCGACGAGGTGGTCATCATCACCGCCACCAACGAGTTTGTGACGCGACCGATTGCCGAGCTGTTTGGCGTGCGCGAGCTGATTGCCGTTGAGCTGGCGCGCGGCGCCGATGGCTGGATCACCGGTGAAATCAGCGGCGTGCCGTCGACGCGCGAAGGCAAGGTCACGCGCATGGAGCAGTGGCTGGCCGCGCGCGGCCTGGGCTGGGCCGACGTGGACAGCACCTTCTACACCGATTCCATCAACGACCTGGCCTTGCTCGAGCGCGTGAACCACCCCGTGGCCACCAACCCCGACGACCGGCTGCGTGCCATCGCCCAGGCGCGGGGCTGGCGCATACTGGACCTGTTTGAAAAAAAATAAATGATCAAGAAATTCATCGACAAGCTGTTTGGCACCACCAGCAGCAAGAAGCCCCGTTTCGGCAAGCGCGAAGAAGTCGGCCACGCCGTGCACGGCATTGACCCGGCACTGGTGGACGACCGCGCCGTGAACGTGGTGCAGACCCTGCAGCAGGCCGGCTACCAGGCCTACATCGTGGGCGGCGCGGTGCGCGACCTGCTGGTGGGCCTGCGGCCGAAGGACTTTGACGTGGCCACCAATGCCACGCCCGAGCAGGTGAAAGGCCTGTTCCGGCGCGCCTTCATCATCGGGCGGCGCTTTCGCATCGTGCATGTGGTGTACGGCCGCGGGCGCGAGCACGAGGTGATCGAGGTCTCCACCTTCCGCGCCTACATGGACAACGCCGCCGCCGAGCAGGTGGCCGGCAACGAAAAGACGAGCAAGGGCGAGCTGGCCGGCATGAAGCACGCCGTGGACTCCACCGGCCGCGTGCTGCGCGACAACGTGTGGGGCCCGCAGGACGAAGACGCCACCCGGCGCGACTTCACCATCAACGCCATGTACTACGACCCGCAGACGCAGGTGGTGGTGGATTACCACGGCGGCATTGCCGACACCAAGAAGCGCGTGCTGCGCATGATCGGCGACCCGGCCACCCGCTACCGCGAGGACCCGGTGCGCATCATCCGCGCCGTGCGCTTTGCCGCCAAGCTGAGCCCGCTGGGCTTCACGCTCGACAAAAAGACCGCCGCGGCACTGGTGCCCGCGCAGCCGCTGCTGGCCGACGTGCCGCAGAGCCGCCTGTTTGACGAAATGCTCAAGCTGCTGCAGACCGGCCATTCGCTGGCCACCATCGAGCAGCTGAAAAAGCTGGGCCTGGCGCGCGGCATCTACCCGCTGCTGGACGTGGTGGTGGAGCGCGCCGATCAGCAGTTTGTGAAGGCCGCGCTGCAGGACACCGACCGCCGCGTGGGCGAGGGCAAGCCCGTCGCGCCCAGCTTTTTGCTGGCCTGTGTGCTGTGGGCCGACGTGCGCGACGGCTGGGCCCAGCGCCTGGCGCAGAAGCAGCACCCGTTTCCGGCCCTGCAGGACGCGATCGACGACGTGTTCAATGCCCGCATCGGCGATGTGTCGGGCCGCGGCAAGCTGGCCGCCGACATGCGCGAGATCTGGATGATGCAGCCCCGCTTTGAAAAGCGCGTGGGCAGCACGCCCTGGGGCCTGGTGGAGCAGCCGCGCTTTCGGGCAGGGTTTGACTTCATGCGCCTGCGCGCGGATGCCGGCGAGGTGGACGTGGTGCTGGCCGACTGGTGGCAGGAGTTCAGCCAGGCCAGCGACGCCGTACGCGAAGACCTGATCAACCAGGCCCGCGACGAGACCCAGGGCAGCAAGGGCGCGCGGCGCGTGCGCAGCGTGCGGCCGCAGGCGGCTGCACCGGCTGCCGCCTCGTCCGCCATGCCGGCCGACGCGGGCGAGCGCAGCGGCGACCGCAGCGAGTCCCGCAACGATGACAACCCCGAAGGCGAGGGCGGCGCCCCGCGCAAGCGCCGCCGCCGGCGCCGCAAGCCGGGCGGCGGCGCAGAGGGGGGTGCGCCGCGCCCCGAGGGCGGCGACGGCGCCCCATGAGCCCGCGCGCGCCTGTGGCCGCCTGGGTGGCGCTGGGCGCCAACCTGGGCGACCCGCGCTCCACCCTTGGCCTGGCCATTTCCGCCATGGGCGAGCTGCCCGGCACGCAGCTGGTGCGCGGCTCGTCGCTGTACCGCAGCACGCCGCTGGACGCCGACGGCCCCGACTACGTCAACGCTGTGGTGGAAATCAGCACCACGCTCACCGCGCCGGCACTGCTGGCCGAATTGCAAGGCCTGGAGCAGGCCGCCGGCCGCGTGCGCCCCTACCCCAATGCCCCGCGCACCCTTGACCTGGACCTGCTGCTCTACGGCAGCGGCAGCATCCAGAGCGCCAACCTCACCGTGCCGCACCCGCGCATGGGCGGGCGGGCGTTTGTGCTGCTGCCGCTGCAGGAGATTGCGCCGCAGCTTGTGACGCAAGCGCAGTTGGCGGCAGTGCGGGATCAGGGCGTTTTCAGGCTATAGGCCGCGTGGATTCAGGCCGCCCCGTCCTTGCGCGTCAGCAGATACAACAACGGCCCAAACGAACCGGCCGCCAGCGTGAGCACGATCCAGGGCCAGGGCTTGCGTCCGGTGGTGCGGGCGTCGCGCCACATCCAGACCATGAACAGCGTGAGCGCGATCACCAGGTCCGCCAGCACCTGCGCCGAGGCGGTGCTCTGGAAGGCGGGGGCGAACAGGCCCCAGTAACCGTGTTGCCACAGCGCCAGCAGGCTCAGTGCGGAAAACGGGATGAGGACCAGAACAATCAGGGTGCGGTGCATGGTGTGTGCGGCTGGGAGTGGATGACGGCCGCAGTGTGGCGGCGCTGCGCAGGCTTTGCACTTACCTCACAGGTAATGCATGGGTCGACCACTGATTTACGCGCCCAGCAGCCTTCGTGCCAGCACCGTTTGCATGTCGCGCCTTCCGTCTGCGATCAGGTAAATGATGACCTGGCTGCCCATGACGCGGTAGATCACCCGATACGGCTTGAAAAATGCCTGCCGGTACTCCTTGATGCCCAGGCCCAGCAGTTCCCTCGGAAAGCTGCCACGCTCTGGCAGCCTGGCCAGGCTTTGCACCACTTTCATCAGTTCGTCCAGCACATGGTCGGCGTTGGTCACACAGTCAAATTCGCAGATGTAGTCGTGGATGGCCTCCAGGTCCTGTTCCGCCCCGTCGGTGAGCAGAACCTCAAACTTCGCGCCGGCCATCAGGTGGCAGCGCGCTTGGCGCGGAGCCGGGCCACTACTTCGGCCACGGGCTTGAGCTTGCCGGCGGCCACGTCCTGGTGACCCAATGCCAGGATCTTCAGCATGGCCAGCGTTTCCTGCGTTTCCTCAAAAGAGGCCACGTCCTGCAGGACGGCTTTGGCCTCGCCGTTCTGGGTGATCACAATGGGCTTGCGCTGCTCGGCGATGTGCAGCAGCACCTCGGCGGCGTTGGCTTTGAGGTAACTGATGGGCTTGACTTGTGATGAATAACGCATGGATGGTTCCGGATTTCGATGTTGACTGAATATAGTCCGTTAAAGGTTCAATGGCAAGTTGCCCAAGGCGCCTTGTCGTTACCTCGCAGGTAATTGCCCGCATGACGCCGCGCGCCGAAGATGAGCCCAACGCAACGGTTCATTCACGCCAAGGAGCTTCACATGTCAGACACCGGACTCATTGCCATTGCCTGCGGTCTCATCATCGGCCTGGGCGCCATTGGCGCCTGCCTGGGCATCGGCCTGATGGGCGGGCGCTTCATTGACGGCGCGGTGCGCCAGCCCGAGATGATGGAGCCGCTGCAAACCAAGATGTTCCTGCTGGCCGGGCTGATTGACGCCAACTTCCTGATTGGCGTGGGCGTGGCCATGATGTTCGTGTTTGCCAACCCGTTCGCATGACAAAACAGGTTGTAGCCCGCATGCAGCATGCGTGAGGCGCTATGAAAAACGTAGCAACCTGAACATCGGCCGAACCGCCCTAAGGCCGCACGCTGCTGCGCTGGCGGCTCACGTCCAGCTCGCTCACGGGCGCGGCGCGGTTGCCCCAGGCGTTGCGGATGTGGCTGAGCACGGGCGCGGTGTCGGCGTCGTTCAGCAGCAGCACATACGGCGGCATGCCGTAGGGGCGCGGGTTGCCGGCGGTGGCGGGGGCAAAGCCGCCGTTCAGCACCACCTGCACCAGGTTGGCAGTGGTCGCCATGGTCACGGTGCGGTTGCCAGCCAGGCGCGGGTAGGCGCCGGCCACGCCTTCACCACGCTCGCCATGGCATTGCGCGCAATGCTGCTCGTACAGCTTGGCGCCGCGGCTCGCCACGCTGGCGGCCACGGGTGGCGGCTCGGTGCGGGCACCGGCCGGCGCGGGCGGCAGCGCCTTGAGGTAAACGGCCATGGCGTTCAGGTCGGCATCGCTCAGGTGCTGGGTGCTGTGCTGCACCACTTCGGCCATGGGCCCCAGCACCGACGCGCGCGGCGAGGTGCCGGTTTTGAGCAGGCTGGCGATGTCGTTCAGCGGCCAGTCGGCCACGCCGGCTTCGCTGGCGGCGGCGAGTGACGGTGCGTACCAGTTTTGTGCCGGAATCAGGCCACCGGCCAGGTCCAGCTTGTCGTCGGTGGCGCCCAGCGCGTTGCGGCTGGTGTGGCAGGCGGCGCAGTGGCCCAGGCCGCGCACCAGGTAGGCGCCGCGGTTCCATTCAGCGCTTTGCTTCGTATCGGAGGTGTAGCCCCCGGGGCTGAAGTACAGCGTGCGCCAGGCCCACAGCGCGGCCTGGGTGCTGTAGGGCCAGCGCAGCGCGTGCGGTGTGTTGGCCTGCGCCACCGGCGGCAGGCTCATGAGGTAGGCATACAGCGCGTCGGCATCGGCGCGGCTGACCTGGGTGTAGCTGGTGTACGGAAACGCCGGGTAGAGCAGGCGCCCGTCTTTCGACTTGCCTTCGTGCAGCGCGCGCCAGAAGTCGTCGGCACTCCAGCCGCCGATGCCGGTGGCGCGGTCCGGCGTGATGTTGCCCGCATACACGGTGCCAAACGGCGTTTCGATCGCGCGGCCGCCGGCCCAGGCGGCACCGCCACGCGCGGTGTGGCAGGTGGCGCAGTTGCCGGCGCGGGCCAGGTAGGCGCCGCGTTGCACCTGCTCGCTGCGGGGCGCCGGCGCGTGCGCCGGGGCCGCGGCGGTCGCCGTGGCCGGCGGCGCGGTGCCGCAGCGCAAGGGGGCAGGCTGCGGCAGCCGCGCCGCGGGCTTGCTGTTGGCGGGCACGGGCTGGGCCGCCAGCCAGGTGGCGACGGCGTTCACATCGTCAAGCGCCAGGCGCTGCGCCACCTCGGCCATGCAGTCGGGCGCATGGGCGCGGCGCTGGCCGGCGCGCCAGGCGCCGAGCTGCGCGCTCACGTAGTCGCGCGGCAGGCCCAGCAGGCCGGGTGTGGCGGGCAGCACGCCGGTCAGCACGCTGCCATGGCAGCTGGCGCAGGCCGGCAGCTTCTTGTCGGCGTCGCCCTGCAGTGCCAGTTGCCGGCCGCGGGCCAGCAGCGTGGCGGGGGCGGCCGGCGTGGCGGCGGGCGGTGGGTAGGGCGCGTCCTGTGCGGCAAAGTGCTGGGCGATCTCCAGCAGGTAGGCGTCTGACAGCGGCTCCAGCATGCGCGTCATCAGGCCGTAGTGGCGCCGCCCGTCGCGGAAGTTCAGCAGCTGGTTGTACAGGTAGTCGGCGGGCTTGCCGGCCAGGCGGGGGTAGTAGCCGTCGGGCCCGGCGCGGCCCTGCTGGCCGTGGCAGGCGGTGCAGGCCTGGGTGCGCTGGGCGATGCTGTCTTCAAAAACCGGCGGGGCGGCGGTGGTGGCCAGCGGGGCCCAGAGGGCGAGCGCGGCAAGGGCGGTTACTGCAGGGTTCATAGAGTGGAATCATGCCAGTTCCATCAGGCGTTGGGCCAGCACGCCCGTGCCCACCAGCGCCGCGCCGATGGACGCGAAGCGCACCGCGCGTGCCGGGTCATGCAGCGGCCGCAGACGCCGCCACAGCGCGGCCGCGCCCAACGCCACCGCCACAAACAGCAGCTGGCCCAGCTCCACCCCCAGGTTGAAGCCGGCCAGGCTGAGCCAGCGGCCACTGCCGGTGCCGCCCAGTTCCTGCAGGGCCGTGGCGAAGCCCAGGCCATGCACCAGCCCGCAGCCAAACACCAGGGCGGCACGCCGCGCCGTGCCGCCCTGGCGCTGGCGCAGGTTGTCCAGCGCCATCAGGACGATGCTGGCGGCAATCAGCGGCTCGGCCACCGCCGGGGGCACGCTCACCCAACCCAGCACCGACAGCGTGAGCGTGAGGCTGTGCGCCGCCGTGAAGCTGGTGACCACGGCCAGCCAGTAGCGCCAGCCGGCGCCGGCGGCCAGCACGGTCAGCAGGAACAGCAGGTGGTCAAAGCCCGCGAGGATGTGCTCTGCCCCCAGCAGCACAAAGCGCTGCAGCGCGGGCCACGGCCCGGCAAAGAAGCGGTGCACCGGGTCGAGGGCCGACAGCGCCACCAGGTCCGACTCGCCGTCGCGCTCGGCGCGCAGCAGCAGGGTGGGCGCGGCGTCGCTGAAGGCGCTGGCGCGCAGCGTCAAGCGGGCCGGGGGCGCGGGCCACTGGTAGCGGCGCATCACGATCAGGTGCTCGGTGGTGGCCGGCGCGTTCGGGTCGTACAGGTGGGGAATCAGCAGGTCGGCCAGCAGCGGGGTGCCGGGGCGCTCGCCGTCGCGCAGGTCCAGCCGTTGCGACACCTGCTGCTGCAGTGCGTCGCGGTGGCGGTTCAGCTCGGCCAGGCTCAGGCGGCCGTCGCCATCGTCGTCAAATCCGGAGAGCGCGGCCACCGGCAGCGAGATGACCAGGTTCACCTCGTGGCCCACCACGCGCAGCGTGCCCTGGCCAGCCGGCATCAGGTGTGCCGCGGCCAGGGCGGGCAGCAGCGCGACCAGCAGTGCCGCCGCCGCGCGCCATGGCGCCAGCGTGCGCATCACGGCCCGGTGGACGCTGCCGTGCCCTTCACGCAGCGCTGGATGTAGGGGTAGCCGTCGGTGATGTAGTAGTGGTAGATGCCATTGGGGAACTCCGGCGTCACGCCGGTGCGGCCGTTGCATTCGTCCAGGTCGCCCAGGCCGGCCACGTATTCGTAGTCCTGCGTGAAGGTGCCCATCGGCACGGTGGCGGTGGACGGGCGGCCGCTGCTCGGCGTGGTCTTCAGGCGGTAGCTGGGCGTCATGGCCCGGGTGCCGCTGGCGGCGTTGGTGGCGGTGTTGTAGCCGTAGCGCGCGTAGATGGGGAAGCCATCCACCGCAAAGCCCACCAGCGTCATGGCGGTGCCCTTGTTCAGGCGGGCCATGTAGCCCTCGGGCATGCCGTGGTAGTGGTAGATGCCGCCGGGCTGCACATGGGCGTTGCTGCTGTCCACGCCGAAGGCGAAGTAGGTCTGGTTCAGCGCTTCGATCTTCCACACGCCGGCGTTCTGGTAGCTCTCGGCCGTGGCCGGGTCGAACTTCACGCTGTTGTTGGCAAAGCCGATGGTGTGCGCCACGGCCGTGCCGCTGGTGCTCACCACGGCCGGTGCGGTGGTGTTGGCAAAGCGCACGTTGGTGGCCGCAATGGCGTTCGGGTTGCCCGCGTTCGGGAAGGTGCCGGGCGTGTGGTCCGGCACGCCGTTGCCCGTCAGGTTGCGGGTGGTGCCGGTGCAGGTCATGGCCGCCGTGCTGGGCAGGTTCAGGAAGGTGTTGGTCAGGCTCTGGCTGTAGTTGCACAGCACGCCGGCGGTGGAGGTGGTGCTGCTGCTGCCGTTGCCGGTGGTCGTGGTGCCCCCGGTGGTGGTGGTCCCGCTGCCGGTGGTGGTGGTGCCGCCGAGGGTCGAGGTGGTCGCTGTGCCGCTGGGCGTGACCTGCACCGCGGCCGAAGGCGACCCGGTGCCATACGAATTGGTGGCACTCACGGTGCACGAATACGGCGCACTGTTGGTCATGCCCAGCACGGTGATGGGCGTGGTCACGCCGGTGGCGGTGCGGGTGGAGCCCAGCGCGACGCAGGCGGCGCTGTAGCTGGTGATGGCCGAGCCGCCGCTGGACGCCGGCGCGGTGAAACTGATGGCCGCACTGCCGTTGCCGGGGGTGGCGGTGCCAATGACCGGCGCGCCCGGCACGGCACAGTTGGCCGGCAGCACACGGCAGCCAAAGTCGGCCAGCGCACCCACATAGGCGAGCTGGTTGCCGCTGATGGCCGGGCCCAGCACGAACACACCGCCGTTGGCCACGCCCACATAGGTCTGGGTTTCGGGGTAGTAGCGGTAGGTGTAGGGGGCGACGGTCAGGTTGCTCTTGCTGCCCGGAAAGAACTGCGGGAAGGTCAGCTGCGCCCAGTCAAACAGGGCTGTCTCCGTCAGCGCGGTGGTGGCCTGCGGCGCCTGGGCGGCGCGCAGGGCCGTCGTGCTGCGCAGGCACTGGCCATTGACCATCTGTGCGGTGCCGTCATCGCACTGCGCGGCGTCCACCGCGGCGGTCTGGGGTGCGGGCAGGGCGGGGGCCTCGGTGGTGCCTCCACCGCAGGAGGCCAGCAGCACCGCCAGCAGCGGCAACAACAGGCGGGAAAGAGGGTTCATGGCATGGCTCCTTGGCAGATGGGAACCATTTTATGAATGCAAATGTGGAGGAAGTTTGGGCCTCCGCACGGCCGCGCGGCGCCGACGGTGGGTGCCGCGCCTCAGCGCCGCGTCAGGCGCAGGCAGGTGAGCAGGTCGTCCCAGCTGGACTGCAGCTCGTTGAGCCGCGCGCGCTTGTCCAGCACGCTGCCGCTGGCCCGTTCGGCGCGGCGCACCACGCGGTCCACGGCACGGGCGCCCATGGGCGCCAGGCGCTGGCGCAGCAGGCTGGCACGGTCGCGCAGCTGGGCCACGGATTCGCGCGCTACGCCCTGGGTGGAAGCGCAGGCTACGCTGCAGGCCAGCTCGCCCAGTTCCACCAGCGCCGGGTCGATCTGCCACAACGCGGCTGACCCCACGGCCAGCAGCCAGGCCTGCGTGCCCTGCCGGCTGGCCGGCGCCGCTGTCACGGGGCTGGCGCCGGTGCTGGCGGGTTCAGGGGCAGGTCGGGCGCGACGGGGCATGCCCCGATGGTACGCAGCCTCGCTGAAAGCTGGCTGACATGGATCAAATGGCCCTGCAGCCCGCTTCAGAACTGCGTGAGACGCTATGAAAACTATAGCGTCTCGAGGGGGGTGGCCTGCAGCACCACGTCGCTTTCCGGGTAGGCCACGCAGGGCAGGATGAAGCCCTCGGCCTTTTCCTCGGCGCTCAGGCCGGGCCAGGCGATGCGGTACTGCACCCGGCCCGCGTCCAGCCGGCAGATGCAGGTGCGGCAGGTGCCGTTGCGGCACGAGCTGTCCAGCAGCAGGCCGGCCGCCTCGGCGGCCAGTAGCAGCGGCAGGTCGGCCGGGGCTTCAAACTGCTGGCCGCCGGGGGACAGGCGGGCCTGGAAGCGCAGGGGGAGCGGCACGGGTGGTTGGGTCATGGGGCGCGGCCATCATAATCACGCCCCCGGGCGACAATGCGGGCCAGCCGCCCATTTCCTGAACCGTCAGAACCCTACCCAAGACCCATGTCCAGCTATTCCGTGCGCCCCGCCGCCAAAGCCGACGCCCGCGCCATTGCCGAAATCCACGTCACCGCCTGGCAGACCGCCTACCAGGGCCTGATGTCCGACGAACACCTCAACGGCCTGTCCGCTGAAAAGCGCCTGCCCCTGTGGCGCGAGGCGATCGAGTTTGCCGAGCCGCAGGTCATGGTCGCCACCGATGCTGCCGGCATTGTGGGTTTTGTCGGCTTTGACCGGTCACGTGACCCGAAGTCCAAGGCCACCACCGGCGAGATCTGGGCGCTGTACGTTCACCCCGACCAGTGGGGCAAGGGTGCCGGCCTGGCCCTGTGGGACGCCGCGCGCGAAGGCCTGGCCGATGAGGGCTGCAACGAAGTCACGCTGTGGGTGCTGCTGCGCAACGAGCGCGCACTGCGCTTCTACGAACTGGCCGGCTTCAAGCGCGAGCTGAACACCGCGCGCACCACCACGGTGGGCGGCGTGAAGCTCGAGGAAATCCGCCTGCGCCGCAAGCTGGACTGAGAGGAACAACACCCATGGCCTCCAGTCTGCTGGCCCTGCTCGACGACATCGCGACCATCCTGGACGACGTGTCGGTGCTGACCAAGGTGGCCGCCAAGAAAACGGCGGGCGTGCTGGGAGACGACCTCGCGCTCAACGCCCAGCAGGTGGCCGGGGTTCAGGCCGACCGCGAGCTGCCGGTGGTCTGGGCCGTGGCGCGGGGCTCCATGGTCAACAAGCTCATCCTGGTGCCGGCGGCGCTGCTCATCAGCGCGTTCGCGCCCTGGGCCGTGACGCCGCTGCTGATGGTGGGCGGTGCCTTCCTGTGCTTCGAGGGCTTCGAGAAGCTGGCCCACAAATACCTGCATGCCCCGCACGAAGACGAAGCCCGCCACACCCAGCTGACGCAGGCACTGGCCGACCCGGCGGTGGACCTGGTGCAGGTGGAAAAAGACAAGATCAAGGGTGCGGTGCGCACCGATTTCATCCTGTCGGCCGAGATCATTGCCATCACGCTGGGCACGGTGGCCAGCAGCCCGTTCGTGACGCAGGTCGCGGTGCTGTCGGGCATCGCGGTGGTCATGACCATCGGCGTCTATGGCCTGGTGGCCGGCATCGTGAAGCTGGACGATCTGGGCCTGTACCTGAGCCGCCAGGCCGGCGCCGCGAAGCAGGCCGTGGGCGCCGGCATCCTGCGCGCGGCGCCCTGGCTCATGAAGGGCCTGTCGGTGGCGGGCACGGCCGCCATGTTCCTGGTGGGCGGCGGCATCCTCACGCACGGCTTCGCGCCGCTGCACCACGCCATTGAGGCGGCGACCCAATGGCTGGCGGCGCTGCCCGGGGTGGGCGGAGTGCTGGCGGTGGTGGCGCCGCTGCTGCTGGACGGCGTGACCGGCATCGTGGCCGGCGCGCTGGTGCTGGCCGGCGTGTTGGCGTTCCAGCGCGTGCGGGGCGCCAGGGCCGCCGCGTGATCGGTGCGCGCATTGCCTGGACGCAGGACGGGCAGGCCCGCAGCGCCCGCTGGCGCAGCGAAGCCGGCCTGCCGCCGCCGGCCCGGGTGCAGCTGGCCGACGACATGCTGAGCGCCGACGCCGCCTACCGGCTGGCCTGCGAAGGCACGGCGCTGCTCTGGCAGGGGGACTTTCACAACGCGCGGCAGTTGCTGCAGGCGCTGGGGCGCCGTGTGGACCGCAAACCGCGCAAGGCCGTGAGCCCGGCCGGCGCGGGCCCGACCCAGGCCTTCCACCTGCACCGCCAGGCCCAGGGCCAGCGGGCGCGGGTGCTGGCCATGCTGCTGATCCCGCTGGCGGCGGACTACGCGATTGCCTTGCGCCGCGCGCCCGACCTGCGGGCGGCCTGCACCGAGGCCTGGGGCCCGGGTGACGAGCCCTGTGTGGCGTCGCTGCGCGAACTGCTGGGCCTGGTGGGCGCGCACGAATGGCGCAAGAAGGGCGTGCCCATCCCGGCGCTGGGCGCGAACATCCACGCCCACTACGGCGTGTTCTCGCCGGTGCGCGGGGAATACATTGACCTGGTGGCCCAGGCGCCGCTGCCCGCTACCACGCTGGCATTTGACATTGGCACCGGTACCGGCGTGCTGGCGGCGCTGCTGGCCCGCCGTGGCGTGCAGCAGGTGCTGGCGACCGACCAGGACCCCCGTGCCCTGGCCTGCGCCCGCGACAACCTGCAACGCCTGGGCTTGGCGGGCCAGGTGCAGGTGCTGCAGGCCGACCTGTTCCCCGAGGGCCGGGCGCCGCTGGTGGTGTGCAACCCGCCCTGGCTGCCGGCGCGGCCCAGCTCGCCCGTCGAGCATGCGGTGTATGACGAAGGCAGCCGCATGCTGCGCGGCTTTCTGGCCGGGCTGGCCGCGCACCTGGCACCCGGTGGCGAGGGCTGGCTGATCCTGTCGGACATTGCCGAACACCTGGGCCTGCGCACCCGCGACGAGCTGCCGGGCTGGATCGCGGCCGCAGGCCTGAAGGTCAAGGCCCGGGCCGATGTGCGGCCGCGGCACCCCAAGGCCACCGACGCCAGCGACCCGCTGCACGCGGCGCGGGCGAAGGAAGTCACGTCCCTCTGGCGGCTGGTCGCGGCCTGAGCGGTGCGCCGGGGCGGCCTCAGGCCACGCGGCCCTTGTGGGCCTGCACGTCACAGCCGCTGATGCGCCAGGACTTGTCTTTTTGCAGCTGCAGCGTGTAGGTGGCCAGCCAGGGCGTGCCGCGCGCGTCGGTCATCTGCACCCGCTGCACCACGGTGCCGTCGGGCAAGGCCTCGGGCACCAGAAAGGTTACGCTGGCGGGGCGGTACACCACGGGGTAGCCGCTGCGCACCATGGCCATGAAGCGCTCGGCCGTGCCCATGCGTTCGCGCACACTGGGCGCGGCAAAGGAAAACGCCTTGCGTGCGTCGTTGGCAGCAAAGGCGTCGAGCTGGCCCTGTACCGTGGCGCGGACCTCGCGCGCCTGGAGGTCGGGCAGCGGGGCCGCCGGCGCAATCTGCGCCAGGCACAGCAGCAGGCCGGCGAGCAGGCGGCGGCGCATGGGCTGCATGTCAGGCGCCTTGCCCACAGAATGCCAAGGCCGCACGCAGCGCCTGCAGTGCCTGCGCCGACGACAGCAGGGACTCCGGCCGCACCAGCAGGCAGGCCAGGCGGCGGCCGGCGTGGCCCAGCATCACCGGCTGCTGCGCCGCGTCAGTGGCCCAGACCTGCCAGCCTGCGGGCAGCGGCGTTCCTGGCACCAGGGCCAGGCTGGCGTAACGCGCCGCCGTGAAGACGCCTTGCGCCGCCCAGGGCGCGTCGCCCGTGGTGGTGCAGGACACCAGCCGGCCATGTTCGGGGCTGATGGGCTGCACCGCAGCGCCGGCCTGCGCGAGCAGCTGCAGCGCTGCGTCGCCCAGGGCCACGGCATGGGTGTAAGGCTGAACCGGCAGGGCCCGCCCCAGCAGCACCGTCACCGGTGCCCGGGCTTCGAGGCGCAGGCCCAGGCCTTGCAGCGCCTCGCCCACGGCCTGCGGAAACGGGTCGTCATGGTCGCGCACCGCCACCGCCGCCGGCAACGGCGGGGTCATGGCGGCAGCGGCCGTGGGGGTGGGGGCCTCTTCGAGCCCGAGCGCGCGCCACAGTGACACGGCCTTGAGGCGTGACTCCTGTTCCTCGCGCTCGGGCACCGAGTCGGCCAGCAGGTCGCCGCCGGTGCGCACCTCGGCCACCCCGTCGCGCAGCGTGGCGGCGCGCAGCAGCGTGCCCACCAGCGCATCGCCATCGGCGCTGAGCTGCAGGCCGAGCCCGCCGTACCAGCCGCGCGGGCTGGCTTCGAGGGCTTCAATGGCGGCCAGCGCGTGGCGGCGCGGCGTACCGGTCAGCATGGCCGGCGCCGTGGTCGCGAGGATGGCGTCCCAGGCATCGCAGCCGGCGCGCAACTGGCCGCCAAGCTGGTCCACCGTGTGCACCACGGTGGCCAGCGACATCTGGCGCCGGCGCGCCAGCAGCCGCAGCGAGCCCGGTTCGCACAGCGGGGCCAGGTCCTCGCGCAACGCGTCGCTGCACACCGCCAGCGACGCCGCATCCACGGCCTCGTTGACCAGTTCGCGGAAGGACTCGGCCTCGCCCACGGGGCCAGCGCCACGGGCCACCGTGCCGCACACCGGCAGCGCCTGCACCTGACGGCCCTGCACCACCAGCTGCAGGTCGGGCGAAGCGCCGAACAGCTGGCCTCCCGAGCCGTCGTTGAGGAAGAAGGTGACCGGGGCCGGGTTCACCCGGCGCAGCCGGTCAAAGGCGCGGGCCGCGGACGCTGTGCAGGGGCGGCGAAAGCTCTGGCTCAGCGTGAGCGACACCAGCGGCTGCTCGCGCAGCACCCCGAGTGCACGGCGCACCATGTCGGCATGGCCGCCAGGGGCGTGGTCGTCACGGGCCTGTGGCGGATATGTGTCGGCGGTGGAGGCGCCGGGCGAGGGCGCCGCAGGGGTGGTGGCCGCGTCGTCCGGCAGGCCGGGCAGCGTGAGGCGGACCTGCTCCCACGCGCCGGCCGCGTCGCGGCGCCAGAAGCGCTGCGCCAGATACAGCACGCCCAGGGGTTCGTTCGCACCGGCCGTGCCGCTGGCAAGCCGGTGCGCATGGAAGCGCAGCGCCCCCAGCAACAGCGCTTCGGCCAGTGGCTCGAAGGCCTGCATCAGCGTGCGCAGCTGCGCCACTGGCGGCCCGCCGTCCGCCAGCGCCGCGGCCCAGGGCGTCAGTGCCGGGTGGGCCAGCAGGGCCCGGCCCAGCGCGCTGGCGGCTTGCACCTGCAGGCCGCCGCCCAGAACCTGGAGCACCAGCGCAGGGGTGTCCAGCAATACCGCCTGGCGCGGGTGCAGGCCTTCAATGCCCGCGTCCACGCCCAGGTACATGCCGGGCGCATGGTCCAGCCGTGCCAGCGCGGCGTCCACCTCGGCCGCTGTCGCGCTTTGGCGGTGGACGTGCGGGCGGATCTTCAATCGATGCGCAGGCCGGTGCGTTTGATGACGGGCGTCATGACGCGCAGCTCTTCACGCATGAAGTTCTGCAGGTCCTGCACCGAGCCGCCAATCGGCTCCATGTACTGGGCGTAGAGCTTTTCCTTGACTTCCGGCATGGCCAGCACCGTGTTGATTTCCTGGTTCATGCGCTGGACGATGTCGTTGGGCGTGCTGGCTGGTGCCATCACCGCCATCCAGGCCAGGTTGTTGATCTCGGGCAGGCCGGCTTCCTTCATGGTGGGAATCTCGGGCGTGAGCGCGCTGCGCTTGCCGGTGGACACCGCCAGCGGCCGCAGCTTGCCGGCTTTGACCTGCGGAATCACGGCCACGGCGGGCACGCAGGCAAACTGCACGTCGCCCTGCAGGATGGCCATGATGGCCAGCGGCGAAGAGGCATACGGAATGTGCACCGCGTAGGTGTCGGTTTTGACCTTCAGCAATTCCACGCCCAGCTGCGAGAGGCTGCCCACGCCGGTGGACGAGAAGTTGAACTTGCCCGGGTTCTTCTTCATGGCCTCGACCAGGTCCTTGAGCGAGTTGATGCCCGAGTCGGTGCGCACGGCGCAGATGTTGGACTGGCCGCCCGCGAGCACCACGGGTTTGAGCTCGGTGAACGGGTCGTAGCCCAGCTTGCTGTAGATCTGGGTGTTGTAGACCAGCGGGCCATTGGTGCTGATGACGAAGTTGTAGCCGTCGCCTGCGGCCTTGGCCACGGCACCGGTGCCGGTGTTGCCGCCGGCACCGGCGCGGTTTTCAATCACCACCGGCTGGCCCAGGCGGGGCGCCAGCCGCTCGGCCACGATGCGCATGATCACGTCGGGCGAAGAGCCGGCGGCATAGGGCACCACCACGCGGATGGGCTTGCTGGGCCAGGCCTGGGCCCAGCTGCCGGTGCAGGCGGCGGCCAGCGCCAGGGCGCCCAGGCCCTTGAGCAGCGCGCGGGTGGAGGGGTTGGGGTACTTCATGGTGTGGTCCTTTCCGTTTCCTGGAAAAAGCGCGCTTCCCCGGCAATGAAGCCGGCGACCAGCGTGCGGTAAGTTGATTCAACGATGTCGGGCAGTCCGGGAAAGCTGCTGTCATGGGCGGCGGCGAGCGCACGCACCCGCTCGAACACCTGGGCCTGGCGCGCCGGGGCCGCCACCTGGTGTTCGTCCAGCTTGAAGCGCGTGGCATCGCGCACGTACAGTGCGCGCTGCACCAGCAGCTCCACGATGCGGGCATCGACCGCGTCAATGCGCTGGCGCAGCTCGCCCAGCGTCTCGGCCTGCGGCACATAGGCCGGGTCCCTGAAACGACGGACGGCGGCAGTGCCCGTGGTGGGCTCGGAGGTGGGTGTCATGCAGGCCATTGTGGCCCAGGATCTGATATGCAAACTTAGCACTGACCCGGGGGTTTCAGGCCGGGTATCCCGGGTGCCGGGAGTCGCCAGTGGCGCAGGACAGGCCACCCGGCTCCAGTAAAGTTGCGAGTCCAACACAGTTCAACACATGACAGGAAGACGCAACGATGGGTATTGATTTCAAGGGCCGTGTGGCCATCGTGACCGGGGCCGGCGGCGGCCTGGGCAAGCAGCATGCACTGGCGCTGGCACGCCGCGGCGCGAAGGTGCTGGTGAATGACCTGGGCGGCGCCGTCGATGGCTCGGGCGGCTCGGTCAGCGCCGCGCAGGCGGTGGTCGACGAAATTCGCGCGGCCGGTGGCGAGGCGCTCGCCAATGGCGCCTCGGTGACGGACTTCGCTGCCGTTCAGGCCATGGTGCAACAGGCGGTGGATGCCTGGGGCCGGGTCGACATTCTGGTCAACAACGCCGGCATCCTGCGCGACAAAAGCTTTGCCAAGATGGAGCTGGCCGATTTCCGGCTGGTGCTGGACGTTCATGTGATGGGGGCGGTGCACTGCACCAAGGCGGTCTGGCCGGTGATGACGGCACAGAAGTACGGCCGCATCGTCATGACCACCTCGTCCAGCGGCCTGTACGGCAACTTTGGCCAGGCCAATTACGGCGCCGCCAAGATGGCGCTGGTCGGGCTGATGCAGACGCTTTCCATCGAGGGCGCCAAAAACGACATCCGTGTCAATTGCCTGGCGCCCACGGCCGCGACCCGCATGACCGAAGGCCTGATGCCCGAGGACGTGCTGCGCGCGCTGGACCCGGCGGCCGTGGTGCCGGCCATGCTGGTGATGGCCAGCGACAACGCGCCCAACCGCACGGTGCTGTGCGCCGGTGCCGGCACGTTCGAGGCCGCGCACATCACCCTGACGCAGGGCATCCACATTGGCACCGGCGACGACGTGCCCGAACAGCTGGCCGCACGGCTGGCCGAGGTGACCGATCGCCAGGGCGACATGGTGCCGCAAAGCGGCAGCGCGCAGGGCAGCAACGAAGTCGGCAAGGCGCTGTCTCGCGCCTGACGGGGCGGGCTCAGTCCGTCGGCTTGCGCGCCGGAAACTCGCGCTCGCGCAGCCATTTGGTGGCAATCCACTTCTCGCCTTCCAGTACCGGCGAGCCACCGTGCAGCGTGCGGCTGTCCGGGTGCGGCACGCTGTAGCTGAAGAACACCGCGTTGCCCCTGCGCGCGCCCACCTCGAGGCCCGCGTCCGGGAACACGGTGCCACCGCCGCGCACCGGCTCGCTCAGGTACATGATGAGCGTGGCCACGCGTTGCCCACCGCGCTGCAAAAGGGTGGGCGTGCCCGCGTCGCGCGGATCGAAGTAGTCGTAGTGCGGGCGGTACTCGGCCCCGGGGCCGTACTGCAGCACCTGGATGCCCTCGCCGTTTTCCACGGGCCAGCCGGTCAGGCGCGCAATGCGGGCCTCGATGCGGCGCAGAAGTTCGCTGTCGCCGCGCTGGAAGAACATGCCGTTGCTGGTGCGCACATCGTCCACCTTGCTGCCGCCAGTGGCCGTGTCCAGCACGCCCGAGCGCTTCATGGCAGGCCGGGCGGCGTCCACCAGTGCTGCACATTCCTCGTCGCTCAGAAAGCCGCCGAGCACCGCGATGGCCGGGTTGTTGACTGTACCCAGCACGGCCACCTGCCGGTCGCCAAGGTCGAGATGCAGCGGCGCGCCCTCCAACGGCAGCACCGGCACCGCCAGCCGCGGCATGTCGGGCTGGCGCCGCGACGCCCGGGCGGCGGGCTGCCGTCGCGGTGGCGCGGCGGCGGCCGGGATTTCGTCCAGGGCCTGGCGCGCAAGCTGGCTTTCCCAGCCTTGCAGCACCAGTGCCTGCAGCAGTTCGTGGCGGGCGTGCCCGGCAGCCAGTTGCTCGCGGGTCCATTGCCGGACTTCAGGGGTCAGTGTTTGCATGGGGGTCCAGTCTAGCGGTGCCCGTCCTAGCGCAAAAGTGCGGGGCGACGGGGCAGGGGCGGCCCAAGTCCCCGGAGCGACTGGGCCTTTGGAGGTCCGAAGCAGGCACCAGCGCAACGTGTTAACTTTCGGGCCAATGACAACGCGGACCCGGGCCTGACCATGACGGCACAACAACAACGGCTGGAGGCACTGTCGCCGGAGCGCCTGAAAGGCATCCGTCGCGGCATTGAAAAGGAAAGCCTGCGCGCGCTGGCCGACGGCGCACTGGCGCTCACGCCGCACCCGCTGGCGCTGGGCTCGGCACTCACGCACCCGCACATCACCACCGATTACAGCGAGTCGCAGCTGGAGCTCATCACGGGTGTGCATGCCGGCGTCGAGGCCTGCCTCGAAGAACTCACGCAGATCCACCAGTTCACCTACCGCGTGCTGCGCGATGCGGGGGACGAAATGCTGTGGGTGTCCAGCATGCCCTGCGGCCTGCCCACCGACGAAACCATTCCGCTGGGCCGCTACGGTTCATCGAACGTGGGGCGGGCCAAGAGCGTGTACCGCATGGGCCTGGGCCACCGCTATGGCCGGCGCATGCAGACCATCTCGGGCATCCACTACAACTGGTCACTGCCGGAGGTCAGCAGCGACCAGTACTTCGCGCTCATCCGCAATTTCCGCCGCCACGCCTTCCTGCTGCTGTACCTGCTGGGCGCTTCGCCGGCCGTGTGCCCCACATTCGTGGCCGGCCGCCAGCACGAGCTGCAGAAGCTGGGCGAGCACGCGCTGTACATGCCGCATGGCACGTCGCTGCGCATGGGACGCCTGGGCTACCAGAGCGACGCACAGGCCAGCCTGGCCGTGAGCTACAACGGACTGGACGGCTATGCCAGCTCGCTGCACGACGCGCTCACCCGGCCTTACCCGCCCTACGAGGCGATCGGCATTCTGAACCCGGGGGGCGACTACAACCAGCTCGCCACCACGCTGCTGCAGATCGAAAACGAGTTCTACGGCACCATCCGTCCCAAACGCGTCATCTTCCCGGGCGAGCGCCCGCTGCACGCGCTGCGCGAGCGCGGCGTGGAATATGTGGAGGTGCGGCTGCTCGACCTGGACCCGTTTGTGCCGATCGGTATCACGGCGCGCAGCCTGCGGCTGCTGGACGTGTTCCTGCTGCACTGCCTGCTGGCCGACAGCCCGCCCGACACGCCGCAGGAAATTGCCGAGCTCAAGCACAACCAGCACCACACCGCCGCACGCGGCCGGGAGCCGGGCCTGACGCTGCTGCGCGGTGGCCGCGAAGTGAAACTCACCGAATGGGGCCTGGAGCTGGTGGATCGCTTTGGCGCGATTGCCGCCAGCCTGGATGCCGTGCATGGCACCACGGCGTATGGCGACGCCGTACGCGACGCCCGGGCGGCACTCGCGGCCCCGGACAGCCTGCCGTCGGCCCGTGTGCTGGAGGCCATGGCGCGCGAGCATGGCAATTCGTTCATCAGCTTCACGCGCGCGCAGTCACTGCGCACCCGCGAGCACCTGCGCAACCTGCCGCTGGCGCCGGAGGTTCAGGCCCGCTTCGAGGCCATGGCCGCACAGTCGGTGAAAGACCAGAAGCAGATCGAGGCCAACGACAGCCTGCCGTTCGAGATCTACCGCCAGCAGTATGTGTCGGCCGAGCGGCTGGGACTGAACCGGCGCGAGGCAGTGGCGCACTGACCTCGCGGCGGGGCGCGGTGGGCGCCCCCCGGCGCCGGGATCAGACTTCGCCGCCGAACTTCTTGATCAGGTTGGCGACGTACTTGTCGACGAGCTTTTCAAACTCGCCTTCCACCACCGGCACCACGATCATTTTCATGAGGCCGGGCAGCGGAACGTCCACGGTGCCCTTGATCTTCAGCTCGATCTGGGTGGACTTGCCCTTGTTGTCGGTGATCTTCCAGCCGCCGCCGACCTGGGCGTTGCCCACGCCCTTGACCGGCGTCCACTTGACGGTGCCCTTGGCCTTGTCGCTCACATACTTGCTGGCGTATACGGTCTGGATGTTCACCTGCGCGGTGCCCACCTTTTCCATCTCCCACTTGTAGACACCGTCGCCCATGTCGGTGAGCTTGTCCACCTTGGGGAAATGGCTCACGGACACCGGCACGTCGGCCAGCACCGCAAACACATCGGCCGCCTTGGCCTTGACTTCAAATTCGTAGCCCAGATCAATATCGACGCTGATGGCCATCTTGTCTCCTTTGTTGTGCAATCAGGGGTGGCTCATTCTGCCACCGGCCCCGGGCGGGCCGCAGCGCTTACTTGCCGAAGCTGGCGGCGGCAAACGCGGTGGCGCGCTGGGTCGTGGCCAGCGCAGCGCCCACCAGCGTGTCCACCACCACGGTGGCGCCGTCGGCGGTCAGGGCGATGCCCTTGGCGTAGTAGCCGCTGAACACCTTCTGTGCGTGCGCCGCGTTCTTGCGGGTTTCCGGCTTGAGCTGGGGGGCGGATTCCTTCAGCGCGGCGTTCCAGCGTTGCGTGAAGGCTTCGTTGATGCGTTCGCCGCCGGCGCGGTAGGCGTCGATGATCTGGTGGGCGGTGCTGCCCACGGTGGCGATGACGCCGGTGGCGGCCTTGGAGAATTCGTTGGTGGTCATGGCAAAGTCCTTTCGGTGAATGCCACGATTGTCCGGAAGCCGCCTAGGGCCTGCGCCCTAAAGGGCAGGATTTTCCTAGAGGTCGAGCACTAGAACCGGGCTCCTGCTGCGCGAGATGCAGGGCATGAAACAGTCGTTGGCGGCCTGCTCCTCGGGCGTGAGGTACATGTCCCAGTGGTCCGGCTCACCCTCCAGCACCCGCGTCAGGCAGGTGCCACACACCCCCTGCTGGCACGAGGTGGCGACTTCCACCCCGCAGGCCTGCAGCGCTTCCAGCACGCTCTGGCCGGCCGCCACCGGAACGACCCGGCCCGAGCGGGCGAGCTTCACTTCAAATTCAGTGCCCATCAGGTCTCCAGGAAATTGCCGGCGCTGAATTTCACCGGGGGCGCATCCAGGTCAAAGCAGACACCCGCCGGGTCGCCGCCACGGGCCACGGTGTCCAGCTGCTTTTGCAGCAGGCGGCGCAGCATCACGATGCCGCGGTCGCTGGTGGCCAGGTGCTCTTCGGAATGCTTCGCAATGGCCCCCTGGCTGACCATGGCCTCGTGGTCGCCGGGGAACTGCTGGTGTTCTTCCTCGGTGAGCTCTTCCCAGAGCTTGCCGCCCAGCCGCGAGCGCATGCGTTGCAGCTCGCCCTGTTCCTTCACCCGCCCCACCACGTAGATGCGGAAGCTGTGGTCGTCGATCGGCAGCACCCAGCCCAGCGACTCGACCATGCCGTAGCGTCCGATGCGCGGGCTCGGGATCACGCGCAGCGTGGGCAGGCCGGCCTCGCTGATGCGGCGCAGTGTGGTGCCGTCGGGCAGCTTGCGCAGTGACAGCGTGCGCACAGAAATGTCGGTGGTGTCCCAGCTGACCTCTGGCATCACGGCCATCTGCGGCACAAACTGCGTGCCGCTGAAGCTGGAATGAAGAATGACCACGTGGAACGGGTCCACCAGGTTCTCGTAGTGCTGCAGCCAGTTGCACGGGATGACCTGCGGGCCGCCGCCGCCAATGCTGCGGTCGTCGGCTTCCAGGAACTCGCCGGGCTCCAGGGTTTCCAGGCACTCGTAGCGCGGCAGCACCGGCTTTTTCTCCGGCGGCCCCATGTACGCCCATACCAGGCCATAGCGCTCCTCGACCGGGTACCAGGGCTGGCGCACCTTGTCGCGCGCGCGCCCCAGTTCCGGCTCGCAGGGCTGCTCCACGCAGTGGCCCTGCACATCAAACAGCCAGCCGTGGTAGCAGCAGCGTATGCCGCGCTCTTCCACCTTGCCGTAATAAAGCGACGTGCCGCGGTGGGCACAGTGCGGGTACACCAGCCCCGGCCGCCCGGTCTTGTCGCGAAACAGGATCAGGTCTTCGCCCAGCACCCGCACCTTGCGCGGCACGTCGCTGGCGTCTGCCGCCAGGCCGACCGGGTGCCAGTAGCGGCGCAGCAGCTCGCCCATGGGCGTGCCGGGGCCAACTTCGGTGAGGTCGCGCTTGTAGCTGGGCGCCGGCCGGCCATAGGCAGTGCCGGTGTCCACCGTGATCGGAATCACGCGGGGCCGCGCTTCAGGGGTTGAATGGTCCATGGCGGTACGGTCCTTATTGCGCGGTCACACCGGCGGCTTTGATGAGTTCCGCCACGCGCGGGTAGTCGGCTGTGAACACCTGCATGAACTGGGCGGGCGTGTTGCCCAGCGGCTCGAAGCCGTAGCCGGTGAGCCGGGCCTGCACATCCGGCATGGCCGTGATCTCGCGCAGCGCCGTCACCCAGGCGGCCTGGATGTCGGCCGGCAGCCGGGCCGGCGCGTACATGCCGATCCAGCTGTCCACGTCGAAGCCCGCGAAACCCTGCTCGCCGAAGGTCGGCACATTGGGCATGGTGGATACGCGGCGCGTGCCGGCCACGCCCAGCACCTTCATCTTGCCGCCCTGCACCTGGGCGCGTGCGGTGGACGGGTTGGCCCAGGCAAAGTCGAGCAGGTCACCAAACAGGTCGCTGTGCACCGCCGCCTCGGCCTTGTAGGGCACATGGGTCAGTTTGGCGCCGCTCTGGCGCTGCAGCAGCTCGCCAAACAGGTGGGCCGACGAGCCGCTGCCCCAGGTGCCGTAGTTCAGCGGCTTGGGTGACTTTTTGGCGTACTCGACGAATTCCTTCAGGTTGTTGAACGGTGCATTGGCGCGTGCCACGATCATCGGTCCGCCGGTGGCCAGCATCGACAGCGGCGTGAAGTCCTTCACCGGGTCATACGGCAGCTTCTGCAGGATGGCCACGTTCACGTGGGTGAGTGGCAGCGTCATCATCACGGTGTAGCCGTCGGCCGGGGCCTTGGCCACGAAGTCGGCCGCAATGATGCCGCTGGCGCCGGGCTTGGCGTCCACGATCACCGGCTGGCCCCAGCGCGCGCTGAGCTTTTCGCCATAGACGCGCGCCAGCGTATCGATGGGCCCGCCCCCGGTGCCGAACGGCACAATGCGGATCACCCGGTTGGGGAAGGGCGCGGAGGTCTGGGCCAGCAGTGGCGTTGCCGCGAGCGCAGCGGTTGCGGCAACAAAAGTTCTACGGCTGTGCGTCATGGTGCAAGTCTCCTGTCGTTGTGGTCGGAACCCGGCCATGATGCGGTGGCACAGGGACTGACGCAATTCGATTGTTTGGATATGAGATATGAACCCGCGTGATATCCGCAGCCTGGACATCGGCATGCTGCGCACCTTCGACGCGCTGATGCGCGAGGGCAGCGTCTCGCGCGCCGCGGCGCGGCTGTTCCTGAGCCAGCCGGCGGTCAGTGCCTCGCTCAACCGCCTGCGCGAAGCCTTTGACGACCCGCTGTTCACGCGCACGGCCCATGGCGTCACACCCACGCCGCGGGCCCATGCGCTGGCGCCGCAGGTGGGCAAGGTGCTGGCCGACATCGCGGCCCTGCTCGAAGCCGACCAGCCATTCAACCCCGCCACCTCCGGCCGCATCTTCCGCATCGCAGGCTCTGACCACGCGAGCCGCAACATCCTGCCGGTGCTGGGGCAGACGCTGGCGGCCTGCGGCTCCGGCATCCGCATCGTCTGGGAGCCACCCGGTACCTGGTCGCTGCCCGAGCGGCTGCACCGCGGCGACCTGGACCTGGCCGTGGTGGCGCGCATCAAGATGCCGCGCGACATGGAAACCCTCACGCTGTACGAAGACCACTATGTGTACGCCCTGCGCGCCGGCCACCCGCGCGCCGGTGAGCCGCTCACGCTCGACATGTTCTGCGAGATTCCGCAGATCTTTCTGGGCTATGGCTCGTCGATCCTGGACGACACCATCGACGACCTGCTGCAGGCCGAAGGCTGCCAGCGGCTGGCGCAGATCGCCGTCACCAGCTTTGGCCAGATCATCCACCAGCTGCAGCACAGCGACCACGCGGCCATCCTGGGCTCGCGCGTGGCCCAGGCCCATGCCGACAAGCTGCACATCCAGCCGCTGCCGTTCACGTTGCCGGGCTACCAGTCGTTGCTGTGCTGGGACGCCCGCACGCATGCCGACGCCGGCATCCAGTGGCTCAAGAAGGAGATCCTGGCCTGCTACCAGCCCCGGGCCGCGGGCTAGACCAGCCCGGCCGGCTCGGTGGGGCGGAAGGCTTGCGGGCCGGCATCGGCGGCCCCGGCACCGTGGTGGCGGTCACCCTCGGCCATCATTTTTTCCAGGGCCTCCCGTCGCGCCTGCGCCGGCGCCTGGGAATGTTGCAGCAGCGGCGAGGGCACATGCGCCGCGGCGGCGGGCAGTGGCGGCTGCACGGGTGCGGGTGGCTGCACCACCGGTGCGGCCTTCCAGAAACCGGCGTCCGGCATGACGGGGCAGACGCTGTTGTCGGGCAGGGCAAACTGCCACGACACACCGGCAAACCAGCCTTCGGCCAGTGGGTCAAAAATCATCAGGCGGCTCTGGAAGCTGCCTTGCAGCGCAACGCACAGCGGCAGCAGGCGTGGCTCCCAGTGCCGCAGCAGCAGACGCACATGCATGCCCGGCTTGCCCTCGCGCGACATGGTGTTGAGCGTTTCCACGCCCACCCACTCCGCTGGAATGCCATGCAGCCGCAATGTGTCGCGCAGCACCACCCGCACCAGTTCGCGCCGCGTCGCCGCCGGCGAGGTGGACGACTGGGTGGAACTGCGCAGCACGGTCGAAGCCGGCTTCTTGCGCGCACTCGGGTTGCCAAAAAGCAGGTCGATCAGGCTCATGGGGTGCTTTGACGGACGGGTGTAACGGGGTGGTATTAAAATGTAACAGAATTGAGCGCGATGAAAGGGCTCGATGAAAGGGGCGCGCCGCCCGTCCCCCGAATGCCCTTGTGCGCACCGAAATCGACCCGCGGCGCACAATGCTCGCCATGAGTACCCTCCAGCCCCCGGCCAACCCGGAAAAAGACCCGCGCATCAAAGCCGTGTTTGACGACATCCGCGCCACGCGCAATACCGAGTTCATCAACAACCTGTGGCGTTACCTGGCGTTTGACCCGGCGCTGCTGGAGTCCACCTGGGCCGAGGTCAAGCGCGTCATGGCCACGCCCTCGTCGCTGGACCCGCTGACCAAGGAACTGGTCTACATCACCGCGTCCATCATCAACAACTGCAGCTATTGCGTGCATTCGCACACAGCCGCCGCCAAAGCCAGGGGCATGACGGCCGAACAGCACGCCGAGCTGATGGCCATCGTGGGCCTGGCCGCCAAGACCAACCAGCTGGCCACTGCGCTGCAGGTGCCGCTGGACCAGGCGTTCGACAAGGGTTGAGCCATGCCGCTGCGAACCATCGAAATTGAAACCGGCGACTACCCGCGCGCCACCGTGATGCTGATGCACGGCCTGGGCGCCGACGGCAACGACTTTGTGCCGCTGGTGCAGGAGCTGGACCTGGCGGCTGTGGGCCCGGTGCGCTTTGTATTCCCCAACGCGCCGGTGATGCCGGTGTCGCTCAATGGCGGCTATGCCATGCCGGCCTGGTACGACATCCACCCCGACCGCAGCCGCGAAGACGAAGCCGGCCTGCGCCGCTCGCAGGCCGCCATCGAAGAGCTGCTGGCGCGCGAGAAGGTGCGCGGCATTCCGGCGCGGCGCATTGTGCTGGCCGGCTTCTCGCAGGGCTGCGCCATGGCGCTCATGACCGGGCTGCGCCACGCCGAGGCGCTGGCCGGCATCGTGGGCCTGTCAGGCTACCTGCCGCTGGCGGGCCTGACAGCGGCCGAGCGCAGCGCCGCCAACCAGGCCACGCCCATCTTCATGGCGCATGGCGAGCAGGACGAGATGGTGGTCATGCCGCGTGCCACCGCATCGCGCGACGCCCTGCAGGCGCTGGGCTACAACGTGCAGTGGCAGCAATACCCCATGCCGCATTCGGTGTGCATGGAAGAGGTGGCCGACCTCAACCGCTGGCTGCTGCAGGTGCTGGCCGACAAGCCGGCCTGACGCACCGCGCTCAGGACTTGTTCTTTTCCTTGCCGCGCGGCAGCACCGTGGTGGTGGGCGGCATGGGCCGGTCAGACGTGCCCTGCTTCGGGGGCGACGTGTCCTTCTTGGGCTTCTTGGTCATCTTGTTGCTGCGCTGTTCGCCTTTGGCCATGGAGCCTCCTGGGTTGCGGCCCCGGGGTGAAGCCGACACAGGATGTTAAATCACGCCGCGGCCTGCCGCGCTGCCAGCTGCGCCTTGAGGTTCAGGATCTCCCGGCGCGAGTTGATGCGCTCGGTGTCGTCGCGGATGCACAGCGTCAGGCCCTGGTCGCTGGGCCAGACCTTCATGTACACCCAGATGCCCAGCGGCCGGTAGAACTTGGTGAACTCCACCGTGCGGCCGTCGCGGATGGCGTCCTGGCATTTTTCGAGGAAGGTGCCCGACGCGGTCTCGGGGAATTCCGTCAGCAGGCAGCGGCCCTTGAGCGCATCGCGGTCGCGCCGCAGGATGCGCTGGGCCTCCGGGTTCATGTAGATGAAGCACCACTCGTGGTCGAGCAGGATGAAGCCGTCGGTCAGGATTTCCAGCGTCTGCGTGAAGCGCTCGGCGGTGCGGCGGGCCTGGTCGGCCACCGCGCGGAACTTGCTGATGTCCTGCAGCGCGCCGTGCACATGCGTGATCTTGCCGCCCGCGTCGCGCTCGGCCTCGCCAATGGCGCGGATCCACAGCGGCTTGCCCCGGGCGGTGGTGAGCTGCAGCTCCAGATCGAACGGCGCGCCGGTTTTGGCGCAGCGCTCGAAGCCCTCGATCAGCAGCTCCTGCGACTCGGGGGTGTAGAAATTCAGCATGCCCTGCGAATCGGGCTCGTAGTCGGCAGGCACCTCGTGGATGGCCTTCACTTCGTCGGACCACACCCACTTCATGCCGGCGAGCTGCACGCCCCAGGCGCCCAGCCGCCCGGCGGCCGCGGCCATGCGCAGCAGGGCCTGGGTTTCCTTGAGCTGCTGCTCCGACATCCAGGTGGCCGACACGCCACCGTCAGCGCCCAGGTAGCCGCGGTAGGTGACGCCGGGTGTCCAGTAGGCGTTGTCGCGCGCGCCGCTGCCGGCGGAGTCCGGGCCCTGGCCGCGGGTGCGCCAGAGCCGGCGCCAGGCTGAAGCGACCTCTTCACCGAGGCCGGTGACGTCATTGACCGGGAGCGCGTTTGCCTGGGCCATGGTCTCTCCTGTGGGTGCCGCCGGACGGCCCGGGGGTGCGGGGTTGGTGTCGGCGTTACGCATGCGAGCATGCGTATGCACGAGCTGTGCCACCCGCCGGGTTTGCAGGCAAAATCGGGCTCCAGCCCGCGTGGGCATTGCGTGAGGCACTATGAAAAAGATAGCAATTCCAGGCACCAAAATGACGCGCCGCAGCCTGCTGGCGGTGCTGGCCATGGCCCCCGCGGTGCACGCGCAAGACGCGGCCCTGGTGGACGCCGCCGCGCGCGGCGACTTGAGCCGGGTGCGCGCCCTGCTGGCCGCCGGCGCGGCGCTGGAGCAGCGCGACGCCCGCCGGCGCACCGCGCTGCTGGCCGCCACCCAGGGCAACCACGAAGCAGTGGCGCTGGAGCTGATCGCCCGCGGGGCCGACGTGAATGCGCAGGACGACCAGCAGGACAGCGCCTTTTTGCTGGCGGGCGCGCGCGGCTACACCAACATCCTGCGTGCCACCCTGGTGGCCGGCGCCAACCTCAAAAGCACCAACCGCTACGGCGGCACGGCGCTGATCCCGGCCTGCCACTACGGCCATGTGGAAACGGTGCGCGTGCTGCTGGGCACCGCGATCGACGTGAACCATGTCAACAACCTCGGCTGGACGGCCCTGCTGGAGGCGGTGATCCTGGGCGACGGCGGCCCGGCCCACACCGAAATCGTGCGCCTGCTGATCGCCGCGCGGGCCAACGTGAACCTGGCCGACCGCCAGGGCGTGACGCCGCTGCAGCACGCCGTGCAGCGCAACCAGGCCACCGTGGCCGCGCTGCTGCGCGCGGCTGGCGCACGCTGAGGCCCTTGCGCTGAAGCCCGTCAGGGCAGCAGCACGATGGCGCCGGTGGTCTGCCGCGCCTCGGCCGCGCGGTGGGCATCGGCCGCCTGCGCCAGTGCAAAGCGCGCGCCGATGGTGGCACGCACCGCGCCGCTGCGCAGCGCGTCAAACACATCGGCCGCATTGGCGCGGAAGGTGGCCGCGTCGGCGTTGTGCGGGAAGACGGACGGCCGCGTCAGGAACAGGCAGCCCTTCTTGTTCAGCAGCTCGGGCTCGATGGCCGGCGCCGGGCCCGAAGCGGCGCCGTACAGCACCACCATGCCAAACGGCGCGCAGCAGTCGAGCGAACCCATGAAGGTGTGCTGCGCCACCGAGTCGTACACCACGCGCGCCTTGCGCCCGCCGGTGGCGGCCACCACCTGGGCCACCCAGTCGGGCTGGGTGTAGTCGATGCAGGCGTCCGCGCCTTCGGCCTGCGCCAGCGCGCACTTGGCGGCCGAGCCGGCCGTGCCCACCACGTTGGCGCCCAGGGCCTTGGCCCAGCGCACCAGAATCAGCCCCACACCGCCCGCCGCCGCATGCACCAGCACCACGTCGCCCGGCTGCACAGCGTGGGTTTTCTTCACCAGGTACTGCGCCGTCATGGCCTTGAAGAACACGGCGGCCGCGTCTTCGTCGCCGATGCCGGGCGGAATCTTCACCACCTTGGCGGCCGGCACGTTGCGGTGGCTGGCGTAGGCGCCCACCCCGGCGTTCATGTAGACCACGTGGTCGCCCACGGCCAGGCCGGTCACGCCGTCGCCCAGCGCCTGCACCACGCCCGCGGCCTCGTGGCCCAGGCCGGTGGGCGTGGGCAGCGGGTACTTGCCGCTGCGCTGGTAGACGTCGATGTAGTTGAAGCCAATGGCCGTCTGGCGCAGCTGCACCTCGCCCGCGGCGGGGGCGGGCAGGTCGATGGTTTCGAGCTGCATCACCTCGGGGGCGCCGAAGGCATGCAGGCGGATGGCTTGGGTCTGGGGCTGGGTCATGCGGGCATTATTGGCCCGCCCGCCTTCACCCCGCTTGCAGGCGGATGTTGCCGGCCTTGAGGTAGCGGTCGTATTCGTCGCGGGTGATGGCGGTGGCGCCCAGGCTGTCGTTGCCGGCATTCCAGCCGAGCGTGACGCTGTCGTCGCCCACGTCAATTTCCACCGGGCCGGGCGGGATGGTCATCAAGGGCCCGTCGCCGGCGCGAAAGCACACTTCACCACGGATTCTGGCTTGCTCGGTCATCGGGGCTCCTTGGCAGCGTCAAAGAGCTTGATTGGAGCCCTGAGTGGGGGCGGGCCGTGTCAGCCAACCCCGCCAGTGCCTGCCAGCGTTTGCCACAGGCCCGGCCAGTCCTGCACCGGCGCGTCGGCGTCCAGCGCCAGCCCGGTGCCCGGGGCCCAGCGCAGCCCGCTGTGCAGCGCCAGCGGCGCGCCGGTGGCCGGGTGCGGCAGCGTGAGCTGCCAGGCGTGCAGCCACAGCCGTTGCTGGCCCAGGCGCTGCGCCCACCAGCGGTTGAGCGGGCCCTTGCCGTGCGTGGCGTCGCCAATGATGGGGTGGCTGATGTGCTTCAGGTGCCGGCGGATCTGGTGGCGCCGGCCGGTCAGCGGCTCGGCCGCCACCAGCGCCAGCCGGCTGCTGGCAAAGCGCGGGTCGGCCGCCTCGGGCCAGTCGAAGCGGGCCAGCGTGTCAAAGCGCGTTTGCGCGGGTTGCACGGCGGCGTCGGCCGGCGCGTCGTCGGGCTTGAGCGCATGGTCCACCTGCACGCTGGCCGGCGGCCAGCCACGCACCAGCGCCAGGTAGCGCTTGTGCACCGCCTGCGTGGTGAAGGCGGCGCCCAGGGCGCGCGCGGCGTCGGCATGCAGCGCCAGCACCAGCACGCCGCAGGTGCCCTTGTCGAGCCGGTGCACCGGGTGCACGCGCTGGCCCAGCTGGTCGCGCAGCGTCTGCACCACAAAGCGGGTTTCGCCCGCGTCCAGCCCGGTGCGGTGCACCAGCCAGCCGGCGGGCTTGTAGATGGCCACCAGGTGGTCGTCGCGCCAGAGGATGGGCAGGGCAGTCATGGGTGCGCCGACTATAGGTGAAAAGTGCCTGCAGCCCGCGTGCGGATTGCGTGAGGCGCTATCAAAAACATAGCAACCGGGAAGCCCCGTGCGGGTGTTAGCATGCGGGCCCACCCCCCGAACACAACGCAAGGCAACGCAGGCATGGCCATCCAGTGGTTTCCCGGCCACATGAACCTCACGCGCAAGGCGATTGCCGAGCGCATCAAGGACATCGACGTCGTCATTGAAGTGCTGGACGCGCGGCTGCCTGCCAGCAGCGCCAACCCGCTGCTGGCCGAGATGACGGGCCACAAGCCCACGCTGAAGATCCTGAACAAGCAGGACATGGCCGACCCGGCCCGCACCGAGCAGTGGCTGGCCTACTACAACGCCCAGCCCGGCACGCGCGCGCTGCCGCTGCAGGCCAGCAACGCCGCCGCCGTGCAGCCGCTGGCCGCCGCCTGCCAGCAGCTCGCGCCCGGCCGCGGCGGGCTGGCGAAGCCCATGCGGGTGCTGACCTGCGGCGTGCCCAACGTGGGCAAGTCCACCCTCATCAACGCGCTGAGCGGCAAGCGCCAGGCCAAGACCGGCGACGAAGCCGGCATCACCAAGCTGGAGCAGCGCATCACGCTGGCGGACGACTTCTACCTGTACGACACGCCGGGCATGCTGTGGCCGCGCATCGTGGTGGCGCAAAGCGGCTTCAACCTGGCGGCCAGCGGCGCCATTGGCCGCAATGCCTACGACGAAGAAGAAGTGGCGCTGGTGCTGCTGGACTACCTGCGCCAGCACTACGCGCCGCTGCTGCAGGCGCGCTACAAGGTGGCCGGCGCCGAGACCATGAAAGACGAAGAAGTGCTGGAGGCGATTGGCCGCCAGCGCGGCGCACTGCTGGGCAAGGGCCGGGTGAACACCCAGAAGGCGGCGGAGATTGTGATCACCGAGTTCCGCACGGCGGTGCTGGGCCGCATCACGCTGGAGACGCCCGACGAATACGCGCAGTGGCTGGCCGACGGCCTGGCGCAGGAAGCACAACGCCAGGCCAAAAAGGAAGCGCGCAAGACCAAAGGCCGGCCGCAGGACTGAGCCCGCGCGCCGGCCTGCGGTTTACTGCTGCTTCGGCCCTTCCGACAGGCGGCGGCCCAGGCCCACGGCGTAGGGGGCGGCGCGTGCGGCAATCATCGGGTCGGCCGACGGCTCCACGCCCTTGGGCAAGGCCAGCGGGTTGTAGGTGATGGTCAGGCAGGGGCCGCCGCCGTCTTCCGCCACCGACGTGATCTTCAGCACGCCGAGGTTGACCTTCTTGCGGCCCTCGGGCAGCGGCACGGTGGCGCTGTCGATCCGGTCGCCGGGCTGGGCGAGTTCGAGGTTGAAATTGAAGGCGACCTTGCCGTCCTTCACGCGCTGGCGCAGGTCGTCAAACAGGAAGCTCGGGCCCTTGGCCTTGGCTTCGTCGTCCGTCAGGCCCTGCACGCCGCCCACCGGCTCGAACACCCACTTGCCAAACTGCTTCGTACCGCCGGCGTTGACAAAGCCGAACGCATGCACGCCCCAGTAATTGACGGCGCCAAAGCTGGCCGGCACCGGCTGCGACGCGAAATAGCGGCCCTGCAGCAGCACCTCGGGGTTGGCGTCGGCAAAGGCTTTTACTTTGGCCGGGTCGGGCATCTTGGTGGCCGGGTCGGGCTGCAGCGAGGCAAGCCGGCCAAAAAACTGCTGCGGCGACGAGGCGCCGAACACCGGCGCGGAAATGTTGCCCATCTGCCAGACCTCGCCGCCGGGCAGGTTGAACTGCAGCGCCATGTTGCGCTGGCTCTTGGCGTTGTCGGGCGCCTTGGGGTTGGCACCGCCCACCGAGAAGCGCGCCACCACCGGCACCGGCTGGCCACTGAAGGCGCTGGCGCTGGACAGGCCGCGCGCATCGGCCGTGCCGACGAATTCGCCGGTGGCGCAAATGCCCTTGGCGCCCGAGCGGCGGTAGCCCTCGAACTTGCCGAAGGTGGCCTCGAACTGGTCGAGGAAGGTGTTGGGGTCCACCGGCGCGGCGGGGGCCTGCGCCAGGGCGCTGAGGGTCAGGGCAGAAGTGGCAAGCGCCACGGCGGTAAGAACCATCGATTTCATGAAAGGGGCTCCTGGGGTGAGTTTTGGGTCAAACGCGGGGCAACGAACCTACAAACCCTGCCGGGCCGGCGGGGCTCGTTAAAGGCGTAGTCGGACGCGCGCGAAAGACCTTACGCGGCCACCCACAAATTGGATGCGGCGGCCCGGCGCCTCAGGCCTGCCACACCCCAAACCCTGCTGCGCGCAGGTCGATGCCCACCTCCACCTCGCGCGCTACGGCGTCTTTGTACGTCATGGGGTTGAAGCCTTCGTACAGGTCGGGCAGCAGGCGCAGGCCGTACTTTTGCGCGTAGCGGTTGGCCTGGATGCCGGCCTTGTGCTTGTCAAAGCGCACGTCCGGGTCCAGCCCCGTCATGCCCACATACACACAGGGCTTGCCTGCCACATAGCCCGGGTTGCTCTTGCGAAAGCGCGGCTCCAGCAGCACGTCGGGCGACAGCTCGATCACGTACACGTGGTAGTGGGGGCGGGGCATGGCGAACGGCTTGTCGCGGTGCGACCTGGCGCCACTCAGGTTTCAAGCGCGTCCAGCTGAAGACGCAGCGCAGGCAGAGCGGTTTGAACGGTTTCCCAGACGACTTCAAGATCAATTTCAAAGTAGCCGTGTGCAATGCGATTGCGCATGCCGCGCATGCTCCGCCACGCAATCGATGAATGGCGTAGCGCAAAGTCAGGGTAGCGGTCCATCACCTTCGTTGCGGCCTCACCCAACACAATCAGGCTCATGATCACGGCCTGCTGCGTGCGCTTGTCGGCCAGAAAATCCGGCTTGCTCATGCCGTCGACGAATGCACAGGCGTCTGCAGCGGCCAGGCGCATGTGGGCGACGTAGTCCGCCAGCCGGTTGTCTGTCATACCGGCTGTGCTTCAGCAACCACGATGTCCCGAAAATGCGCGGGCAGATCGCGTGGCGTCACCAGGTCCACCGGCACGCCCAGCAGTTGCTGCAATTCATCTTGCAAGCCACCCAGATCGAACAGCGTAGCCCCGGGCATGGGGTCAACGAGTAAATCAAGATCGCTGCCCTCGGCATCGTCGCCCCGCAAGGCAGAGCCAAACACCCGCGGGTTGGCTGCTCGAAAGCGCGCAGCCGCGCGACAAACGGCGTCTCGGTGGTGGTGAAGAGCGGCTGATGGGCGCATGGCCGGAGTTTAGCGTTGCCTTGCAAAAAAGCCGAGTTTTGCGGAGCCCGCCGTCACAGCGTCTGCCGGTACCGCTCCAGCATCTGTTCCTGCGTCTCAAACACGGTGTCGGGGCTGACCTTGCCGGCCACTTGGTCGCGCAGCATTTCGCCCATGCTGGGCATGCAGGTGCGGGGCTGGTGGTGGGCGGGGTTCCACAGCTCGGAGCGCATCAGCGCCTTGGCGCAATGCAGGTAGCTGGCCTGCACCGTGACGCGGATGACGAGCTTGGGCACGCGCCGCGCGTCCTTGCAGCGTTCACGCTCGGCTTCGTCCACCGACAGCACGGCCGTGCCGTTGACGCGCAGCGTCTCGTCCACGCCCGGCACCATGAACAGCAGGCCCACCTGCGGTGTGTGGAGGATGTTCTGCAAGGTGTCCAGCCGGTTGTTGCCCGGTGAATCGGGAATGAGCAGGGTGTGCGCGTCCAGCACCTTCACAAAGCCCGGCGCGCCGCCGCGCGGCGACGCGTCCATGCCGTCCACCCCGCCCGTGGCCAGCACCACGAAGGGCGCCAGGCCAATGAAGCGCGTGGCATGCACGTCGAGCTGGGGCAGCTCCTTGGCGGCGGAGCGTTCGCGCGTGGGCTCGTACAGCGCGCGCAGGGATTCGGGGGTGGTCAGCAGCGTCATGGGCGGATTTTGCCCTGCCGCCCACGCCGGCCCGCCGGCTTGTCAGCCCGCCTGGTCGCGCGCCCGCAGCTTGGCGGCGATGTATTCGCCATGCGTCACGTGCAGCAGGCCCGCCACCTTGCTGATGACGTGGTTCTCGTGCACGTCGAGCTGGCCGTCGGCATAGGCCACCTGCCACATGGCCTCGACAAGCGCGATCTTGTCGGGCTGGCTGCAACGCTCGTTGAGCTGGCTGGTGAAGCGGAAGAAGTCATTGGCCTGTGCGGCCTGCGCCTCGGCCTGGGCCAGCAGGCGGGCCAGCTCGGCCGCGTCCAGCGCAAACCGCTGCTGCAGCGCCGCCAGCGCGGCCGCCCGCTCGGCCTGGCTCACGCCGGGCTGCGCCCGCATGACCTCTGCAATGAGCACCGCGGCGGCAAGCTGCACCGTGTGGGCATGGTCGGCCGCAGACTCTGCACCGGGCGGAGCCGTGAGCCGGCTGAACAGTTCAGAAAGGTTGTTGAGCATGGGGGATGGAGCGGCGCGGTGGGGGCAAGGTTCCCGCTATGTGAATCAAGCCACCACCCGCACCCCATCCCCCACCTGAATGGCACCCGAGGCGATGACCCGCGCCGTCATGCCGCCGTGGCCGCGCATGGCGGCGTAGGCGCCGGGGCCGACTTCTTCTTCCATGCGGGAGCAGGGCGCGCAGGGGCCCACCACCTCCAGCACCGCGCCGCCCACCTGAATGCGTGCATTGCGCAGGGCCAGCAGGTTAATGCCCGACACCACCAGGTTGCGCCGCAGGCGCACCGGGTCCACCGCGGGCACGCCCGCCAGGTGCGCCAGCTGCGCGATGATGGGCAGGTGCTCGGCCTGCACCAGCGTCACCTGCCGGGTGGACAGCTCAGACTCGCCTTTCTTGCCCAGCCGGTCGTCTGCCAGGCCAATGCCGGCCAGCGCCTGCGTGGCGCTGATGGTGCGCGCCGGGTCGCGCGGCGCCCCGCGCACGATGATCGCCTCCACCCGGCCGGCAGTGTGCGGCGGCGTGTTCAGGTCGCGGATGGTCTTCATGCGGTGCGCAGCTTGCGCTACTTCAACTCGTCCAGCAGCGCTTGTACGGCATCAATCAGTGAAGGCAAAGCGTTCTGTGCAATGTTCCAGACGGTGCTGGTGTTCACCGTGGCATAGCCGTGGATCAGCTGGTTGCGAAACGCCACGATCTGCGGAAGGTCCGGGATGCGGGCGGCGAGGCTGGCGTCCAGCTTAGCCAACTGGCTGAGCGCCTCACCAATGACTTCAAACTTGCGCTCCACGGCGGCCTGCGCCATTGCATTACCCGAGTACGCTGCAACGTCCATTCCCGCTATAAATGACTGGATCGCCAGTGCGGACTCGCGTACATCCCACAAAAAGGCACGTGGGTCACGCTGCATAGACGGCTTCGCGGCTGTGGTTGATGCTGGCCAGTACGTAGGGGTTCCGCACAGCGCCAGATTCCACCAAATCTACCCCTCGGCCCAGCAGGGCCTCGAGCGCAGACTTGGCGCCAAAGAACGTATCCAGCCCCGGCTGGACGTCGGGCGCAAACTCAACGAGGAAGTCAGCGTCGCTGCGTTCAGGGTCAAAGTCATCCGCGCGCGCGGCCGAGCCAAACACTTCCAGGCGGCGGATGCGGTAGCGCTGGCAAATGGCGGAGATGCCGGCGCGGTGTTGTGCAATAGCGGGATGCATGGGCGGGAGTTTAGCTGTGCCTTGCCCGTTTATGCCGTGCGCAGCTTGCGGCCCACGTGGCGCTCTACCGCGGCTACCTTGCTTTTGAGGCGCGACTCGGTGCCGGGCTTGTAGTCCATCTTGAGGTTCATGCCGATGCGCGGGCAATCGGGCTCCAGCGCGCGAAAGCAGGCGGCCACCACGGCCATCACCTCGTCAAAGCTGCCCTCCAGAATGGTGCCCATGGGCGTGAGCTGGTAGGCCACGCCGCTGCGGTCAATCACGTCCAGGATGCGCGCGACATAGGCGCTGAGACCGTCGCCGCGGTCGGGTGGGTTCATGGCGAATTCGAGGAGAACCATGGTGCTGAGGGTTCTGGCAGTCAAGTGAAGGCGCCAAGGATACGTTCAATCACCAGCGCGAATGCCTGGATATGGGCGAGGCGTCCTCAGTTTGTGGGTTTTCCTGTGCGGCGTTTGGCGTTAGCCTCGGGGACGTTCAGAAAAAGGAAGTACTTGCAAATGGGGCGACGCAAAAACACCACGGCTGACGACATTGTGTTTGTCATCTCCAAGTTGCCCTGGTGGACGGGCGTGTTGCTGGCGGCCCTGGTGTGGGTGCTGTTCACACTGTTTACGCCCGCCGTACCTTCAGCCGCCGACGCCAAGCCCGCGCAGATGGCCACACATGCCGTCATCACCTTGATGGTGAAAGCGGCACCGTTCATCAAGTACTTTCTTTGCTTCCTGTTCCTCATGGGAGCACTGGTTTCCTTCATCGGTAACCGCAAGCGGAAAGCCCTGCTGGCCGAAGCCCAGGCGCCAAACGGTGCCGCAGCGGTGCAGGGCATGAGCTGGCGCGAGTTTGAAATGCTGGTGGGGCAGGCATTCCGTCAGCAGGGGTACACGGTGGAGGAAACCGGCGCCGCTGGCCCCGACGGTGGCGTGGACCTGGTACTGCGCAAGGGGAGCGAGCGCTTCCTGGTGCAGTGCAAGCAGTGGCGGGCGCTGAAAGTGGGCGTGACGACGGTACGGGAACTCTATGGGGTGATGGCCGCGCAGGGCGCGGCGGGTGGGTTTGTAGTGACGTCGGGGCGGTTCACGCAGGAGGCGGTAGCGTTCGGTGCCGGCCGCAACATTGAACTGATCGATGGTGTCCGGTTGCAGAGGATGATGCAGCACGTCGAATCACCGTCCGCACTTGCAGGGCCGCCAACTGAGGCGAAGCCAGCGTGCCCCAAATGCCAGTCTGAAATGGTTTTGCGGACGGCCCAAAAAGGCGCGAATGCAGGAAAAACGTTCTGGGGGTGTTCTACTTACCCACAGTGCAACGGCACTCGGCCTGCAAATTGAGGAGATCCCAGAATGTCAAAAGACAATGCAAAGTTGGCTGTTCTGATCGACGCTGACAACGCTCAGGCGGCGGTGATCCAGGAACTGCTGGCAGAAGTGTCCCGCTACGGCACGGCCACCATCAAACGCGCCTACGGAGATTGGACGACGACAAACCTAAAGGGCTGGAAAGACGTTCTCCACAAGCTGGCGATCCAGCCCATCCAGCAGTTCAGCTATACGAGCGGTAAAAATTCGACGGATTCATCGCTGATCATCGATGCGATGGACGTTTTGTACGCCGGCAAGGTGGACGGGTTTTGCTTGGTGTCGTCCGACAGCGACTTCACGCGATTGGCAACGCGACTGCGTGAAGCTGGCCTGATTGTGTATGGGTTTGGCCAGCGCAAGACGCCAGAGGCATTTGTCTCTGCGTGCGACAAGTTTATCTACACAGAAATCCTAAACGCAGAGAAGGCTACAACCAAGAAAGAAGTATCAGAGGCAGTCGTGGCTGATCTCAATCAGCTGGAACCTTTGTTGAGTGCAGCCATCGACGCCAATGCGCGGGATGATGGGTGGGCATCGCTGGGCGGAGTAGGCAGTCACATTGGGAAAATGGAACCAGCGTTCGATGCACGTAACTACGGATTCAAGAAACTCAGTGATTTGATGCGAGAACTGCCCTACGTCGAGATGAGAGACGTGCCAATTGTTCGGGCGGACGGAGCCCCAACGACGAATGTGCAGATTCGGATGAAGCGTCTGTCGTAGAGCGGAACGACGAGCCAGAAGATCAAATCTGCCGACTCAAGCCGCGAGCAACTGTCCAAAAGGCAACTTTGACAGCGACAGGTTGTCCAGATCAGCCCTTTCGCTCGCATGCTGCACATCAATGCCCACCAGCGCACCATTGGCATCAAAGTCCAGCACCACGCCGTCCTTCACCTCGTCAGAGTCCACCGAGGCGCGATCGGCCAGGTGGATGTAGAGGGAATCGGTTGCCTTGTCGTACGAAATTTTCATGGTGAAAACCTCCGGTCTGGAAAAGCATTGTGCACGGTTACGCCATCTTCCAGCGTCACGACGCGCAGGTAGCGGCTGAGTTCCTCAATCCACACCCAGTAACGGATTCGGCCGTCTTCGGCCTGAACCTCGCGGCGTACCGGGTGTGCCAGCGCCAGTTCGATCCACTCCACCTTGATGTAAGGGCGCTTGGCCATCACATCGTTGCGGAAGTATTCAGTGGTCTGCACGGCCGGTCACTTCGCGAACGAATCCTTCATGCCCGTGATCTTGTTGAATACCGCTTTGCCTACAACGTGGTCCTTCAAGTCCGCTACAAAGTACCCATGCCGCTCAAACTGAAACTTCTCGTCCGCTTTGGCACTGGCCAATGACGGCTCCACATACGCCGTCACGGTCTTGAGCGAATCGGGGTTCAGCTCTTCCAGAAAATCCTGGTCACCCGTGTCGGGCTGCGGCACGCTGAACAGGCGGTCGTACAGGCGCACTTCGGCCTGCACGGCATCGGCCGCGCCCACCCAGGTGATCACGCCTTTGACCTTGATGGCATCACTGCCTGGCGTGCCGCTCTTGGTGTCGGGCACCAGGGTGGCGTGCACTTCCATCAGGTTTCCCGCCGCGTCGCGCTTCGCGCCGGTGCATTCAATCACGTGGCCGTATTTCAGGCGCACCTTGTTGCCCGGGTACAGGCGGTTGTAGCCCTTGGGCGGCACGTCTTCGTAGTCAGTCTTTTCAATCCACAGCTCGCGGCCAAATTTGAAGCTGCGCTTGCCGCGCTCGGGCTGGTGCGGGTGCACGGGGGCGCTGCAATCATCCAGCGTGGCGCTTCCATGCAGTTCGTCCCAGTTGGTAATCACAAGCTTCACCGGGTCCAGCACGGCCATGGCGCGGGCGGCTTTTGGGTCCAGGTCGTCGCGCAGGCAGCCTTCCAGGGTGCTGTAGTCGATCCAGCTGTCGCTCTTGGTCACGCCAATGCGTTCGGCAAAGAGCTGGATGGCCTCGGGCGTGTAGCCGCGGCGGCGCAGGCCCACGATGGTGGGCATTCGCGGGTCGTCCCAGCCGCTCACGCGCTTTTCATTTACCAGCTGGGCCAGCTTGCGTTTGCTGGTGATCACATACGTCAGGTTCAGCCGCGCAAATTCATATTGCCGCGGCTGCGGGCTGTTGATGAGCCCGCCCTCGCGCAGGTGGTCCAGCAGCCAGTCGTAAAACGGGCGTTGGTCTTCAAATTCCAGCGTGCAGATGCTGTGGGTGATGTTTTCCAGCGCGTCCTCAATCGGGTGCGCAAAGGTGTACATGGGGTAGATGCACCACTTGTCGCCGGTGTTGTGGTGCGTGGCGCGGCGGATGCGGTACAGCGCCGGGTCCCGCATGTTGATGTTGGGGTGCCCCATGTCAATCTTGGCGCGCAGCACGGCAGCGCCGTCGGCCAGTTCGCCGTCGCGCATGGAGCGAAAGCGCTGCAGGTTGTCGGCCACCGAGCGGGTGCGAAACGGGCTGTCGGTGCCCGGCTTGCTGAAGTCGCCGCGGTTCACGCGCATCTCTTCGGCCGTCTGTTCGTCCACATAGGCCAGGCCGGCTTCGATCAAATACTCCGCCGCGCGGTACATGAAGTCAAAGTAGTCGCTCGCGTGGTACAGGTGGCTGGTGCCATTCGCGTCCCAGCCAAAGCCCAGCCACTGCACGGCGTCGAGGATGCTGTTGACGTATTCCTGGTCTTCCTTTTCCGGGTTGGTGTCGTCAAAGCGCATGTGGCACACGCCGCCGTAGTCGCGCGCCAAGCCAAAGTTCAGGCAAATGCTCTTGGCGTGGCCCACGTGCAGGTAGCCATTGGGCTCGGGCGGGAAGCGGGTGCGGATGCGGGCCGGGTCGGGCTGGCCCTGCTGGTGGTGGACTGCGTCACCGGGGCTGCCGCCCCATTGGCGGGCGGCGTAGGTCTGTTGCTCCAGGTCACGTTCGATCACCTGGCGCAGGAAATTGCTGGGTTTCAGGGCTTCTTTGTCGGCGGGGGCGTTCATATCGGGTCATTTTAGGGGTGGGCCTGTGGTTTCCCCGGGGTGTGCGGTTACTTCTGGCTACGCAGTTCACGGGGCGTACGTCAATCCATTCACAAGCGGCTGCGTTAAATGCGGGCAAGGGGGTGCTGTCCGCCCCTGTATGAAGGAGATCTGATGAAGCTCAACCGCAATGTTTTCGCTGGCGCCGCTGCTGTGGCCGCGCTGGCCCTGCTGGCCGCCGCGCCGGCCCGGGCTGGCGATGTGTACTGGTCTGTGGGGGTACAGGCCGCGCCGGGGGTGGTGGTGGGGGCGTCCAACGCGCCACCCGTCTATGTGCACCCACAGCCGGTGTATGTGCAGCCCCAGCCCGTGTACGTGCAACCCCGGCCCTACCCGCGCAGCTTTTACGTGCAGCCCGCCCCGGTGTATGTGCAGCCGCAGCCGGTGTACCCGGTGGGTTACTACTACGTGAAGCCGGGCCACCGCCACTGGAAGCACGGCCCGCGTGGCCATGGCTACGGCTACGGCCACCGCGACTGACCGGCCAAAAAAAGGCCCGCAGACTTGCGTCTGCGGGCCAATTCACCAGTCCGGGACGGAGGGCCGGACCGGCTCACCCCGAAAGAGGAGGGGACTCAGAGGAGTCGGGGCGTGTTCAGTACATCACTGCTTCAGCGCCACGCCTGTAGGACGATTTCCTGTTTACGCTTTCCGCTCACCAGGCGTCCGAGCGGATCTGTGACTCCCACAGCCCGCCGCGTGTGGCGTACACGCTGATCACGCCGTAGCGCTGCTCACCCTTGGCGTCAAATTTCATGGAGCCCGTCACGGGTGCGTAGCCGTCAATCGAGCGCAGCGCCTCGGTGATGGCCTGCGGCTTGGCCGACTCCGCGCGCTTGATGGCGCCGGCCAGCACATGCATGGCGTCGTAGCTGTAGTGGCCGCCGTAGGCCGGGTCCACCTTGAAAGCGGCGCGGTAGCTCTCCAGAAACTTCGCCCCGGCCGGGAATTCACGCGGCTCCAGGATGGGCGAGGTGGCAAACAGCCCGCCCTGCAGCTGGCCCGCGCCCTTGAGCATGGCCGTGGTCTTGATGGTGTCGCCGCCCAGCAGCGCCAGCTTGGTGTAGTCCACCTTCTTCAGCGCCTCGATCAGCGCCAGCACCTGGAAGTCGTTGAGCGTGGAGACGATGGCGTCCACGCCGCCTTCCTTGAGCTTGGCGGCCAGCTCGTCAAACGCGGTGGTCTTGTCGTCAAAGCTCTGGCGCAGGGCAATGTCTTTCTTGGCCTTGGTCAGCTCGGCGGCGGCGCCGTCGGCCAGGCCCTTGCCGTAGGGCGTGCCGTCGTCCAGCACGGCAAATTTGCTGGCGTTGAGCTGGTTGGCCGCAAACGAGCCAATGGCCTTGGCCTGCAGGGTGTCGTTGGCCACCAGCCGGAAGGTGGTGGGCAAGTTCAGCTGTGTGTACTTGGGGTTGGTGGAGATGGCCAGTTGCGCAATGTTTTTGGCCGCATAGATGGGCGCAGTGTCAATGCTCACGCCCGAGTTCAGGTGGCCAATGACGGCCACCACGCCGGCGTCCACCAGCTGCTGGGCCGCTTCCTTGCCGGTGGCGGCGTTGGCGCGGTCGTCCACCGCCACGATTTCAATCGTGACCGGTTTGCCCTTGATCTTGAAGCCGCTTTTGTTGATCTCTTCGACGGCGAGCTTCACGCCGTTGTGCATGTCCTGGCCCAGCGCGGCCAGGTTGCCCGACATGGGCTGTGCCACGCCGATCTTGATGACGGAAGGTGCGTTGTCGCAGCCGGCCAGCAGGCCGGCGGCAGCAACCACACCGAGGGCCAGAACGCTTGTGGCAGCCTGGCGGCGGTTGGGGGTGTGCATGTTGAGCTCCAGTGGATTGGGGGTAACGAAATGTAGGTTCGGCCCCCGAACCCGCTCCGCGGGTTTCCACTGAAATTAATCAACACTCACTACTTATTAGCCGTACTGATGCGACATGCTGGTGCACGCCGCACCAGCCGTTTACATCGCGCGCCAGAAAATGTAGTCGGCCTGGTACTTGACGATCTGCTTGGCACCCATGTTGGCGGCCCCGCAGGCCGCGGCCGGGGCCACGCCACCCATGGTGGCCACACGCTGGATGTAGGTGGTGCCGCTGACCATGCCGTTGCCCATGGCGGGGTTGGCCTTCACCAGTTGCAGCGGGATGCTGCCCGGCGCGGCCGGGGCCACGGCCACCTGCGTGGCGGTGAGCTTCACGCCGTCCATGCCTTCCCAGGTGGCGGGCGGGCCGTAGTACTTGCCCACCTGCTTGCCGCTGCGGTCGTTGAGCTTGGCGTCGGGGCCCACAAACACCCATTCAAACTGGCCCGCGGCGCCGGCCTTGGCGCGGCATTCGTAGGTGATCTCGCCCACACCCACGGTTTCCCAGAACACCTTGTTGCCGGCCGGCACCTGCACGGCGGCGGGCAGGGCGCTTTGGTCAAAGGGTTTCATCATGGGGCCACTGGCGCAGGCGCTGACAAGGGCGACGGCCGAAGCGGCGATGGCGGTACGGATGAGCATGGTTCTGACTCCTTGTTCGAAGGTTGTAGGTTGTAGGTGTGACGCAAAAAGCTGCTGTCCCACCCTCTACGCAGCCAGGAGGCGGCTGGATTCAGCGCTGGCGAAACCGGGCCAGCACCGCCAGCAGGTTGCGGGTGGCGCCGTCCAGCGACGGCACGGGCCGGTGCACCACCGCCGTGTGCCGGATGATGGTGGGGGTGAGGGCGGCGATCTTCAGGCCGGGCGTGGCGCTACCGGGCGATTCGCCTTCCAGCGGCAGCACGGCTGCGCCGTAGCCGGCCACCACCAGGCTCCTGACCGCCGCCGTGTAGTTGAGCTCAATGCGCCCGCGCGGCGCAAACCCGGCACGGGCAAACCATTCCATGGTCTGGCGGTACAGGTGGGTGCCGGCCCCGGTGAAGATCAGCGGCCGCGCGGCCAGCCAGGCGGGCGTGACGCGCCGTGGCGCGGGCCAGGCCGCCGGCAGGCAGGCCACCATCGGGTCGCGTCGCCAGGGGCTGGTCACCAGGCCGGCCAGTGCGCCGGGCGCGGCCACCAGCCCCACGTCGAGCTGGCCGTTCTGCAGCCGTTGCACGGCTTCGCTGGTGCCGAGAATGTTGACCTGCACGTCCACGCCGGGGTGCGCCTCGGCCATGGCCTCCAGCACACGGGGCAGCAGGTTGACCAGCAGCCCGGTGGTGGTGCCCAGCCGCACCCGGCCCACCGAACCGCGGGCGTGACGCTGCACCGCGTCCACCGCGTCGTCGGCGTCGCGCAGCAGGCGCCGGGCGCGCTCGACCAGCACCGCGCCAGCGGGCGTGGGCACCACCCGGCGCCCACCGCGCAGCACCAGCGCGGTACCCAGGCGCGACTCCAGCTCGCTCACGTGCAGGCTCACGGTGGGCTGGGCCAGGTGCAGGGCCTGCGCCGCCGCCGAGAAGGTGCCCAGGTCGGTGATGGAGACCAGCGTGCGAAGCTGGTCCAGGTTCAGTTCACGCATCAGTAATCCTGATAGTTCAAATCAGAAATCTCAACTTCCCAAATGGCAGTGTAGCGGCCACCATGGCGGCTCATCACACAAGGGGAATGTCATGGCACTTCATTGGCTGCTGCGCTTGCTGGGCCAGCAACGCGACCACCAGCGTCTGGCGGGCGACGAACTGCGCAGCATGAGCGACCGCGAGTTGACCGACATCGGCATTGGCCGCAGCGAGATTGCGGCCGTGCTGGCCGCTGGCGAGCCAGCGCCGCCGGCTGCTACATCGCGCGGAACAGGTGCGCGTAAAGACGGCTCACCGGCAGCTTTTCGGGCCGGCCTTTCAGCGCCAGGTGCAGCTTGCCCGCTTCGTCGCGCGTGACGCTGTCGATCGCCGCGGCCCGCACCACGGTGCCGCGGTGCACCTGCCAGAAGGCCTGGGCGTCCAGCTGCGGCAGCAGCTCCTTCAGCGGCGTGCGGATCAGGTATTCGTGCCCGGCGGTCAGCACGCGCACGTATTTGTCGGCGGCTTCAAAGTACAGCACTTCGTCCAGCGGCACCATGCGGATGGCCGTGCCCACGCTGACCTGCAGCACCTGCAGTGGCGCGGGCGGGGCGGCGGCGGGTGCGGCGCCCACCGCGCCCAGCAGGCTGCGCAGCTTGCCCAGGGTGGCCTCGAATTCGGGCGCGGGGTGGGCGGCTGCGGTGCGCTGGGCCAGCGCCTGCTGCAGCTTGGCCACGGTGCGGGCCAGCCGCGCGGGCTGCACGGGCTTGAGCACATAGTCCACCGCCTGTGCTTCAAAGGCCTGCACGGCGTACTGGTCGTACGCGGTCACAAACACCAGCGCCGGAAACGGCGGGCCGTTGGCGGGCCATTCGTCGGCCAGCTCCACGGCCGCCTCGAGCCCGGTCTGACCGGGCATGCGGATGTCAAAGAACAGCACATCGGGCTGGCGCGCCAGCGCCTGGGTGACGGCGCTGGCCCCGTCGCCCACCGTGGCCAGCACCTTCAGCCCGGGCCAGGCCCGCGCCAGCTCGGCGGTGAGCGCCTGCGCCAGCAGCGGTTCGTCTTCGGCAATCAGTGCGGTGGCGTTCATGGCTTCAAGGGAAATCGCACGCTAACCCGCACCCCGCCTGCGTGAGGCGCTATGAAATCGATAGCAGCCGCTGGGCCGTACACCGTGGCAAGGCGTTCGCGTACCTGGGCGGTGCCAAAGCCGCTGGAGGCCTGTGCGGTGTCGGTCATGCCCACGCCGGTGTCGGCCACTTCCAGCACCAGGTCGGCGCCGTCCTGGCGCGCGCTCACGGTGATGCTGCCGCCTTCCACCTTGGGCTCCAGCCCGTGCTTGATGGCGTTTTCCACCAGCGGCTGCAGCAGCAGCGTGGGCACCGGCTGGGCGCCCAGCGCGTCGGGCAGGTCAAGCTGGTAGGCCAGGCGCGGGCCCATGCGGATGCTCATCAGCTCCAGGTAGTCGCGCAGCCGGGCAAACTCGTCGCGCAACGGGTGGGCGCTGGCGCGCGACGCGTCCAGCGTGGCGCGCAGGTAGGCAATCATGTGGTCCAGCATGGTCTGCGCCCGCGCCGGCTCGATGCCGATCAGCACGCGCAGGTTGGCCAGGGTGTTGAACAGCATGTGCGGCTCAAGCTGCGTCTCCAGCAGCTTGAGGCGGGCCTCGTTGGCGTGCTGGTTCGCCTCGCTCATCTTGCGCTCGAGGTAGGCGCCCTTGCTGCGGCTGTAGAAGTAGTAGGTGCCCACCAGCCCGGCCATCACGGTGATCAGGATGGAGTTGCGCAGCTCGGCGGTGCGGTCCAGCGGCAGCGCGCCGGCATACCAGCCAAAGGTGCGGCAGGCGAGGTCGGCCGTGGCGTTGCCCAGCAGGTAACCGACGGCGATGCCGCCCACCACCAGCAGCACCCCCGCCATGCCGGCGGGCCAGCCGGTTTCGCGCGCCGACGGGAACAGCTCCCGCCCGAGGTCGATGAAGGCCCAGGTGTAGATGCCGATGCACACCGAATACGCCACCGGTGGCGCATAGGGCCGCTCGGGGGCAAAGGCGTACTGGATGGTGGCAATCGCCAGGCAGAACGCGATGGTCTGCAGCAGGTGCTGCAGCTTGTTGACCCAGTCAATCCTCATGGCTGGTCGCGGTTTTGCGCGCGCAGCAGGCGTTCGCGCTCTTTCTGCTCCAGTCGCTCGCGCAGCCCGCCGCCGGCGCCCAGCATGAACACCGACACGCCATGCAGCGCCAGCCCCAGGCCCCAGCCCAGCAGCGGGAACACCGACCAGGGCCGGCTGCCAAACGCGTATTGCGACATGCCGAAGATCATCAGGTTGACCAGCACATACACCGTGGCGTGCACATACCAGCCCAGCTTGGCACCGGCGCGCTTGCGCGCCAGGCGGTCGATTTCGTCGGGGGTCAGGGGCTGTGGCATGGGCGGGTGGACAGAGGGTTTCAAATCATTCTAGGGCAGCAGGTGCTGGCCGAAGAAGCGCAGCACGCTGGCGTTCAGCCGCGCCACGCCGGCCGGCCGGTCGAAGCCGGGCGGGTCGCCCAGCAGGGCCCGCGCGGTGTCGCCCAGCACGGCGTCGGGCGGCATGGGCGAGAGCATCACGCCGTGCGAGCCGTCGGCAAACTCGGCCACGCGGGTGCACGGGCCACAGGCGGCGAGCACCGCGCTGCTGTGAAAGCGCGGTACCTGGTTGACGTCCTGCGCGGCCGTCACCAGGCCCAGCGGCACGCGCGGTTGCGCCAGCGACGCCATGTCGAAGTCGGCCGCAAACGGCACGGCGGCCACCACCGCGGCGATGCGCGGGTCGTGGTGGGTGTAGGCGGTGTCGTCGTCAAAGCGCTGGCGGATCGCGCCCAGCGCCACGGCCTTCTTGAGCCCGTCCAGCAGGTTGCCGTGCAGCCGCGTGATGAAGCCGACGCAGGAGGAAAAGTCTTCCGCAATGTGCGCTTCGCAGTGGCGGCGGAAGGCGCCCGGAGACCAGCGCCCGCCGGCCAGGCTGAGCGCGGTGTGCCCGCCGGCCGAGCCGCCAAACATGCCGACGCGGTCCAGCGCCAGCAGCGGCGCAAAGCGTGCGTCGGCGGCCATCGCGTCGATGGCGCGCGACACCTCGGCCGGTCGCAGCTTCCAGCTGGCCGGGCCGGGCTCACTGAAGTCCCGGCTGTTGTCGCGGCGGTGCTCGGGCAGCGCCACGGTGTAGCCAGCGGCCACCAGGGCGCGCGCCAGGTCGGCATGCACCCAGGGCGAGCCGCCCGAGCCGTGCGACACCACCACCAGCCGGCCGTTGCCGCGTTGGGGCATGGCGTCGGGCGCCAGCAGCAGCTGGAACGGCCCGCGCGTGACGGTCTGTTCCGCCGCCGGGGTGGGGTAATACACCGTCACCGGGCCGTCGCCCTGCAGGCCGGCCAGCGTCGTCTGGCCCATTCCGGCATGGGCCGGCGCCAGCAGCAGCGCCAGCAGGGCTGTGGCAAGCCCGCGCACGGGCCACTTGATGGGTTGCAGCAGCATGGTGGTGTCTCCAGGTGGTCAGGCCGGCACAAACTGGCCATGCAGGCCCAGTGGCAGCCCGTAGGGCAGGGCGATGCGGGCCACCGGCCCCGCGTCCACCGCCTGCGCGTCAAACACCGACAGCGTGGTGCGCTCCGTGGGCCAGTGGTAAGCGGTGCCCAGCACCCAGCCGCGGCCTTCGGGGGCAGTGGGGCTGGCGGGCACGTACACATGCTCCTCGGCGATCCAGCCCTGGCCGTAGGTGTAGCGGCGTGGCGTGTCGCCCTGCAGCGTGAGCACGCCGTCGTAGCCGTGCACGCGGGCGTCCATGCCCGGGCTGCGGGCCAGCAGCGTGGTGAAACGGGTCGCCAGGCCCTGGCGGGCCGGGTGGATGCGCGGAAACTCCACGTTGGCCAGCCCGGGCGCTTCCATGCGGGCCTGGCCAGTGGCGGGCGCGAGCGTGAGCTGCGTCCACTGCGTAGACTGCACCGCCAGGCTGCGGGCGCTGTCCACATTCAGCTGCCGCAGTGTGCCCAGGATGTCGGGCTGCGCAACGAAGCGCACCTGCACCGTGCCACCCTCTTCCCAGGCATTGGCCAGGTGGAACAGGCCGGTGGCGGGCACCTCGAAGCGCTGGACCCTGAAGTCCGCCTTGTCCACCAGCAGCACCACCAGCGGTGCTTGCGCGTCCCAGCGGTAGTGCGCGAGCGGGGCGCCCACGCCCGGCTGGCCGCTGAACCGCAGCGGCATGAGCAAAAACACCAGGTGCCGTCCGGTGATGGCGAAGTCATGCACCATGTCGGCCTGCGGGGCGTCCAGCACCTGCTGGCGGCGCAGGCGGCCGTCGGGCGCGATCTCGTACACCAGCAGCTTGCCCGAACCTGGCACGTAGCCGAAGTTCCACACCGTGCCGTCGGGTGCGGTGCGCGGGTGGGCCGAGAACGGTGCGCCCTGCGTCTCGGGTGACCAGGCCTTGAAGCCGCTGGCCTGCAGTGTTTGCGGGTCCAGCGCCAGGGCGGAGCCGGCTTCCCACAGCGCAAACAGTTCCTGGCTGCCGGGCAGGGGCAACAGGTTGATGTTGGCGGGGTTCAGCGTGTCAGGTCCGTTCAGCGGCGGTGAATTCGCCAGAGTCGTGGCGAAGCCGCTGTACAACAGCCGGCCCGCGGCTTCCTCCGTCGTGAGCTTGGGCGTGGCCAGCAGCGCACCCCGGTGCGAGACGACGGCTGCGCTGGCACCGCCCTCGAAGCGGAACGCCTGCACCATGCCGTCGCCGTCGAACCAGTGGTCCATGGCCACGCCGCCCAGCGCGCGCCGGGCCGGGCCCACGCGGTACAGCGTGCCGCGCAGCCCGGCGGGCCAGCGGCCCTGCACTTTCAGCGGGCCACTTTCAAGCGGTGCCTGCAACGGGCCGTTGTATGGCGCATAGCTGCTGCGCCAGGCGTGGGGTGCGTCGGCTGCGTGCCCTGCAGCGGGCAGCAGGCTGGCGCCCAAGGCAGACAAAACGGTGCGGCGTGAAATCGTGGGGTGTGTCATGGCGGGCGGGGGCTTACTTCAGTTCCATGGTTTGCGGCGGCGTGTCGTCACCCAGCCGGAAAGCAGCCGCCTCGAAGGGCGGCGGGCCGACCGGGTTGCGGGCGTTTCGGCTGAAGCCGTACAGCTCGGTGGGCAACCCGAACAGGTTGCTGTCGAGCTTCATGTTGTTGTTCTCGTCGAGAAAGGCCGAGACGGCGTAGTCGCCTGCGGGCAGGCCGGTGAACTGCAGCACGGCCTTGCCGTCCACGGGCCGGGCGATGGCGGTTTGCAGCGGCTTGCCACGCGGAAAGCCTTCGCCCTTGTCAAACAGGGCGGCCAGCACCTGGCCCTGGCGGTCGGCGGGCAGGTTCACGTCAATGCGCAGGTCAGCCGCATGGCTGTGCAGGGCGGCCAGTGTGGCGAGGGACAGAAAAAGGGATTTCATGGGTGGTGTCTCAAGAGGGTTGGAATATCGGGAAAGCGGGAAGGCAGGAAAGTGGGCCGTCAGCGGCTAGGGCTGGTCGCGCCGCGCGGCCAGCTGGTCCCGTTCGCGCTGGATCAGCCGGTCGTACAGGCCGGCGCCGCCTGTGACCAGGTACACCACCACCCCGTGGATCGCCAGGCCCAGGCCCCAGCCCAGTGCCGGGAACAGGGCCCAGTGCCTGCCGGCGGACAGGGAAATCGCGGCCAGCAGCAGGTTGACGGCGACGTACACCGCGGCGTGCACATACCAGCCAAGTTTGACGCCAGCGCGCCGGCGGGCCTGCCGCTCGAGCGCGTGGTTCAGAGGGGTGTCGGGGTGGTTCATGGCAGTTCTTTCTCTCAGGCGTTGAAGGCAGCGGCCGGACGGTTGAACGCCGGGCGGCGGGCCAGGCGCAGCAGGCGCACCGTGCGGCCGGCGAACAGCCCGCTGGACAGGCCGGACAGGGCCGCCACTGCCAGGGCGAAGCCGGTGTCGGCACGCAGGCCGGGGTTGAAGCCCAGGCTCACGCCCACGGCGTACTTGATCAGGAAGATGCTGAGGATCAGCACCATCGGCGCCCAGCTGCCGGGCAGCACGAACTCGCGTTGGGCGCTGTCGTACTGCGTGCCGGCCGGCACCGGCCGGCGGTTGATGACGGCCAGCGCCAGCGCCGCGGTAGCGAGCCAGGCGGCCAGGACGGCGGGTGTGCTGCTGAAGTCGTGCGCCAGGCCGAAGGCCGAGAACGCCACCAGGCCCAGCGGCAGCACCGTCACACGGGCCAGGCTGGCACGGCGGGTGCGGGTCTGGCTCAGACCCAGGGCCACCAGGCCGGCCAGCAGGGCCCACACCCACAGCGGCGTGTTGGCGGCAATCTGCGCCAGCATCGGCTGGCCCTGCGGCGGCGTGTAGCCGGCGGGCAGCAGCCCCAGCCACTGGCCCCAGACCAGGTTGCCCAGGAAGCGGCCGGGTGCCAGCGTGAAGGCGCCCGCCACCACGCAGGCGCCGAAGTACAGGTTCTGCATGGTCTTGCGGTGGCCGGTGATGTTGCCGCGTGCCAGGAACCAGAACGACAGCGCCAGCATGGCCAGCGTGACGACGGACAGGGCGTGGATGGGACCAAAGTCGCCCACGAGGCGGCCGACCTGGGCCGGGATGAACAGGGCCGAGATGGCCGTCACCGTCATCAGGGTGACCCACACGTAGCCAAAGGCGCGGTGCAGCTTCGGGCGCTGGGTGCTGCCCTTGCGGGCCCACAGGGCGATCGGGCCGGTGACCACGGCGCCAAGGGCGCTGGCCAGATGGATGGCGACGACGGGAGAAAGTGTTTGCATGGTGTGCTCCGGGTTGCTCGATGGGGCGGACTTTGCCGCGCCACCGCCGGCCGGACGAGCCGTTTGCGACGAAATGCGCGAAACGCGCCGTGAAATGCAGCCAGACGGCGTGGTTTGCAGCGGCTTTACAGGGCCTACACCGGGAATTCGCACGCCGGGGGCAGGCCGTTCCTACAATGGGTCGCATGAAAAAGACAACATGGATCTCGGCGGCGGTGGTCCTGGCCCTGGCGGGCGGGGGCGTGGTGTGGTGGCTGCAGCGCAGCGCGGCCGATGCCGTGCAGTACCGCACGGCCAAAATCGAACGCGGGCCGCTGCAGGCCACCGTGTCGGCCAGCGGCACGGTCAACCCGGTGACGCAGGTGTCGGTGGGCACCCAGGTGTCGGGCCAGATCAAGGAGATCTATGTGGACTTCAACTCCGAGGTCAAGGCCGGCCAGCTGATTGCCGTGATCGACCCGGAATCCATTGAGTACCGCGTGCGCCAGGCCCAGGCCGACACGGATTCGGCCCGCGCTGCCGTGTTGACGGCCCAGGCCAATGCCGCGGCCAGCCGCGCCGGCGTGTCGCGCGCGCAAAGCGACCTGGTGGAAGCCCAGCGCACCTTTGACCGCAACGTGAGCCTGCAGGCCCAGGGTTTCATCTCGCAGGCCGAAGTGGACCGCACCCGCGCGCTGGTGGCCACTGCCAGCGAAAACCTCAAGTCGGCCCAGGCCCAGGTGGGTGTGAGCGAGGCGCAGATCAAGAGCGCGCAGGCCGGCGTGGCCCAGCGCGAGGCGTCGCTGGCGCAGGCGCGCATCGACCTGTCGCGCACCCGCATCACCTCGCCGGTCAACGGCATCGTGATTAAGCGCGCGGTGGAAAAGGGCCAGACGGTGGCGGCCAGCCTGCAGTCGCCCGAGCTGTTCGTGATCGCGCAGAACCTGCAGGACATGCAGGTGGACGCCAGCATTGACGAAAGCGATGTGGGCCGCATCCGCACCGGCCAGAAGGCCAGCTTCACCGTGGACGCGTTTCCGGGCCAGACTTTTGAAGGCACCGTCAACCAGGTGCGCAAGGCGGCGCAGAACGTGGCCAATGTGGTGACCTATGTGGCGGTGGTGGGCTTCTCCAACAATGGCGGGCGGCTGCTGCCCGGCATGACGGCCAACGTGCGGCTGATCACCGACCAGCGCGAGAACGTGCTCAAGGTGCCCAACGCGGCGCTGCGGGTGCGGCTGGCGGGGGTGGAGCCACCGGCGGGTGCGGCGTCGGCGCCCGGGCGGCCAGCGTCTGGCGGCACGTCGTCCAGCGGCTGGACCTGGTTGCCGGAAGCCGTGGCCCAGCCGGCCGGTGGCGGGGGCGGTGGCTTTGCCGCCATGCGCGAGCGGCTGGTGACCGAGCTGAAGCTCAGCCCCGAGCAGGCGGGCAAGCTGGACGCCATTGCCGCCGACATGCGGCCCCAGTTCATGGCGCTGCGCGACCTGCCCGAAGACCAGCGGCCCGCCGCGCGCGAAAAGCTGCAGGCCGAGATGCGCAGCCGCATCACCGCCTTGCTGGATGCGGGCCAGAAGACAAAGTACGCCCAACTGCAAGCCCAGGCGCAGGCCCAGCGCGGTGCCGAGGGTGCCCCGCCGCGTGCCCCAGTTGCTACAGATTCTGTAGCGCCCCGCGCAGATTCCGCGCGGGCTGCAGCCCAAAAAGGCTCACAAAGCCCGGCGCCGGCAACCGCCGGCGCTGCAGCGGCCCCGGCCACGCCCGCATCACCCGCGCAGGGCGCGGTGGCGGGCCCCACCGGCCCGGTGGCGCCGCCCATCAGCGGCCAGGGCCCGCTGGTGGAAACACGCAACCGCCTGGTGGCCGAGCTGAAGATGGACGCCGCCCAGGCCGCCAAGCTGGACGCCATCTACGAAGCCGCCCGGCCGCGCTTCATGGGCTTGCGCGACCTGCCCGCCGAAGAGCGCGGCAAGGCCCGCGAGCGCATCAGTGCCGACGTGCGCGCCAGCATCAGCAACATCCTGTCGCCCGAGCAGAAGCAGCGCTACGCCGCCATCGCCGCCGAAGGCGCCGGCCGGCAGGCCACGCGCGGCCGCATCTACCTGCTGGGCGAGGACGGCAAGCCGCGCGCCTTCAATGTCCGGCTGGGCATCAGCGACGGCACCATGACGGAACTGCTGCTCGGCCCCAACGCGCCCGAGGCGGCGGACCTGAAAGAGGGCGCCACGGTCATCATCGGCACCGTGGGCGGCAGCGCCGCCCCGGGCGCGGCGCGCCCGACCGGCCCGCGCATGCCGTTCTGAGCAGGGCATCCGATGGCACTGATTGAAGCCCGCGACCTGGTCAAGACCTACGTGATGGGTGACCAGACCGTGCACGCGCTGCGCGGTGTGTCGCTGGACATTGAAGAGGGCGCGTTTGTGGCCATCATGGGCGCCAGCGGTTCGGGCAAGAGCACGCTGATGAACATCCTGGGTTGCCTCGATTTGCCCACCAGCGGCATCTACCGGCTGGCCGACGAGGCGGTGGAAGGCATGGCGCCCGACCAGCTGGCCGGCATCCGCAACCGGCGCATCGGCTTTGTGTTCCAGCAGTTCAACCTGCTGCCGCGCACCAGCGCGCTGGAGAACGTGGAGCTGCCCATGGTCTATGCCGGTGTGAAGGCGCCCGAGCGGCGCGAGCGCGCCATGAACGCGCTGCGCACGGTGGGGCTGGGCGAGCGCTTTGACCACACGCCGGCCGAGCTGTCGGGCGGCCAGCAGCAGCGGGTGGCCATTGCGCGCGCACTGGTGAACAACCCGCAGCTGATCCTGGCAGACGAACCCACTGGCGCGCTGGACTCGCAGACCAGCGAAGACATCATGCGGCTGCTGACCGACCTGAACGCGCAGGGCATGACGGTGGTGCTGGTCACGCACGAAAGCGACATTGCCGCGTGGGCGCGGCGCAAGATCGTGTTCCGCGACGGGCACATCCTGGAAGACGTGCTGCAGACCCCCGTGCAGGTGCCCGCCGCGGTGGAGCCGTCCGCATGAACAGCCTGGCCGCCCTGCGCAGTGCCTTGCGGGCACTGGCTTCCAACAAGCTGCGCAGCGTGCTGACCATGCTGGGCATCATCATCGGCGTGGGCGCGGTGATCACCATGATTGCGGTGGGCCGCGGTGCCACCGAGCGCGTGCAGGAACAGATGAAGGGCCTGGGCTCCAACATCATGCTGGTGCTGCCCGGCGGCATCACGGCAGGCGGCGTGCGCCTGGGCGCGCAGACCGGCCAGAGCCTGACCGAGGAAGACGCGATGGCCATTGCGCGCGAGATCCCTGAAGTGCAGGTGGCCGCGCCCAGCATGCGCACGGCGGCGCAGGTGGTGGTGGGCAACACCAACTGGAGCACCAGCATCTTCGGCACCACCAACGACTATCTGGAGGCGCGCGACTGGCCGCTGGCCGGCGGCCGCGGGTTCGAGACGGCGGAAATCCAGGGCTCGGCCAAGGTGGCAATCATCGGCCAGACGGTGGCGGCCCAGCTGTTTGGCGACGCCGACCCGCTGGACCAGGTGATCCGCGTCAAGAAGGTGCCGGTGACGGTGATTGGCGTGCTGGAGAAAAAGGGCCAGAACTCCATGGGCCAGGACCAGGACGACGTGGTGGTGGTGCCCATCAGCACCTACCGCAACCGCATCCAGGGCGGCTCGGCCGGCAAGCTCAAGCGAATAGGCTCCATCAGCGTCAAGGTGCGCGAAGGCCAGAGCATGAAGGTCGCGGAGGAGAACATCAAGGAACTGCTGCGCCAGCGATTCAAGGTGCAGCCTGGCGCGGAAGATCCGTTCAGCATCCGCAACCTCACGGAAATCCTGCAGGCGCAGGAGGCGTCGAGCCAGATCATGACGCTGCTGCTGGCGGCGGTGGCGGGCATCAGTCTCATCATCGGCGGCATCGGCATCATGAACATCATGCTGGTGAGCGTGACCGAGCGCACGCGCGAAATCGGCCTGCGCATGGCCGTGGGCGCGCGTGGCAAGGACATCCTCGCGCAGTTCCTGATCGAGGCCGTGACGCTGAGCCTGATCGGCGGGGCCATCGGGGTGCTGATCGGCGCCATCGCCACCTGGGCGGTGGGGCAGTTTGCCGGCTGGCAGGTCAGCATGACCGCGTCGTCCATCGTGCTGGCGGCGGGCTTCTCGGCCTTTGTCGGCATCTTCTTCGGCTTCTACCCGGCGCGGCGGGCGAGCAAACTGCTGCCGATCCAGGCCCTGCGCTACGAATAGCGGCGGCTTTCGCGGCCTTGTCCTACGAAGCGGTGTCGCTGCCGCACGGATGCTCTGCGTTAAACACGCACACACAAGGAGCATTCATGTCACTTCAGATCCAACCTACCCTTCGTGCCATCGCCCTGGCGGCGGTCGCCCTGTTTGCCACCGGCGCCGTTCTCGCGGAAAAGGACCACGACAACAAGGGCCATGGCAAGGACAAGAAAGAGCAGAAGCACAAGGAGGAGAAGCACTCCAAGCGCGACAAGGACGAAAAGCGCTTCGAGCGTGACAACGTGCGCGTGGGCTCCTACTTCAATGACGACCATCGCCGCGCCGCACGCACCTATTACGTGCAGCAGTATCCGCAGGGCACGCGTTGCCCCCCGGGCCTGGCCAAGAAGAACAACGGCTGCCTGCCCCCCGGCCAGGCAAAGAAGTACACCGTGGGCCAGCCGCTGGCACGCACCGTGTACTGGTACCCCGTGCCGCAGCCCGTGATCCAGGCACTGCCGGTGGCGCCGGTGGGCTACCGCTACGTGCGGGTGGGCAACGACATCCTGCTGCTGTCGCCGGAATCGGCCATCGTGGTGGACGTGATCGCCGGCCTGCTGGGCTGACACTGACCGCGGCCGCGCTGGACGCGGCGGTGATAATCACGCGTCTTTCAAGGAGCGCGTGTGGATGTTGTTCTGCTGGTCAAGGCCGCCATCATGGGCGTGGTCGAGGGCCTGACCGAGTTCTTGCCGGTGTCCAGCACCGGCCACCTGATCCTGGCCGGCGCGCTGCTGGGCTTTGACGACGAAAAGGCCAAGGTCTTCGACATCGCCATCCAGACCGGCGCCATTCTGGCAGTCATCATTGTTTACTGGCAGAAGATCCGCAACACGCTGGTGGCCCTGCCCACCCAGGCGGCGGCGCAGCGGTTTGCCCTGAATGTGTTCATCGCCTTTGTGCCGGCCGTCATCCTGGGCCTGCTGTTTGGCAAGGCCATCAAGGCCCACCTGTTCACGCCGGTGGTGGTGGCCAGCACGTTCATCATCGGGGGCTTCATCATCCTGTGGGCGGAAAAGCGCCAGCAGACCACCGTGCGCATTCACGACGTGGACGACATGACCCCGCTGGACGCGATCAAGGTCGGCCTGGTGCAGTGCCTGGCCATGGTGCCGGGCACCAGCCGCAGCGGCGCCACCATCATCGGCGGCATGCTGCTGGGCCTGAGCCGCAAGGCCGCCACCGATTTCAGTTTTTACCTGGCCATCCCCACGCTGGTGGGTGCGGGCGCCTACAGCCTGTACAAGGAGCGCGCGATCCTGTCGATGGCCGACCTGCCGATGTTCGGCGTCGGGCTGCTGTTCTCGTTCCTCAGCGCCTGGCTGTGCGTGCGCTGGCTGCTGCGCTACATCGCCAGCCACAGCTTTGTGCCGTTTGCCTGGTACCGCATTGCGTTTGGCGTCGTGGTGCTGGCCACCGCCTGGAGCGGGCTGGTCACCTGGGCCGGTTGACAGCCCGCGCGGGGCGGGGCAGCAGGCGCACGGTGCGCGCCGGTGTGGTGGCTGGCTGCGCGAGCATGCGTCCGCTGCGCTCAGCCGACTGTGCTGCCAGCCCCGGGATGAGTGCCGCTTCGGGCAGGTTGTGCCAATACCTGCGCGGCATTTCCTTTTGCATCATGGCCAGCTTGAGCCGCGCCGGGTTGAAGATGCTGGCGTAGTAGGTGAGCCAAAGCGCCTCACCGGCGTCGGCGGGCGGGGCACTGTCGCGCCGGGCGCCGGGGCTGAAATGCAGGCCCGCCCCTGACGATGCGCTGGCCAGATGCGGCGGTGTCCAGCGCACGCAGCGGCGTGGCGTGAGGATGGCCCAGCGCATGGCCGCGAAGCGGCGCGCAAAAAATGGGGCCACCGCCTCAACAATGTGGTGGGCAGGCTCGAACCACGCCACATGCAGCGGCCCCTCTCCCCCGTCGTCCACCGTACGGAAGCGTACAAAGGCCTTCATCTTGTGCAGGTCGCGGCGCACGGCCTTTTCCATCCGGCCTGCTTGCAGCCTGTCGGCGTCCAGCGCGTCGGCGCGCAGCGCAGGTTCATGCACCAGCCGCCACAGCAACCGGTACAGCAGCGCAAACCGCTGGGGGTCGTCATGCAGCACCACCGTCTGGCACAGGGCGACAAAGCCCTTGGGCACGGCCGCGGTGGCGGTCAGTGGTGCCGGGTGGGTGTGGGCGTGGGGCTCGCCGGCAAACAGGTCGCCCGCGCCGGTGCCGGCCTGGGTCAGCCACAGCACCGCCTCCGGCGGCACGGCGTCGGCCAGCAGGCGGCGCGCGGCGGCGCGAAACCCGGCAAAGTCGGTTTCGCCGTCGAGCAGTACGGTGCGAGGCGGCGGCAGCGTCAAAACAAGTCTCCCTGTGCCGGCGTGGGGGCTGGCTTGGGCGCCTGCACGCCAGCGCCCAGTCGACGCGCCAGGCCCTCCGAGTCCAGCGCACGGGGCAGGTGGCCGTCGGCCACCACAAACGGCAGCACCCGGGTGACCGGCACATTCAGCCGCCGCAGGTCGTCTGCGCGAATCCGGCGCACGCGCCGCGCCTGCAGCAGCCGCTTGACGGCGGTCACGCCCAGCCCTGGCACGCGCAGCAACAGTTCCCGCGGCGCGAGGTTCAGATCGACCGGAAAGCGGTCGCGGTGGGCCAGTGCCCATGCCAGCTTGGGGTCCATGTCCAGCGCCAGCATGCCGCTGCGTGCGTCCGGCACGATCTCGTGGTGGGCAAAGCCGTAGAAGCGCATCAGCCAGTCGGCCTGGTACAGCCGGTGCTCGCGCACCAGCGGTGGCGCCTTCAAGGGCAGCGCGGCCGACGCGTCCGGGATCGGGCTGAAGGCCGAGTAGTACACCCGCTTCAGGCGATAGGCGCCGTACAGCCGCGCGCTGGTGTCGAGGATGGCGCGGTCATCGGCGGCATCCGCGCCCACGATCATCTGGGTGCTTTGCCCGGCCGGCGCAAAGCGCGGTGCGTCGGCGCGGCGGGCCCGGGCGCGCGGCAGTGACACCGTGCGCGCTGCCGGCCCGGCGCCAGTGGCGGCTGCCGACTCGCGGGCCTGGCCACGCGCATCGGCAATGTGCAGCGCCATCCGCGCCATCGACCGCTGGATGGCGGCGCCGTCTTTCTCGGGCGCCAGCGCCGCGAGACCTGCCTCGGTGGGCAGCTCGATGTTGATGCTCAGCCGGTCGGCGTAGCGGCCGGCACGGGCCAGCAGCTCGGGCGAGGCATCGGGAATGGTCTTCAGGTGGATGTAGCCGCGGAAGTCGTGCGTCTCGCGCAGCACCCGTGCCACCTCGACCACCTGCTCCATCGTGTAGTCCGGGCTGCGGATGATGCCGCTGGACAGGAACAGCCCCTCGATGCAGTTGCGGCGGTAGAAGTCGAGCGTGAGCTGGACCACTTCGTCCACGGTGAAGCGCGCGCGCGGCACATTGCTGGTGGCGCGGTTGACGCAGTACAGGCAGTCGTACTGGCAGAAGTTGGTCAGAAGGATCTTCAGCAGCGAGATGCAGCGGCCGTCTGGCGCATAGCTGTGGCAGATGCCCGAGCCTTCGGTCGAGCCGATGCCGCGCCCGCCCAGCGAATGACGCCTGTCGGTGCCGCTCGACGCGCAGGACGCGTCGTACTTGGCGGCGTCAGCCAGGATGGCGAGCTTGTTTTGTATATTCACTGGATGAATATACAGTCTTCCGCTTTCCCCTTGCAAGGGGTGGGTTTCGCAGCGGGCCGGGCGCCCTGCCTGCGTGGTGCCGGGGTTTACGACGCCATGCCGCGCAGGCTGGCCTCGATCGCGGCGGCGGTGGCCAGCGGCTTTTCCATTGGAAACAGGTGGCTGCCGTCGAGCATCATGATGCGGCCGCGCACCACCTTCTCGGTCATGGTCATGCCGACCTGCTTCATTTCTTCCGACCGTGTGCCACCCACGAAGGCCACCGGGCATTTCAGCGGGTGGCGCTTGAGCAGGCGGTCGAGGTTGTCGGGCAGGGTGTTGTAGATGGCGGTTTCAATGTCGCGGTCGAAGCTCAGCACGCGCTGGCCGCCGGCATCGTGTGTGCAGTGCTGCACGTAGTCGGCCAGCACCTGCGGCTCCCAGCGGGCGAAGGCCTTCTTGTGGCGGAAGTGTTCCAGCGCGGCCGCCGCATCCGGCCAGCTGGTCTTGCGCCGCCGGCTCACGGCGCCGGGCGAGACCGAGCCCACCAGTTGGGTGCGCTTGATCACGCCCAGCGTGGTGGCGCGCCAGCCGCCGAGGATGGGCGAGTCGATCAGCAGCACACCGCGCGCCAGTTCGGGATGGCGGGCCGCGCACATCAGGCTCAGGAAGCCGCCCAGTGAATGCCCCACCAGCCAGGCGGGCGCGCCGGCCTTGTCGGCCTCGCGCCGGGCCAGGTCATGCAGTTGCTGCACCAGGTGCGGCCAGTTGTTGGTGACCGGGTACTTCGGGTCATGCCCGAACCGGTCCACCGCCTTCACCGTGTAGCCGCGTGCTCGAAGGCTCTTGAACAGGACGCCGTAGGTCGCGGCAGGAAAACTGTTGGCGTGGGAAAAGACAATCAGGGACACGGCGCTCAGATCAGCTTTTCTTCCGGCCGCGAAATCTTTTTCAGGGCCTTGTGGCGCCCGGTCTCGATCTTGAGCGGCGTTTCCGTGTGGGCGCCGTCCCAGACCGGGTCGTCCAGGCTGTCGAACACTTCGCGCAGCTTCTGGCCCCAGGTGTTGTGCAGCATGCGGTAGTAGGGGTTCTCGCTGTCAATGCAGACCACCTTGTCGGTCTCGAGGCGGTTGGCTTCGTACACCACCAGATCCAGCGGCAGGCCCACCGACAGGTTGGACTTCATGGTCGAGTCCATGGACACCAGCGCGCACTTGGCCGCTTCGTCCAGCGGTGTGTCGGGCGTGATCACGCGGTCCAGCACCGGCTTGCCGTACTTGGACTCGCCGACCTGGAAGTAGGGCGTCTCGGACGTGGCTTCAATGAAGTTGCCGGCCGAATACACGTTGAACAGGCGCATGCCTTCGCCCTTGATCTGGCCGCCGAAGATCAGCGACACATTGAACTCGACGCCCGCATGTTTGAGCGAGGCGGCGTCGCGGTCGTACACATGGCGCACGGCGCTTCCCAGCACGCGTGCAGCGTCGAACATGCTTTTGGCGTTCCAGATGGTGATGGGGTCGTCTTCGTCGTTTTCCTTGAGCTGCTCGACCTGCAGGATCTCGCGCACCGACTGCGCGATGCCCAGGTTGCCGGCCGACAGCAGCACCATGAAGCGGTCGCCCGGCTTCTCGTAGACGATCATCTTGCGGAAGGTGCTGATGTTGTCCAGGCCCGCGTTGGTGCGCGAGTCCGACAGGAACACCAGCCCGGCGTTGAGTTTGATGCCGACGCAGTAAGTCATTTTTTTTCCTGTAGTTTCTTTTTCAGGGCGTAGAGCGCATCGAGCGCTTCACGCGGGCTCAAGGCGTCAGGGTCAAGGGCCGCGAGGGCGGCCTCGGCCGCCGAGGGGCCGGTGTCCATCGCCGCAGGCGGGGGTGCGAACAAGTCTACCTGCTCGCGGCTGGCAGTTTGCTGGCCTTCCAGCGCGGCCAGTGCATGCCGCGCATGGTTGACCACGGCGGCCGGCATGCCGGCCAGACGGGCCACCTGGATGCCGTAGCTGCGGCTGGCGGGGCCGGCCTGGATCTCGTGCAGGAACACGATGTCGCTGCCGCTTTCGGCCGCGCTCACGTGCACATTCACGGCCGCGTGATGCCGCGCCGGGAACTCGGTCAGCTCAAAGTAATGGGTGGCGAACAAGGTGAAGGCCTGGGTCTTGTCGTGCAGGTGCGCGGCAATGCCGGAAGCAAGGGCCAGGCCATCAAAGGTGCTGGTGCCGCGGCCGATCTCGTCCATCAGCACCAGGCTGTGCGGTGTGGCGCTGTGCAGGATCTGTGCGGCCTCGGTCATCTCCAGCATGAAGGTGGACTGCGCGTTGGCCAGGTCGTCGGCAGCGCCGATGCGGGTGTGGATGGCGTCCAGCGGCCCCAGCCGGCAGGCGCTGGCGGGCACATGGCTGCCAATGCTGGCCAGCAGGCAGATGAGGGCCACCTGCCGCATGTAGGTGCTCTTGCCGCCCATGTTGGGGCCGGTGATGACCTGCATGCGCTGCTTGGGGCCCAGGCGGGTGTCGTTGGCAATGAAGCTGCCACCGGTGGTTTCGGCCAGCCGCGCTTCCACCACCGGGTGGCGGCCGGCGGTGATGTCAATGCAGGGCTCGCGCACGAACTGCGGGGCACACCAGTGCAGCGTGAGCGCGCGTTCGGCCAGCGCGCACAGGGCATCCAGCGACGCCAGGGCACGGGCCAGCTGGGTCAGGGCGGGCACATGGGCCTGCAGGTCGTCCAGAAGCTGTTCGTACAGCCATTTTTCGCGGGCCAGGGCGCGCTCCTGCGCGCTCAGGGCCTTGTCTTCAAAGGCCTTGAGTTCGGGTGTGATGAAACGCTCGGCGTTCTTCAGTGTCTGGCGCCGGCGGTAGTCATCGGGCACCTTGTCCACCTGGCCCTGCGTCACTTCAATGTAGAAGCCGTGCACCTTGTTGAACTGCACGCGCAGGTTGGCGATGCCGGTGCGGGCGCGCTCGCGGGATTCCAGGTCCAGCAGGAACGCGTCGCAGTTGGTCTGGATGGCGCGCAGCTCGTCCAGCTCGGCGTCGAAGCCGGTGGCGATGACGCCGCCGTCGCGCACCAGCGCGGCGGGCTCTTCGTGCAGCGCCCGCGCCAGCAGTGCGGCGCAGCCCGCCGGGGGCTGCAATGGCCCGGCGATATAGGCCAAATCGGCCTGCAACCCGCGCAGATACTGCGTGAGGCGCTCTGATTTTTGTAGCGACTGCTGAAGCGCCACCAGCTCCCTCGGGCGCACCTGGCGCAGTGCGGTGCGCGCCGTGATGCGCTCTACATCGCTCACACCCTTGAGTTCGGCGCGCAGCGCCTGCCAGTGGCCTTGCCCGCCCGCGCTGCCGTGCAGTGCGGCGATGGCGGCCAGCCGCTGGCGGGCCTGGGCGCGGTCGCGCTGCGGGCCCAGCAGCCAGGCCTTGAGCGTGCGGCTGCCCATGCCGGTGAGGCAGGTGTCCAGCAGCGAGAACAGTGTGGGGGCGTCTTCGCCGCGCAGCGTCTGCGTGAGCTCGAGGTTGCGGCGGGTGGTCTGCGGCAGGTCGACCAGCTCGTCGCTGCGCTGGACGCGGATGCTGTGCAGGTGCGTCAGTGCGCGGCCCTGGGTGTGCTCGGCAAAGCCCAGCAGCGCGGCGGCAGCGGCATGGGCCTGCGACAGATCGTCCGCGCCCCAGGCCTGCAGGCTGGCGGCCTTGAGCTGGTCCAGCAGCTTCCGCTGGCCAAGGGCGGCGTCAAACTGCCATTCCGGCCGCTGGGTCAGCGACAGCGACGACTGGAAGCGCAGGGCCTTGAGCCGCTGTTCAAAGGCGGGCGTGACGTCGGCGCTGTACAGCAGCTCGCTGGGCGCGATGCGGGCCACCCAGGCCTCCAGCGCGTCGGCGCCGCATTCGGCGAGCTGCAGTTCGCCCTGCGTCACGCTCATCCAGGCCAGGCCCAGCGTGTGGCGCGGGCCGGCGTGCACGGCCAGCAGGTACGACTCGGCCTTGTCGTTGAGCAGTTCGGCGTCGGTCAATGTTCCAGGCGTCACCACCCGAACCACCTTGCGCTCCACCGGGCCCTTGCTCGTGGCCACGTCGCCCACCTGTTCACAGATGGCCACCGATTCGCCGAGCTTGATCAGGCGGGCGAGGTAGGTCTCGACCGAATGGAAGGGCACGCCCGCCATCACCACCGGCTCGCCGGCCGACATGCCGCGGCGGGTGAGGGTGATGTCCAGCAGGCGCGCAGCCTTCTCGGCGTCGGCCCAGAACAGCTCGTAGAAGTCACCCATGCGGTAAAACAGCAGGGTGTCGGGGAAGTCCGCCTTCAGGCCCAGGTACTGGGCCATCATCGGCGTGTGCGCACTCAGATCGGGTGCGGGCTTCATGACCGGGCTCAGAAGGGGGCGTCGCCGTCCGTCGGGGCTGCGCTGCCGTCCGGCACGGTCAGGGTCCTGGTGGCTTCGCGCACGGCGGCTTTCTCACCGGCGCTCGCGAACTTGCTGTACTTGTGCAGGATGGGCACCAGCTGGCCGTAGACGCGCGGGTTGGCGGCCAGGCATTCGCGCTGTTCCATGAAGTCGGACTCGCCCGTGAAGTTGCCGATCAGGCCACCGGCTTCGGTCACCAGCAGCGAACCGGCGGCCACGTCCCAGGGTGACAGGCCGGTTTCAAAAAAGCCGTCCGTGAAGCCGGCGGCCACATAGGCCAGGTCGAGGGCGGCCGCGCCGGGGCGGCGCAGGCCGGCAGTGCGCTGCATCACGTCGGCCATCATGGCCAGGTAGTTCTGGAAGTTGTCGCCCGGGCGGAAAGGGAAGCCGGTGGAAATGAGGCACTGGTTGAGCTGGGTGCGCTTGCTCACCCGGATGCGCCGCTCGTTCATGTAGGCGCCGCGGCCCTTGGTGGCAGTAAACAGGTCGTTCCGGCTGGGGTCGTAAATGACGGCCTGCTCGACCTTGCCCTTCACGGCCAGCGCAATGCTGACGCAGTACACCGGAAAGCCGTGGATGAAGTTGGTGGTGCCGTCCAGCGGGTCGATGATCCAGATGTGGTCGGATGCGCTGTTGCCATGCTGCTGGCCCGACTCCTCGGCCAGGATACCGTGGTCGGGGTAGGCGGTGAGCAGGGTTTCGATGATGGTGGCTTCGCTGGCGTGGTCGACTTCGGTGACGAAGTCATTGACCTGCTTTTGCGAGATGCGTACCGCCTCCACATCCAGCGCGGCGCGGTTGATGATGGCGCCGGCGGCGCGGGCGGCCTTGACGGCCACGTTGAGCATGGGGTGGAGGTTGGGGGACGACATCAGTTGTAGGGGAAGAGCGCGAAGGGCCGAACCGGCGATGCGGGCGGGCGAATGACCGGTATTTTCCCATAAAGCGACAATCCAGCCGCATGCAGACCCGTTTCATCCTCCTGAACACCAGCCACGCCGGCAATGTGGGCGCGGCAGCGCGCGCCATGAAGGTCATGGGCTTTGACGACCTGGTGCTGGTGGCGCCGCGCTGGCCCAATGTGCTGCGCCGGGAGGAAACCATCCAGCGCGCCAGCGGGGCCCTGGACGTGCTGGAACGTGCGCGCATCGTCGACACGCTGGACGAGGCGCTGGACGGCATGACGCACCTTTGTGCCACGGCCATGACGCCGCGCGACTTCGGCCCGCCCACCCACGCCCCGCGCGAGCACTTTGCCGCACTGGCGCCGCAGGGGCATAGCGTGGCGTTCCTGTTCGGCTCCGAGCGCTTTGGCATGCGCAATGAAGACGTTTACCGCTGCCACACCTGCCTGAGCATTCCGACCAATGCCGCGTTCGGCTCGCTCAACCTCGGCGCGGCGGTGCAGGTCATCGCGTACGAATGGCGCCTCGCGCTGGGCGGGTTTGCGGTGCAGCCGTCCACCGCGCAACCGGTGTTTGCCGACGCCCGGGCCGTGGCCGGCCTGCTGGAGCACTGGGAACGCTCGCTGGTCGACATCGGCTTTCTCGACCCGACGGCGCCGAAGAAGCTCATGCCGCGCCTTAACCAGCTTTTCAACCGCGCGCAGGTGACGCAGGAAGAAGTCCATATACTGCGTGGTGTTGCGAAGGCCATGGCCGAAGCAGCCGCCAGGGCAAGGCGATAGACTGGCGCCATGTTCTCGCGACTTCGCTCCGACATCCAGTGCATTCTTGACCGCGACCCGGCTGCGCGCAGCACCTGGGAGGTGGTCACCTGCTACCCGGGCCTGCACGCCATCTGGCTGCACCGGCCGGCGCACTGGTGCTGGACGCATGGCCTGAAATGGCTGGGCCGGTTCATTTCGCACATCGCACGTTTCGCCACCGGCATTGAGATCCACCCCGGCGCGAAGATCGGCGAGCGGGTGTTCTTTGACCACGCCATGGGCGTGGTGGTGGGCGAAACCGCCGAAATCGGCGATGGCTGCACCATCTACCAGGGCGTCACGCTGGGCGGCACCTCGCTCTACAAGGGCGAGAAGCGCCACCCCACACTGGGCCGCGACGTGGTGGTGAGCGCTGGCGCCAAGGTGCTGGGTGGCTTTGTGGTGGGCGACGGCGCCAAGATCGGCAGCAATGCGGTGGTCATCAAACCCGTGCCCGCAGGCGCCACGGCCGTGGGCATTCCGGCCCGCATCATTCCGTCCAAAGAAGGCGCCAGCGCCGACGTGACCACGCATGAGCGCAAGTTCTCGGCCTACGGCATCACGCTGGAAGACGACCCGCTGAGTCAGGCCATGAAGGGCCTGATCGACAGTGCCGCCGGACAGGAGCACCAGATTGCGCTGCTGTGGCAAGCGATTGAAAAGATCTCCGCCGCGCGGGATGCCGGCGACTGCGTGCCCGATGACGCCGCCCGCAAGGAATGTTTCGAGGCCGAGAAGCTGAACCAGCTGGTGGGCAAGTAGGCGGCTGCCGCCCCTCGCGCCGCCTACAGTGCGACGTCCGGCGGCGGCTTGTTGGCACGCAGCGCGGCCAGCTCGTCCTGCAGCGACAGGTTCAGCGCTGTCAGCGTGTTGAGCTTGATGTTGGTGGCGCGCAGCCGCTCGGCCACCCGGGCCATGATGGCGCCCATCAGCGCACAGGCCACGCCGGGCACGGTTTCGATCAGCCGCGCCAGCGCCGGCCGGTCCAGCACGGCGATGTCCATGTCGGTGATGGCCGTGACCGTGGCCGAGCGGGGCTTGCCGTCCAGCACGCCCATCTCGCCAAACAGGCTGCCACTGCCCAGCATGCCCAGCACCATGCTGTCGTGCACGCTGCCGCGCATTTCGTTTTCCACCACGGCTTCGCCCTGCAACACCAGCGCCATGTAGCCGGTGCTGGTCACGCCCTCCTTGATGAGAACAGTGCCTGCCTTGATGCGCTGGGGCGTGAGCAGCCGCACGATCTGCAACGCATGGTCGAAGGTCAGCTCGGTCAGTGCGGTCTTGGCGACCAGCAGTTCCGCAACGTCTGAACGGCTCCAGGTGCGTTTGTCGGTGACGATGGTGTCCATGCGCGGCTCCGGGGGGTTACTGGCTGGCCACCGGCACCAGCGGGAAGCCGTTGTCGAACACCGTGACCCCCCAGTTGGCGGACAGGTCCATGCGGAACACGGCGGCGTCGAGCGTCTTGCCGTCGGCCAGCACCGGGCGCAGCCGCAGGAAGAAGGCACCCGGCTTGAGCTCGCCGAGCTGCAGGCTGGGTGTGGCGGGCTCCTGACGCAGCAGCACGTTGGCAAAGGCCGCATCGGTGGCCAGCTCCACCGTGAAGCGCTGCACCGGCAGCGGCTGGCCATTGTCACGCTGGACGGCCCAGTCCAGCTGGTTGCGACCCTCGCGCAGGCTGAGGGTTGAACTGGTGATGCGCCAGCGCACCGGCTCCCGGATCGCAATGAGCTTGACGGCGTCAAACCCTTCGAGGCCTGCGGCGTCAATGCCGCGCACGCGCGCGTACCAGCTGGCCGTGGCCAGCGTGCCGAGGTCCACGCTGGCGGTGGTGACCTTCAGGTCGCGCACGATACGGTCGAACCTCTCGTCGCTGGCCAGTTGCACCCGGTAGGCCGTGGCGCCGGCCAGCACCGGCATGGGCAGCAGGGCCTGCGGCTTGTTCAGCTCGCCGGGCAGCGCCGACAGGTCGGGTGCCGGCAACAGGGCGACGACACGCACTTCGCGCTCCGCCGGGTTGATCACGGCACCGGTGCCCCGCGGCAGGTCGGCCCCGCTTTGCTGGGCCGGGTTGTCGGCGCGTACCAGGCCCTCGACCACTTCGGTACGGGCATTGCGTGCGGCCGGGTCCTCGAACGCCACGCGGAACTGCGTGCCCCGCACACCCACCAGCGACGTGGGTGTCTCGATTTGCAGCGGCGTGGCACGGTTCTGCGCGCGGGCGGCCAGCGTCTCCAGCGCGCCCTGCGCCAGCCGGATAAAACCCGAAAACCAGGTGGTCGAACCGCTGGCCGAGGCATCGCGCATGGCGTAGTCGCGGTGGGTCACGACATCGGCCAGCGTGCCTGGCAGCAACTTGACCTGCGTACCGTCCCCCAGTTGCAGCACGGCGGAGCTGTTCACGCCCGTCTGCAGGCGGCCACCTTCCGGCACTTCCATGCCTTCCGTGACCGGCGCGCCACCCAGGCGCACATCGCCCGCTGCGCTGACCACCCGGGCGCGGGCCGGCTGGTACTTGAGCAGACGCAGCGGGATGTTGAGCTTCTGGCCGGGCTTGATGAAGTTGGGGTCCTTCATCTGGTTGAACTTTGCCACCTCGGCCCATGCGGACGGGCGAACCAGCAGATCGCGCGACAGGCGGATCAGCTTGTCGGACGGCTTCATGGTGTAGGGCAGGCTGGGTTCAGGCGCAGGGGCCTGGGCCATGGCCGCTGCGGCAGCGGCGGCAA
>JAXMEQ010000009.1:0-188065 GCA_046348225.1 Ramlibacter sp.
CAGCCTGCTGCAGCGCGATGCCACGCAGGCGGGCTATTTCCGCACCATGTGGATCCGCTTCTTCGAGGCGCTGGGCCGCATGTGCTACGACGCCAGCGACCAGATCATTGCGCTGTACGAGGCCAACCGGCTGCGTCAGGTGCAGGATGGTGCCGATCCGCGGCGCACCAGCAACATTCCCAACGGCATTGACGTGGTGCGCTTTGGCGCCCTGCGTGCGCTGCGGCCCGCGACGGTGCCGCCCATCATGTGCCTCATTGGCCGGGTGGTGCCGATCAAGGACATCAAGACCTACATCCGCGCCACCCGCACCATGGCCAACCGCTTCCCCGACGTGCAGGCCTGGATTGCCGGGCCCGAGGAAGAAAGCCCCGACTATGCGGCTGAGTGCAAGGAGCTGGTGGCCAGCCTGGGCCTGCAGGACAACGTGAAGTTCCTGGGCTTCCAGAAGCTCACCGACCTGTTGCCGCAAATCGGCCTGGTGGTGCTCAGCTCCATCAGCGAGGCGCTGCCGCTGGTCATTCTGGAAGGCTATGCTGCGGGGGTGCCCACCGTCACCACCGACGTGGGCTCGTGCCGGCAGCTGGTCTATGGCCTGGACGAGGAAGACCAGGCCCTGGGCCCGTCGGGCGAGGTGGTGGGCATTGCCGACCCGCAGGCCCTGGCCGAGGCCGCGCTGCGCCTGCTCGGCGATGAAGCGGCCTGGCACCGCGCCGCGCAGGCCGGCATCACGCGCGTGGAGCGCTACTACACCCACCCGGTGATGTTCTCGCGCTATCGCGCCGTGTATGACCGCGCGCTGGGCCTGGCGCCCATGCCGGCGGCCGCGCCCCCGGCCGCGCCCGATGCGGGTCTTGACCTGGTGCTGGAGGGCTGATGGCCGGCATTGGCTTCGAGCTGCGCAAGCTGCTGCAACGCGACAGCTACTTTGCGCTGGTGCGGGCCTATGCCTATGCGGGGCTGATCAGCTCCGGGCCCTGGGTCTTGTCCATCGTGGGGCTGGCCGTCATTGGCGTGATGTCGGTCAACATCGTGGTGCCCAACCTGCTGGTGACGCAGTTCCAGGTGTCGGTGACCTACCTGATCGCGGGTTCGCTCATCCTCACTGGCGTGGTGCAACTGTCGTTCACGCGCTGGGTGTCCGACCAGCTGTTTGCGCGGCGCGCCGACATCATCGTGCCCAACTTCGCGGGTGTGCTGCTGGTCACCAACCTGGGCGCGGGCACGCTGGCGGTGATGCTGGCCTTCCTGGAGTTTCGCGGCGAAAGCGCGCTGTACCGGGTGCTGATGGTGGCGGGCTTCGTGACCATGTGCGACATCTGGGTGGCCACCATCTTCATGAGCGGGCTCAAGTTCTACAAGACCATTGTGGTGCTGTTTGGTGGCGGCTATGGCATCTCGGTGCTGCTGGCGCTGCTGCTGCGCGAGTACGGGCTCGAAGGCCTGCTGGCCGGCTATGTGATCGGCCAGTTCCTGATGCTGGCGGGCATGTTTTTCATCATCCTGCGCAGCTTTCCGGCGGAAAAACTCATCGCCTTTGACTGTTTCGAGCCCGGCGCCATGCTACCCACCATGATGGCCGTGGGCCTGCTGTTCAACTTTGCGATCTGGGCTGACAAGATCGTCTTCTGGTTTGCGCCAGACACCAGCCAGGCCGTGATCGGCCCGCTGCGCGCGAGTGTCATCTACGACATGCCGGTGTTCCTGGCCTACCTGGGCATCATTCCCGGCATGGCGGTGTTTCTGGTGCGCTTCGAGACCGACTTTGTGGAGTGGTACGACAAGTTCTACAACGCGGTACGCGACGGGGGCTCGCTGGAAGAAATTGCCCGCATGCGCGACGAAATGGTGTTTGCCGTGCGCCAAGGGCTGTTTGACATCGTGAAGATCCAGACGCTCTCGGTGCTGGTGATGGTGGTGTTTGCGCCCACCATCTTCCAGAAGCTGGGCATCAGCGCGCTGTACCTGCCGCTGTTCTATGTGGACGCCGTGGCCGCCAGCATGCAGGTGGCGCTGCTGGCGGTGATGAACGTGTTCTTCTACCTCGACCGCCGCCGCGCCGTGCTGGCCGTGGTGGCGCTGCTGGCCGTGCTGAACGTGGTGCTTTCCATGGTCTCGCTCAAGCTCGGCGTGGCGTTCTACGGCTACGGCTTTGCCGCAGCGCTGCTGATCACGCTGGTGGTGGCACTGCGCGTGCTGGAGCGCAAGATTTCGCGGCTGGAGTACGAGACGTTCATGCTCCAGTAGCGCTGCTGCCACGGCCCTGCGCCCGTGCCGCCAGCCACACCAGCAGCAGCACCGGCACGCCCAGCAAAGCTGTCGCCGTGAAGAAGTGGGTGTAGCCAAACGCATCCACATACTTGCCGGAGAAGCCCGCCAGCCATTTGGGCGCCAGCAGCATCATGGAGCTGAACAGCGCGTACTGTGTGGCCGAGTAGTTGACGTTGGTGAGTGACGACAGGTAGGCAATGAACGCCGCCGAAGCAATGCCGCTGGACAGGTTGTCGGCCGAGATCACGAAGATCAGTGCCGTCACGTCGTGGCCGCGGCCGCCCAGCCAGGCAAACAGCAGGTTGCTCGCCGCGCTCAGGATGGCGCCCAGCATCAGCACGCGCATCACACCGAACTTCATGGACAATGCGCCACCCAGGAAGGCACCCGCCAGCGTCATGATGACGCCGTATACCTTGGTCACGGCGGCCACCTCGTCCTTGGTGTAGCCCATGTCCACATAGAACGGGTTGGCCATGATGCCCATCACCACGTCGCTGATGCGGTACACCGCAATCAGCCCCAGGATCAGTGCAGCCTGCCAGCGGTAGCGCGCCAGGAAATCGGCAAACGGCTCCACCAGCGCGCCGCGCAGCCATTCGGCCAGATTGCGCGCGGGCGGCAGCTCGCGCCGCACGGGCTCGCGCGACAGCAGCACCGTCAGCACGCCCACCAGCATCGAGCCCGCCATCACCAGATACGCCGTCATCCAGGCGGCCTGCTGGTAGTTGCCCGCCTGGGCGACTTCAGCCCGCGCCGCGATCCACAGCACGCCGGCGCCGGCCCAGATCATGGCCAGGCGGTACCCCGTCTGGTAGGTGGCCGCGAGGGCCGCCTGGCGCTGCGTGTCGGCCGATTCGATGCGGAAGGCGTCCAGCGCGATGTCCTGCGTGGCGGAACCAAACGCCACCACCAGCGCGCACCAGACGATGGGCCCCAGCGTCTGGCGCGGGTCGGCCATTGCCATGCCCACCAGCCCCAGGATGATGGCCGCCTGCGACAGCAGCAGCCAGCCCCGGCGCCGGCCCAGCGTGGTGGTCAGCCCCGGCAGCGGCAACCGGTCGACCAGCGGCGCCCAGCACCACTTGAAGCCGTAGGCCAGGCCCACCCAGCTCAGGTAGCCGATGGTGGTGCGGTCGATGCCGGCCTCGCGCAGCCGAAAGCTCAGCGTGCCCAGCACCAGCAGCAGCGGCAGCCCGGCCGAAAAACCCAGCGCCAGCATGCGCAGGCTGGCCGGCTCCAGATAGACCCGCCAGGTGGCAAGCCAGGAAGTTTGTGCGGGAGAGGCGGTGGTGTCTGACATGGAATGGCGTGGTTCTGTTTATTATTGCCCCATGTGCCTGCTCTGCGCCGCCAAACAATCCCAATGGTCCAGCCGCCGCGGCTTTCTCCTGGCGGCGGGCGCCGCTGCGGCTGCGCCCGCGCTGGCGCAGGTGGACGTGGGTTCGGCTTCCGGCCTGCGCAAGCTGGTGCCCGCAGAGAAGCTGGAAGGCGCGGCCAACCAGCAGTACGCCCAGATGCTCGCCGAAGCCCGCGCCAAGGGGGCCCTGGCCCCGGAAAACCACCCCCAGCTGCGCAAGCTGCGCGAGATTGCGCAACGCCTGATTCCCCACACCCCGCAGTGGAACGACCGCTCCAAAGCCTGGCGCTGGGAGGTCAACCTCATTGGCAGCAAGCAGATCAATGCGTTCTGCATGCCGGGCGGCAAGATCGCCTTCTATACCGGGATCATTGACCAGCTCAAGCTCACGGAAGACGAGGGCGCCATGATCATGGGCCACGAGATGGCCCACGCACTGCGCGAGCATGCGCGCGAGCGGCTGGCCAAGAGCCAGGCCACCAGCATTGGCCTGTCCATCGGCGCGCAGCTGCTGGGGCTGGGCCAGCTGGGCGATGTGGCTGCCAACCTGGGCACGCAGTTGCTGACGCTCAAGTTCAGCCGTGAGGACGAGACCGAGGCCGACCTGGTGGGCCTGGAGATCGCCGCCCGCGCGGGCTACCAGCCCGATGCATCGGTCAGCCTGTGGAAAAAGATGACGGCAGCCTCCGGTGGCAGTGGCGGGCCGGGCTTTTTGTCCACCCACCCCAGCGGGCCCGAGCGTATCCGCCAGCTGGAGGCCAACGTGCCCAAGGTCACGGCGCTGTACGACGCCGCGCGCAAACGCTAGGCCGGCTCAGGTGCCGCCCACATAAGGGTTGCTGCGCCGCTCCCGGCCAAAGGTGCTTTCGGGCCCGTGGCCGGGAATGAACACCGTGTCGTCCCCCATCGGCCACAGCCGGGTGGTGATGCTCTCGATCAGCTGGCCATGGTTGCCCTGCGGGAAGTCGGTGCGGCCAATGCTGCCCGCAAACAGCACGTCGCCCACAAAAGCGCGCTGCATCTCGGGCGAGTAAAACACCACATGCCCCGGCGTGTGCCCCGGGCAGTGCCGCACCTGCAGCACATGGCCCGCCAATTCCACCGTGTCGCCGTCGTGCAGCCAGCGCGTGGGCGTGAAGCTGTCAGCGTGCGGAAAGCCGAACATCGCGCCCTGCTGCGGCAGCCCGTCGATCCAGAACTGGTCACCCGGGTGCGGGCCGATGATGGGCAGGCCCAGCCGCGCGGCCAGCTCGGCCGTGCCGCCCGCGTGGTCAATGTGGGCATGCGTCAGCCAGATCTGCTCCAGCGCCAGGCCCAGGCGGGCCACCTCGGCCAGCAAGCGGTCCAGGTCGCCGCCCGGGTCGATGACGGCCGCCTGCTTCGTGGCGTCGTCCCACACGAGGGAACAGTTCTGCGCAAAGGCGGTGACGGGGATGGTGAGGTACTTCAGCATGGGGCGCTATTGTGAACAAACGCGCTGGATGGTGTGCCCGCAGGGCAGGTTTGTTCCAGTACCCCGTCCCTCAGGCCTGCGGCAGATACTCCAGCCCCGTCGCAGCCAGACCGGTCAGGTCGATGCGGGCGGCATTGCCGGTGCTGTCGGCCGCCAGCAGCGCCAGCGACGACTGGCTGGCCTGGCCGCTGTCAAGCAGCTGGGTGTAGTAGGCCAGCTCGGCCGCACCGGGGGCAGTGCCGGCCACGTTGCCGTACAACAGGGCTACAAACGACTGATGGGTGTGGGGTGTGCCCAGCGCGGCGTCGATCACGTAGTCCGCCACGTCGCTGCGGCTCATGCCGTTGTCCAGCAGGCCGAGCACGCGGCCGACATGCGCTGCGTTCTGCACGGCCGCCTTGCCCGCCACGGCGCCCAGAATTCTCGCGGCCACGCCCGCGTTGCCGTCCAGGTCCAGCGCCACGCAGCGGTCGGCAAACTCGATGCGCTCCACCTGGCGCAGCGTGTCGGTGCCCTCGCGGCCGCTGCGGTCGGCCAGCACATGGGCATCGCCCTGCTGGCGGATGCTGAAGTCGCTGCGCGCGCCTTGATAGATCACGGTGTCCAGGCCGTCGCCGCCGTCGATGCGGTTGTTGGCGCTGTTGCCGCGGATCACGTCGTCGTACGCGGTGCATACGGCGTTCTCGATCACGGTGCCTTCGGCGATCGCCAGTGTCCGGGTATAGGTGGTGTGACTGGTGGCGGCCCCGGCGTAGGAGAAGGCCTGCACCGCCAGGCCGATGTCGCTGCGCATGCCGGGGTTCAGGTCCAGCACCACCCCGGCGGCAATGCCGCTGGCGTCCAGTGTGTCGCTGCCGCTGCTGTCCCACAGCGCCCGGAAGTTGCCCTGGAAGCTGTCGTCGGCCAGGCGGTAGGTGGTGTTGCCTTCGTTGTGGGTGGCCTCGCCATACAGCGCCTGCAGGGCCTTGATGTCCAGCGGCATCGGCTCCTGCGGGTAGCGCGACAGCGCGCCGCTGGTGCTGCCGGCAATGGCCGAATAGCTCATGGCCGTGTTGGGAATGATGTTGTCGGCGCTGGCCAGCGTGTCGGCCCCTTCAAACGGGTGCTTCAGGCCCAGCGCGTGCAGCGTCTCGTGCAGGATCAGGCCAGGGCGGTAGTGGCTCCACTCGGCAGCGGCCTGGGCCTTGCCGATCCAGATGTCGCCCCCCACGTCGGCCGAGCTGGGGTAGAACGCGTAGCCCGCATGGCCCAGCGCGGTGGGCTGCTGTGAATAGGCGTAGCGCAGAACGCCATGCCCGGCGCCGGAGTCGGCCACTTCAACAAATTCGACATTGCACACGGCCTCGATGCTGTGCAGCACGTCGCGCGTGGTCTGCTTGTCGGCGTCGGAGAACTCCGCCAGGGTGGCGCTGAAATCCGCTTCCTCCGGGGCGTAGCTGGCGCCGCGGGTGCCGAACGAATAACTGATGACGGTGCGGCCCCCCGGGGCGTCGGGGGTGGCCCAGCGGCTGCCGATCAGCAGCGACGCTTCTTCGTGCGCATGGTCGTGGCCGGCCGATGCGGCGCTGGCTGTGAAGGTGGTGGTCATCGCGAACTCCGCTTCAAAAGCCGCCCCGAAACACCATGTTTCAAGGCATGGCTTATGAGACGCTTTGGGCGTGTTCGCGCGTTAGGTGAAAGGCGTGGCGACGCTAGGGCGTTGGCCGAGCGTGCCTAAGGAAATGGCGGCACCCGTTAGGCGGCCGCCTTAAGCAAATGGCGTAGGGAAAAGGGGGCAGGCTTCGCGTCAGGTCGCGGGGCGCGCGGGCCACAGCACCGAGGCAATGGCCACCACCATCAGCACCACCGCAGCCCAGTCCTGCCAGTGCAGCACTTCACCCAGCCATAGCGCGCCACTGAACACGCCCAGCACCGGGATGAACATCACGCTCAGCGTGGACGCCACGGGCGGCAGGCCGCGCGCCAGGTAAAACCAGGCGGCGTGGGCAAAGCCGAAGATCATTACCGCGTTGTAGCCAATGGCCCACCAGGTCGTCGCGTCGGGCTGCTTCCACTGTGCCTGTTCAAAGCCGATGGCGCCGACCGACATGACCACCGCCGTCAGCACCGTCATCCAGAACGACAGCGTCAGGGTCGGCAAGTCAATGCGGGTGCGCCGCAGCAGCTGGGTGCCCAGCGCCCAGGTGGCGGCGGCTGCGAGCGCCAGCATCACGCCTACGGGCTTGCCGGCCAGGCCCGTGAACTCGTGCCACAGCAGGAGCGATACGCCCACCGCCGCAGCGCCGACGCCCAGCCAGCCCCGGCGCGACAGCACGGCCGAGAACAGCAGCGCACCGATCACCGCCGAAAAGATGGGCATGGTGTAGCCGAGGATGGCGGCGCGCCCGCTGGACAGTGTCTTGACTGCCAGGATGATGCAGGCGTGCCAGACGAACATGTTGGTGGCGGCCAGCCACAGCAGCGCCGGCCAGTGGCGGCGCGGCACGGCAAACGGCACCTTCAGGACCCACAGCGCCGCGGCCAGCACAGGAATGCCCAGCCAGATGGACAGGGTGCGAAAGCTCAGCGGGGCAAAGTCGTTCACGCCCAGCTTCATGATCGGCCAGTTCAGGCCCCAGACCAGGGTGAGCAGCACAAGGATGACGAGTTGTTGTCGGGTAAGGGCCTGCATGGTGGGGCATTGTGGCGTGAACCTTAAAATTGCGTTCATGACCTTCATCGACATGCTGCACGACGCGCAGCGACGCAACGGCTCCATGCTCTGTGTGGGGCTGGACCCGGAGCCCACGCGCTTCCCCGCCACGCTCAAGGGCGACGCCAACAAGATCTACGACTTCTGCGCGCGCATCGTCGATGCCACGGCCGACCTGGTGATCGCCTTCAAGCCGCAGATTGCCTACTTTGCCGCGCACCGGGCCGAGGGCCAGCTCGAGCGCCTGATGGAGCACATGCGCCGCGTGGCGCCCCATGTGCCCATCATCCTGGACGCCAAGCGCGGCGACATTGGCTCCACCGCCGAGCAGTACGCCAAGGAAGCGTTCGAGCGCTACGGCGCAGACGCGGTCACGCTGTCGCCCTTCATGGGCTTCGACTCGGTGCAGCCCTACCTGAAATTCGAGGGCAAGGGGGCCTTCCTGTTGTGCCGCACCTCCAACCCCGGCGGCGACGACCTGCAGAACCAGCGGCTGTCGTCCATCGACGGCGCGCCCCTGCTGTACGAGCATGTGGCGCGGCTGGCCCAGGGCCCGTGGAACCTCAATGGCCAGCTGGGCCTGGTGGTGGGTGCCACCTACCCGGCCGAGATCGAGCGCGTGCGCGCCGTGGCGCCCACCCTGCCGCTGCTCATTCCCGGTGTGGGCGCACAGGGTGGTGACGCGGTGGCCACCGTCAAGGCCGGCTGGCGTGCCGATGCGCCCATCGTGGTGAACTCGTCGCGCGCGGTGCTGTACGCGTCGCCGGGCGACGACTTTGCCGATGCCGCGCGGCGCGAGGCGCTCAGGACGCGCGACCTGCTGCAGGCCGCGCGAGCCTAGGGCCCAGCATCACGCAGGCCAGCGCGGCCACCACCAGCGCGATGCCTGCCCATTGCCACGGCGTGATGGTTTCACCCAGCACCAGCACCCCCGCGCTCAGGCCCACCAGAGGCACCCCCAGGCTGAACGGCGCCACCCGGTTGGCGGCATGGCGCTTGAGCAGGCCGGTCCACAGCGCGTAGGCGAGGATGGTGGCCACCCAGCCCAGGTAGGCCACCGAGAGCCAGCCCGTCAGCGGCGCCGCCAGCCATTGCCAGTGCGTGGCGGGCGCGTCAAACAGCAGCGTGAGCAGCACGAAAGGCAGCACCGGTGCCAGGCTGCTCCACACCACGAAGCCCAGCGCGTCGTACTGGCTGCTGGCCTGCTGCGCCTTGCGCGCCACGATGTTGGACGCCGCCCACATGGCCGCAGCACACAGGTTGAGCAGCAGCCCCCAGAAGGTGGTGGCACTGCCGGTGCCCGCCGGCGCCACGAAGTTCATGGCAAAGCAGCCCAGCCCGAGCGCCGCCAGCAGCAGGCCTGCCTGCAGCGGCCGGCTGGCCCGTTCGCGCAGCAACACAAAGCCGAATATGGCGGTGAAGAACACCTGCGTCTGCATCAGCACCGACGCCAGCGCCGCCGTCATGCCCACCTGCAGCGCACTGAACAGGAAGCCGAACTGCCCCACGCCCTGAAAGACGCCGTAGGTCACCACCCATTTCCAGTGCAGCTGCGGCGGACGCACCAGCAGCACGAGCGGCAGCGCCGCAAACACGTAGCGCGCCGCGCCCAGCTGGAACGGGGTGAAGTCGCGCAGCGCGAACTTCATGGCCACAAAATTCAGGCCCCAGATCACCACCACCGCCAGTGCGGCAGTGTAGTCACGGCCAGTCAGCGCACCGGCGGGCGGCGTCACGCCGCTGCCCGCGACGCGTCCAGCTGCGCCTTGACGCGGCTGGCCAGCGCCACTTCGCCCGGGGTCTCGGGCGTCCAGGCGTCCACCGGCATCGGCCGGCCGTGGGAGTCGACCGAGACAAACACGATCAGGCACTCAGTGGTTTTCTCCAGGTGGGTGCCCTTCATGTCGCCGCTGCGCACCTCCACGGCAATGTTCATGCTGGTGGTGCCGGTGTAGGCCAGCCGCGCCTCCACTTCCACCAGGTCGCCGATCATGATGGGCCGGTGAAACCGGATGCCGCCCACATACACCGTGACGCAGTAGCGCTTGGCCCAGCGCGTGGCGCAGGCATAGCCGGCTTCGTCGATCCATTTCATGACGGTGCCGCCATGCACCTTGCCGCCAAAGTTGACGGTGCTGGGCTCGGCCAGAAAGCGCAGGGTGATCGATGACATGCGGGTTCCCTCTCTCGTTTGCTATTGATTTTATAGCGCTTCACGCATATTCCATGCGGGTTGCAGCCATTTTCTACGCCAAAAGACGCTTCAGATACCGCCCGGTGTGGCTGGCCGGGTTGGCGGCGATGTCTTCCGGTGTGCCCACGCCCACCACGGTGCCGCCGCCGGCGCCGCCTTCGGGCCCCATGTCGATCAGCCAGTCGGCGGTCTTGATGACGTCCAGGTTGTGCTCGATCACCACGATCGTGTTGCCCGCGTCGCGCAACTGGTGCAGCACTTTCAGCAGCAGGTCGATGTCGGCAAAGTGCAGCCCGGTGGTGGGCTCGTCCAGGATGTACAGCGTGCGGCCGGTGTCGCGCTTGCTCAATTCAAGGGCCAGCTTCACGCGCTGTGCCTCGCCGCCTGACAGCGTGGTGGCGGCCTGGCCGAGCTTGATGTAGCTCAGGCCCACGTCCAGCAGCGTCTGCAGCTTGCGCGAGAGGGTGGGCACGGCCTTCAGGAACTCGTAGGCGTTTTCCACCGTCATGTCGAGCAGCTGGGCGATGTTGCGGCCCTTCCACTGCACTTCCAGCGTTTCGCGGTTGTAGCGCATGCCCTTGCAGACGTCGCAGGGCACGTACACATCGGGCAGGAAGTGCATTTCCACCTTCACCACGCCGTCGCCCTGGCAGGCCTCGCAGCGGCCGCCCGCCACGTTGAAGCTGAAGCGCCCGGGGCCGTAGCCGCGCTCTTTGGCCATCGAGGTTTCGGCCATCAGCTCGCGGATCGGCGTGAACAGCCCGGTGTAGGTGGCCGGGTTGCTGCGCGGCGTGCGGCCAATCGGCGACTGGTCGACGTTGATGACCTTGTCGAAATGCTCGATGCCGTCTATCTCTTCATGCGGCGCCGGTTCTTCATGCGCGCGGTACAGCTGGCGCGCCACGGCGGCGTACAGCGTGTCGTTGACCAGCGTGGACTTGCCCGAGCCCGACACGCCGGTCACGCAGGTCAGCAGGCCGACCGGGATGTCCACGCTCACGTTTTTCAGGTTGTTGCCGCTGGCACCCACGATCTTCAGCACCTGGGGCGTGGCCTGCTGCGACAGCCGGTGTCGCCGTGCCGGCACGGCGATGCGCCGTGCACCCGACAGGTACTGTCCGGTCAGCGATTCGGCATTCGCCTGCACCTGCTCGAACGTGCCCTGCGCGATCACGCGTCCGCCGTGAATGCCGGCGCCCAGGCCCATGTCGATCACATGGTCGGCCGCGCGGATCATGTCTTCGTCGTGCTCGACCACCAGCACGCTGTTGCCGATGTCGCGCAGGTGCTTCAGCGTGCCGATCAGGCGGTCGTTGTCGCGCTGGTGCAGGCCGATGCTGGGCTCGTCCAGCACATACATCACGCCGGTCAGGCCCGAGCCGATCTGGCTGGCCAGCCGGATGCGCTGGCTCTCGCCGCCGCTGAGCGTCTCGGCGCTGCGGTCCAGGCTCAGGTAGTTCAGGCCCACGTCGTTCAGGAACTTCAGGCGCAGGCCGATCTCGCGCACCACCTTGTCGGCAATCTCGGCTTTGGCGCCGTGCATCTTCAGCGCGGTGAAGTAGTCCAGCGCGTCGCGCAAGGTGGCGTGGCTCACTTCAAAGATGGCGCGGGCCTGGGCGCCTTCGCCAATCTTCACGTGCCGGGCCTCGCGCCGCAGGCGGGTGCCGCCGCAGTCGGGGCAGGGCTGCAGGCTGCGGTAGCGCGCCAGTTCTTCGCGCACTGCCACCGAGTCGGTCTCGCGGTAGCGCCGCTCCATGTTGGGGATGATGCCTTCGAACGGGTGCTTCTTGTTCAGCTTCTTGCCTGCGAAGTTGCCCGAGTCCATGGTGTAGCTGAACTTGATGTCTTCGTCGCCCGAGCCGTGCAGGACGGCGTGCTGCACCGGCGCGGGCAGCGACTCGAACGGCGCTTCCACACTGAACTTGTAGTGTTTGGCCAGGCTTTCGATCAGCGCGAAGTAGTAGCCGTTGCGCCGGTCCCAGCCCTTGATGGCGCCGCTGGCCAGGCTGAGCGTCGGGAAGGCCACCACCCGGGCCGGGTCAAAGAACTCCATGTGGCCCAGGCCGTCGCAGGTGGGGCAGGCGCCCACGGGGGAGTTGAATGAGAACAGCCGGGGCTCCAGCTCGCTGATGGAGTAGTTGCACACAGGGCACGAGAACTTGGCGTTGAACAGGTGTTCGGTGCCGCTGTCCATCTCGAGCGCCAGGGCGCGGCCTTCGGCCAGGCGCAAAGCGGCCTCGAAGCTTTCGGCCAGGCGCTGCTGCATGTCGGCGCGCACCTTCAGCCGGTCCACCACTACGTCGATGTTGTGCTTCTCGGTCTTCTTGAGTTTGGGCAGCTCGTCAAACTCGCAGAGCTTGCCGTTGACGCGGAAGCGCACGTAGCCCCTGGACTGCATCTCGGCGAACACATCGACGAACTCGCCCTTGCGGTCGCGCGCCACCGGCGCCAGCACCATGAGTTTGGTGTCCTCGGGCAGCGCCAGCACCGCGTCCACCATCTGGCTCACCGTCTGCGCCTGCAGTGGCAGGTTGTGGTCCGGGCAGTAGGGCGTGCCGGCGCGCGCATACAGCAGGCGCAGGTAGTCGTGGATTTCGGTCACCGTGCCCACGGTGGAGCGCGGGTTGTGGCTGGTGGCCTTCTGCTCGATGCTGATGGCCGGGCTCAGGCCCTCAATCACGTCCACGTCGGGCTTGTCCATCAGTTGCAGGAACTGCCGGGCATAGGCGCTCAGGCTTTCCACATAGCGGCGCTGGCCCTCGGCGTACAGCGTGTCGAACGCCAGGCTGGACTTGCCCGAGCCGCTCAGCCCGGTGATCACCACCAGCTGGTTGCGCGGGATGTCGATGTCGACGTTCTTGAGGTTGTGCGTGCGGGCGCCGCGGATGCTGATGCGCTGGGCCGCCAGCGCGCGCGCCAGGTACCTGCCGTCGGCGCTGTCAGCAACGTACTTGCCGTCGGTCGGGGAGTTCATGCGTGGGTGGGCCCGGGAAAGCCTTAAATCATAGTCCCGCAGCGCTTCTGGCGCACCTGTCAGGTTCTGGCCTGTGCCTGATGCTGGCGCTGCGCGCCGGGCTGGCCCATGGGGCCGACCTCTGGCGCCGCTGGCGGCGCCAGGCGGACGCTATCAGGCCTTCTTGACCCAGGCGGTGCACCAGCCGTTGCCAGCCACCTGCTTGCCGGCGAACAGCGGGCAGGCGCCTGCTGCGTCGGTGGCCTTGCCGGCGAACAGCTGGCAATTGGTGCACTTCTGGTCGGCCTTGTGCTTGGCGTGCTTCTTGCCGTCCACCTTGGTGGTGTCCTTGGCATAGCCGAGCGCGACGGCCTGGGGGTCTTTTTCGTCGAGCATCGGGGCCTGGGCTTGCGCGGCCGTGGCGGCCAGCACCGAGCCACCAGCGGCGACTTGCATGAAGAAAACGCGGCGATTGGATGACATCATGGGGGGAACTCCTGTTGTGGCCTGATCTGACGGGCAAATGATGCCACCAAAATACTGACCAGGTCATTCCTTTACATCCTAGTCTAGTAAGGCCGTCGGAATACGCGGCTGGCCGTCCGGCCTGGCGCGATGGTGGACAATTGCAGGCTCTCTTCTTCCCCACTACCCACTCCGCGCCTGCGTGTCTTCTTCCCCCGCTTCTTCCGGCCCGCTGCCTGCCACGGACGCGCCCGCCAGCACGATGACACCGACCGAGCGGCGCTCCAGCCTGTCGCTCGCCTTCATTTATGCGCTGCGCATGCTGGGCCTGTTCCTGGTGCTGCCGGTGTTCGCGCTGGAGGCGCAGAAGTACCCGGGCGGCGACAACCCGGCCCTGGTCGGGCTGGCCATGGGCGTGTATGGGCTGACGCAGGGGCTGCTGCAACTGGTGTTTGGCATGGCATCCGACCGGCTGGGCCGCAAGCGCGTGATCGTCTTTGGCCTGCTCATTTTTGCCGCTGGCAGCTTTCTGGCAGGCGCCGCCGGCTCGCTGGTGGAACTGATCCTGGGCCGCATGCTGCAGGGCGCGGGCGCCATTTCGGCCGTGGTGACGGCGCTGCTGGCTGACCAGACCCGCGACGCGGTACGCACCAAGGCCATGGCACTGGTGGGGGCCAGTATCGGGCTGATGTTTGCGCTGTCGCTGGTGGCGGCGCCGGTGCTGACGGCGCTCATGGGGCTGTCGGGCCTGTTTGTGCTGACGGGTGTGCTGGCGCTCACCGGTGTGGCGGTGGTCATCTGGGCTGTGCCGGCCGAGCCGGCACGCCATGTCAATGTGGTGCGCGGAAAGCTGTCGGATGTGCTGCGCGACGTGCCCACGCTGCGCCTGAACTTCGGTGTGTTTGTGCTGCACGCCGTGCTGCTGGCCATGTGGGTGGCGGTGCCCGCCATGCTGGTGGACGCCGGGCTGCCCAAGGCCCACCATTGGTGGGTGTACCTGCCGGCGGTGTTTGCCTCTTTCATCGTGATGGGCCTGACGCTGTTCCCGCTGGAGCGCCGGGGTTACCTGCGCGCCGTGTTTCTGGGCGCCGTGGCACTGATCGGCCTGGTGCAGGTGGGGCTGGCACTGGCGGCCAGTGCGCCCGGCATTGCCGTGCTGTCGGCCCTGCTGTTTGCTTTTTTCTGCGGCTCCAACATCCTGGAGGCGAGCCAGCCCAGCATCGCCTCGCGCGCGGCGCCGGCCCATGCGCGCGGCGCGGCGCTGGGCTTTTACAACACGCTGCAGTCGCTGGGCTTTTTCGCCGGTGGCGTGGTGGGTGGCCTGCTGGTCAAGTCGGTTGGTCCCGCGGGCCTGTTTGCGGCCTGCGCGGCGGCCATGGGGCTATGGCTGGCGGTCGCCTGGCCCATGAAACCCATCGAGGCGCCGCACCGCAAAGCGGCATAATCGCCCGACCCATTTCCTGGAGCCCCGTCATGGCATCCGTCAACAAAGTCATCCTCGTCGGCAACTGCGGCCGCGACCCCGAAATCCGTTACCTGCCCTCGGGCCAGGCCGTGGCCAACGTGAGCGTGGCCACCTCCAGCCGCCGCAAGGACAAGACCACCGGCGAGACGGTGGAAGACACGCAGTGGCACCGCGTCACTTTCTACGACCGGCTGGCCGAAATCGCTGGCGAATACGTCAAGAAAGGCCGCCCCATCTATGTGGAAGGGCGGCTCAAGTACGGCAAGTACACCGGCCAGGACGGCATTGAGAAGAACACCGTGGACATCATCGCCACCGAGCTGCAGTTGCTGGGCGGCCGTGAAGGCATGGGCGGCCCCGGCGGTGGTGACGAAGACGGCGGTGGCGCCCCGCGTCGCGCCGCGCCCGCGCCGCGTGCCGCCGCCCCGGCACCGGCTGCGCGCCCCGCACCCGCCAAGTCGTCCAGCGGTTTTGACGACATGGACGACGACATCCCGTTCTGATCTGCTATTAAATTTATAGCGCCTCACGCAGCCCCAATGCGGGCTGTAGCCGTTTTGGTTTCAAAGCAGGGGCGAAATCAGGCTTTGGCGGCGATCACGCCGCCACCCAGGCATACATCGCCGTCGTACAGCACCGCGCTCTGGCCGGGCGTCACGGCCCATTGCGGGTCGCTGAAGTCCAGGTGAAAGGCGCCGTTGGGGCCCGCGGCCAGCTGGCAGGCTGAGTCGGCCTGGCGGTAGCGGGTTTTGGAGCCGTAGCTGCCGGGGGCGGGCGGCTCGCCGGCCGTCCAGCTTGCGTCGGCGGCGTCCAGCGCCAGCGACTGCAGCCAGGGGTGGTCGTGGCCCTGCACCACCCACAGCGTGTTGGCGTCCATGTCCTTGCGTGCCACAAACCAGGGCGCGTGCTCGCCGCCGCCTTTCGGGGCGCGCTTGTCCTTGACGCCGCCAATCCCCAGCCCCTGTCGCTGGCCCAGGGTGTAGAAGCTCAGGCCCTGGTGCTGGCCCAGCACGCGGCCACGCTCGTCCTTGATCGGCCCCGGCTCTTTCTGGATGTAGCGGTTCAGAAACTCGCGGAACGGCCGCTCGCCAATGAAGCAGATGCCGGTCGAGTCCTTCTTCTTCGCGTTGGGCAGACCGATGTCTTCGGCGATGCGGCGCACCTCGGTCTTGCGCAGCTCGCCCACCGGGAACAACGTCTTGGACAGCTGCGCCTGGTTCAGGCGGTGCAGAAAGTAGCTCTGGTCCTTGGCCGGGTCCAGGCCCTTGAGCAGCTCGTGCCGGCCGGTGGCCTCGCTCAGCCGAACCCGCGCGTAGTGGCCGGTGGCAATTTTTTCGGCGCCCAGGCGCATGGCGTGGTCCAGAAACGCCTTGAACTTGATCTCGGCGTTGCACAGCACGTCGGGGTTGGGCGTACGGCCGGCCTGGTACTCGCGCAGGAACTCGGCAAACACGCGGTCCTTGTACTCGGCGGCAAAGTTCACGTGCTCGATCTCGATGCCAATCACATCCGCCACGGCCGCCGCGTCCACGAAGTCGACGTTGGACGAGCAGTACTCGCTGTCGTCGTCGTCTTCCCAGTTCTTCATGAATATGCCGATGACCTCGTAGCCCTGCTGCTTGAGCAGGTACGCACTCACCGCGGAGTCCACGCCCCCGCTCAAACCCACCACCACTCTCGTTGCGCTGCTCATTTGTGCCATTATCCCAAGGCAATGCTGTACCGGCCCCACCCCCTGCAGTTGCCCCCTCAGCGCCCCTCGCCATCGGCGCTGCTGGCCGTGGGGGCGCTGCATCTGGCGCTGCTGTGGTGGGTCAATCAGCACTGGCCCCTGGAACGTGCGGTGCGATACGTCGTTTATCAATATGTGCGGCCCATTAGTCCGCCCACGCCTGACGCGCCCGCGCCGGCCCCGGCGCCCAGCCGCGCGATCACACCGCCCGCCCTCAACCTGCGCGCCACGATGGACCTGCCGGTGTTCTCCCAAACGCCCGAGACCAGCGTGCCGCTCAGAACCACGCGCCAGCTGCCCGAGCTGACGCAGGCCCGCTCCGACCAGCCGGGCGCCCGCACGCCTCCGGCCGAAACGCCACCGCCCGCGCCCGCCCCGGCGGTTGCAGAGCCAGCGCCGCAGCCGGTGCCCGAGCCGCCGCCCGTGGTAGCGCCTGCCCCCGCACCCGTGGCCCCGCCCGCTCCGGCGGTGGCCTTGCCGGCACCGGTGCCCGCCCCAGTCCCCGCGCCGGTTCCCGTGCCAGTCCCCGCGCCAGTGCCGACGCCGGCGCCTGTGCCCGCACCGGTGCCAGCCCCCGTGCCGGTGCCAGTTCCGGTGGCGGTGCCGGCTCCCGCGCCCGTGCCCTCGCCGGAGCCGGTCGCGCTGCCTGCACCGGCTCCCGCACCGGTGCCTGCGCCTGCCCCGGTCGCCCCGGCGCCCGCGCCGGTGGTCACGGCCGCGCCCGCGCCAGCCCCCGCGCCGGCCCCTGCGCCCACGGAGCGTTTGCAGGCGCCGGTGGAACTGGTGCCGGTGCCGGCCGGTTCACCCGCCGCCTCGGCCGTCGTGCCGCTACCCGCACCGCCCGGCGCCGGTGCAGTGCGCGTGGCGCCAGCGGCGCCCGGAGGCAGCCCCGCTGGCGGGCCGACCGGCGGGGTGGCAGGCTCGCCGTCCGGCGCTCCCGGTGGCGGGTCGGCCGGGGCGCCGGGTGGCGTGGTGGGGGGCACACCGGGTGGTGCGCCCGCCGGCAGCGCCGGCGGCATCGCGGCCCAGCGCGGCGCCGAGCCCCGGCCCTTGCTGCTGCCCAACCTGCCGCTGTTGCCCGGCCCCTACCGCGTGCAGCCGCGCCGCAGCCTGGCCGAGATGGCCAACGAGCAGTTGCGCCGCGGCAAGCCGCGCGACCCGCTGGCCGAGGCCGTGCAGGATGCCGGGCTTGAAGACTGCGCGCGCGCGCCGACCAACACGCCCACCGTCGGCGGCCTGCTGGCTGCGCCGGGCCTGGTGGCGCGGGCTCTCAACGGGCGTTGCCCCCAGTAGTGCCGCCATGGAGCTGCGGCAACTGCGTTACTTCGTGCGGGTGGTCGAGCTGGGCAGCATGAGCCGTGCGGCGCTCGACCTGGACCTGGTGCAGTCGGCCCTGAGCCAGCAGATCAGCAGGCTGGAGGGCGAACTGGCCACCCGGCTGCTGCAGCGCAGCGCCAAGGGCGTGTTGCCCACCGAGGCGGGGCTGGCTTTCTTCCGCGAAGCCCAGCTGGCGCTGCGCCATGTCGAGCAGGCCGGGCGGGCGGCCCAGCAGTCGCGCCTGAGCGGCAGCGTCAGTGTGGGCCTGGCGCCCACCACCGCCGCGGTGCTGGGCGTGCCCCTGATGCGCGCGATGCGCGAGCGCTACCCCGACGTGCGGCTGCACATGGTGGAAAGCCTCTCGGGCCACCTGTCGACCATGCTCAACGCGCGCCAGCTCGACCTGTCCCTGCTGTTCGACACCCACCCCGCGCGGCGCTGGAGCGTGATGCCGCTGCTGGAAGAAAAGCTCTACCTCATCCGTTCGCGTGCCACGGTGGCGCCGCGCACGCCGCTGAAGGTGCGCATGGCCCAGCTCAAGGGTCTGCCGCTGATCTTGCCGACCGGGCCGCACGGCCTGCGCAGCACGCTGGACGCGGCTTTTGCCCGGGCCCGGCTCAAGCCGGTGCTGGCGGCGGAAATTGACTCCCTGGCCATGCTGATGGACGCGGTGGACGTCGGGCTCGGCGCCACGCTGCAGCCCTGGGCCGCCGTGGCCCGGTTTGCCGACGCGCAGCAGCGCTTTCACCTGGCCGAGGTGGACGACCCGCAGGTGCGACGGCTCAACGCGCTGTGCAGCCTGTCGGACGACGAGCTGTCGCCCGCCGCGCTGGCTGCGCGCGTGGTGCTGGCCGATGTGGCGCGCGCCCTGGTGCGCGAGGGCCGCTGGGCTGGCGCCGCGCTCCATCACGATTCGTGATACCCCCTTGCCCGGCCGGGCGTTGTGCACTGGCCCGGCAGGCGCCACACTCAGTGCCAGAGGAGACAAGCATGGACCTGAAACTGAAAGACAAGACCGCGCTGGTCACCGGCGCCAGCGTGGGCATCGGCCGCGCGATCGCCAAGGCCCTGGCGGCCGAAGGTGTGCGGCTCGCGGTGTCAGCGCGGCGGGTGGACAAGCTCGAGGAACTGGCGGCCGAAATCGTGGCGGCGGGCGGCCAGGCGCCGGTGCTGGTGGCCTGCGATCTGTACGAGGCCGACGCTTCGGCCAAGCTGGCCGCCGCCGCCGTGGCCGGCCTGGGCCGGGTGGACATTCTGGTCAACAACGCCGGCGGCTCGCGCAGCTTCAAGGAGCTGCATGTGAGCGAAGACGCCTGGCAGGAGGCCATCACGCTCAACTTCCACCGCCCGCGCCAGCTCGCGGACGCGCTGATTGACCAGATGATCGCGCATCGCTGGGGTCGCATCATCAACATCACGGGCAAGAGTGAGCCCGAGCACATCAACGGCGCGTTCTGCGCCAAGGCCGGCATCCACAGCTGGGCCAAGGGCCTGAGCCGCATGGTGGGCAAGCATGGCATCACCGTCAATTGCATCCCGCCCGGGCGCATCCACTCCGAGCAGATCTTCCGCAACTACACGCCCGAGTACCGGGCCTGGCAGAGCGAAAACGAGATCCCGGTGGGCCGCTATGGCGAGCCCGAGGAGCTGGCCGACCTGGTGGCCTTTCTCGCGTCGCCGCGCGCCGCCTACATCTCGGGCGCGGTGATTCCGGTGGATGGGGGTTTGCGCAAATACCAATTCTGAGCCGCCCGCGTAAGCTGGCAGGCGCAAACCAACCCCGGAGACACGCATGACCCCCATCACCCAGATCAACCGCCGCCAGCTGCTGGCCGGTACTGCCGCCGCCGTGGCCCTGCCGGGCCTGCGCGCGCAAAGCGCCTGGCCGGCCAAACCGATCCGCTTCGTGGTGCCGTTCGCACCCGGCGGCACCAGCGAGATCGTGGCCCGCTCGGTCGCGGCCGAGCTCACCAAACAGCTCGGCCAGAGCGTGTTTGTGGAGAACAAGCCCGGCGGCGCGGGCGTGACCGCCATGCAGGATGTGGCCAAGGCCCCGGCCGATGGCTACACCATGATCCTGACCCATGTGGGCACGCTGGCCGTGAACCCCTACATGCTCAAGAACCAGCCGTACGACGTGAACAAGGACTTCGCGCCCGTGACGCTGCTGGCCAAGGTTCCCAACGTGTTTGTCATTCACCCCGACGTGCCGGCCAGAAACTTCCAGGAGTTCGTGGCCTACGCCAAGAAGAACCCGGGCCAGCTCAATTACGGCTCGGCCGGCAACGCCAGTGCCGGGCACCTGGCGATGGAATACCTGAAGCTCGTCACCGGCATGTTCATCACCCACATTCCGTACCGCGGCACCGGCCCGCAACTGACCGACCTGCTGGCTGGTCGCACCCAGGCCAGCTCGGCCGGCATGCCCGCGCTGGGCGCGCACATCCGCGCTGGCAAGTTGCGCGCCATTGCGGTGGGCACGGCGCAGCGCATTCCGGCGCTGCCGGATGTGCCGACGGTGCAGGAGATGGGCTTCAAGGACTTTGAAACCTCACAGTGGTACGGCATCCATGTGCCGGCGGGAACGCCGGCGGATGTGATCAAGCGGCTACAGGAAGAGTCGTTCAAGGCACTGAAGTCCAGCAGCGTGACCGAGCGCTTTGCCACCGACAACGCGGTGGGCGGTGGCGGCCCCACGGCCGAGTACGCGGCTTTCATTGCCAGAGAGCAGAAGATCTGGAGCGACATCGTGAAGCGCGCCAGCATCAAGGCAGATTGAATTGCTACATTTTTGATAGCGCCTTGCGCAGTGTCTGCGCGGGCTGGAGGCCTTTTTGACTGATGTGTTGGTGATCGGGGGTGGCAACGCGGCGCTGTGTGCGGCGCTGGTGGCACGTGAGGCCGGCGCCCGCGTGACGCTGCTGGAGGCGGCGCCGCGTGAATGGCGCGGCGGCAACTCCATGCACACGCGCAACCTGCGCTGCATGCACGACGCGCCGCAGGACGTGCTGACCGGTTCCTACCCCGAAGAAGAGTTCTGGCAGGACCTGCTGAAAGTCACCGCTGGCAAGACCGACGAGGCGCTGGCGCGGCGGGTGATCCGTGAGTCCGCGACCGTGCGGCCCTGGATGCGCCAGCACGGCGTGCGCTTCCAGCCTTCGCTGTCGGGCACCTTGCACCTGAGCCGCACCAACGCCTTTTTCATGGGCGGCGGCAAGGCGCTGGTCAATGCCTACTACCGCAGCGCCGAGGCCATGGGGGTGGACGTGCGCTACGACACGCCGGTGGAAAGGCTGGAGCTGCACGACGGCCGCTTTGTGGCGGCCCACACGGCCCGGGGCCGGATGGAGGCCAGAGCCTGCGTGCTGGCCAGCGGCGGCTTTGAGTCCAACCGCGACTGGCTGCGCGAGGCCTGGGGCCAGAACGCCGAGGGCGAATGGACGGCCGACAATTTTGCGATTCGTGGCACGCGCTTCAACCAGGGCACCTTGCTGAAAGACCTGATCGCCCAGGGTGCCGACGCGATTGGCGACCCGACCCAGGCCCACATGGTGGCGATTGACGCGCGCGCGCCGCTGTACGACGGCGGCATCGTGACGCGGGTGGACTGCGTGTCGCTGGGCATCATGGTTAACCGTGACGGTCGACGTTTCTACGACGAGGGCGAGGACTTCTGGCCCAAGCGCTACGCCATCTGGGGCCGGCTGGTGGCGCAACAGCCGGGGCAGGTGGGGCACAGCATCATCGACGCCAAGGCGGTGGGCCGCTTCATGCCGCCGGTGTTCAAGGGCGCGCAGGCCGATACGCTGCCCGAACTGGCGCGCCAGCTCGGCCTGGACGAGCAGACCTTCATGCAAACCATCACGGAATACAACGCCGCCTGCCGCGTCGGCAGCTTTGACCACGCGGTGCTGGACGACTGCCACACCGAAGGCCTCGCGCCGCCCAAGACGCACTGGGCCCGGCCCATCGACACCGCGCCGTTCTACGGCTACACGCTCAAGCCGGGCGTGACCTTCACCTACCTCGGCACCAGGGTGAACGCGCAGGCGCAGGTGCACTTCGGCGGCCAGCCCAGCCCCAACCTGTTTGCCGCCGGCGAGGTGATGGCCGGCAACGTGCTGGGCCAGGGCTACACCGCCGGCGTGGGCATGACCATTGGCACCGTGTTTGGCCGCATTGCCGGCCAGGAGGCCGCCCGTGCAGCCGCTTGAAGCACTGGTGGCACAGGCCACCGATTTCACCCGGCCTTTCAGTGGCGCCGAAGCCGAAGTCGCGCGGCAGATGCAGATCTGCAACGCCTGCCGCTACTGCGAGGGCTTTTGCGCGGTGTTCCCGGCCATGACGCGGCGGCTCGACTTCACGCAGGCGGATGTGCACTACCTGGCCAACCTGTGCCACAACTGCGGCGCCTGCCTGCACGCCTGCCAGTACGCGCCGCCGCATGAGTTCGCGGTGAACGTGCCGCAGGCCATGGCAAAGGTGCGCGGCCAGACCTACGCCGACTACGCCTGGCCGCCGGCCCTGGGCGCGCTGTACGCGCGCAACGGCCTGGCCGTGGCGCTGGCACTCGCGGCCGGGCTGGCGCTGTTCCTGCTGCTGGCGGCGGCGCGCACCGGCAGCCTGGGCGCCGTGCCGCCGGGCGGCAACTTCTATGCGGTGTTCCCGCACGACCTGCTGGTCAGCCTGTTCGCGCCGGTGTTTGTGTTTGTGGTGCTGGCCCTGACGCTGGGTGTGCGGCGGTTCTGGCGCGACGTCTCGCCGCCCGCGGACGCCCAGCAGCCCACCGGCGCCTTGCCCGAAGCCGTGGGCAATGCGCTGTCGCTGCGCTACCTGGACGGCGGTCATGGCGAGGGCTGCCACAACGAAGACGACCGCTGGACCCATGCGCGGCGGCGCGCCCACCACCTCACGTTCTATGGCTTCCTGCTGTGTTTTGCCTCCACCAGCGTGGCCACGCTGTACCACTATGCCTTTGGCTGGGTGGCGCCGTACGACCTGCCCAGCATCCCGAAGCTGCTGGGCGCGGTGGGCGGCGTGCTGCTGCTGCTGGGCACGGCCCAGCTGTTGCGGCTGCGGCTGGCGCGCCACCCGGCACAGGGTGATGCGGCGCAGAAGCCGATGGACCTCGGCTTCATCGTGTTGTTGCTGCTGACCAGCGTCACCGGCCTGGGCCTGTGGTTTGCGCGCGGCCTGCCGGGCCAGACCGTCTGGCTGGCGGTGCACCTGGGCGTGGTGATGGCGCTGTTTGTCACGCTGCCCTTTGGCAAGTTTGCGCACGGCGTGTTCCGCTGCGCGGCGCTGCTCAAGTACCAGATCGAGCGGCGCCAGCCCGACCGGCTGCGCTTGAAGGCGGATTGACCGCTAGGGCTGGAAGACACTCGCGTCGGTGAACACGGTGTCCAGCGGCGCGCGCTTGCCGGCCAGGTAGTCGTCCATGCAGCGCAGCAACAGCGGGCTGCGGTGACGGTGGGCGCTGGCGCGAATTTCATCGGGCGTGAGCCACAGCGTGCGCACAATGCCGTCGTCCAGTGCCTGGCCCGGGTGGTGCTCGCCCAGCGTGCCGCAGAAAGCAAAGCGCAGGTAGGTGATGTCTTCCCCCGTGGCTGCACGCTGGAAGCGCGACAGGTACATGCCCAGCAGCGCGGTGGGCGTGAACGCCCACGCGGTTTCTTCCAGCGCCTCGCGCGCACAGGCCTGCGCGGGCGACTCGCCGGGCTCGAGGTGGCCCGCCGGGTTGTTGAGCTTCAGGCCTTCGGGCGTGTGCTCTTCCACCAGCAGAAAGCGGCCCTCCCGCTCGATGATGGCGGCCACGGTGACGCCCGGTTTCCAGCGTGTTGAAGTCATGGCGGCATTATCCGTTTGGCGTGCGGTGCCGCCGTGCCGCACAATGCGCTGTCACTTTGTGGATGCCTATGCTCACACTGATTCACACTGCCCGCGCTTTCGCGGCCCTTCTGGTTCTGGCCGCTGGCGCGGCGCTGGCGCAGGCGCCCGCGGCGGACACCGCCTCCAGCCCCGCGCTGGCCGTGTCGCCCGCACTTTCGTCCACGCCGTCGGCGGCCGTCGGCATCAAGCCGCCACCCGCTGCCGCCCCGGCCAACCCTTATGGCCTGGCCGCGTTGTGGGCCCAGGGCGACCTGGTGGCCAAGGCGACACTGGTGGTGCTGGTCATCATGTCCGTCAGTACCTGGTATGTGCTCATCACCAAGCTGCTGGCGCAGCGGCGCATGGGCGGGCAGGGCCGGGCGGCGGCGGCCAGCTTCTGGGCGGCCGACACCGTGCGCCAGGGCGCCGACACGCTCGACAAGGCCAGCCCCTACCGCTTCATCGCCGAATCGGCGCTGGAAGCCACGCGCAAGCATGACGGACTGATTGGCCAGGTGGACCTGAACACCTGGGTGGCACAGAGCATCGAGCGCGCCGTGAACACCGTGCACAGCCGCACCCAGGAAGGCCTTGCCGTGCTGGCCACGGTCGGCTCCACCGCGCCGTTTGTGGGGCTGTTCGGCACGGTCTGGGGCATCTACAACGCGCTGGTGAAGATTGGTGCGTCGGGTCAGGCCAGCATTGACCGCGTGGCCGGCCCGGTGGGCGAGGCGCTGATCATGACGGCCATTGGCCTGGCGGTGGCGGTGCCAGCCGTGCTGGGCTACAACTGGCTGGTGCGGCGCAACAAGGTCGCCATGGACACCGTGCGTGGCTTTGGCTCCGACCTGCACACCGTGCTGCTGGCGGCGCAGGGCCGCCGGTCCGCTGCAACGCCTTCTGCGTCGGCGCCTGAAACGCAGGGCTGAGCCGCATGGCGATCCAGTGGAAAACCGGCGCGCAGGACGACGCGCTGATCGCCGAGATCAACACCACGCCGCTGGTGGACGTGATGCTGGTGCTGCTGATCATCTTCCTCATCACCATTCCGGTGGTCAGCAGCTCGGTGGCCGTGAGCCTGCCGCGCGAGGCCGTGCAGGCGCGTCAGACACAGGCCGAGACGGTGCTGATTTCGGTAGACGCCCAGGGCGCGGTGTACTGGTTTGACACCCGCCTGCCCGATACCCAGGCCCTGCTGGCGCTGCTGGGCAAGGTGGCCGTGATGGAGCCGCAGCCCGAGGTGCACATCCGCGGCGATGTGCGTAGCGACTACGCGCCCATCGGCCAGGTGGTCTATGCCTGCCAGCAGATGGGCATCGCCCGCATCGGCTTCGTGACCGAACCGCCGGGGAACTAGCATGGGCATTCACCTGCGAAGCAGCGACGACAGCGACCCCGAGGTCATGGTCGACATCAACACCACGCCGCTGGTGGACGTGATGCTGGTGCTGCTGGTGATGCTGATCATCACCATCCCGATCCAGCTGCATTCCGTCAATATTGAGATGCCCGGCGGCCCGCCGCCGCTGCGGCAGGCGCCCCCCGAGATCGTCAAGCTCGATGTCACCCGCAGCGGCCAGGTGCTCTGGAACGGCCAGCCGCTGGCCGACCCCGCCGCGCTGGAGGCGCGCCTGCAGGCCGCGGCCGGCCAGGCCGAGCAGCCCGAGATCCACCTGCGGCCCGACCGCGCTGCGCGCTACGACGCCGTGGCCGCCGTGCTGGCCGCGTCGCAGCGCTACGGGCTGCAGAAGATCGGCATTGTGGGCTCGGAGCAGTTCGCGCCATGACGGGTTCCGCGCCGGTGCGAAGTGCCCGGCATGGGGGGCGGGCGGAACTAGACTGGTACCTCTGCAAATCATCGGTCGCGCGCCCGGGCTCTGGTCAGAAACTCATGTAAGCTAACGTTCAGCATTCAATTCAACAGTCGAGGAGACGCTCATGCTGATAGGCGTGCCCGCCGAAACCACGGTGGGTGAAACCCGTGTGGCCGTGACCCCCGAGACGGCCAAAAAACTCAAGGCTCAGGGACACACCTTGCGCATCCAGTCGGGCGCCGGCGTGGCGGCCAGCGCCACCGACGAGGCCTACGTGGCCGCGGGCGCCGAGATCACCGACGCTGCGGGCGCGTATGGCGCCGAGCTGGTCCTCAAGGTGCGCAGCCCGTTCGACAACGAGGTGGCCCTGATGAAGCCCGGCACCACGGTGGTGGGCATGCTCAACCCGTTTGACGCCGCCGGCCTGCAGCGCCTGGCCGCCGCGAACCTGACCGGCTTTGCGCTGGAAGCCGCGCCGCGCACCACGCGGGCGCAGAGCATGGACGTGCTGTCGTCGCAGGCCAACATCGCCGGCTACAAGGCCGTGATGATCGCGGCCGACAAGTACCAGCGTTTCTTCCCCATGCTCATGACGGCGGCCGGCACGGTCAAGGCCGCGCGCGTGGTCATCCTGGGCGTGGGCGTGGCGGGCTTGCAGGCCATCGCCACCGCCAAGCGCCTGGGCGCGGTGATCGAGGCGTCCGACGTGCGGCCTTCGGTGAAGGAGCAGGTCGAGTCGCTGGGCGCCAAGTTCATCGATGTGTCCTATGACACCGACGAGGAAAAAGAGGCGGCACAGGGCTCCGGCGGCTACGCCAAGCCCATGCCGCAAAGCTGGCTGGACCGCCAGAAGGCCGAGGTGGCCAAGCGCGTGGCCCAGGCCGACGTGGTGATCACCACCGCGCTGATTCCTGGCCGCGCCGCCCCGGTGCTGGTCACGGAAGACATGGTCAAGTCCATGAAGCCGGGCTCGGTGATCGTGGACCTAGCGGCGCCCCAGGGCGGCAACTGCCCGCTCACCGAAGCCGGCAAGACCGTTGTCAAGCACGGTGTGACGCTGGTGGGCGAGACCAACCTGCCTGCACTGGTGGCGGCCGACGCCAGCAGCCTGTATGCGCGCAACGTGCTGGACTTCCTGAAGCTTGTCATCACCAAGGAAGGCACGCTCAAGGTGGACCTGGAAGACGACATCGTCGCGGCCTGCCTCATGACCCACAACGGCGAAGTCCGGAGGAAGTAATGGATATCGTTTCCCCCACCATCCTCAACCTCATCATCTTCGTGCTGGCCATCTATGTGGGCTACCACGTGGTGTGGACCGTCACGCCGGCGCTGCACACGCCGCTGATGGCGGTGACCAACGCGATCTCGGCCATCGTCATCGTTGGCGCCATGCTGGCGGCCGCGCTCACGGAAACCGACCTGGGCAAAACCATGGGCGTGCTGGCGGTGGCGCTGGCGGCGGTCAACGTGTTCGGCGGCTTCCTGGTCACGCGGCGCATGCTCGAGATGTTCAAGAAGAAAGAGAAGAAGCAGGAGGCCGCCAAATGAGCATGAACCTCGTCACGCTGCTGTACCTGGTGGCGTCCATCTGCTTCATCCAGGCGCTCAAGGGCCTGAGCCACCCGACCACGTCGATCCGCGGCAACCTGTTCGGCATGGTCGGCATGGCGATTGCCACGGTGACCACCGCCTTGCTGATCGTCAAGCTGGCCGGCTCGCCCAACGGGCTGGGCTATGTGCTCGCGGGCCTGCTGGTGGGTGGCTCGGCTGGCGCCATCATGGCCAAACGGGTCGAGATGACCAAGATGCCCGAGCTGGTGGCGTTCATGCACAGCATGATCGGCCTGGCGGCGGTGTTCATCGCCGTGGCGGCGGCGGTGGAGCCCTGGGCCTTCGGCATCACGGCCAAGGCCGGCGCCATTCCCTATGGCAACCGGCTGGAGCTGGCATTGGGGGCGGCCATCGGCGCCATCACCTTCAGCGGCTCGGTCATTGCCTTTGGCAAGCTCAGTGGCAAGTACAAGTTCCGTCTGTTCCAGGGCGCGCCGGTGCAGTTCAAGGGCCAGCACCTGCTGAACCTGGTGCTGGGCCTGGCCACGCTGTTCTTCATCGTGGGCTACACCATCAGCGAGGCCCGCATTGACTTCTGGCTGCTGCTGGCGCTGGCCTTTGTGCTGGGCGTGCTGATCATCATCCCCATCGGCGGGGCCGACATGCCGGTGGTGGTGTCGATGCTCAACAGCTACTCGGGCTGGGCGGCGGCGGGCATCGGCTTCAGCCTGAACAACAGCATGCTGATCATCGCCGGCTCGCTGGTGGGCAGTTCGGGCGCGATCCTGAGCTACATCATGTGCAAGGCCATGAACCGTTCGTTCTTCAACGTGATCCTGGGCGGGTTCGGTGGCGAGGCCTCCACGGCTGCCGCTGGCGGCGCTGTCCAGCGTACCGTCAAGAGCGGCAGCGCGGACGACGCCGCCTTTGTGCTGAGCAATGCCGAGACGGTGGTGATCGTGCCGGGCTACGGGCTGGCCGTGGCGCGGGCGCAGCATGCCGTCAAGGAGCTGGCCGCCAAGCTCACCGAGAAAGGCATCACCGTCAAGTACGCCATCCATCCGGTGGCCGGTCGCATGCCCGGCCACATGAACGTGTTGCTGGCCGAGGCTGAAGTGCCGTACGACCAGGTGTTCGAAATGGAAGACATCAATGGCGAGTTCGGCCAGGCCGACGTGGCCATCATCCTGGGCGCCAACGACGTGGTGAACCCGGCCGCACTCACCAAGGGCAGCCCAATCTACGGCATGCCCATCCTGGAGGCCTACAAGGCCAAGACCGTGATCGTGAACAAGCGCTCCATGGCCGCGGGCTACGCCGGGCTGGACAACGAGCTGTTCTACATGGACAAGACCATGATGGTCTTCGGCGACGCCAAGAAGGTCGTCGAAGACATGGGCAAGGCCATCGAGTAAGCGTGAACCGGGTCGACCCGGGATCGACTGGAGACAACCATGAGTGACCGCCCCTGGCTCAGCGCGTACCCGCCTGGCGTGCCCGCTGACATCGACACTTCAGCCTACAGCTCGCTGGTGGGGCTGCTGGAAGAAAGCTTCCAGAAATACGGCAGCCGTGTGGCCTACAGCTTCATGGGCAAGGACGTGACCTACGGCCAGACCGATTCCCTCAGTCGCGCATTGGCGGCCTACTTTCAGGGCCTGGGGCTGGCGAAGGGCGACCGCGTGGCCATCATGATGCCCAATGTGCCGCAGTACCCGGTGGCCGTGGCGGCCATCCTGCGCGCCGGCCTGGTGGTGGTGAACGTCAACCCCCTGTACACCCCGCGCGAACTGGAGCACCAGCTCAAGGACTCGGGCGCCAAGGCGATCGTCATCATCGAGAACTTTGCCAGCACGCTGGAGCAGTGCATTGCCAGCACGCCGGTCAAGCATGTGGTGCTGACCGCCATGGGGGATCAGCTCGGCCTGCTCAAAGGCGCGCTGGTCAACTACGTCGTGCGCAACGTCAAGAAAATGGTGCCGGCCTTCAACCTTCCAGGCGCGGTGCGATTCAACGAGGCCATTGCCCGCGGCACGCGGGGCACGCTCAAGCGGCCCGACATCAAGGCCGACGACGTGGCCGTGCTCCAGTACACCGGCGGCACCACCGGCGTGAGCAAGGGCGCGGTGCTGCTGCACCGCAACGTCATTGCCAATGTGCTGCAGTCCGAGGCCTGGAACGAACCGGTCATGAAAAAGGTGCCCGCGGGCGAGCAGCCCACCGGCGTCTGCGCGCTGCCGCTGTACCACATCTTTGCGTTCACGGTCGGCATGATGCTGTCCATGCGCACGGGCGGCAAGCTGGTGCTGATCCCGAACCCGCGGGACCTGCCGGCGGTGCTCAAGGAACTGTCTAACCACACCATCCACAGCTTTCCGGCGGTCAACACGCTGTTCAACGGCCTGGCCAACCACCCGGACTTCCACACCGTCAACTGGAAGAACCTCAAGATTTCGGTCGGCGGTGGCATGGCGGTGCAGGGCGCGGTGGCCAAGCTCTGGCTCGACAAGACCGGCTGCCCGATCTGCGAAGGCTATGGCCTGAGCGAGACCAGCCCGTCGGTCAGCTGCAACCCGACCACCAGCACCGAATACACCGGCTCCATTGGTGTGCCGTTGCCCGGCACCTGGATGAAGCTGATCGACGACGACGGCCACGAGGTTCCGCCGGGCCAGCCGGGTGAAATCGCCATCAAGGGCCCGCAGGTCATGGCGGGCTATTGGCAGCGCCCCGACGAGACCGCCAAGGTCATGACGGCCGACGGCTTCTTCAAGTCGGGCGACATCGGCGTGATGGATGAACACGGCTTCTTCAGGATCGTGGACCGCAAGAAAGACATGATTCTGGTCAGTGGCTTCAACGTCTACCCCAACGAAGTCGAAGACGTGGTGGCCAAGCTGGACGGCGTGCTGGAGTGCGCTGCCGTGGGTGTGGCCGACGACAAGTCGGGCGAGGCCGTCAAGCTGGTGATCGTCAAGAAGAACCCCGAACTGACCGAGGCCGCCGTGCGCGACTGGTGCAAGGCCAACCTGACAGGCTACAAACAGCCCAAGATCGTGGAGTTCCGCACCGAGCTGCCCAAGACCCCCGTGGGCAAGATCCTGCGCCGCGAGCTGCGCGACAAGAAATAGGACGCCCCCCGAAACAGCCCTTCGGGCCGCCTCCCCCCACTGGGGGGCGACACCAGCGGCCCGGCAAAGCCGGTTCCGCGGTGTCACTGGTATGAAATTCCGGGCAGATCACAAATGACCACAGCCATCGTCAGCGCCATGCACGAGGAGCTGGCCGCCGTGCTGGCGCTGATGCCGGACGAGCACAAGCAGGAGGTGGCGGGCCGGGAATTCTGGCTGGGCCACCTGTACGGGCAGGACGTGGTGGTGGTGCTGTCACGCATCGGCAAGGTGGCCGCGGCCACCACGGCGACCGCACTGATTGAGCGCTTTGGCGTTCAGCGCATTGTGTTCACCGGCGTCGCCGGCGGGCTGGGGCCGGGGGTGCAGGTGGGGCATGTGGTGGTGGCCGACAGCTTTTTGCAGCACGACATGGACGCCTCACCGATTTTTCCGCGCCACGAGGTGCCGCTGTACGGCATCAGCCGCTTCCCGACCGACCCGGCGCTGACGCAGCTGCTGGCTGACGCTGCCCGCCAGGCGCTGCCCGGTGTGCCGCTGCACCGCGGGCTGGTGCTCAGCGGCGACCGGTTTGTCTCCACCACCGCCGAATGCCGTGCGCTGCAGGCCGCGCTGCCCGAGGCGCTGGCGGTGGAGATGGAGGGCGCGGCCATCGCCCAGGTCTGCCACGACTACGGCGTGCCGTTTGCGGCGGTGCGCACCGTGTCGGACCGCGCTGACGACGCCGCGCATGGCGACTTCCTGCAGTTTGTGCAGGAAGTGGCGAGCCGCCACAGCGCCGCCATTGTCGGCGCCGCCTTGCGGTTGCTATAAAAATAGTAGCGTCTTACGCAGTATCCGCGCGGGCTGGAGGCCGATTCGGCTGCAAACCCGGGCCTACTTGAGCCACCCGCGCTTGCGGAAGTACCACATCGGAACGACCGCGCTGGCCACCATCAGCGCCAGCGCGTAAGGGTAGCCCCACTGCTGCGCCAGCTCGGGCATGTGCTGGAAGTTCATGCCGTAGATGCTGGCGATCAAAGTGGGCGGCAGCAGCGCGACGCTGGCCACCGAGAAGATCTTGATGATCTTGTTCTGGTTGATGTTGATGAAACCGACGGTGGCATCCATCAGGAAGTTGATCTTGTCGAACAGGAAGGCCGTATGGTTGTCCAGCGACTCGATGTCGCGCAGGATCTGCCGCGCTTCCTCGAACTGGCCCGCGTTGAGCATGCGGCTGCGCATCATGAAGCTCACCGCGCGGCGCGTGTCCATCACATTGCGGCGGATGCGGCCGTTCAGGTCTTCCTGGCGCGCGATGGCGCCCAGTACTTCGCCAGCGAGGGCGTCGGTCACGTCGCCCGCCAGCACCTGCTTGCTGACTTTTTCCAGCTCGTCGTAAATGCCTTCCAGCGTGTCGGCCGAATATTCGGCGTCGGCGTCGAACAGCTTGAGCAGCACTTCCTTGGCGTCCTCGATCAGACCGGGCGCGCGACGCGCGCGCAGGCGCAGCAGCCGGAACACCGGCACGTCTTCATCGTGGATGGAGAACAGCACGCCCTTGCTCTTGAGCGCGTCGTTCATCAGGTTCAGGATGAAGGCCACGCGCACCGTGCGCGGCTCCTGGTCGTCGGCGATCAGGAAGTCGCTGCGGATGTGCAGCTCGCCGTTGTCTTCTTCGTAGAAGCGGGCCGACTCCTCGATGTCCTCGTCCATCGCGTCTTCGGGGATGGACAGGCCGTAGTACTGCTTGACCCAGCGCTTTTCCTCCAGCGTGGGGGACTCCAGGTCGACCCAGATCGGCTGGAACCTGGACAGCTCCTCGAGCGATTCGATCTCTTCCTGGAAGAGGCGGCCATTGGCCAGCGTGAAGATGTTGAGCATGGGGGCTCACTCCCGTTGTGTTGGTTGCATCTGGAAGGGGTGTGTGTCGCTCTCAACCCCCGTGCAATCAAGGGAGCTGAAAGCTACCGACTGGGGTAGTTTTCCAAGGTGGTTCTCCGAACTGGCAAGGCCCTGATTATCGCACCGCGGCGTCCTCAGGCGCCGGCCAGAAAGGCCAGCAGCTCGCTCTTGCGGGCAAAGGCGTCCTGCTCGCCCAGGGCCACCAGTGCCTGCACGAAGCCGGGCTCAAACAGCAGGTAGCTGGCCAGGGCGCCGCCGCCGCGCAGTGCGCCCAGCCCGCCCAGCGCATTGCGGATGGACGGCGGCAACTCGCCCACATGGGCCTGGGCCAGGGCGTCCAGTGACTGCGAGGGCTGGATGGCCAGCACCTCGACACTGCGGTAGGGCATGACGGCAGCGACCTCGCGCGGCAACTGGCGCAGCGTCTGCGTGACCCGCTGGGCCTGCTCCACATCGGCCTGCAGCGTGTCGTGGAACACGCTGGCCATGGCGTGGCCGGCGATGCCACTGAGCGTCGGGCTGCGCTCGGCGGCCTGGTGGCCCACCAGGCCCGAGCGCTGCGGCTGACCCACGCCCACCACCAGCACCTTGTGCGCGCCCAGGTGAATGGCGGGCGACAGCGGCGAGATCTGCCGCATCGAACCGTCGCCGAAGAATTCGCGCCGGCCGTCCACCCACAGCGGTGTGGCCGGAAACAGGAACGGGATGGCGCTGGAGGCCATCAGGTGTTCGATGGTCAGCGGCTGGAACTCGGCGCGTCGGCCGGGGCGGCTCCAGGGCTGGCCCCGGCCGTCGCGCGCGGTGTGGCAGAAGGTCCAGTGCACGCCGCTGCTGTAGCTGGATGCCGTGACGGCCACGGCCTCGATGGTGCGGTCGTGCAGTGCCTGCTCGATGCCGGGCAGCGAGATTGCATGGTGCAGGGTATCCACCAGCGGCATGTTGTTGAGGATGGCGCCATGCCCGCGCACGTTGCGCCACAGATTCAGGGCCGCCAGGAACTTGCTGGCGCGAACCCAGGGCGAGACCTCGAGGTCGTACACATCGGATGAACGCAGCCGGGCCCAGAACCGGGCCAGTTCGTCAAATGCCCCCAGCCCGCCGCTGGCCGCGCCGGCAAGGTAAGCTATGTTGAGCGCACCGGCCGAGGTGCCCACCAGCACCTGAAACGGAAATGCGGGCGCCGTGTCGGGCTGCAGCCGCAGCATGGCTGCCAGGGCCTGCAGGACGCCTACCTGGTAGGCCGTGCGGGCGCCACCGCCCATCAGTACCAGCGACTTGAGCTGCCGGTCGGGCCGCGTCAGTCCCGCATGAACGATCGTTGCCAGGCTCATATAGTCCTCTCATGAATCAGCATAAAGCCTTGTCCCGCCGCCGTGAACTCTGGCTGTTGTTCACCTTGGCCGGCATCCAGTTCACCCATATTCTGGATTTCATGATCATGATGCCGCTGGGCCCGCAGTTCACGGCACTGTTCGGCATCACCGATGCCCAGTTCGGGTTGCTGGTGTCGGCCTACACGCTGGCCGCTGGCGCATCGGGGCTGGTGGCGTCCACCTACATCGACCGGTTTGGCCGCAAACGCCTGCTGCTGGCGCTTTACTCGCTGTTTGCCCTGGCCACACTGGCCTGCGGCCTGGCACCTGGCTACGGGGCGCTGATGATCGCGCGCATCGCGGCGGGGGTGTTTGGCGGCGTGCTGTCTGCGTTGTGCCAGACGATTGTGGGCGACGTGATCCCGTTCGAGCGCCGGGGCCGGGCCATGGGAATCATCATGACCTCGTTCTCGGTGTCCACCGTGGCGGGTGTGCCGCTGGGGCTGTTCCTGGCCGCCCATCTGAGCTGGCATGCCCCGTTCTTTGCCATTGCGGGGTTGTCGGTGCTGCTGGCGGTCTTTGCGGCGCTGACCCTGCCGGTGCTGGACGGGCATTTGCGCCAGGCCGGGCGGGTCTCGGCCTTCAGCGGCATCCGCCAGGTGCTGGGCGACCCTAACCACCAGAAGGCGTTCGTGTTCTCCGGCCTGCTGATGTTTGCCGGCTTCACCGTGATCCCGTACATCACCATTTACATGCAGGCCAACGTCGGCCTGCGCAGCGACCAGATTCCGCTGATCTACCTGTGCGGCGGCGTGTTCACATTGTTCTCCGCGCGGCTGTTCGGCCGCATGACCGACCGGCGGGGCAAGGTCCGGACCTTCCGCTGGCTGGCGGCGGCGACCGTGGTGCCCATGACCCTGACCACCCTGATCGGGCACTGGCCGCTGCCCCTGGTGCTGACCGTCACGACGCTGTTCTTCATGTGCATGAGCGGGCGCATGATTCCGGGCATGGCCATCCTGACCTCGGCCGCCAACCCGCAGCTGCGCGGCACCTTCATGACGCTGAATTCGTCCGTCCAGTCCGCGGGCATGGGTGTGGCCGCCTTCGTCGGCGGCCAGATCATTGGCCGCAATGCCCAGGGGCAGGTGCAGAACTACTGGATGGCGGCGGTGGTCGGTGCCCTGGCCACCGGGCTCGCGATCTGGCTGGCCGGCAAATTGACCCTGTACGGGGCCCCGGCGGCACGACCGGGGGCCGCCCCGGGCCCCGACCACTGAGACAGCGCCCGCGGGCCGGGGGCATGGCAGCGCGTTGCAAATTGCTGCACTGCATTGATGGAAATCAATTGCATTTCACCGGCATCGGGCGCATAGTGAATTCAAGTCCAGCAAATCCGGTTCGCAGTCCGGCCGCCGTCCACGCGGCCTGTTTCAACCCAGAGAGCAACAGGAGGCTACTCATGAACTTGACGATCAGCGGTCATCACCTCGAAGTCACGCCAGCACTCAACAATTACGTCAAGACCAAGCTCGATCGGATCACCCGCCACTTTGACCAGGTTGTGGACATCAAGGTGTTGCTCACTGTGGAGAAGCAGAAGGAAAAGGAACGACGACAGCGCGCCGAATGCAACATCCACGTCAAGGGCAGCGACCTGTTCGCCGAGAGTTCCCATGAAGACCTCTATGCCGCCGTGGATGAACTGGTCGACAAGCTCGACCGCCAGGTGGTGCGCCACAAGGACCGCCTGCAGGACCACCACCACAGCACCGCCAAGCGCCTGATGTGAGCCGCCACACACCTTCAGAGCCGCCGCCTTCCGGCGGCTTTTTTGTGTCTGGACGTCCGGCGTCACGACGGTTACACAATTTGTTGCAGTGCACTGCAACGGGTGCATAATCTGCGCTCAACCCATGAACCGCCTCGCGTCCATCCTGCCCGCTGCCCAGGTCCTGGTGAGCGTTGATGCCACCAGCAAGAAGCGTGCTTTTGAAGAAGCTGGCCTGCTGTTTGAGAACCTGCATGGCCTGAGCCGGGCCCTGATCACCGACAGCCTGTTCGCCCGCGAGCGTCTGGGCTCCACAGGTCTGGGGCACGGCGTGGCGATCCCGCATGGCCGCATCAAGGGACTGAAGGCACCGATGGCGGCCGTGTTCCAGCTGGCCCAGCCCATCGGTTTTGATGCCCCCGACGAGCAGCCCGTGGGCTTGCTGATCTTCCTGCTGGTGCCCGAGGCGGCCACGCAGAAGCACCTCGAAATCCTGTCTGAAATTGCCGAGCTGCTCAGTGATGCTGCCCTGCGCGAGAAAATCAAGTCGTCCCATGACGCAACGGCGCTTCACGGCATGATTGCCACCTGGCAGTCGGCCCAGCCAGCCTGACCGTACCCTTGCGTCCGTGAAACCCACCGTCGTCAGCGCCGACGTCCTGTTTGAAGACCACCGCGCGCAGCTGCGCTGGGAATGGATCGCCGGGCTGGGCGCGTCCGAGCGCCGTTTTGACGAAGTGGCCATCCGCGCCGCGCGCTCAGGCGCGGACCTGGTGGGCTACCTCAACTACATCCACCCGTACCGTGTGCAGATCCTGGGTGAGCGGGAAATTGCCTACCTGACCAACGCCACGGCCGAAGACTGCGCACGCCGCATCTCGCGCATCGTGACGCTGGAACCGCCGGTGCTGATCCTGGCCGACAGCCAGCAGGCGCCGGACGCGCTGATCTCGATGTGTGAACGGGCGCAGATCCCGATGTTCGCCACCCACGAGTCGTCCGCGTTCGTGATCGACGTGCTGCGCGCCTACCTGTCCAAGCACTTTGCCGACCGCACCTCCATGCACGGCGTGTTCATGGACATCCTGGGGCTGGGCGTGATGATCACCGGCGAGTCGGGCCTGGGAAAGAGCGAACTCGGGCTGGAGCTGATTTCGCGCGGCAACGGCCTGGTGGCCGACGATGCGGTGGACCTGTATCGCATCAACCAGACCACCATCGAGGGGCGTTGCCCCGAATTGCTGCAGAACCTGCTGGAGGTGCGCGGCATCGGTCTGCTGGACATCCGGGCGATCTTTGGCGAAACGGCGGTGCGCCGCAAGATGCGGCTCAAGCTGATCGTGCACCTGGTGCGCCGTGAGACGCTGGAGCGCGATTACGAGCGTCTGCCGTATGAGCCGCTCACACAGGATGTGCTGGGCGTTCCGGTGCGCAAGGCCGTGATCCAGGTGGTGGCCGGGCGCAACATCGCCGTATTGGTCGAGGCCGCCGTGCGCAACACCATCCTGCAGTTGCGCGGCGTGGACACCTACCAGGAGTTCGTGGAGCGCCACCGCAAGGCGATGGAAAGCAATCCCGGCTCGTAGGCCCTGCTTACCGGGCGGCCGTGCAATTCGCGCACAGGCCGTAGAGCGACATGGCGTGGTCCTGCAGGATCCAGCCCTTGGCCTTGGACACGATCTGCTGGCGCTTTTCAATTTCGGCGTCGTAGAACTCCTCGACACGCCCGCATGAGGTACAGATCAGGTGGTCGTGGTGCTGGCCTTCGTTCAGCTCATACACCGCCTTGCCGCTTTCAAAGTGGCTGCGGCTCAGGATGCCGGCCTGCTCGAATTGCGTCAGCACGCGGTAGACGGTGGCCAGGCCAATGTCGGAGCGGTCGTCCAGCAGCACGCGGAACACGTCTTCGGCCGTCATGTGGCGCTGCGCACCTTTCTGGAACACGTCCAGGATCTTCAGCCGCGGCAGCGTTGCCTTGAGTCCGGTGCTTTTGAGTTCGTCGATGTTGGACATGGTTTTCCTGGCAGCGGCCCCGTCGCCGTCCCGGGATGAGCCGCTACAATGGTTTGATCATATCGCTACCCCCCGAGCCATGTCTGCATTCCCCTTTCGCCATATCTGTCCGGGCCTTGCCATCGCGGCCCTGGCAACGCTGGCTGGCTGCAGCAGCATTGACAGCATGACCCGCGGCTTTGCCGGCAGCCTTGCACCCTACAAGGTGGAGGTGGTGCAGGGCAACTTCGTGTCGCGCGAGCAGGTCGAGGCGCTCAAGCCCGGCATGACACGGCTGCAGGTGCGCGACATCCTCGGCTCCCCGCTGCTGGCCAGCGTGTTCCATGCCGACCGCTGGGAATACGTGTTCACGCTCAAGCGGCAGGGGGTCAAGCCGCAGGCGCGCAAGCTCACCGTGTTCTTCAAGGGTGACGCGCTGGAACGTTTCGAGGGCGACACCATGCCCAGCGAAGCCGAGTTCGTGGCCCAGCTTGACCGGCGCGGCAAGGGCGGCAAGGTACCGGTGCTGGAGGCCACGGAAGAAAGCCTCAAGCCCTACGCCGCCGCGCCCGGTACCCCGGCCGGCGCAGACGCGGCGGCCAACGCGCCGCTGCCCGCGAGCTATCCTCCGCTCGAGCCGACGACCCGCTGACGCGACCGATGGACAAGCACCGGGTTGCCGTCGCGGGAGCATCGGGCCGCATGGGCCACATGCTGATCGAGGCCATTCGTACGTCTGGCGACTGTGTGCTGGCGGGCGCGCTGGACATTCCTTCCAGCCCGGCCATCGGCGCCGATGCCTGTGCCTTTCTGGGCCATGCGAGCGGCGTGGCCGTCACCGCTGACCTGCGTGCCGGGCTGCAGGATGCGCAGGTGCTGATCGACTTCACCCGTCCCGAAGGCACGCTGGCCCACCTGCGCGAGTGCCGCGCACTCGGCGTCAATGCGGTCATCGGCACCACCGGCTTCAGCGACGCCCAGAAGGCCGAAATCGCCGACGCGGCCCAGCACATCGCCATCATGATGGCGCCCAACATGAGCGTGGGCGTCAATGTCACGCTCAAGCTGCTGGAGATGGCCGCTCGGGCGCTGGCCACCGGCTACGACATTGAAATCATCGAGGCCCACCACCGCCACAAGGTGGACGCGCCCTCGGGCACGGCCCTGAAGATGGGCGAGGTGATTGCCGGCGCACTGGGCCGCGACCTGAAAGACTGCGCCGTGTACGCGCGCGAAGGCGTTACTGGCGAGCGCGACCCTTCGAGCATCGGCTTTGCCACCATCCGCGGCGGGGACATTGTGGGCGACCACACCGTGCTGTTCGCGGGCACCGGCGAGCGTATCGAAATCAGCCACAAATCCGCCAGCCGCAGCACCTACGCCCAGGGCAGCCTCCGGGCGGTGCGCTTCCTGGCCGGCAAGCGCACCGGCCTGTTTGACATGTTTGACGTGCTCGGCCTGCGCTGAGCGGCATGACCATGGGGCTGACGAACCTCTTTTGGCAGGGTGACGGCGTGACGCGGGGCGTGGCCTTGCTGCTGCTGGCCATGTCGGTGGCGAGCTGGGTGGTGATTGTCTGGAAGGCCTGGCTGCTGCAGCGCGCCGGGCGCGACCTGGTGCGTGCCACGGCCGCGTTCTGGCAGGCGCCCACTCTGGCCGAGGCACAGCTGCGGGTGGCGGCGTTTGACCGCGAGGCGCTGCTGCAGCCCTTGATCGTGGCGGCGCAAACCGAGGCCGCCGGTACATTGGCCGGCGCTGGGGACAGGGCGCAGCAGCTCACGCGGCTGCTGCGCGACGCGCTGCACCGGGTGCTTGACCGGCTGCAGTTTGGCCAGGTGCTGCTGGCCACGGTGGGCTCCACCGCCCCGTTTGTGGGCCTGCTCGGTACTGTCTGGGGCATCTATCACGCGCTGATCAGCATCAGCGGCGCCGGTCAGATCACCATTGACAAGGTTTCCGGCCCGGTGGGCGAGGCGCTGATCATGACGGCGGCCGGGTTGGCGGTGGCCATTCCGGCGGTGCTGGCCTACAACGTCTTTGGGCGCCTGATCAGTCGCCTCGAGGCCGATCTGGAAGGCTTCGCGCGCGACCTGCGCGAATTGTTGGCGTCCCCCCGAAGCGAAGAGGCCTGAGATGGCGTTCGGGCGTCTTGAGCGCACCCCCGGGCACCAGCCCATGAGCGAGATCAACGTCACGCCGCTGGTGGACGTGATGCTGGTGCTGGTGGTGATCTTCATCATCACGGCGCCGCTGCTGGCCAGCGCGATCCGGCTGGACCTGCCCAAGTCAGACGCTGCTTCGGCCAGCGCGCCGCCGGCCTTCGTGACGCTGGTGGTGGACCCGGCCGGGCAGGCATATCTGAACGGCACGGCCGTGACGATGACCGAGCTGGCCGAAAGCCTGCGCCAGACTGCCGGGCACAACCCTGACACCGAAGTCCAGCTGCGCGCCGACCGCGCGGTGCCCTACGGCCGGGTGGTCGAGGCGATCGGGGTGGCCCAGCAGGCAGGGCTCAACCGCATCGGCTTCGTGGCTGAAACACCGGTCGCCGCGCCTGCCGCCCGCTGACGGGACGGGGCCCGGCCCCTGCGCCTAAAATCCATGCACTGCGGCTCCCGGGGCCGCCACCCTCGCGACAAAGCCCATTCATGCAAGAAAAGTACAACCACACCGACGTGGAGCGCGCTGCGCACGACCACTGGAACGCGCGCGACGCCTACCGCGTGACCGAGGACGCTGGCAAGAAGAAGTTCTATGCCTGCTCCATGCTGCCCTACCCCAGCGGCAAGCTGCACATGGGCCATGTGCGCAACTACACCATCAACGACATGCTCACGCGCTACCTGCGCATGAATGGCTACAACGTTCTCATGCCCATGGGCTGGGACGCCTTCGGCCTGCCGGCCGAGAACGCCGCGCTGAAGAACGGCGTGCCGCCGGCGAAGTGGACGTACGACAACATTGCCTACATGAAGAAGCAGATGCAGGCGATGGGGCTGGCCATTGACTGGAGCCGCGAGGTCGCCACCTGTGACCCGAGCTACTACAAATGGAACCAGTGGCTGTTCCTGAAGATGCTGGAAAAGGGCATTGCCTACCGCAAGACGCAGGTGGTGAACTGGGATCCGGTGGACCAGACTGTGCTGGCCAATGAGCAGGTGATCGACGGCAAGGGCTGGCGTACTGGCGCGGTGGTGGAAAAGCGCGAGATCCCGGGCTACTACCTCAAGATCACGGATTACGCCGAAGAACTGCTCGACCATGTGAGCACCAAGCTGCCCGGCTGGCCCGAGCGCGTGAAGCTGATGCAGGAAAACTGGATCGGCAAGAGCGAGGGCGTGCGCTTTGCGTTCACCCATGACATCCGCGGTGCCGACGGCAAGCTGGTGGGTGATGGCCGCATGTACGTCTTCACCACGCGGGCCGACACCATCATGGGCGTGACGTTCTGCGCCGTGGCGCCCGAACACCCGCTGGCCGCGCATGCCGCCGCCACCAACCCGAAGCTGGCCGCCTTCATCGAAGACTGCAAGAAGGGCGGCACCACGGAAGCCGAGCTGGCCCTGCGCGAGAAGGTGGGCATGCCCACCGGCCTGACCGTGACCCACCCGCTGACGCGGCTGCCGGTGCCGGTGTGGGTGGGCAACTATGTGCTGATGAGCTATGGCGACGGCGCCGTGATGGGCGTGCCCGCGCATGACGAGCGCGACTTCGAGTTCGCCAGGAAGTACGGCATCGACATCCTGCAGGTGGTGCACGTCGACGGTGAAAGCTACGACTATGACCGCTGGCAGGACTGGTACGCCGACAAGCAGCAGGGCGTGACCATCAACTCCGACATCTACAGCGGCTTTGGCTACCAGGACGCGGTCAATGCGGTGGCCCATGCGCTGCAGCAGCTGGGCCTAGGCGAGAAGAAGACCACCTGGCGCCTGCGCGACTGGGGCGTGAGCCGCCAGCGCTACTGGGGCACCCCGATCCCCATCATCCATTGCGCCGAGCATGGCGCCGTGCCCGTGCCCGAAAAAGACCTGCCCGTGGTGTTGCCGCAGGACTGCGTGCCCGACGGCTCCGGCAACCCGCTGCACAAACATGAAGGTTTCCACGCGGGTGTGACCTGCCCGGTTTGCGGCCAGCCCGCGCGGCGCGAGACCGACACCATGGACACCTTCGTGGACAGCTCGTGGTACTTCATGCGCTACTGCGACCCGACCAACGACCAGGCGATGGTGGCCGAGGGCGCCAACTACTGGATGCCAATGGACCAGTACATCGGCGGTATCGAGCACGCCATCCTGCACCTGCTGTACGCGCGCTTCTGGACCAAGGTCATGCGCGACCTCGGGCTGGTCAAGGTGGACGAGCCGTTCACCAAACTGCTGACGCAGGGCATGGTGCTCAACCACATCTATTCGCGCAAGGGCGCGAAGGGCGGCATCGAGTACTTCTGGCCCAGCGACGTGGAGAACCTGCACGACGAGACCGGCAAGGTGATCGGTGCGCGCCTGAAGACCGACGGCTCGGCAGTGACCTACGAAGGCGTGGGCACCATGAGCAAGAGCAAGAACAACGGCGTGGACCCGCAGGACCTGATCGAGAAGTACGGTGCTGATACCGCGCGCCTGTACACCATGTTCACCGCGCCGCCCGAGGCCACGCTGGAGTGGAACGACGCGGCTGTGGAGGGCAGCTACCGCTTCCTGCGCCGCGTCTGGAACTTCGGTGTCCGTCTGGCAGTTGCTACAAAAAACATAGCGCCTCACGCAGATTCCACGAGGGCTACAGCCGTTTTTGGCAAGGAAGCCAAGGCCCTGCGACTGGAGGTGCACAGCGTGCTGAAGCAGGTGGATTACGACTACCAGCGCATGCAGTACAACACCGTGGTGTCCGGCGCCATGAAGCTGCTCAATGCGCTGGAAGGCTTCAAGGGCCAGGCGCCGGGTGACGCGGTGGCAGTGCGCGAGGGCTTTGGCATCCTGCTGCGGGTGCTGTACCCGGTGACGCCGCACATCACCCACGCGCTCTGGCAGGCGCTGGGGTTTGCCGCGCAGCAGGGCGAGCTGCTGGATGCGCCCTGGCCCACGGTGGACGACGACGCGCTTCAGCAGGACGAGATCGAGCTCATGCTGCAGGTCAACGGCAAGCTGCGCGGTGCAATCCATGTGCCAGCCGCAGCCGACCGCGCGCTGATCGAGCAGATCGCGCTGGCCAGCGAGGCGTTCCTCAAGCAGGCGGACGGCGCGCCACCCAAAAAGGTGGTGGTGGTGCCGGGCCGGCTGGTCAACATCGTCATATGAAAAAGCTTCCCCGCCGCCTGTTGCTCGTGTCGCTTGCGCCGCTGGCTTTGTCTGCTTGCGGCTTCCAGCTGCGCCAGGCGCCTGACTTTGCGTTCAACAGCATCTTTGTGGGCGCTTCCGACAATTCCACGCTGGGCAACGAGCTCAAGCGCAGCATCGCGTCGGGCGGCAAGGTTCAGGTGCTGCCCGCGCCGCAGGCCACCACCGCCGACGTGCTGCTGGACGTGTTGCAGGAACAGCGCGAGAAGGTGGTGGTGGGCCTGAACGCGTCTGGCCAGGTGCGCGAGTTCCAGCTGCGCATCCGCTTCCAGTTCAAGCTGCGCAGCCGCGATGGCAAGGAGCTGATCGGCCCGACCGAAATCCTGCAGCAGCGCGACATCAGCTTCAACGAGTCTGCCGTGCTGGCCAAGGAGGCCGAGGAAGCCCTGCTGTACCGCGACATGCAGACCGACATCGTGCAGCAGTTGATGCGCCGGCTGGCCGCCGTGCGAAGCCTCTGAGACTGGCAACCGCATCCGCCGCTGGCGTGATGCCAAGGAGGAGTGTGTGATGGTGCGGGAGCGCACGGTCCAGCTCATCAGTGCAGAAGTGGGCGAGGGCGCTGGCGACGGCGGCTGCAAATGGGGGGCCGCCGCGCTGCGCGGCCAGGGGCTGGCCGATCGTTTGCGTTTGCTGGGCCGCCAGGTGGTCGAGGGGCCGGGCGTGGCTTGCGACCCGGTGAGTGCCCGTAACCGGCTCGACGCTGTTGAAACTTTCACTGAGCAGCTGGCCGCCGTGGTGGCGCAGGCCATGGCCGCAGGGCGCCAGCCCCTGGTGGTGGGCGGTGACCATTCCTGTGCGGTGGGCACCTGGAGCGGCGTGGCGCAGGCCCTGCGCCCGCGCGGCGCACTGGGTCTGGTGTGGGTGGACGCGCATCTGGACGCCCACACGCCCCAGACGTCCGACAGCCACGCCCCGCACGGCATGCCGCTGGCCGCGCTGCTGGGTCACGGCAGCCCGCGCCTCGCGCGGGTGTTCGGCTGGGCCGGCAAGGTCGCGCCGCACCATGCGGTGGTGATTGGCGCGCGCAGCTATGAACCGGCCGAGGCGGTGCTGCTGGATCAGCTGGGCGTGCGCGTGATTTACATGCACGAGGTGCAGGCCCGGGGCTTCGAGGCGTGCTTTGACGAGGCCCGCACGCTGGTCCGCGCCGCCACTGCTGGCTGGGGCGTGAGCTTTGATGTGGACGGCCTCGACCCGCAGGATGCCCCGGGTACCGGCACGCCGGTGGAGGCCGGTATCCGACTGCGCGACGCGCTTGCCGCGCTGGCCGCCTGTCAGGGCGACGAACGCTTCGTGGCGTTCGAACTGGCCGAGTACAACCCGCTGCGCGACTTTGGCGGGCGTACCGCGCAGGCCGCCATCGCGCTGGTGGGCGCCGCGCTGGCGGGCGGGCCGGCCCGCTAAACTTGCCGGATGCAACTGGCTCCGGCGCAACTCCATGCCCATCTGCAGCGCGGCCTGAAAAGCCTCTACACGCTGCATGGCGACGAGCCGCTGCTGATCCAGGAACTGGCCGACGCCATCCGCGCCGCCGCCCGCGCCCAGGGCTACACCGAGCGCACCGTGCACACCGTGGCCGGCGCCCACTTTGACTGGAGCGAGGTGCTGGCCGCCGGCGGCAGCCTGAGCCTGTTTGCCGACCGGCAGATCGTGGAGCTGCGCATCCCCTCGGGCAAGCCGGGCAAGGAGGGCAGCCCCGCCATCCAGCAGCTGGCCGCCGCCGCGCAGGGCAACGACAGCACGCTCACGCTGGTGCTGCTGCCCCGGCTGGACAAGATGACGCGCAGCGGTGCCTGGTTTGGCGCGCTGGAGAGTTACGGCGTGACGATCCAGGTCGAGCCGGTGGAGCGCGCCGCGCTGCCGCAATGGATCGCCCAGCGCCTGCAGCAGCAGGGCCAGCGCGTGGCCGCGGGCGACGAGGGGCAGCGTACGCTGCAGTTCTTTGCCGACCGGGTCGAGGGCAACTTGCTGGCCGCGCACCAGGAAATCCAGAAGCTCGCGCTGCTGTACCCGCCGGGCGAGCTGGGCTTTGCCCAGGTGGAAAGTGCGGTCCTCAACGTGGCCCGGTACGACGTGTTCAAGCTGTCCGAGGCGGTGCTGGCCGGCCAGGCCGCGCGGGTGCAGCGCATGCTGGATGGCCTGCAGGCCGAGGGCGAGGCCGAAGTGCTCGTGCACTACACACTGGCCGAGGACATCCGCGCACTCAAGCGCGTCAAGGACAGCATGGCCGCCGGCCGCCCGCTGCCGATGGCGCTGCGGGAACAGCGCATCTGGGGCGTGAAGGAGCGGCTGTTCGAGCGGGTGTTGCCGCGCATCACCCCGGTGGCGCTGGACAACCTGCTGCACTCGGCTCACCTGGTGGACGGCATCGTCAAGGGCCTCAAGGCGCCGGACTGGCCCGCCGACGGCTGGCAGGCGCTGCACCGGCTGGCCCTGGCGCTGTGTCGCGAATGCGCGCCGCAGCAGGCGGCGCCCGCCCGTGCGAAAATTGCTGGATGAACGCGCTGAACGTCCAGGAATACACCCAGACCCTTGGCTTGCAGGCCAGACAGGCTGCAGCCCGCATGGCGTCTGCGTCAGCCGCTACAAAAAACGGAGCACTTCGGGCGCTGGCCGGGCTGCTGCGGGCCAGCGTGGAGGCGCTCCAGGCAGAAAATGCCAAGGACATCGCGCGTGCCACGGCCAACGGCCTGAGCGCCCCCATGGTGGACCGGCTCAAGCTCACACCCAAGGTGATCGAAACCGTGGCCGAAGGCTGCGAACAGCTGGCCGCCATGGCCGACGTGATTGGTGAAATCATTGGCATGCGCCAGCAGCCCAGCGGCATCCGGGTGGGGCAGATGCGGGTGCCCATCGGCGTGTTCGGCATGATTTTCGAGAGCCGGCCCAACGTGACCATCGAGGCCGCCAGCCTGAGCATCAAGAGCGGCAACGCCTGCATCCTGCGGGGTGGCTCGGAAGCGATTGATTCCAACAAGGCGCTGGCCCGTCTGGTGCAGCAGGCCCTGGTGGAAAACGGCCTGCCGGCCGAGGCGGTGCAACTGGTCCAGACCACCGACCGCGAGGCCGTAGGCCAGCTGATCGCCATGCCCCAGTATGTGGACGTGATCATCCCGCGTGGCGGAAAGGGCCTGATCGAGCGCATCAGCCGCGAGGCGAAAGTGCCCGTCATCAAGCACCTGGACGGCAACTGCCACGTCTATGTGGACGACCCCTGCGACATCGCCATGGCCGTCAAGGTGGCCGACAACGCCAAGACCCAGAAGTACAGCCCCTGCAACGCCAGCGAGGGCCTGCTGGTGGCGCGGGGCGTGGCGGCCGAATTCCTGCCAAAGATCGGTGCCGTCTATGCCGCCAAGGGGGTGGAAATGCGTTGCGACCCCGAGGCCCGGGCCATCCTGGCGACGGTGGACGGGGCCAACCTGCAAGCCGCCACCGAGCAGGACTGGTCGGAGGAGTACCTGGCGCCGATCATCAGTGTGAAGGTGGTGGCCGGGCTGGACGAAGCCATCGACCACATCAACCGCTATTCGTCGCACCACACCGACGCCATCATCACCCGCGACCATGTGCACGCCCAGCGCTTCCTGCGAGAGGTTGACTCGGCCAGCGTCATGGTCAATGCGAGCACCCGCTTCGCAGACGGCTTTGAGTACGGGCTGGGGGCCGAAATCGGCATCAGCACCGACAAGTTCCATGCCCGGGGCCCGGTGGGCATCGAGGGCCTGACCTCCTTGAAATACGTGGTTCTGGGCCAAGGTGAAGTGAGAAACTAAAAAGCAGCCCCACCCATGGTTCCCCACCTCATCACCGCCCTGACCGGGCCGATCAACGAGCTCGAGCAGCGCGTGCTCGACTCCATGCCCGCCATCGAACGCTGGTTCCGTCTGGAGTGGATGGAGCACACCCCGCCGTTCTACAGCTCGGTGGACATCCGCAACGCCGGCTTCAAGCTGGCGCCAGTGGACACCAACCTGTTTCCCGGCGGCTGGAACAACCTCACGCCCGAGATGCTGCCGCTGGCGGTGCAGTCGGCCATGGCCGCGATCGAGAAGATCTGCCCCGAGGCCAAGAACCTGCTGGTCATCCCGGAAAACCACACGCGCAACACCTTCTACCTGAGCAATGTGGCGCAGCTCAAGCGCATCTTCCACATGGCCGGGCTGAATGTGCGCATTGGCTCCGTCAATCCGGACATCAAGGCCTCCACCGTGATCGACCTGCCCACGGGCGAGCAGATCACGCTCGAGCCCGTCATTCGCAGCAAGCGGCGCCTGGGCCTGAAGGACTTCGACCCCTGCACCATCCTGCTGAACAACGACCTGTCGGCCGGCGCGCCCGGCATCCTGGAAGACCTGCATGAACAGTACCTGCTGCCGCCACTGCACGCGGGCTGGAGCGTGCGCCGCAAGAGCAACCACTTCAAGAGCTATGAAGAGGTGTCCAAGCGCTTCGGCAAGCTGCTGGGCATCGACCCCTGGCTGATCAACCCGATGTTCAACCAGTGCGGCGAAGTCAATTTCGCCGAAGGCACCGGCATGGAGTGCCTGACCACCAACGTGGACGCGTTGCTCACCAAGGTCCGCAAGAAGTACAAGGAATACGGCATCAACGAAAAGCCGTTTGTGGTGGTCAAGGCCGACAACGGCACCTACGGCATGGGCATCATGACGGTGCGCGACGTGAAGGATCTGGACGCGCTGAACCGCAAGACCAAAAACAAGATGGCCGTCATCAAGGATGGCCAGGAAGTCAGTCAGGTCATCATCCAGGAAGGCGTGCTGACCAACGAGCGCATGAACGACGCCGTGGCCGAGCCGGTGGTGTACATGATGGACCGCTACGTGGTCGGCGGCTTCTACCGCATCCATGCCGAGCGCGGCATCGACGAAAACCTCAACGCGCCCGGTGCCAGCTTTGTGCCACTGGCATTCGCTGAGAGTACGCACTTACCTCAGCCCGGCATGAAGCCCGGCGCCAGCGCCCCCAACCGGTTCTACATGTACGGGGTGATCGCCCGGCTGGCCATGTTGGCCGCCAGCTACGAGATGGAAGCTACCGACCCCGACGCGGAGACCTACGACTAGTTGCTGCATTGCAACAAAAGTCACTGAAGCTGTCGTCCGGGCGCACAATAGCGGTCCCAAAGGTTTAGGAACCCCGCCGGTGGCTCAAGCCGGCTTCAAGGGGTTGTTGTGTGTCTGCATCCAAATCCTCGCTCGCGGCGCTCACCCTCAGCGCCATCGGTGTCGTCTACGGCGACATTGGTACCAGTGTCCTGTATGCCGTCAAGGAAGTGTTCGGGTCGGGCCACGTGCCCTTCACCCACGCCAACGTCTACGGCATCCTGTCGATCTTCTTCTGGACGCTGACCGTCATCGTCTCGATCAAGTACGTGTTGCTGGTGCTGCGCGCCGACAACAACGGCGAAGGCGGCCTGATCGCCATGCTGGCGCTCGCGTCGCAGGCCGTGAAGGACAAGCCCGAGCTGCGCAAGTGGCTGCTGGCCATCGGCATCTTCGGCACCTCGCTGTTCTATGGTGACGGGGTCATCACCCCGGCCATCTCGGTGCTGTCGGCGGTGGAAGGTCTGGAGGTCATTTCGCCAGCCTTCAAGCAGTGGGTGATTCCGCTGACGCTGGTGGTGCTGTTCTGCCTGTTTGCCGTGCAAAAACGTGGCACCGGCGGCATCGGCAAGTTCTTCGGCCCGATCACACTGATCTGGTTTGCCGCGCTGGCCGTGCTGGGCGTGTCGCAGATCGTGCGCCACCCCGAGATCCTCGCGGCCCTGAGCCCGCACCATGCGCTGGGCTTCATGTTCAACCACCCCGGCACGACCTTCATCATCCTGGGGGCCGTGGTGCTGTGTGTGACCGGCGCCGAGGCGCTGTACGCCGACCTTGGCCACTTCGGCAAGCGGCCGATCCGGCTGGCCTGGTTCAGCGTGGTCATGCCCGCGCTCACGCTCAACTACTTCGGCCAGGGGGCGCTGCTGCTGGAAAACCCGGAAGCCGTGAAGAATCCCTTCTACCTGATGGCGCCGGAATGGGCGCTGGTGCCGATGGTGGTGCTGGCCACGCTGGCTACCGTGATCGCGTCGCAGGCCCTCATCACGGGCGCCTTCAGCGTGACCAAGCAGGTTATCCAGCTTGGCTACCTTCCGCGCCTGAACATCGAGCACACCAGCGTGCGCGACACCGGGCAGATCTACATCCCGTTCGTCAACTGGGGCCTGTTCGCCGCCATCGTGCTGGCGGTGGTGCTGTTCCGCTCTTCCAGCAACCTGGCGGCGGCCTATGGCATCGCGGTGACGCTGGACATGCTGATCACCACCATCCTCACGTTCTTCGTCATCCGCTACGGCTGGAAGTACCCGCTGGCGCTGTGCATCGCGGCCACGGGCTGGTTCTTCATCGTGGACCTCGCGTTCTTCAGCTCGAACATGCTCAAGCTGTTCCACGGAGGCTGGTTCCCGCTGGTGATCGGCGGCATCATCTTCACGCTGATGATGACCTGGAAGCAGGGTCGTGCGCTGCTCAACGCCAAGCTGCGCGCGGATGCGATCGACCTCAAGGGGTTCCTGGAGGCTGTGTTCGTGAGCCCGCCCGCGCGGGTGGAAGGCTCGGCCGTGTTCCTGACCGCCGAGCCCGGCACCGTGCCCAACGCACTGCTGCACAACCTCAAGCACAACAAGGTGCTGCACGAGCACAACCTGTTCGTCACGGTGCGCAACCACGAGGTGCCCTGGATCGGCATGGACAAGCGGCTGGCCATCGAGTCGCTGGGGCACAACTGCTGGCAGGTGGTGGTGCACTACGGCTTCAAGAACGACCCGGACCTTCCGCGCGCACTGGAGCAGATCCGCGGCCGCGGCTGCGAGCTGGAGCCGATGACCACCAGCTACTTCCTGTCGCGCGACGTGGTGGTGCCCACCATCGGCAGCGGCATGGTGGCATGGCGCGAAAAGCTGTTCGCGCAGATGCACCACAACGCCAGCGGCGCGGCGGACTTCCTGAACCTGCCCAACAACTCGGTGGTGGAGCTGGGCTCGAAAATCGAGATCTGATCGCGCGGGCACAATCCCTGTCCATGCGATTCTTCAAGGACCTCAGCCTGTCGGCGGCCACTGCCGGGTTTGTGGCGGTGCTGGTGGGCTTTACCAGCTCGGTGGCCATTGTTTTCCAGGCGGCGCAGGCCTTCAATGCCAGTCCTGAGCTCATCACCTCGTGGATGTGGGCGCTGGGCGTCGGCATGGGGCTGTGCACGGTGCTGCCGTCGCTGGTGCTGCGCCAGCCGGTCATGGTGGCCTGGTCCACGCCGGGCGCAGCGGTGCTGGCCACGGCCGGGCTGGCGGGTGGTTTCACCATGGCCGAGGCGGTGGGCGCGTTTCTGGTGTGTGGCGCACTGGTCACGCTGTTTGGTGTGACCGGCTGGTTTGAAAAGCTGATGGACCGCATCCCCATGGCGATTGCCTCGGCGCTGCTGGCCGGCGTGCTGGCGCGCTTTGGCCTGCAGGCCTTTGCTGCGGCACAGACCGCGCTGCCGCTGGTGCTGCTGATGCTGGCCAGTTACCTGCTGTCCCGGCGTTTCCTGCCACGTTACGCGGTCGTGAACACTTTGCTGGTTGCTATTGTTTTTGTAGCTACTCGCGGAGAGCTGATGCGCTCTGGCGGCACTTTTGGCCTGGCCACGCCAGTGTGGACCCCGCCGGTGTTCAGTGTCGCCGCCATCGTCAGCCTGGCGTTGCCGCTGTTTGTGGTGACCATGGCCTCGCAGAACCTGCCGGGCGTGGCGGCCATCCGCAGTGCGGGCTACCGCATGCCGATTTCGAAGCTGATCACCGTGACCGGTGTGGCCATGCTGGTGCTGGCACCGTTTGGCGCCTTTGCGCTGTGCCTGAGCGCCATCACCGCCGCCATCTGCATGGGCCGCGAGGCGCACGAAGACCCGGCCCGTCGCTACACGGCCGCCGTCTGCTGCGGCGCGCTGTACCTGCTGATCGGCATCTTCGGCGGGGCCGTGACCGGGCTGCTGACGGCCTTCCCGAAAGAGCTGGTGGTGGCCATTGCCGGGCTGGCGCTGCTGGGCACCATTGGCGGCGGGCTCGCGTCGGCGCTGCAGGACGAAGCCCACCGCGAGGCCGCGCTCATCACCTTCCTGGTCACGCTCAGTGGCGTGGCGATTGCGGGCATCGGCTCGGCCTTCTGGGGAGTGGTGGCCGGCACGCTCGCGCTCTTTGTGCAACAGTACAGGCGACGCAACGAACCAAAGCCATGAACATTCTTTTTGTCGCCGACCCGCTGGAATCCTTCAAGACCTACAAGGACACCACCTTTTCGATGATGCGCGAAGCGCAGCGGCGCGGCCACCGGGTGGCGGCCTGCGAGCCGGCCCAGCTGGTCTGGCGCTCAGGCGATGTGGTACGGGCCACGGTACGCAACATCACGCTCACCGGCACCGACGAAGACTGGTTTCGGGAAAGCAGCGAGCCGGTCAAGCCCCTGCGCGAGTTTGACGCCGTCATCATGCGCAAGGACCCGCCGTTTGACAGCGAATACTTCTACGCCACCCACCTGCTGGAACAGGCCGAGCGCGAGGGCGCCCGCGTCTTCAACAAGCCGCGCACCCTGCGCGACCATCCCGAGAAGCTCGCGATCATGGAGTTCCCGCAGTACCTGAGCCCCACGCTCGTGACGCGCAGCGCCGACGAGGTGCGGGCCTTCCATGCCGAGCACAAGGACATCATCCTCAAGCCGCTGGACGGCATGGGCGGCATGGGCATCTTCCGCGTGAAGGCTGACGCGCTGAACCTGGGCGCCATCATCGAAACCCTGAACAAGGACGGTGCCGAAACCATCATGGTGCAGCGCTTTGTGCCTGAAATCACCCAGGGCGACAAGCGCATCCTCGTCATTGGCGGGCAGCCGGTGCCGTACAGCCTGGCGCGCATTCCGCAGGGCACCGAAGTGCGTGGCAACCTGGCCGCCGGGGGCCTGGGCGTCGCCCAGCCGCTGAGCCACCGCGACCGCGAGATCGCCGGGGCGCTGGGCCCGGTGCTGGCGGCGCGCGGCCTGTTGCTGGTGGGGCTGGACGTGATTGGCGACTGCCTGACCGAAATCAACGTCACCAGCCCGACCTGCTTCCAGGAAATCACTCAGCAAACCGGTTTTGACGTGCCGGCCATGTTCCTCGACGCGCTGGAGGCCGTTACCGCGCCTGCCCGCTGACAAACACGCGCAGCTCGCCGGGCGCAAACGGCGTCCAGGTCTCGTTGGTGGTCAGCGGCGTGGTCACCACCACGGCCACGCGGTCTTGCGGCGTGGTGGCCTGGGCAAAGTCCACGTTCAGGTCTTCGTCGGCCAGCTGGGCATGGGCAAACGGGTGCTTGCGCTCCACATGCCAGAGCTGGGTGGACGCGTGGGCCCACAGCGCCTGGCCGTTGGACAGCAAAAAGTTGAAGGTGCCGTGCGCCGCAATGCGCGGCGCCAGCTCCCGCAGCGTCAGCGTCAGCTCGTCCACGCTGGGCACGCCGGCGTGGGACTTGGCCAGCTCCTGCATGATCCAGCAGAACGCCCGCTCGCTGTCGGTACTGCCCACGGGCTGGAAGCCGGCGTGCAGCCGGGGCTGGAAGTCTTTCAGGTCGCCGTTGTGGGCAAACACCCAGTAGCGGCCCCACAGCTCGCGCACGAACGGGTGGCAGTTCTGCAGGTTCACGCCGCCCTGGGTGGCTTTGCGGATGTGGGCAATGACGTTTTCGCTCTTGATCGGGTAGCGGCGGATCAGCTCGGCCACCGGCGATTCGCAGGCGGGCTGGTGGTCCACAAAATGGCGCAAGCCCTTGTCCTCAAAAAATGCAATGCCCCAGCCGTCGGAATGGTGGTCGGTGCGGCCGCCGCGCTGGGCAAAGCCGGTGAAGCTGAACATCACGTCGGTGGGGGTGTTGCAGTTCATGCCGAGCAGCTGGCACATGGCGTCAGGCCTTTCTTTCGCGCAGTTGCCAGGCGGCCACCAGCGCCAGTGCGCACAGTCCGGCCAGCATCAGGAAGGACTCGTTGAACGCGGCCAGGCGCGCCGGGCTGGTGGCCGGGTTGGTGAGGGCGTCGCCATGGGCGGCGATACGCCACTCCAGCACGATGCCACACAGGCTCACACCGGCGGCGCCGCCCAGCATGCGCACGAAATTGATGGCGCTGGAGCCCTGCGGAATCAGCGCGCGGTCCAGCCCGCGCATGGCCCCCAGGTTCAGCGACGGCAGGATGAAGCCCAGCCCCACCCGCCCCAGGATGGCGAACGCCACCAGCACCCACAGCGCCGTGGCCTGGCCCACCAGCACCATCAGCGCGAACGAGCAGGCCAGCAGCGCCAGCCCGGTGCTGACCAGCAGCCAGGTGGGCTGGCGGTCCGCCAGCCGGCCCACCACCGCAATGGTGACCGCCAGCACCAGGCCTGAAGGCAGCAGGATGGTGCCCACATGCGACGCTGACAGCTGCAACCCCATCTGCATGTACACCGGCAGCAGGTAGGTGGAGCCGAACAGCGCCGTGCCGTAGATGAAGGCGACGATGCTGCCCATCGCAAACTGTCGGTGGCTGAACAGGCCCAGGTTCATCAGGGCTTCTCGCCCGGTGGCCATCAGCCGGCGCTGCCAGGCCACAAAGGCCACCAGCGCCAGCGCCGCGCCCGCCAGCAGCAGGCCCGCCTGCAGGGAGCCCCCGCCGTGCAGCTGCACCAGGCCATTGAGCAGGCACAGCGTGCCGGTGGCGCCCAGCAGCAGGCCACGCCAGTCCAGCGGCGCGCCGCGGTGGGTCGCCACACCGCCGGGCGAGGTGACGGGCACAAACCGGTAGGCCATGTAGATGGAAGCCAGGCAGAACGGCACCACCATGAAGAAGATGGAACGCCAGCCGAACAGGTCCACCAGCACGCCGCCAATGCTGGGCCCGATGGCCGGCGCCAGCACCACGCCCATGCCGAAGAAGCCGCTGGCGCGGCCCTGTTCGTGCGGCTCGAACGCGCGCAGGATGATGATCGCCGGGATCGGCTGCACCACGCCCGCGGCAAGGCCCTCGGCCACGCGCGCTGCCAGCACCAGTGCCCAGGCATTCGACAGGCCGCCCACCACGCCGCCGGCCAGCAGCAGCACCATGGTGCCCACATAGGTGCGGCGGTAACCGTAGCGGGCCAGCAGCCAGGGGGTGGTGAGCATGGACACCGTCATGGCCACCATGAAGCCCGCGCTGACCCACTGCGCGCGCTCCTGCCCGAGCGTGAAGTGGTGGCTCATGTCCGGAATCGCCACGTTGACGATGGTGGACGACATGATCGACGCCATGGTGCCGATCATCACCGACAGCAGCAGCAGCCAGCGGTAGCGTGGGCCATGCCGCTGGCGCAGCGCGTCCAGCGACGACGTGCCGGGTGGCGGCAGCGGCTCAGCCATGCAGAGGGCTCGGGTCTGGCACGGTGGCAGGCATGCCGGCAGTGTAGCGCCGCATCAGGGTCTGAACGGGTGTGCGCGGGGGCGCGGCAGTGCCATCATCTGCCCCAGAAAAAAAGGAGACTCGCATGATGCGCAATCAGATGACCGGCGCGCGCCGCGCGTTCATGGCCGCCTTGCTGGCCGCCGCCTGCGCGCCCGCATGGGCCCAGCCCGAAAGCAAGACCTGCGCGATGGTGCTGATGCATGACGCCGGCAGCAGCCCGGTGTCTGTCGCCGGTTTTGGCCGCAAGCTGCAGGCCACCTGCATGCCGAAGGTGGTGGAAATGCCGTGGTCGCAGCGCCGCAACAACGACAAGGACCTGCCCGGCGCATGGGTTGAAATCAACCGCCACATCAAGGGCCTGCGCGAGCAGGGCTTCAAGCGGGTGCTGGTGGCGGGCTATGGCTTTGGCGCCAATGCAGCGCTGGCCTATTCGGGCGAGGCCGGCCAGGCCGACGGCGTGATTGCGCTGGCACCCGAAGCCCGTGCGGCCGGGCTGGGCGAGCTGCCCGCCACCGCGGCCCGCATGGCGCAGCACATTCCGGCGCTGTGGATCATTGGCACCGACGACCCGCTTCACGAGCGGGGCGAAACCTTTGCCTATGCCAGGGCCCCGCTGCACCCGGCCAGCCGCTACGCCACCGTCAAGGCCGACCGCAAGGGAACGCCGGACGCTGCCGTCAAGACGGTGGCGGAGTGGATCAAGAGCCAGGAGTAGCGCTTACCAGCCGATTGCCTTGGGCAGCCACAGCGCAATCTGCGGGTAGAAGAACACCAGCGCCAGCGTGATGCCCTGCAGGATGATGAACGGCACCACGCCGCGGTAGATGTCCCGGATGGTGACGTCCGGTGGCGCCACACCCTTGAGGTAGAACAGCGCCCAGCCAAACGGTGGCGTGAGGAACGACGACTGCAGGTTGACGGTGATGAGCATCGCCAGCCACACCGGGTCCACGCCCTGGGCGAGCAGCACCGGCATGAACAGCGGCACCGCGATGTAGCTGATCTCGATCCACTCGATGAAGAAGCCCAGCACGAAGATCAGCGCCATCATGAACCAGATGTCGGCGTTCACGCCGCCGGGCAGCCATTCGAACATGGCGGTGATCATGTCCTCGCCATGCAGGCCGCGGAACGACAAGGCAAACACCTGCGCCGTCATCAGGATGAACATCATGATGGCGGTGATCTTGCTGGTCTCCAGTGCCGTGGCCTTCAGCGTGGGCCAGCTGAAGCGGCCCGACGCTACCGTGATCAGGATGGCGCCCACCGCCCCCATGGATGCAGCCTCCGTGGGCGCGGCAATGCCGCCCACGATCGAGCCCAGCACCGCGACCACCAGCATGATGGGCGGTACCACCACCTTCCAGAACCGCACCCAGAGCTGGCGGCGCGAGACCAGGTCGCGCTCGGCCAGGGGAATGGGTGGCATCGAGTCCGGGTCCAGCATGCCGCGCACCAGGATGTAGAGGATGTACACCGCCGACAGCAGCAGGCCCGGCATGACGGCGGCCGCGAACAGCGTGCCCACCGACAGCTGCATGATGTCGGACAGCAGGATCAGGATCAGGCTGGGCGGGATGATCTGCCCCAGCGTTCCCGAGGCGCAGATCACGCCGCAGGCAATGCCCTTGTCATAGCCACGCCGGATCAGTGTTGGCAGCGTCAGCAGGCCCAGCGTGATGACGGTGGCACCCACGATGCCGGTGGTCGCGCCCATCAGCACACCGAACAGGATGATGCCCACGCCCATGCCGCCGCGCAGCCCGCCGGCGATGTGGCCCATCACGTCGAGCAGGTCGTCGGCCAGGCGCGACTTTTCCAGCATCACGCCCATGAACACGAACAGCGGAATGGCCATCCACTGGTAGCCCGCGACGATGCCGTAGAAGCGTGCCGGCAGCAGGTTGAACAGCGTGTCGCCAAAACCGAGGTATCCGAACACAAAGCCCACAGCGGCCAGTGTGGTGGCCACCGGCACGCCCAGCATGAGCATGCCGAAGAACGCCACCAGCATCAGGATGGCATAGGTCTGGGGTTCAAACATGCGGGTGGCCCCCGCGTTCCTGCCAGGTCCGCACGGTGCGCAGCAGCTGGCCCACCGACTGCAGCACCAGCAGGGCGAAGCCGACAGGGATCAGCGACTTCACGGCCCAGCGCCACGGAATGCCGCCCGGGTCGGGCGACTTCTCGCCAATTGACCAGGCCTGCGCCACGTAGCCGAGCGAGAGCTTGATGAACAGCAGGGCCACCAGCATGGTCAGCACCACCGACAGCAGGTCGACCAGGTACTTCTTGCGGGGGCTGTAGTTGGCATAGAACAGGTCGACCCGCACGTTGTCGCCGCGCTGCAGGGCGTAGCTCATGCCGAACAGGATGAGCGCCGCCAGCAGGTGCCACTCCAGCTCCTGGGCCCAGACCGAGCCAAAGCTGAACAGGTAGCGCAGCACCACGTTGGTGGCGACCAGGAAGATCACCGCCAGCGCAATGTAGGCGGTGAAGTTGCCCACGCGGTCGATGAAGGACTCGATGCGCGCGATGGCACCGCCCGTTGAAACAGCCATGACCGTCGCCTTCCTGCTCAGCCGCGGACCTTGATGTGATACGCCTCTTCGCTCACTTCGGACCAGCGGTCAAACTTGGATTTGAAGGCGAAGTACGAGTCGTGCACCTTCTTGGTCAGCGGGTCCTTGGCCACGGCCTCGGCCAGCACCTTGGCCGTCTCGTCGCGCAGCGCCTTGATCACCGCGTCGGGCAGTGGCTTGGCAATGACCTTCTGGTTCTTGATCAGGTCTTCCATCGCGTCGGAGTTGGCCTTCTGGCACCAGCCTTCGCTGATGACGTTGCACGCGGCCGAGGCGTTCTGCACGATGGCCTTCAGGTCGGCGGGCAGCTTGTCCCAGGCGGCCTTGTTGATCAGCAGTTCGGACACGGTGGCCGACTCGTGCCAGCCGGTGGTGTAGTAGTACTTGGCGGCTTTCTGCAGGCCCAGGCGCCGGTCCTGGAACGGGCCCACGAACTCGGCCGCGTCGATCACGCCGCGTTCCAGCGCGGGGAAGATCTCGCCGCCCGGCAGCACCTTCACGTCCACGCCCAGGTTGGCGTAGACCTTGCCCGCCAGGCCGGGGATGCGCATCTTCAGGCCCTTGAGGTCGGCCACGGTGTTGATTTCCTTCTTGAACCAGCCCGTCATCTGCACCCCGGTGTTGCCGCAGGGCATGGCCACCATGCCGAACGGGGCGTACACCTCGTTCCACAGTTCGATGCCGCCGCCGTCGTACAGCCAGCCGCTCATGCCCTGGAAGTTCAGGCCGAAAGGCACGGCGGTGAAGTACTGGGCGGCAAAGGTCTTGCCGGTCCAGAAGTAGCTGTTGGCGTGGTTCATTTCCACCGTGCCCGCGCGCACGGCGTCAAAGCCTTCGAACGCCGGCACCAGCTCACCCGCGCCGAACACCTGGATGTTCAGCCGGCCGTCCGACATGTCCTTGATGCGCTTGGCCAGATCGGTCGCGCTGCCCGGGCCGTCCATGTAGAACGGCGAGCCCTTGGGGTAGGCGCTGGTCATCTTCCAGTTGAAGGTGGGCCGGGCCTGGGCCCTGGCAATGGCGGGGGCACCCAGCACGCTGCCGGTGATGGCGGCGGTGGACAGGAACTTGCGGCGAATCAGCGTCATGGTGGGCTCCAGTAGCGGTTGGACGAAAGGGGCGAACGTTTGTAAAGCGACGTTCTGCACTGTTTGCAAGCCCTGTGCCAACTGGCATCACAACATAAGCTGTTGATTTAAATGAGTATTTAGGGAAACGCCGGTTTTCAGTTGAGGTCGATATCGTTAGCAAGCCAACGAATAATCAAGGCAGTGGTGTTTACAAATGTGAGGCATGCACAAAGCTGGCCAACATTTGTATTGGCCTGGGCGACCTGCGCTGTGCGATGTGTGCCCAGGCACCGAAATCTGGCGGGCGGGCGACCCAAACGCCAAACTGCACCCGGACTGTGCGTGGGCCAGTGGGTTGGCTAGAGCCGCGCGCCGCCGCGGCGGTTCTTGACGCGGGTCATCAGCGTCTTGCAGTCCACCGACAGGATCTCGGGCCGGTTCAGCAGGTGCTTGCGCACAAACGCGTCGAAGGTCTCGTAGCTGTCCGTCAGGGTGTGCACATGCAGGCTTTGCAGGTCGCTCATGATGTAGAGGCTGACCACCTCGGGGCAGTCGGCCAGCTCCTGCGACAGCGGCTCCAGCGCCACCGGCGTGACGCGCAGGTCCACAAAGGTGGAGATCACCTTGCCCAGCTTTTCCGGGTTGACCACGGCGCTGAACAGCTCGATCACGCCGCTGCTCACCAGCGCCTGCACGCGCGTGCGCGCATGCGCCCGCGATATGCCCAGCTGCCGCGCAATGTCGGCAAACGAGGCGCGGCCGTCCTTGATGAGCAGGTTGAGCAGGGCGCTGTCGAGCTTGTTCATGCCCTGATTAGAAAGCAAGGCCGGGTTTCAAGCCAAATCGGCCTCTAGCCCTCATGAATACTGCGTAAGCCGCTATCAAATCAATAGCAACTCACGCCGCTCGTCAGGCCGCCCCCGCCTTCACCTTCAGCCGCCAGGCGTGCAGCAGCGGCTCGGTGTAGCCGCTGGGCTGCTCCTTGCCCTTGAAGACCAGCTCGGTCGCGGCCTGGTAGGCGGCGCCTGAGTAGTTGCCCGTCATGGGCTTGTACAGCGGGTCGCCGGCGTTCTGCTTGTCCACCACCTTGGCCATGCGCTTGAAGGTGGCGTTCACCTGCGCCTTGGTCACCACGCCGTGGTGCAGCCAGTTGGCCATGTGCTGGCTGCTGATGCGCAGCGTGGCGCGGTCTTCCATCAGGCCCACGTTGTGGATGTCGGGCACCTTGCTGCAGCCCACGCCCTGGTCGATCCAGCGCACCACATAGCCCAGGATGCCCTGGGCGTTGTTGTCCAGCTCCTGCTGCTTTTCGGCGTCGCTCCACTTGGCCGCCTTCACCACCGGGATCTGCAGCAGGTCGTTCAGGATGGCGTCGCGCTGGGCGTCGGCGTCGATCTTCTCCATCTCCTTCTGCACATCGGCCACCTTCACCTGGTGGTAGTGCAGTGCGTGCAGGGTGGCGCCGGTGGGGCTGGGCACCCAGGCGGTGTTGGCGCCCGCCAGCGGATGCGCGATTTTCTGCTGCAGCATGGCGGCCATCAGGTCGGGCATGGCCCACATGCCCTTGCCGATCTGTGCCTTGCCGCGCAGGCCACAGCCCAGGCCGACCAGCACATTGTTCTTTTCATAGGCTTTGATCCAGGCGCTTGTCTTCATGTCGCCCTTGCGCAGCACCGGGCCGGCCTGCATGCAGGTGTGCATCTCGTCGCCGGTGCGGTCCAGGAAGCCGGTGTTGATGAAGGCCACGCGGCTCGCAGCCGCGGCAATGCAGGCCTTCAGGTTGACGCTGGTGCGGCGCTCTTCGTCCATGATGCCCAGCTTGACGGTGCTGTCCTTCAGGCCCAGCAGCGTCTCCACGCGGGCAAACAGTTCGCTGGCAAACGCCACCTCGGCCGGGCCGTGCATCTTGGGTTTGACGATGTAGACGCTGCCGGTGCGAGAGTTGCGAATGCCATTGGCACCATGCCCCTGCAGGTCGTGCAGGGCGATGGTGGTGGTGACCACCGCGTCCAGGATGCCCTCCGGGATTTCCTTCACGCTGCCGTCGGCCGCCGTGTACAGCACGGCCGGGTTGGTCATCAGGTGGCCCACGTTGCGCACGAACATCAGCGAGCGGCCATGCAGCTTCACTTCGCCCTGGCCACTGGGCGCGGTGTACACGCGGTCTGGGTTGAGCCCGCGCTTGAAGGTGGTGCCGCCCTTGCTCACGTCTTCGGTCAGCGTGCCCTTCAGGATGCCCAGCCAGTTGCTGTAGGCCAGCACCTTGTCCTGCGCATCCACCACGGCTACCGAGTCTTCCAGGTCCAGGATGGTGGACAGCGCGGCTTCCAGCACTAGGTCGCTCACGCCAGCCGGGTCGTTGGCGCCAATCGGTGTCTTGCGGTTGATGCGGATGTCCAGGTGCAGCCCGTTGTGCTGCAGCAGCACGCTCGACGGGTTGGCCGCCTCGCCCTGGTAGCCCACGAACTGCTTGGCGTTCTTCAGCTCGGTGGTCTTGCCGCTCTTGAGGCTGACCGCCAGCTTGCCGCCCACCACCGCGTAGCCGGTGCTGTCCACATGTGAACCCTTGGCCAGCGGGGCGGTGCGGTCCAGCACATGGCGGGCGTATTCAATGACCTTGGCGCCGCGCTTTTCGTTGTAGCCGGGGCCTTTCTCGCAGCCATCGGCCTCGGGAATCGCGTCGGTGCCGTACAGCGCGTCGTACAGGCTGCCCCAGCGCGCATTGGCGGCGTTCAGCGCGTAGCGCGCGTTCAGGATGGGCACCACCAGCTGCGGGCCTGCCTGCGTGGCCAGCTCGGCGTCCACGTTTTTGGTGGTGGCTTTCACCCTGGCGGGCTGCGGCACCAGGTAGCCGATTTTCTCCAGGAACTTGCGATACTTGCCCATGTTCCTGATCGGGCCGGGGTGAGCCCGGTGCCAGGCGTCCAGCTCGGTCTGCAGGCGGTCGCGCTCGGCCAGCAGGGCGATGTTCTTGGGTGCCAGGTCGGCCACGATGGCGTCAAAGCCCTTCCAGAAGGCAGCGCTGGCCACGCCGGTGCCGGGCAGCACCTGGGTTTCAATGAACTGGTGCAGCTCGGTGGCCACGTGCAGGCGGTGGACTGGGGTGCGTGCGGTCATGGGGTTTTCTCCTGAAAGCATCAAAAAAACGAAAGGGCGTCGCGCAGGCTGGTGCCGGTGCGGGTGGGCGGGGTGCCCAGTTCTTCAAAAGGCAGCTGGTAGCGGTTGACCCAGAGCGTGCGAAATCCGTACCAGGTGGCGGCCAGGGCGTCCCAGCCGTTGCAGCTCACAAAGACGATTTGCTTCGCCTCCAGGCCCAGAGTCTGCGGGCCCAGGGCGTAGGCGTCGGGGTGGGTTTTGTATTTGCGCGTGCTGTCCACGCTGATCACATGGTCCAGCAAGTCATCCAGCCCGGCGCTCTTCACGGCCACGGCCAGCATGTCGGGGTCGCCATTGCTCAGGATGCCGGTGGTCACGCCTTTGGCTTTCAGGGCCTGCAGCACCTCTCGGTTTTCCGGGAACGCGCTGAGGTGGCGGTACTGGTTCATCAGCTGCTGCTCCAGCGCTGGTGTGAGCACCAGACCCAGCTTCTTGCAACCATAGCGCAGGGCGGCCTGCGTCAGTTCCCAGAACGGCTTGTAGTGCGCGCCGTGGTTGCTGGTGGTCACCAGTCGCGTGTACTCGATCTGCTTGTCGCGCCAGAGCACGCCCAGCGCCTGGCCGTGGCCCGGGAACAGCTGTTCCGCCAGCAGGCCCACGCTGTACACGTCGAACAGCGTGCCATAGGCGTCAAAAAGTACTGCCCTGGGTTTTTCCATGGCTGTACTTTATTCCGAACTTTTACGTCAATTGGCTCTTGGAAAATCGCTTTATCCATGACCAAAACATACGTAATTTGTGCGCTCAGAGCTTGAACAGCCGCTGCGCGTTGCTGGCGCGCACCGCGTTCATCTGCGGCGCCGGCAGGCGCGCCGTGTTGGCAAAGGCACCCTTCACATCGTGCACCTGGTGCGGCCAGTCGGTGCCGAACATGACCTGGCTTTCGCCGACAACGGAGATGAGGTACTGCAGCGCACCCAGGTTGTAGGTGATGCTGTCGTAGTAAATGTGGCGCAGGTAGTCGGTGGGCTTGCGCTTCATCTGCCGCCGCGACGGAATCTCCACCTCGTCGCCTTTCTCGAAGCGGCCTACCAGGTAGGGCAGGGTGCCGCCGCCGTGCGAGGCAATGATGTTCAGGTTCGGGTACTGGTCAAAAAAGCCTTCAAAAATCATGCGTGTGATGGCCAGTGTGGTGTCGAACATGAAGCCGACCGACCAGCTCAGGTCGAACTTGGTCATGTCCATCAGGTCCACGCCGGGCGGGTCGGTCGGGTGCACCAGCACCGGCAGGCCGCGCTTGTCGATCTCGGCCCAGATGGGCGCAAACATCGGGTCGGTCAGGCTCTTGCCCGACACATTGGCCAGCACCATGACGCCGACGGCACCTTTGGCGCAGGCGCGCTCCAGTTCCTGCACGGCGCGCTGCGGGTACTCCCAGGGCAGCGAGGCAAACCAGCGCAACCGGTCGGGGTACCGGCTTTGCGCGTCGGCCACGTTGTCGTTGGCCTCCACGGCGGCGCGCACGCTGACGTCTTCGCCGCCCCAGTACACGTTGGGGCAGGTGAGCGACACCACCGACACATCAATGCCCGCCGCATCCATGGCCTGGATGCGCAGTTCCCAGTCAAAGTGGCCCTTTTGCGGAATCACCACCGGCGTGTCGCCGCGAAAAATCTCGTCCTGCCCGTCCGGGCGGGTCTTGATGTTGTAGGTGCCACCCGTCTTCTTGAGCAGTTCAAGCCACTTCGTGGTGAACATGTGGGTGTGGACGTCGATCACGGTCATGGGGAAAGTCTCCGGTGTTGCTGGCCGGGTGGCACAGCTTGTTGGCATGCTTACGGAATGGCTTTATAACGGAGTCTGGCAAACCCCATTCAACCGACAAGCAGGAGACTCCCCATGAAACGCCGCCAATTTGCCGCGCTGGCCGCTGCCACTTTCGCCGTTCCCGCCGTGCTGGCGCAGGACCGCACGCTCAAGATCCTGGTGGGCTTTCCGCCCGGGGGCTCGGTGGATGTGATCGCCCGCCTGCTGGCCGACAAGCTGCGCGTCTCGCTCGGGCAGAACGTCATTGTGGACAACAAGCCCGGTGCGGGCGGCCGCGTGGCGCTGAATGAAATCAAGAAGGCCGCGCCCGACGGCCAGACGGTGGTCCTGTCGCCCAGCGGCGCGCTGGTGATCCAGCCCTGGCTGTTTGCCAACCTCGGCTACGACCCGGTGAAGGACTTCACGCCGATTTCGCGCGTGACCACGTTCGACTTTGCCGTGACGGCCGGGCCGGGCGCACCCGCCGGCGACCTGAAGGCCGTACTCGCGTGGATGAAGGCCAACCCGACCAAGGCCAACTACGCCACCTCGGGCGCCGGCACGGTGCCGCACTTTGCCGGCCTGCTGCTGGGCCAGGCGGCCGGCGTGCCCATGACGCATGTGGCCTACCGCGGTGGCGCTCCGGCGGCGCAGGACCTCATCGGCGGTCAGGTGCCGCTGATGGTGGACACCGCGTCCGAAACCATTGAGCACCACAAGGCGGGCAAGGTGCGCATCCTGGCCGTGACCGGCGACGCGCGGTCCAAGGCGCTGCCGGACGTGCCCACGCTCAAGGAATCGGGCATCAACATCGCGGCCGACGCCTTCTTCGGTCTGTACGGCCCGGCTGGCATGGCACCCGATGTGGTGGCCCGCATCGACCGCGCCGTGGCGGACGCGCTGAAGGCGCCGGACGTGCAGGACAAGATCTACGGCTTCGGGCTGGTGCCCAACCATGCCGGCGCTGCCGCCTTGAGCGCCACCCAGGCCGAGCACCTCAAGCGCTGGGAGGCGCCGATCAAGGCCTCGGGCTTCAAGGCGGAGTGACGTCGGGGCCGCGCGCGTGACGAGCCGTTCGCTGCCCTACGCCGGCCTGCGCGTGGTGGAGTTCACCCACATGGTGATGGGCCCCACCTGCGGCATGGTGCTGGCCGACCTGGGGGCCGAGGTCATCAAGGTCGAGCCCATCGAGGGCGACAACACGCGCAAGCTGCTGGGCTCTGGCGCGGGCTTTTTTGCGCTGTTCAACCGCAACAAGAAGAGCATTGCGCTGGACCTGAACAAGCCCGAAGGCCGGGAGGCCGCCCTGCGGCTCATTGCCACGGCTGACGTGGTGAGCGAGAACTTCAAGCCCGGCACCATGAAAAAGCTGGGTCTGGATTACGCCAGCCTGCGCCAGCTGAATCCGCGCCTGATCTACGTGAGCCACAAGGGTTTTTTGCCCGGCCCGTACGACCACCGCACCGCGCTCGACGAAGTCGTGCAGATGATGGGCGGCCTGGCCTACATGACCGGCCGCCCTGGCGACCCGCTGCGCGCCGGCACCAGCGTGAACGACATCATGGGCGGCATGTTTGGCGCCATGGGCGTGATGGCCGCGCTGGCCCAGCGGGAGAAAACGGGCCAGGGCCAGGAAGTGCAAAGCGCGCTGTTCGAGAACAACGTGTTCCTGGTGGCCCAGCACATGATGCAGTTTGCAGTGACCGGCCAGGCCGCCGACCCGATGCCCAGCCGCATTTCGGCCTGGGGCATCTACGACGTGTTCACCGTGAATGACGGCGAGCAGATTTTTCTGGCGGTGGTGAGCGACACCCAGTGGGCGCTGTTCTGCGACGCGCTGGGCCTGGCCGACCTGAAAGCCGACGCGCGGCTGGCCAGCAACAACGACCGGGTGCGCGCCCGCAGCTGGATGATGCCGCTGCTGCGTGAGCGCCTGGCGGGGTACAGCGCCGCTGCGCTGGGCGAGGTGTTCGAAACCCATGGCCTGCCGTTTGCGCCCATCACCCGGCCGCAGGACCTGTTTGACGACCCGCACCTCAATGGCACCGGCGGCCTCGCGCCGCTGACCCTGCCCGACGGCCGCGAAACCCGTGTGCCGCTGCTGCCGCTGACGCTGGACGGCCAGCGCCCCGGGGTGCGTCTCAACCCGCCGCGTCTCGGTGAGCACACGCGGGCCTTGCTGGCCGAGGTTGGCTACTCGCCAGCAGAGGTGGAGCAATTGATTTCAACGCAATCAGCGCGCTGAACTGCTTGATTTTTGACTTCCATCCGCATAATCTGCGGCATGGACAAGCTCAAAGCGCTGGAGTCATTTGTGTCGGTGGCGACCCGGGGCAGCCTCACGGCGGCCGCCAACGCTGAGGGCGTGGCCCCGGCCATCATGGGCCGGCGGCTGGATGCACTGGAAGAAAAGCTGGGCGTCAAGCTGCTGGTGCGCACCACCCGCCGCATCACCCTGACGCATGAAGGCAGTGCCTTTCTGGAGGACTGCCAGCGCGTGCTGGCCGATCTGGCCAACGCCGAAGCCAGCGTCAGCGCGGGCGGCGTCAAGGCCAGCGGCCACCTGCGCATTACCGCGCCGGCCGGCTTCGGGCGCCGCCATGTGGCCCCCCTGGTGCCACGCTTTCGCGCACAGCATGCCGACGTGACGATCTCCCTCAACCTCAGCGACCGCGTGGTCGACCTGGCCGGCGAGGGCTACGACTGCGCCGTGCGCGTGGGGGACCTGCCCGACTCGTCGCTGGTCAGCGTGCGGCTGGCCGACAACCGCCGCCTGTGCGTGGCCACGCCGGACTACCTCAAGCGCCATGGCCAGCCCCAGCACCCGAATGAGCTGGTGCGGTTTGACTGCCTCACCTTGTCCAGCGATGCGTCGCAGACCCGCGGTTGGGCGTTTCGCGTGCCGCGCGACGGCGGGCACGAGGTGGTGCACCTCAAGCCCGGCGGGCCGCTGGACTGCTCGGACGGCCAGGTGCTGCACGACTGGTGCCTGGGCGGCCACGGCATTGCATGGCGCAGCACCTGGGAGGTGGAAAGCGAAATCGCCGCGGGCCGCCTGGTGCCCGTGCTGGAAGACTTTGCCGCTCCGCCCAACGGCATTTACGCGGTGTTTCCGCAGCGCAAGCACCTGCCACTGCGGGTGCGCCTGTGGATCGATTTCCTGAAGCACCACTACAGCCAGCCGGAGTTCTGGCAGCGGCCATAAAAAAAGCCCCGCAGCGCAGGCTGGCGGGGCGGGCACCGGCGCGTGGCGCCAGCAGCGGGGTTTACTTCTTGGGGGCTTCTGCAGCCTTGGCCGCCGGCTTGGCGTCTTCCATGCACTTCTTGATGTGGCTGGTCTTGGCGGCGCCGGCCAGCTTCTTGTCGGCGGCAGACTTCTCGCAGGCGGCGCTGGCACCACCACCGGCGGCGTCGGCTTCGCACTTCTTCATGAAGCTGGTCTTGGCGGCACCAGCCAGCTTCTTTTCTGCCGCGGTGGCCTCGCATGCCGAGTTGCCCGACTTCATCGGCGCCGCGCCGGCGTGGCTGGCGGAATAGGCGGAACCGGCAGACAGGGCAAGGCCGAGCGCCATCAGGGAAAGCAGCTTCTTCATGGAGGTCTCCTGGAAAGGTGGTGGTTTGGTTTGAATCCCGCGAGGATTCGAGCACATAACGCCGGGCGCGGCAAGCCCGCTGACGGCCCGCCCGTAAAATCAGCCGATGCTCTCCGTCAAACAAGAATTGCTTGGCAGCCTGGCCGCCGAGCTGGAACGCCTGTCGCCCGGCGCTGGCGGCAAGGCCGTGTTCGAGTCGCCCAAGGTCGCGGCCCACGGCGACTTTGCCTGTACGGCCGCCATGCAGCTGGCCAAGCCGCTCAAACAGAACCCGCGCCAGCTGGCCGAGACCCTGCGCAGTGCCCTGCTGGCGGCCGCGCCGTTCCAGCAGTGGGTGGACGCGATCGACATCGCGGGGCCGGGCTTCATCAACATCCGCCTCAAGCCGGCGGCCAAGCAGCAGATCGTGCGCGAAGTGCTGACCACGGGTGCCTGTTTCGGGCAGCAACCGGCCAACGGCCGCAAGCTCATGGTGGAGTTTGTCTCGGCCAACCCGACCGGCCCGCTGCATGTGGGCCATGGCCGCCAGGCCGCGCTGGGCGACGCGATCTGCAACCTCTACGCCAGCCAGGGCTGGGACGTGACGCGCGAGTTCTATTACAACGACGCGGGCGTGCAGATCGCCACACTGGCCACGTCCACCCAGTTGCGCGCCAGGGGCCTCAAGCCCGGTGACGCCGGCTGGCCCGAGGCCGCCTACAACGGCGACTACATCCAGGACATTGCCAACGACTTCCTGGCCCGCAAAACCGTGCATGCCGACGACCGGGAATTCACCGCCAGCGGCGATGTGAACGACCTCGACGGCATCCGGCAGTTTGCCGTGGCCTACCTGCGCCACGAGCAGGACCTGGACCTCAAGGCCTTCGAGGTGAAGTTCGACAACTACTACCTCGAGTCCAGCCTGTACACCAGCGGCAAGGTGGACGCGGCGGTGCAGAAGCTGCAGGCTGCCGGCAAGACCTACGAGCAGGACGGCGCGCTGTGGCTGCGGTCCACCGATTACGGGGACGACAAGGACCGCGTGATGCGCAAGGGCGATGGGAGCTACACCTACTTCGTGCCGGACGTGGCGTACCACATCACCAAGTGGGAGCGCGGCTTCCAGAAGGTGGTGAACATCCAGGGCACCGACCACCACGGCACCATCGCGCGCGTGCGCGCCGGCCTGCAGGCGGCCAACGTGGGCATTCCTGCGGGCTACCCCGACTACGTGCTGCACACCATGGTGCGCGTGATGAAGGGTGGCGAGGAAGTGAAGATTTCCAAGCGCGCGGGCAGCTACGTCACGCTGCGCGACCTGATCGACTGGACCAGCAAGGACGCGGTGCGCTTCTTCCTGCTCAGCCGCAAGCCCGACACCGAATACACGTTCGACGTGGACCTGGCGATTGCCAAAAACAACGACAACCCGGTGTACTACGTGCAGTACGCCCATGCGCGCATCTGCTCGGTGCTGGCCGCCTGGGGTGGCGACCCAGCCAGCCTGCAAGACGCCGACCTGTCGCCGCTGGACAGCGCGCCAGCCCAGGCGCTGATGCTGCTGCTGGCCCGTTACCCCGACATGCTCAGCGCCGCCGCGGCCGACTTTGCCCCGCACGACGTGACGTTCTACCTGCGCGAACTGGCTGCCGGCTACCACAGCTACTACGACGCTGAACGCATCCTGGTGGACGACGAAGCCGTGAAAAAAGCCCGGCTGGCGCTGGTCGCTGCCACGGCGCAGGTGTTGCACAATGGCCTGCAGGTGCTCGGTGTGAGCGCACCGCAGAAGATGTGAGCAGGACAACCATGAAACAACAACGCGGCGGGCTGGTGCTGGGCCTGATCATCGGCGTGGTGATCGGTCTGGCGGCCGCACTGGCGGTGGCCGTCTATGTGACCAAGGTGCCGGTGCCGTTCATGAACAAGGGCCAGAACCGCACCGCCGACCAGGACGCGGCCGAAGCGAAAAAGAACAAGGACTGGGACCCGAACGCCCCGCTGTATGGCAAGAACCCGGTGCGCCCGGCGCCGGCGGCCTCGGGTGCCGTCAGTGGCACGCCGGAAGCAGCGGCCCCGGCCGCGTCGGCGCCCCGCGCGGGCGCCAGTGCCCCGGCCACCGCCAAGCAGGAAGTCAAGCCCGCTGTCACCGGCGACCCGCTGGGCGATCTGGCCAAGGCCAAGTCAGCCGGCAGCACGGCAGACCCGTTCATTTACTTCATCCAGGCGGGTGCCTACCGCACCCCGGAAGACGCCGAAGCCCAGCGCGCCAAGCTCTCGCTGATCGGGCTGGAGGCCAAGGTGACCGAGCGTGAGCAGTCCGGCCGCACCGTCTACCGCGTGCGGGTGGGCCCGTTCGAGAAGAAGGAAGAAGCCGACAAGCAGAAGGAGCGGCTGGAGTCCAACGGAGTGGAAACCGCGCTGGTGCGCCAGCAGCGCTGAACTTTTCCCGGGACCGGCGGCTCAGACCACAGCAAGGAGTGAACACACATGAAACGACGCGAATTTTCCCTCGGCACTGCGGCTACACTGGCCGCTTCGGGCTTGGCCCTGCCGGCCCATGCCCAGAAGAAGCCCGAGGACGGCGCCGAATACATCACGCTAGACAAGCGGGTGCCGGTGGAGGCTGCCCAGGGCAAGGTCGAGGTAATTGAATTCTTCTGGTACAGCTGCCCGCACTGCAACGCGTTCGAGCCCAAGCTGGAAGCCTGGATCAAGAAGATCCCGGCCGATGTGGTGGTCAAGCGCGTGCCGGTGGCCTTCCGCGACTCGTTTGTGCCGCAGCAGCGCCTGTTCTACACGCTGGAAGCCCTGGGCAAGCTGGACGAGTTGCACCGCAAGGTCTTCACCACCATCCACGCCGAGCGCCAGCCGCTGGACAAGGAAGACCAGATCCTCGACTGGGCCGCAAAACAGGGGCTGGACAAGGCCAAGTTCCAGGAGCTGTACAACTCGTTCTCGGTGTCCACCAAAGCCCGCCGCGCCACGCAGCTGATGGACGCTTTCAAGGTTCAGGGTGTACCGGCCATGGGCATTGCCGGACGCTACTACACCGACGGCACCATGGCCGGCACCATGGACCGCGCACTGCAGGTCACCGACTACCTGATCGGCGAAGCCCGCAAGAGCCGCTGAGCGGCTGCGCCGGCCCCTGGCGGGCTGTCTGCCGTCATCGAAAAATGCCCGCTGCTGCGGGCATTTTTTTCGGGACACGGGTTGCGCTCTGGCACAATGGCCAGCAAGATTCGTGCCTCTATGAAAAACACCACCCGCCCCCTGCTGCTGGCCGTCGCCTGCGCCCTGTCCTGGGGCACGGCCCTGGCCGAAAAGGCCGACCGCAACAAGCCCATGAACATCGAAGCCGATGCGCTGCGCTATGACGACCTCAAGCAGGTCAGCGTGTTCACCGGCCGCGTGGTCATGACCAAGGGCACCATCATCATCCGTGGCGCGCGGGTCGAGGTGCGGCAGGACGCCGAGGGCTACCAGTTCGGCACCGTGACGGCCGAGCCCGGCAAGCTGGCTTACTACAAGCAGAAGCGCGAAGGCCTGGACGAATACATCGAGGGAGAGGCCGACAGCATCGAATACGACGGCCGGGCCGACCGGGTGCGCTTCATCCGCAACGCCGAGCTGCGCCGCCTGCGCGGCGCCACCGTGGCCGACGAAATGACGGGCAGCCTGATCGTCTACGACAACGGCACCGACGTATTTACCGTGGACGGCAGCGTCACCACGCCCGGTGCCCCGGCCGGCAGCGGGCGGGTACGGGCCGTGCTGTCGCCGCGCAATGCGGCCTCGGCGCCAGCGGCGCCTGCCGCCAGCCCGGCGCCGCTGCGGTCCACCACCACCCTGGGTGGGGAGCGCAAGTGACGGCAGACGCGGGCATCAGCCGGCTTGAAGCGCGCCACCTGCAAAAGTCCTACGGCAGCCGCAAGGTCGTCAAGGACGTGTCGCTGGCGGTGCAAAAGGGCGAAGTGGTCGGCCTGCTGGGCCCCAATGGCGCGGGCAAGACCACCTCGTTCTACATGATCGTAGGCCTGGTGCGGGCCGATGCCGGGGAGATTGCGATTGACGGCCAGCCGGTGGAGCACATGCCCATCCACCGCCGCTCGCGTCTGGGCCTGAGCTACCTGCCGCAGGAAGCGTCGATCTTCCGCAAGCTCAACGTGGAAGACAACGTGCGCGCCGTGCTCGAGCTGCAGCGCGACGACAAGGGCCAGCCACTGCCCAAGGCCGAGATCAACCGCCGGCTGACCACGCTGCTGCAGGAGCTGCGGGTCGAGCACCTGCGTGATTCGCCCGCGGTGGCGTTGTCCGGTGGCGAGCGGCGCCGGGTGGAAATTGCCCGCGCGCTGGCGACCCAGCCGCGCTTCATCCTGCTGGACGAGCCGTTCGCCGGCATCGACCCGATCGCGGTGATCGAGATCCAGCGCATCATTGGTTTCCTGAAGTCGCGCGGCATCGGTGTGCTGATCACCGACCACAACGTGCGCGAGACGCTGGGCATCTGCGACCATGCCTACATCATCAGTGACGGCCATGTGCTGGCCCAGGGCACGCCTTCGGAGATCGTGAACAACGCCGACGTACGACGCGTGTACCTCGGCGAGCACTTCAGGATGTAGGCCGCATGAAGCAGGGCCTGTCACTACGCGTTTCGCAGCATCTGGCGCTGACGCCGCAACTGCAGCAGTCGATCCGGCTGCTGCAGTTGTCCACGCTGGAGCTGAGCCAGGAAGTCGAGCAGATGCTTGACGACAACCCCTTCCTGGAGCTCACGGCCGACGAGGCACCGCGCGAGGAATTTGGCCTGGCACAGGCCGACACGCCGGTGCGTGACGATGACGGCGATGCCGAAGTTGCTACAGATTTCATAGCGCCTCACGCAGATCTGGTGCGGCCTGAAGGCCAGAACGATGCTGAGTCTCCCGTGACCAGCGAGTCCGACGAACCGGGCTGGGACGGCGACGGCAGCGTGGAGGTGGTGCCCGACGACGGCGAATGGGGCGGCGATGCGCCCGCGCGCAAGAACAACCTGGGCGACGACGGCGAGATGGACGCGACCGAGCTGGCGCGCAGCCAGGAGTCATTGCAGTCGCACCTGCACCGCCAGGCGCTGGCGCTGCGCCTGGGCGAGGAAGACCGCGCCGCGCTGCGCTTCCTGATCGAGTCGCTCAACGACGACGGCTACCTTGAAGACTCGCTCGAAGAGCTGGCGATGGGCCTGGCCGGGCGCGACAGCGAGCAGCTCGATGAACTGGTGCACCGCTTCACCGTGGCGCTGCGCCTGCTGCACCACCTGGACCCACCCGGCGTGGGGGCCCGCACGCTGGGCGAATGCCTCACGCTGCAACTGCGTGCCCTGCGGGACGCGGGCAGCGCGGCGCCGGCCTGCGACACAGCGCTGCGCATCTGCGCCCAGCCGATGGAGCTGCTGGCGCGGCGCGACGTCAAGCGGCTGATGCAGCTGTGCGGCGACAGCGAGGCCAATATCAAGGCCGCCATGGCGCTCATCACACGGCTGGAGCCCAAGCCCGGCCGCCGGTTTGTGGACGTGGAACGCAACATCGTGGTGCCCGACGTCATCGTCACCAAGGTCGGCCGCGGCGGCCAGGCACGCTTCCAGGTGCAGCTCAACAGCGACGTGATGCCGCGGCTTCGGGTGCACGACATCTACGCCGGCGCGCTCAAGGCCCACAAGGGCGAGGGCCACCAGGCGCTGCAGCAGCGGCTGCAGGAGGCGCGCTGGTTCATCAAGAACATCCAGCAGCGCTTTGACACCATCCTGCGGGTGAGCAATGCCATCGTCGAGCGGCAGAAGAACTTCTTTGTGCACGGCGAGCTGGCCATGCGCCCGCTGGTGCTGCGCGAGATCGCCGACGAGCTGGGCCTGCATGAGTCCACCATCAGCCGCGTGACCACCGCCAAGTACATGGCCACACCGTTCGGCACCTTCGAGCTGAAGTACTTCTTCGGCTCGGCGCTGGGTACTGAAACCGGTGGCAACGCCTCCAGCACGGCGGTGCGCGCGCTCATCAAGCAGTTCGTCGCCAGCGAGAACCTCAAGAAACCGCTGAGCGACAACCAGATTTCGGAAATGCTCAAGGAGCAGGGCATTGAATGCGCGCGCCGCACCGTCGCCAAGTACCGCGAGGCGCTGCGCATTGCCCCGGCCAACCTGAGAAAGTCCCTTTGAACCAGCTTCAACTCTTCCTGCCCTGCGCCGCCGGCGTCGAGGGCCTGCTGGCCGACGAGGTGCATGCCATCACCGGCCTGCAGGGCGACGACCTGCTGACCGGCCGTGGCGGCGTGCTGCTGCGCGCGTCCTGGCGCGACGCGCTGCTGCTCAACCTGCGAAGCCGCCTCGCCCAGCGGGTGCTGGTCCAACTGTCGCACACGCCCTACCGCAGCGAGCAGGACCTGTACGCCGCGGCGAGCGCCGTGGCCTGGGAAATCTGGTTCACCACCAAGCAGAGCTTCAAGGTGGAAGTGACGGCCCAGCACAGCCCGCTCAAGAGCCTGAACTTCGCGGCGCTGAAGGTCAAGGACGCGGTGGCCGACCGCTTCCGCCACAAGAGCGGCGTGCGGCCCGACGTGAACACCCAGTGGCCCGATGTGCGCATCTACATGCACCTGACCACCGACACCGCCACGCTGTACATCGACACCTCGGGCGAGCCGCTGTTCAAGCGCGGCTGGCGCGAAGACAAGGGCGATGCCCCGCTGAAGGAAACCCTGGCCGCCGCCATGATCGCCGCCAGCGGCTGGGCGCAGCAGTGCGAACAGGGCGTGCCGCTGTACGACCCGTGCTGCGGCAGCGGCACGATTGCCATCGAGGCAGCGCAGGTGGCCTGCAACATCGCGCCGGGCACGCTGCGCCGGTTTGCATTCGAGAAGATGCTTCCGTTCCAGGGGCATGTGTGGGACGCCATCAGGCAGCAGGCGCTGGCCGCGCAGCGCGCGCCGGTGGCGCCCGTGTTCGGCAGCGACGTGGCCTTCCGCATGGTGGACTTTGCCGAGCGCAACGCGCAGCGCGCGGGCGTGGGGGCGGCGGTGCAGCTGCGCGGCGGCGACGCGCTGCAGCGCATGCCGCCTGCGGACACGCCGGGTGTGATGCTGCTGAACCCGCCGTATGGCGAGCGCATCGAGGCGGCCGGTGTGGCCGGCGCGCAGAGCCAGGGCCGCTTCGGCGCCCGCGAAAACGCCCAGACCGAAGATGGCGGCGAGTTTTTCAGCCAGCTCGCCACCCACTGGAAGAAGAACTACCCCGGCTGGACGGCCTGGGTGCTCACGCCCGACCTCAAGCTGCCCTCGAAGATGCGGCTGAAGGAGTCGCGCCGCGTGCCCATGTGGAACGGCCCGATCGAATGCCGGCTGTTCCGCTTTGACATGGTCAAGGGCTCAGCCCGCAAGCCGAATGACGCCCCCGCCACCGCCTGAGTCTGCGCTGGTGCTGGACACCAACATCGTGCTCGATGTGCTGGTGTTCGACGATGCCGCGGCGCAGCCCTTGCGCGACGCGCTGGCCGCGGGCACGCTGCGCTGGCTGACCACCGCCGCCATGCGCGACGAGCTGCAGCGCGTGCTGGGGTATCCCCAGATCCTGCCGCGTCTGGCGCATCGTGCACTGAGCGCGGCCGACGTCTTGCGCCGGTTTGACAGCCTTGCCCGGCGGGTGGAGCCGCCGGGCAAGGCGCCCGTGTCGTGCAAGGACCAGGATGACCAGAAGTTTGTGGACCTGGCGGTTGCCCACCGGGCAGTCCTGTTGAGCAAGGACGGCGCGGTGCTGGCGTTGCGCAAGCGGCTGGCGGTACTGGGAGTACCGGTCGCCACTGCCTGGCCGGACACTAGAATGTAAGAACTAAAACGACAAGCGGCAGGCCATGCGAGCAAAACAATCTGCGCAAGCCGGGGCCTGCGCCCTGGTGGTGGCCATTCTGCTGGCAGGCTGCGGGGGCGGCGCTGTCGATCCGACCCCCGCAACTTCCGTGACCGCCCTGGCACGGGCGCTGCCTGCAACCGACACCGGCGTGCCGCTGGTTGCCGAAGCCGCTGCCGCCCCGCAGGCCGCTGTTGCATGGACGCCGACCGGCGAAACCGTCATGGAATGGGCCGAGGCCACATACCCGCAGCATTTCCCGGCCGGGCCATGGAACCGCTTCTGGAGCGGTTTCACCTACCGCCAGTACCCGCAGACCGGCAATATCCTGGCGTATTCCGGCCAGGGTGTGTATGTGCTGGGCCCCGTCAGCGGGGGCCAGGCCTTGCTGGTGGGCACGCTGTCGAGCTTCAGCTGCCAGATCAACCCCACCGGTTGTTCAGGTGCGTTTTCGCTCGCGCCTGTTGCCGCTGCCCCCGCCAGTTCGGTTCCAGCCCAGAGTGTTATGGATGTGACCGCCGTCCTGCGGTCGCCCGCACGCGTTGATGCGACGCTGTACCTCGGCGACAGCATGACCACCACCTTCCTCAACGGCTCGGCCACCGGCAACATCGCGTCGCTGGCCGGACGCACGCTGTACATCGTGGTCGTTGACCCGCATTCCCTGTTCCAGGCCACACCCTCGGTGTTCCTGTCGGGCAGCAGCGTCAACGTCACCCTGTCGGGCCGCACGCAGGCGGTGGCGGGGCTGAAAGAGGGGGTGCTCAAGATTTACGTCTGTGTGGATTCGGCCTGCACCACGCAGCTGGGAGGCTCCCCGCTGTCGCTGCCGTACAGCGTGAGTGTGCTGCCGTCCGTGACCACCGACCAGGCCTCCATGGCCGTGAGCGTGCCTTTCGGTGAGGTGCCACAACCGCGTACCCTGCAGGTCTCCCTGCCGCCCTACACCACGGGCTGGAATGCCAGCACCGTGTACACCGGCACCAACGAATTGTTTGGCGTCCGCTCCCGCAGCACCTGGGGCAACACGGTCGGGAGCGTTCAGGTCAGCTTTGACCCCGCCCCACCGGGCACCTACAGCAAGACGCTGCGCATCACCGGGAGCCAGACGCTGCCCTCGGGCCGGACGAACAGTTTCACCAAGGACATTCCGTTGGCCTACACGGTCACGGCCAGCAGTGTGGACTACGTGATCTGGCCCGCTGAAACCGTGGCTGTGCGCCAGTACGGTGACGCGCTGGTCGGCCCGGGTTACCGGCGCGTTGCCACGGCCAATACCGGGGCTTCCATCCGCTGGGCGGGCATCGAGTACCTCACGGCACCGGCCGGTGCCAGCGGCCGGTCGCTGGCGCAGTCGTGGTGGTCGGAGCTCAATACACCCAGCCCGTCGTCATGCGTCATCACCAGCAGTGGGCCCGACTGCCTGCCCACCGGCACCTACACGGCGCGCGTGCGCTACACCGTCACGCGCAGCGGCGGCGCCGGCACCACCACCGTCTACCACCCGGTGACGATGCAGATCTACCCCTGAACTGCGGCTGGCGCCGGGGCCGAGGCGCTGAACCGCTCCGCACTGCTGGTGGGCCAATACAGCTTGAAGACGTTGTGCTGCTGGCCCAGATCGCCCGCCAGCAGCGCGCCCGCCTCGACATGCGGCACCAGGTTGGCCAGCAGACGCACTTCGTTTTCATTCACCCGGCGCACGATGTGGTGCGCGGTGATCTCGCTCGGGTGCCTCAGCCCGGCCGCCTGCACCAGCTCCTTCAGCGCCTCCAGCGTGTTCTGGTGGAAGCGGTACACCCGCTCGGCCTTGTCGGGCACCACCAGCGCCTGCTGGCGGATCGGGTCCTGTGTGGTCACGCCGGTCGGGCAGTGGCCGGTGTGGCAGTTCTGGGCCTGGATGCAACCCAGCGCAAACATGAAGCCGCGCGCCGAATTGCACCAGTCGGCGCCCAGCGCCATCGCGCGGGTGATGTCGAAGGCACTGACGATCTTGCCGGCGCAGCCGATGCGGATGCGCTCGCGCAGCCCTGCACCCTTGAGCGTGTTGTGCACCAGCAGCAGGCCCTCCTGCAGCGGCGCGCCCACATGGTCGGTGAACTCCAGCGGCGCCGCGCCGGTGCCGCCCTCGGCGCCGTCGACCACGATGAAGTCGGGCGTGATGCCGGTGGCCAGCATGGCCTTGACCATCGCGAACCATTCCCACGGGTGGCCAATGCACAGCTTGAAGCCGGTGGGCTTGCCGCCTGACAGCGTGCGCAGCCGTTCGATGAACTGCATCATCTCCACCGGTGTGGCAAATGCGCTGTGCGCGGCGGGAGACACGCAGTCCACCCCCTCGGGCACACCGCGCGCAGCGGCAATTTCGGCGCTCACCTTCGGGCCTGGCAGCACGCCGCCGTGGCCCGGCTTGGCGCCCTGGCTGAGCTTGAGCTCGATCATGCGCACCTGCGGCAGCGTGGCATTGGCGGCAAACCGCTCGGCGTTGAAGCTGCCGTCGTCGTTGCGGCAGCCAAAGTAGCCGGAGCCGATCTCCCAGATCAGGTCGCCGCCATGGGTGCGGTGGTGGGCCGAGATCGAGCCCTCGCCGGTGTCGTGGGCAAAGCCGCCGCGCCTGGCGCCGGCGTTCAGCGCCAGGATGGCGTTGGCCGACAGGGCGCCAAAGCTCATCGCCGAGATGTTGAACACGCTGGCCTCGTACGGCTGTGCGCGGCCGGCACCGATGGTGATGCGGAAGTCGTGCGTGGGCAGCACCGTGGGCGCCACCGAATGGTTGAGCCATTCATAGCCTTCCGCGCTCACGTCCAGCTGGGTGCCGAACGGCCGCTTGTCGGGCTCGCCCTTGGCGCGCTGGTACACCAGCGAGCGCTGTGCCCGCGAGAACGGCGCGGCCTCGTTGTCGCTTTCAATGAAGTACTGGCGGATCTCGGGACGGATGTACTCCATCACAAAACGCAGGTGGCCAATGACGGGGTAGTTGCGCAGGATGGAGCGGCGCGCCTGCCGCAGGTCGGCCACACCCACGGCCACCAGCGCGCCACTCACCAGCAGCGCCAGCCAGCCCACGCCCAGCGCCAGCAGGCTGAACAGGCTCAGCGCAAAGCCAAACACGCACAGCGCCAGCGCGGTGTAGCGCACCGGGTAGATGGAGTTGAGCCAGGCCAGCATGGCGGTCAGACAAGGAAGGTTTGCAGCGCCTGCGCCGTCTCGGCCGGCAGTTCCTCGGGGATGAAGTGCCCGGCCGGCAGCGCCTGGCCCGTGACCCGGCCCGCGCACTGCGCCTGCCACAGCGCCAGTGGGTCAAACAGCTTATGCACCACACCCCGCGCGCCCCACAGCACGTGCAGGTCGCAGGCCAGTTTGTCGCCGCGGGCACGGCTTTCGCGGTCGTGGTCCAGGTCAATGCCGGCGCTGGCGCGGTAATCCTCGCACGCGGTGTGGATGGACTCGGCCCGGCAGAAGCAGCGCTCGTACTCTGCCAGTGCCTGCGGCTCGATGTAGCCCAGCCCCTGGCTGCCCCAGCCGCCCAGCTTGGCATGCAGGTACTGCCGCGCGTTGGGGCCGATCATCATCTCGGGCAGCGGGGTCGGCTGGATCAGGTGGAACCAGTGGTAGTAGAAGGTGGCAAAGCGCTGGTCGGTGGCGTTGTACATGTCCAGCGTGGGGGCGATGTCGATCACGCACAGCTTCTTTACACGCGCGGCATGGTCCAGCGCCAGCCGGTGCGCCACGCGGCCACCGCGGTCGTGGCCGCACAGGTAAAAGTCGGCAATGCCCAGCGCGTCCATCACCCCGACGGCGTCGCCCGCCATCGCCCGCTTGCTGTAGTTGCTGTGGTCGGGCAGGCCTGGCGCGTGCGACGAATCGCCGTAGCCGCGCAGGTCGGGCATCACCAGAAAAAAGTCGTCCTTCAGGCGTTGCGCCACCCGGTGCCACAGCACATGGGTTTGCGGAAAGCCGTGCAGCAGCAGCAGCGCCGGCTTGCTGCGGTTGCCACCAAAACGCGCGAACGCCTCGGAGCCATTGAAGGCAAAAACCTTTTCCTCAAAACCGTCGAACCAGCCCATCATTGCCCCTTGGCAGCCAGATACTTCTGCAGATTGGCGGCCGCCGTGGCCCGCACCTTGTTGCGCAGCAGCGGCGTCCAGCCCAGCAGCAGGCCCGGCGTGCCCAGTGCCTGGCGCGACCAGGCCCAGAAGTCAAACCGGTCGCGGTGCGTGACGATCAGCCCCTGCGGATTGAAGGTGAACGCGCCGTCGATGCGGTTGAGCACCAGCCGCCCGGTGGCGCTGAAGCGGTAGTGCGCGTCCCAGTGGGCGCGGCCGCGGGTGGCATCGGCCTCAATGCCGCTGTACTCCAGCTTCCAGGCGTCCATGCCCTTGGCACGGGTGGCGTCGCACAGCATGCGCCACATGCCCATGGTCTGCGCCTTGCCGCGCAGTGAGAAGGCCTCGTCGTCAAATGCCACATCGTCGGCGTAGCAGCTGGCCATGGTGTCGGTGTCCAGCCGTGCAAAGGCTGCATAGAACTTCGTCAAAGTGTCCGCGTTGGGGTGCATGGGGGCCTTTCAGAGCGCCTCGGGGGGCAGGGGCTGGGCAATGCTACACCGCGCCGCCAGCTGTTCACAGGCCCGCTGCGTCGCTTCGTCGAGCGGGAAGTAGCTTTCCAGGCGCAGTTCATCCAGCGTGATCTGCTGCGGCCACGAAAACGCCGTCAGCACCGTGAAGAAGCCCAGCCGCAGGCCGTCGCGCTCCAGCACCAGTGACAGCGTGGGTTCGCTGACGCGCGAGAAGTCGGGTTGCCGCCAGGCGCGCGGCACGTCGGGGTGGGCCAGCACCCGGTCCAGCAGGCTGGCCAGTGCCGCGGCGTCGGGCCGTTGCAGCACTTCGCGGTGCAGGCGGGCCACCATGCGGCGCGCCACCTGGGCCCAGTCGTGGATGAACGGGCGGGCGCCACGTGGGTCAAACACCAGCGCAAACAGGTTGACCGGCTGCGCCAGAAACGCCGGGTCGGCCACAAAGCGCGAGAACACTGCGCCGGCCGCACGGTTGGCGCGTACCACGGTGTAGCCACTGTCCAGCAGCGTCATCGGGTAGGGCTCCTGCTGCGCCAGCATGCGGTCGATCGCCTGCTGGATGGCCGGCGCCAGCTGGTTCAGCGCGGGCTCGGCGTAGCGGGGCGCGAACCGCGCCGCGCGCAGCACGTCGTTCTGGTCGCGCAGCGGTACGTCGAGTGCGGCCAGCAGGCGCAGCACCATGGCCTCGCTGGGGCTGGCGCGGCCCGACTCCAGAAAGCTCAGGTGCCGGGCCGACACGTCGGCCGCCAGCGCCAGGTCAAGCTGCGTCAGGCCACGCCGGGCGCGCCAGTACTTGAGCAAGGCGCTGAACAGTCGGTCGGCCATGGCGGCACTCTAGCAGCGCAGTGCCGTGCGGCTCAATGACCTGCACAGGTAATTGACCCACCCGCAGGCTGGCGCCTACCGTGCAGCCCCATCCTCTTTTTGTGGAGACCCCATGAGCCGAACCCTGTTTCTGACACTCGCTGCTGCCGTCGCACTGGCAGTGGGCGCCACCGCCACGCTGTTCCCGGCTGCGCTGCTGGCCAGCAAGGGCACCGTTCCCAGCCTGGCGGCCAATGTGTGGATGCGCGAAACCGGCGTGCTGCTGCTGTGTCTGGGCCTGATGGCGGCGCTGGTGCGGCGGCAGCCCGACTCACCCACACTGCGCGCCGTGCTGCTGGCCAACCTGCTGGCGCAGCTGGGCCTGCTGGCCACCGAATGGCTGGCCTGAGCCAATGGTGTGATCACGCAGCTGGCGGGGCTGCTGCCCAACACCGTGCTGCACGTGCTGCTGGCCGCCGGCTTTGCCCACTACGCGCGCCGCATGCGCCGCTGACGCGGCGGCTGGCTACAGCGCCTTGGGCAGTGCCTGGGCCAGAAAGTCGTACACCGCGCGGATGCGCCGGCTGGTGCGGATCTCGCGGTGTACCGTGAGCCACACCGGCAGCGGCGGGATGGCAAGCATGGGCAGCAGCGGCACCACCGCACTGTCGGTGCGGATCAGGTAGTTGGCCATGAAGCCCACGCCCAGCCCGGCGCGCACTGCTTCCCACGACGCGATCAGGTCGTCGGTGCGGAAGGCAAAGTGCTCGCGCGTCACGGGGTAGCCCATGCCGGCAAAGCCCTTGAGGATGTCGTCGCTGCGGTCGGCGCCCACCAGCTCATGGCTCAACAGGTCGGTGGGCTGCTTGGGCACACCGCGGCGGCGCAGGTAGTCGTGGTGGGCGCAGGCGCTGAGCGTGACCTTGCCCACCCGTTTGGCCACCAGCGTGGCCTGGTCGGGCTGCACCATGCGCACGGCAATGTCGGCCTCGCGCCGCAACAGGTTGCTCACGGCGTTGCTGGCCACCAGGTCCACCTGCACGTCCGGCAGGGCCAGCCGCATCTGCGCCAGCAGCGGCGGCAGCAGGTAGCAGGCCACCGGCTGGCTGGCGGTGATGCGCACCGAGCCCGACACTGCCCCCTCGGCCCCCGACACGCTACGCGCCAGCTGGTGTGCGCCGGCTTCCATGGCACGGGCCGCGTCGGCCAGGCGCAGCGCCATGTCGGTGGGCAGCAGGCCGCGGCCGGTGCGCTCGAACAGCACCACGCCGAGCTGGCTTTCCAGCTCGGCAATGTGGCGCCCGATTGTCGGCTGGCTCGACTTGAGCTGCCGCGCCGCGCCCAGCAGGCTGCCCTGCTCCAGCGCCGCCAGGAAGGAGCGCACCAGCGTCCAGTCGAAGTTGTTATTCATTTATGAAATTCAGATATGAACCGATAGGCAATTGTGTAACACGCCTGCGGTTTTCACAATCCATTCCATCGCAACCCGAAACCGGAAACAGACCATGACCACCGCCTCCACCGTCCTGATTCTTGGCGCCCGCGGCCGCTTCGGCCAGGCCGCTGCCCAGGCCTTTGCCCGCGCCGGCTGGCGCGTGCTGGGCCAGGTGCGCCCCGGTGCGCAGGGCCCGGCCCTGGCGGGGGTGCACTGGCTGACGCTGGACCCCACGAACACGGCCGCACTGGCCGCCGCCGCGCGCGGCGCGGCCGTGGTGGTGAACGCCCTCAACCCGGTCTACACCCACAAGGCCTGGCGGGCCGAGGCGCCGGCCCTGCTGGAGGCCGCCATCCGCCTGAGCCAGGTGCTGGGCGCCACGCTGATGATGCCGGGTAACGTGTACAACTTTGGCGAGTCCATGCCGCCGCTGCTGCGTGAAGACACGGCGCAGGCCGCCTTGGGCGTGAAGGGCCGCATCCGGATCGCCATGGAGCAGCGCCTTCAGGCCGCCACGCAAGACGGCAGCCTGCGCGCAGTGGTCATCCGCGCCGGCGATTTTTTTGGCAGCGGCACCGGTGCCTGGCTCGACCAGGCCGTGGCCAAGGACCTGGCGCGCGGCCGCGTCACCTGGCCCGGCCCGCTGGACGCCGGCACGCCCTGGGCCTACCTGCCCGACCTGGCCCGTACCTTTGTGAAAGTGGCGCAGCAGCGCAGCCGGCTCGACGCGTTTGCGCGGCTGCACTTCGCCGGCCACACCGTCACCGGCCAGCAGTGGGTGGACGCACTGGCCAGCGTGGCCTGGGAACAGGGCTGGCTGCCCCGGAGCGGCGCACTGCGCGTCAGCACCATGCCCTGGCCCCTGCTGCAGGTGGCGGGCCTGTTCATCCCCACCTTCGCCGCGCTGGCCGAGATGCGCTACCTCTGGCGCACCCCGCACCAGCTGGATAACCGCGCCCTGTGCGCCCTGATCGGCGACGAGCCGCGCACCCCGTTTGACGACGCAGTGCGCCAGTCCTTGAACGATCTGGGCCTTCTGCCGCACCCGGCGCCCACCACCCTGGCCGCCACCTGATGCATCGCCGGAGCACTGCCATGACCACCCTGACCCTCCCCTTTGCATCGGCCCCCGCCGACGCGCCCGCCGATGCGCTCGTCGCCCGCCGCCTGTGGCAGCTGTCGCTGGCGCTGCTGGCCGCGGCCGCGCTCACCAGCCTGGCCGCGCTGCTGGACGAGCGCCTGCTGGGCGGCAGCAGCGTGTGGATGAAACCGCTCAAGTTCCAGCTGGCACTGGCGCTGCAAACCGCCACCATTGCCTGGGCGCTGGGCCTGTTGGCCGGCACCACCCGCCAGCGTGCCATGCCGCGCGGCCTGTGGCTGCTGTGGCTGGCCGTGGTGTTGTTTGAGGCGGGCTACATCACGCTGCAAGGCGGGCGCGGTGTGGCGTCGCACTTCAATCGCAGCACCCCACTGGAGTCGGTGCTGGGCACCGTGATGGGGGTAGGCGCCGGCGTGCTGGTGCTGGTCACGGTGTGGGTCGGCGCCTGGGCGCTGGTACAGGCGCGGCGCACGCAGTGGCCCCCGATGCTGCTGGCCACCGGCCTGGGCTTTGTGCTGGGCGGGCTGCTGGCCGGCTACAGCGGCGGCGCCATGGGCCCGGCCGGCTACTGGCCCGAGCCCCTGATGGAGCCGGTGCAGCGCATGCCGCTGACGGGCTGGGTGCTGTCGCAGCCCGACCTGCGCATCGCGCACTTTGTGGGCCTGCACCAGATGCAGTGGCTGCCGGCCGTGGCGCTCGCGGCCGCCGCCATCGGCCTGCGCCCCGCCACCACCCGCAGGCTGCTGCTGGCCCTGGCCGTAGCCGCCCCCTTTGTTGTGCATGCGCTCATGCAGCGCTGAATTTTTGTTAACCCCCTTTCAAGGAGAACCCCATGGACCGCAGAAGCTTCATTCGTCTCGCAGGGGGTGGCGTGGTTGCCGCCGCCGCCACCGCCCCCATCGCGGGCTGCTCGCTCAGCAGCGCCTACCCGGCCGAGGCCGTGGAAGCCTGGAAGGGCCCGGGCGCCGAGGCCGACCCGCGCAAACGCGCCGTGGCCTACGCCATCACCGCGCCCAACCCGCACAACCTGCAGCCTTGGCTGGTGGACCTGCGCGAGCCCAATGCCATCACGCTCTACACGGACCGTGAACGCGTGCTGCCCCACACCGACCCGTTTGGCCGCCAGATATTGATTGGCCACGGCGCGTTCTTGGAGCTGCTGGTGATTGCGCTGGCCGAGCAGGGCCTGGCTGCCGACGTGGCGCTGTGGCCGCAAGGCGAGCTCAGCACCAACTTGAAAGAGTGGGACCGCCGGCCGATAGCCCGCATTGCGCTGAAGCCTGGTGCGGCCAAAGACCCGCTGTTTGCCCAGGTGCTGAACCGCCACACCCCCAAGAGCGACTTTGACACCACCCGTGCCGTGTCAGCCGACACACTGCGCGCGCTGGTGGCCGCAGGCGGCAACGCCAGCATGAAGGCCGGTGGCACGGTGGACGCCGCCGCGCTGGAGCCGCTGCGCGACCTGTGCTGGCAGTCTGCCAAGGTGGAGCTGCTGACGCCGCGCACCGTGATGGAAAGCGTGCACCTCACGCGCGTGGGGCCTGGTGAAATCTTGAAGCACCGCGACGGCATCAGCCTGAACAGCTTGATGATCCGCGCGGTAGACACCGTGGGCATGTTTGACCGCCAAAACCCGCCCGCAGAGGGCAGCGAGGCTTACAAGACCATGATGTCGCGCTTTCAGGGCCACAGCCGCACCGCCATGGGCTTTGTGTGGCTGGCCGGCGGCAACAGCCGTGCTGACCAGGTTAACGCCGGGCGCGCCTATGTGCGCCTGCAGCTCAAGGCCACCGAGCTGGGCGTGGGCGTGCACCCCATGAGCCAGGCGCTGCAGGAGTTCCCGGAAATGGCGCCCCACTACGCCCGCGCCCACCAGCTGATGCTGAACAAGCCCGCGCCGAAGACGGCAGCGGACGAAACGGTGCAGATGTTCTGCCGGCTGGGCTACACGGCAGCACCGGCGCCGGCGACGCCGAGGAGGCCGTTGGCGGCGTTTGTGGCGTAGCGCAAATCCCCGTTCGCTCCGAGCCCACTAACTCCGTTCGCCCTGAGCCCGTCGAAGGGCTCACGTAGTACAGGCCTGCAAGCTCGCGCTAGCGCGCACTTGCAAGACTAGTCAGGGGCGAGTACCTCTAAGCAATGCAATGAGCTTCGCTGCCATAGGCGTAAACCGCAAAAGCCCACTTTCGTCGTATGTCGGCTCGGCCGCAGTAACAAGACCAAGAGTAACGAGGCCAAGCACCACTTGGCCTTCTGGGGACTGTGGCTTCACAGCGAGCGTCTTTCGTTTTCTCTCGCCTGGGGCGGTGTCATTCAGCCAGAGCCGTTCAAAGCCAAAACTGGAGATCAGAAAGCTCGCTTCGTCCACCGAGATATCGCGGACTATTCGACTCAGAAATGCGGCCTCTTGATCTTGGAATTCAGTGACCTGCAGACTATTCACGACCACGTTTCTGAGATAAGCCATCTTGCCTTCACTGGTCGTGTGGACCAACGCGAGAATCGCTTCATTTATGAATTTGTATTGTTGATCCGTAAGCCGTTCAAGTGCAGCACCTTGTGCAGCTAGAACATCGTTCATTTCGCGCAGCGTTCGCTCAACCCGTTCCCTCTGACGTTCAGCTGCCAGAGACTTTCCAAGCACGGGAAGGAGTGCGGCGAGCGGTGTACCGACAACGGCCGCTATGGTCGTTAAGGCACCTTCCATTGGAAGACTTCCGGCAAATCTTTCGATAGCAGTGGGTTCGGGTATCTTGGTCATGGGCTGCGCTCTTAGTGTCAAAAATGAGGAGATGCAGCTAGCTGCATTGCGCCGAATGAAGTAAAGATTTGATCGATTAATTGCTGCTTAGCCCATGAGCTCGGGTACCAAGCTTGAGTTTGTGCAGACCCTCATAAGCGATTACTTCAGCAGAAGTCAAAGACGAGGAGAGTGTTTGCAGAACAGAGAATCGAAGATCATGTTTGGCATTTGGTCTTTCAGAGAGCAGGGCTCTAAGTTGTTCGTTTCCACCGTGTCCAGTACGTGCGTACTGAGACCATCGGCGCATAATGCCACCGCCTCCATAAGCAGAACCTACGTATTGGCGACCGGTCAGCGTGTCGAGCACCAAGTAAACACCAGCGACTGATCCGAGCATTCGATGCCACTCGCGATTGGCAACTGGGTTGGCAACTATGGCTCTCAATTCGTCATACCGAAGAACAAAATCGAGAAATCCGGGAAATCTTTTGACATAGCCAGCCGGGAGAACTTCAACAACAGCCTTTTTCGTCGGTTTGAAGTTTTGGACCCAGCTTCGAGTTCCGATGCCCCAATCAATTACGAGCCGATCTTTCAGATCGACAAAGCGGTCATCGCGAGACAAGTTGTATAGGTAATGATTCGAGACATTCAAACTTGGGAAAAGAAAATCATCTGGCAGCCGGCCAGGACATTGGGCCGGTAACGCCAATTACGTGATAGACCCCGACGAATACAGCATGTGTGCCTGCCTCGCCAAGGAATGAAACTATCTGGTCACATGCTGAAAAGACCGGCCGACTTTGAAACGACTGATAGATTTCAAATTGGTCGGCGCGGTACAACGCTGCGACATCGATTCGCTGATCTTGGTGACGTACTAGCTTTGTACGGCGGGATAGATCTAATCCAAATGGCTGTAACAGATGTTCAAGGGCGAGCATAAGGATAAAGCCAAACAATGCAGTTCATGCCAAAGCGTAGACACTTTACTGGCTCGTGCGGGCCAGGTTGCATACCAAGAAATTCGCTAAGGTATCGTTGCGACGTGACCTTTTTGCGCGGTCGAAGTTCTTCCAAAAAATGGACTCAAGTGTTCCAAACACTTCATCCAATCCAACGCACTCCTAAGATCTAGCTGGTAAGCGCAACCCGCAATCAGGTCAGACACCACCCTGCCGCGCCTCCAACACTTCCCGCCTCACCCGCAACAACAACACCAACACAATCCCGAAATTCAGCAGATTCCACGCAATGCCGTTCAAGAAGGCCGCGTGGTACGAGCCGGTGATGTCGAACACCTTGCCCGACATCCAGCCGCCCAGCGCCATGCCCAGCATGGTGCACATGATCACGGCGCCCACGTAGGTGCCGGCGCGGGCCGGGGCAAAGTGCTCGCGCACGATGATGGCGTAGCTGGGGACGATGCCGCCCTGGAACAGGCCGAACAGCGCCGAGATCAAATACAGCGGCACCAGGCCGTCAAACGGCAAAAACATCACCAGCGCCACCGTCTGCAGGGCCGAGCCCAGGAGCAGCGTGCGCAGGCCGCCAATGCGGTCGCAAATGGCGCCTGAAATGAGGCGGCTCACGATGCCGCAGGCCAGCATGAGCGACAGCATCTCGGCGCCGCGCGCTGCGCCGTAGCCCAGGTCGGCGCAATACGCCACGATGTGCACCTGCGGCATGGACATGGCCACGCAGCAGCTCACGCCCGCCACGCTCAGCAGCGCCAGCGCCGTGCCGGGTTTCAGGCCAAAGGGCAGGCTGCCGGCGGGCTGGCCGCTGGCCATGGCGGGTTGCGCGGCCAGCGCCGGGGGCCGCTGGCGCATGAGCTGCGCCAGCGCCAGCAGCGTGACGCTGCAGAACACGGCCAGGCCCAGGTAAGTCTGGCGCCAGCCCACGCTTTCCACAAAGTGCTGCACGATGGGTGGCCAGACGGCGCCGCCCAGGTAGTTGCCGCTGGCGCAAATGGCCACCGCAATGCCGCGCCGCCGCATGAACCACAGCGACGTGTCTGCCAGCAAGGGCGAGAACGTGGCCGAGCTGCCGCACAGGCCGATCAGCAGGCCGTGCGCCACCGCAAACCACCAGATGTTGTGGCTCAGCGCAGCGGCCAGAAAGCCCAGGCCCAGGCCGGCCGCGCCCAGGCCCAGCGGCACCGCCACGCCAAAGCGGTCGGCCAGCCGGCCCATGAACAGGCCGCCCACGCCAAAGCCGATCATCAGCAGCGTGTAGGGCAGCGAGGCATCGGCCCGCGCCACGCCAAAGTCGGCCTGCACCGCCGGCAGCACCACCGGCACCACATACATGCCGCTGGCGCCCACCGTCATGAGCACCAGCGTCACCAGCAGCCGCCGCCAGGCCTGCGGCGAGTCAACGAGGGACGCGTCGGCGGGCGCGGTCATGTGGCGTCCAGCAGCTGCACCAGCCGCCGCAGCGCGTGGGCCACGGTCTGCGCGCGCACTTCGGCGCGGTCGCCGTCAAAGCGCTGCCGTTCGCTGCTGAGCTGGCCATTCACGCTGAAGCCAAACCACACCGTGCCCACCGGCTTGTCGGCGCTGCCGCCGGTGGGGCCAGCCACGCCGGTCACGGCCACGCTGAGCTGCGCGCGCGAATGGCGCACCGCGCCAAAGGCCATGGCGCGGGCCACCACCTCGCTCACGGCGCCGTGGGCCGCAATCTGCTGCGCGTCCACGCCCAGCAGCTCGGTCTTGGCCTCGTTCGAATAGGTCACAAAGCCGCGCTCAAACCAGTTGCTGGAGCCGCTGAGCGCGGTGCAGGCTGCCGCAATCAGCCCGCCGGTGCAGCTCTCGGCGGTGGCCAGTTTCAGCCCCTGGTTTTGAAGCTTTTCGGCCAGAAGCCCGCATACAGCCTGCGTGAGGCGCTCTGAATTTGATAGCAAGTCGGACATCACCAGAACCTCCACAGCGCCACCACCAGCAGCGTGCACAGTGCCGCCACCAGGTCGTCCAGCATGATGCCCAGCCCACCGCGCCAGCCAAAGCCCTTGAACAGGCCGTCGGCCCAGGCCACCGGGCCGGGCTTGGCCGCGTCAAAGTAGCGGAACAGCACAAACGCCGTCAGCTGCCCCCAGAAGCCGGTGGGCATCACCAGCCACAGCACCAGCCAGAAGGCCGCCACTTCGTCGATGACGATCTGCCCCGGGTCGGCCACGCCCATGTGGCGCGCCGTGAGGGTGCTGGCCCACCAGCCCAGCGCGAAGGTGGTGGCGATGATCAGCCCCCACTGCGCGTCGCCCGGTGCCCAGACAAAATTGATGCACAGAAACGCCAGCCAGGCCCACAGCGTGCCGGCCGTGCCCGGCGCCATCGGGCTCAGGCCCGAGCCAAAGCCCAGCGCCACCAGATGGGCGCCGTGGCGCAACAGGAAGCCGGGGCCGGCGCGGCGCAGGGCGGGGGGCGGGGACAGGTCTTGTTCGTTCATGCGTTGCCGTGGCGTTTGAACCAGTCGGCCCAGTAATCAATGCAGGCCTTGATCTTGGGAAGGCGGTGCCGCGCGCCAGCCGTCACGACGTAGATCGGCATGGGCTGCGGGTCGATGTGGTCGGCCAGCACCGGCACCAGCCGCTTCTGCCGCACCAGCGGCACGGCCGAGATGGTGGACAGCCGCGCAATGCCCAGCCCCTCCAGTGTCATGCTGGCCACCATGTTGGTGTCGTTGGCGCGCAGCTGGCCATCGGCCACCACCACGGTCCGCTTGCCGTCGGACAGAAACGGCCAGTGGTTGAGCTGCGTCACGGCGCTGTTGGTGATCAGCCGGTGCTGGCGCAAGTCGTCCGGGTGGGTGGGCGTGCCGGCGCTGGCCAGGTAGCCCGGCGTGGCGTAGAGCGCGCGGCCCAGCGTGCCGATCCGTCGCGCCACCGCCGTCTCTGGCAGATTGACGGAAGTGCGGATGGCAATGTCAATGCCGTCGCGCGCCATGTCCACCAGCCGGTCGCTCACCTCCAGCGCCAGCCGCAGCTGCGGGTGGCGCTGCACCAGGCCCTGCAGGCTGGGCAGCAGCTGGTACTGGGCAATGACCGAGCTCACGGCCACGCGCACCAGGCCACTGGCCTCGCGCGACTTGCTCGCGAATTCGCCCTCCAGCTCGTCCAGCGTGCCGCACAGGCGCTGGCAGTAGTCCAGAAAAATCGCGCCCTCCGGCGTGAGCGACAGGCCGTGGGTGGAGCGGTGGATCAGCCGCGCGCCGCAGGTTTTTTCAATGCGGGCGAGCGACCGCGACACCTGGCTCACTGGCGCGTCGCGCTCGCGCGCCACGGCCGACAGCGTGCCCAGCTCGGCCACACGGGCAAACAGCTGCAGGTCGTCAAACGCCAGTTCCTTCATGGCGCCATGGTAGCCAACCGCTGTGCCACCGGCTTTGCGCGCGCTGCAAGACCCATTTGCGGCGCGCGCCGTTTCCGTGCAGGCCGGTGCTGCCTACAGTCACTGCACCCCCTACGAAAGGAACACACCATGACCACCGAACAGGCCAACGCCCTCTACAACCGCCAGATGGACGCCGCCCGCGCCCGCGCGATCGAGGCGCGGCGCGAAGCCGTCAACGAGTTCTGGGACTCGCTCGGCTTGACCGCGGCCGACGCGCTGCGTGCCGCACGCCGGCTGATCAGCCGTGGGGCTCGGTTTCCAGCACCGCCGCCGGCGCGGGGGTGCGGGCCTCAGCAGGCTTGACGCCTGCCCCGCGCAGCACCGCCACCAGCGCCGCCGCGTCGGCCGGCACGGCCTCGCCACGCCAGACCACATGCTGGTCGGCCCGGCACAGCACCAGCGGGTGGCGGTAGGCCGCGGGCACGGCGTCGCGGGCCTGCACGTCCAGCACGGCCAGCGGCACGCCCTGGGCGCGTGCGGCGGCCAGCAGCGGCGCCACGTCCAGCGCCGCGTCAAACCGCAGCAGCGTGTAGGCCGGGCCGAACGCGTCATAAAGCGAGCGGCCGTCGGCCAGCCAGAAATGCGGCGCGCGACAGCCCGGTGCGGTGGATTCCGTGAAGCCGCCCATGGTGTAGGGCGGCGGCGCCTCGCCATCGGCCACCATGATGGGCGAGCCACTGTAGTAGTAGCCAAAGTTCAGCCCGGCGCAGCAGAACTGCTGCACGTTCAGGTCGTAGGCCTCCTGGCCAATCAGTGCGCGGGCGGCTTCGCCTTGTGCGTCCAGCGCTTCGATGTTGGGGGGCACGGCGCGGCGCGCCTTGATCATTTTCTGCGCATGGTCCATTGCAAAGTTCGACACCTGCTCGGTGATGGGCTGGCGCTCGGCCTCGTAGGCGTCGAGCATGGCCTCGGTGCCCCAGCCCTGCAGCCGTGCGGCCAGCAGCCACGACAGGTTGATGGCATCCGCGATGCCCGCGTTCATGCCATAGCCTGCGTACGGCACCCACAGGTGCGCGGCGTCGCCGGCGATGAACACGTTGCGGTCGCGGAAGCGGTTGGCCACCAGCCGGCGGCCGACCCAGTCCTCCTTGGTGATGACCTCGTATTCAAAGTCGGCGCCCACGCCCAGGATCTCGCGGATCGCCCAGTCACGGTCCACCGAGTCGAACTCCGGCTCCTCGGCATTCAGGTGGTTGTGCACCAGCCAGGTCTCCTGGCCATCAATGGCAAACACCGTGCCGCAGCGGCGCGGGTTGACGGAGTAATAGCACCAGGCCGGCTTGCCCGGAATCAGGCCGCGCAGCCGGGGCGCACGGATGTGCGTGGACTGCACCCGCTGGATCACGGCCGTGCCTTCCAGCCTGGCGCCAATCTGCTTGCGCACGTTCGAGCCGCCGCCGTCGCAGCCCACGAGGTAGCGGGCACGGAGAGTGCGCGTGGTCTGGGTGTCCAGGTCCAGCGCTTCGGCCTGCACGCCACCGTCCTGCTGGCTGAAGCCGGTGATCTGCGTGCGGTTGAGCAGCGTCACGCCGGGCAGCGCGGCCGTGTGGTGCAGCAGCACCGGCTCCAGGTAAATCTGGTTGATGCGGTGCGGCGGCTCGGGCGTGGGCCACCAGCCATCGGGCCCACTGGTGTCGGTGTAGCGGTCACGCCGGCCCGGAATGGGAATGCGCGTGAGCTCCATGCCCGTCACGCTGGTGCGGAACACCACATCGTTGGGGTAGTCCTCGGGCAGGCCAGTGGCGCGCAGCTTGTGGGCCACGCCCAGCCGGCGGAACTGCTCCATGGTGCGGGCCGACACATGGTTGCACTTGACGTTGGGCGGCTCGGCATAGCGGCGGGTTTCGGCCACCACCACCTTCACGCCGCGGCCGGCCAGGTCCATGGCGAGCGTGAGGCCCACCGGGCCGGCGCCGACGATCAGCACGTCGGTCTCAAGGGTTGTGGTCATGGGGTCAGTCGAGCTTGATGCTGGCGGTCTTGATCACGCGCGCCCATTTTTGGCTTTCCGAGCGGATGTAGGCTTCAAAGGCCTCGGGCGTGCTGGGCGCGGGCTCCACGCCCAGGTTGCGCATGGCGGTCTTGTTGGCTTCGTCGTTCAGCGCGCCGGTGATCTCGGCGTTCAGCCGTGCCACCACCTCGGGTGGCGTGCCGGCCGGTGCCACCACGCCAAACCAGCCGGTGGAGTCGTAGCCGCTCAGGCCGGCTTCCGACACGGTGGGCACGTCGGGCAGCATCGGCAGACGCTGCGGGCTGGTCACGGCAAAGGCGGTGAGCTTGCCGGCCTTGATGTGCTGCAGCGCCGAGGGCAGGTCCACCACGCCCAGCGGCACCTGGCCGGACAGCACGTCCAGCGCCGCCGGGCCGGAGCCGCGGTACGGCACCTCGACCAGCTTCACGTCGGCCATCTGGGCGAACAGCGCGGCCGACAGGTGCATGGCCGTGCCGTTGCCGCCATGGGCGATCGACAGCTTGCCGGGCTGGGCTTTGGCCAGCGCCAGCAACTCGCGCTGGGTCCTGGCGGCCACCGAGGGGTGACCAATGATCACGAACGGAATCGCCGCGAGCATGCTCACGGGCTTCAGGTCCTTGACCGGGTCGAAGGGCATCTGCGCGTACAGGCTGCTGTTGGCGGCCAGTGCGCCAGCCGCGCCCACGCCCAGGGTGTAGCCGTCGCCCGGCTGGGCCTTGGCCACCACCGTCAGGCCAATGTTGCCGCCCGCGCCGGGCCGGTTGTCCACCACCACCTGCTGGCCCAGCTTTTCATTGAGGCGCGGCACCAGCATGCGCACCACCGCGTCGGCGCTGCCGCCGGGCGGAAAGGTCACCACCACGCGCACGGGCTTGTTGGGGTAGGCGCTGCCCTGGGCCAGGGCGGGCGTGGCAAGGGTGGCGGCCAGTGCCAGCACGGCGGCAAGGCCGGTGGCGGCGCGGGAAAGCAGTGGCATGGTGTCTCCTGTGGTTTGTTTGCCTTGATTTGAATCAAACCTTATTCATTCGTAAATCGAAAAATTACGAATCAAATATGATTTAACTTCATGAATCAGAAGTTCACGCCCACGCTGCGGCAGCTGCGCGCCTTTGCGGCGGTGTACCAGCTGCGCAAGCTCAGCGCGGCGGCCGAGCAGCTGTCGCTGACGCAGTCGGCCGTGAGCGTGCTGATCCGCCAGATCGAGCAGGGCCTGGGCGCCCGGCTGTTTGACCGCACGACGCGATCGCTGGCGCCCACGCAGGCCGCGCGCGAGGCCATCGTGGTGGCCGAGCGGGTGCTGCGTGACGTGGACTCGCTGGGCGAGGGCCTGCGCGACCTGACCGGCCTGCGCCGCGGCCGGGTCTGCCTGGCGGTGACGCCCACGCTGGCGGAGATCCTGCTGCCGCGCGTGGTGCGCGCCTTTGGCGCGCTGCACCCCGAGATCCGCGTGGTCATTGACGATTGCGCGCCCGACCAGTTTGTGAGCCGGGTGCTGGGCGAGCATGTGGACTTTGGCATCGGCACGCCCGAGCGTGCGGGGGCTGACGTGGCCACCGAGACGCTGGTGCGCGACCAGCTGGCCCTGGTCTGCCGGCGCGACCACCCGCTGGCCGCGCGCCGCCAGGTCCGCTGGGTGGACCTGGCAGGCCACCCGATCATCACGGTGCGGCCGGGTTACGGCATCCGGCCGCTGATCGACAGCACCGCTGCGCGGGCCGGGGTGCGGCTGGAGGTGGTGAACGAGGTGTCGTTCCTCTCCACCGCACTGTGGATGACCAGCGCCGGGCTGGGCGCGTCCATCATGCCGTCGGCCTTTGCCGCGGGCTCCAGCGACCCGGCGCTGGTGGTCAAGACGCTGGCCGTGCCCCGCGTGTCACGCGACATTTCGGTGGTGACGCGGCGGGGGCTGTCGCTGTCGCCTGCCGGCCAGCGCTTCATCGACGTGATGCGGGCCGAGCTGGGCCGCGCGGCCGCTCAGGCGAAGTGATCGAACGAGGCGTAGCGCCGCGTTAGCAGCTGGCCGTCGGCGCCCACCAGCCGCAGGCCGGGCTCGGCTTCGATGGCGCCGATGCGCGTGACGGGCGTCTGCGTGGCGCGCGCGGCCGCCTGCACCGCCGCGCGGGCCGACACCGGTGCGGTGAAGGCGAGCTCGTAGTCGTCTCCGCCCGCGAGCACGAATTCCAGCGCGGTTTCAGCGTCAAAACCGGCTGCAGCCCGCACAGGTTCTGCGTAAGCCGCTATCAAATCAATAGCAACTGCGGTGTCGATGCGGGCCCCCACGCCCGAGGCGCGCAGCACATGGCCCAGGTCGCCGAGCAGGCCGTCGCTGAGGTCGATGGCCGATGAGGCCACACCGCGCAGCGCCTGGCCCAGCGCCACGCGCGGCGTCGGTTGCTCCATGCGCGCGCGCGCGGCGTCGAACACGGCTTGCGGCACCGACAGCTTGCCGCGGAACACTTCCAGCGCCAGCCGCGCGTCGCCCAGTGTGCCGCTCACGTAAAGGTCGTCTCCCGCTTTCGCGCCGCTGCGCAACAGGGCCTGGCCAGCGGGCACTTCGCCGAACACGGTGATGCAGATGTTCAGCGGGCCCTGGGTGGTGTCGCCGCCCACCAGTTCGCAGCCGTGGGCGTCGGCCAGCGCCAGCAGGCCCTGGGAAAACGGTGCCAGGAACGATTCGTCAGCGCGCGGCAGGGCGAGTGCCAGCGTGAAGGCCAGCGGGGTGGCGCCGCAGGCGGCCAGGTCGCTCAGGTTCACCGCCAGCGCCTTGTGGCCCAGCTTCGCCGGGTCCACGGTGGAAAGGAAGTGCCGCCCTTCCACCAGCATGTCACTGGAGATGGCCAGCTGCATGCCGTCAGCGGGCTGCAGCAGCGCGCAGTCGTCGCCCGTGCCCAGCGCCGCGCGCTGCGCAGGCCGTGCAAAGAAGCGTTGAATCAGTTCGAATTCACCCATGCGCCGCGATCATAGCGACGCACTGCTCAAAGACCGCGGAACTTTTGCGCCGACTGGCGCACCACCTCGGCCAGCAACTGCTCGTTGCCCTGGCGTTCGCGCAGCCAGCGCGCGTCGTTGCGGCCCTGCTCCACGCTGCTGCGCAGCAGGTGCACACCGGCACTGGCGCCCAGCCTCTGGATGTGCGGGTGGATGCGCGCCATGGTGGCCAGGATGTGGTCGCGCAGCGGCAGGTGGCCGCCGGTGGCCGGGTCCACGTACACCGCCTCCAGCCCGAAGCGGCAGGCCTGGAAGCGGTTGTAGGTGTAGACCAGGTAGTCGTCCTCGGCCGGCACGAAGGGCTGCTCTTCCATGAACCAGGCGGCCAGCGCCTGCACGTAGCCGGCCAGCGCGGCGGCGCGGCCGATGGTCAGCGGCGTGTCGAACACGCGGATCTCGATGGTGCCGTACTCGGGCTTGGGCCGGATGTCCCAGTAAAAGTCCTTCATGCTGCGGACCACGCCGGTGCGCGTCATCTTGTCGAAGTAGGCGCTGAAGTCGTCCCAGGTCAGCACAAAGGGCGCGCGGCCTGACAGCGGGAAGGCAAACACCGAGTTCAGCCGCGCCGAGTCAAACGCCGTGTCCTGCGCCTGCACATAGGGGCTGGACGCCGACAGCGCAATGAAGTGCGGGATGTAGCGTGACATGCGGTGCAGCGTGAGCAGCGCGGTGTCGGCGTCGGGGCAGCCCACGTGAACATGCTGGCCAAAAATGGTGAACTGCTTGGACAAATAGCCATACAGCTCCGACAGTTCGCGAAAGCGCGGCTTGTCATAGATGCGCTGCTCGTGCCACATCTGGAACGGGTGCGTGCCGCCGCCGGTGATGGCGATGTTGAGCTTGTCGGCGCACTTGACGAGGGCGTCGCGGATCTGGGTGAGCTGGCCCAGCACCTCGCTGGACGAATGGCACACGCCGGTAGAGATCTCGATCATGCTTGACGTCATCTCGGGCACCACGCTGCCGGGCAGCGGCAGCTTGCTCATCAGGCGCAGCATGTCGTCGGAGTAGGGCGCGAGGTCGTAGTCGTTGGTGTTGACGAGCTGCAGCTCCAGCTCGACCCCGAGCGACAGCGCTGCCGACTGGCTGAAAGGCTCAAGCGCCATAGGCGTCTCCGGTGCGGTCGCGGCTGTCGGCCGGCGCGGGCGCCGCCACCGGCAGCCAGGGGCGGGAGTTTTCGCCGGCGCGGTAGATGGCAAAGGTGGCAATCACCGCGCCCAGCACCTCCATCAACAGGATGGCTGGCAGTGCGATGGCGGCAATCGCGGGGCCATACGCTGGCGACGCCAGCGTGAACTGCGACACCAGCAGCAGCGCCACCGACGACATGGGCGCCATGGCGCAGCCGACCCACAGCGCCTGCCGCCAGCTGGCACCGCTGCCGGGGTTGGCCAGCGCCACGCCCACGATCTTGGCCAGCGCGCGCACACCCACGACAGCCAGCACCACGCCCACCACCGGCTTGCTCCAGTCGGCCTGCGCCGCCACCACCGACACCAGCACGAACATCAGCGTGGTGAGGATGGACGCCGCCGTGCCGAGCTGGCGCGGCCAGGTCCAGGGCCGCGGGTTGAGCTGCTTGAGCAGCATGCCGCCCAGCAGCGCGGCCAGCGGTGCCGAGCCGCCGAAGTGCGCGGCCAGCGCAGCACCGGCGGCAATCAGCGCCAGCACCATCATTGAGGTGTTCTCGCTGGTCGGGCTCATCACGCGCAGCGCGGCGCGCAGTGCCAGTGCCAGCACGGCCCCCACCACGATGGACAGGCCCAGCACCACCAGCACCGGGTAGAGCGTGTCGGTCAGCTGGTGCGAGGGCCGGTTCATCAGCCCGGCCTTGGCGCTGCCCCAGGTCAGCGCATAGAGCGAGCCCAGCGTGGCCAGCACGATGGCCCGCTCGGTCACCGGCCCCGACGCGCGGGTGTCCATGACCACACGTGTCAGCACCGCGGGCGAGGCCACGATGGCCACAATGCCCAGCGCTTCCGCCACCGAGGGCCGCACGTCCAGCCAGATCAGCAGCCAGTACACCGCGGCATAGGTGAGCACCGACTCGACGATGCTTTGCGCCAGCACCATCGGGTTGTGGCGGAACCAGCGCAAGGGGATGCGCCCGCCCGCCTCAAACAGCACCACCGCCACGCCCAGCTCCAGCAGGAACAGGCCCGTGCCCTGCAGCGGCCAGGCCGCGCCCGAAAAGCCGGCCAGCCCGGCAAACGCCCCCACCACCGAGTAGCCCACCACCTTGGGCAGGCCGGCGTAACGCTGGACAAGATGGCCGGCTGCGGCGGCGATCGCCAGCAGGATGGACCATTGAACCGTGGGCAAACCCGCCGAAGGCCGCAGCCATTCGGCCCAGAAGGCCATGATTTCATTCATGTTTCCAACGGTATCGCGCGGTCACGGCGCGGCCTGTAGGACAGCGGCGCAAATCCGCCCGGGTGCCGGGACGGTCAGGGCAAAAAGAAGCTGCCCGGACGCTCGCGCCAGCGCGCGAAGATGGCCGCACGGATGCGGGCGCGGTCCACGCCGCTCACGTTGCGGGCCCGCAGTGCGAGCTGAAACGCGAAGTAAAAGCTCACACAAAGGTTGAGCAGGCCGATCAGCGGGATGGCCGCCACGCACCACCACAGTTGCGGCAGGCGCAGGGCCTCCAGGCCGTAGCTGGCGGCGGCGGCGGCCAGCTGCCCCGACGACAGCGTGACGTGGCGCGCCTCCAGCCCCAGGCTGAAGAAGGCCAGCACCGGTGGCACCAGGCCGAGCATGAAGCCCAGCGAAATGTTGGCCGCAAAGCCCGAGATGTTTTCGCGCATGAAGCGGGCCCAGCGGCCGGCGCGCTGCACGCCCAGCCAGGCCGTGATGCGCGGGTTGTAGCGCATGGCCGAGTCGAGCCGGTTGAGCACGAACCAGTTTTCGGCCCAGCCCGCGATCAGGCTGGAAATGAACAGCAGCACACCGGTGAAGGCCGCGAACAGCAGCGTGCCGGGCGACAGCAGGCTCAGCGACTTGAACACGTAGTCCGCCTCGGCACGGCTGATCATGGGCGCCCCACTGGCCAGCCAGAGCGCACCGCTCAGGGCCAGTACCGTGGGCACCACCATGCCCACGTTGCCCACCACCGCCGCCACCTGCGAGCGCACCAGGTGGGCCACCTCGTCCACAAAGTCCTCGATGGCCTGGCCCGAGTTCAGGTCCATCAGCTTGGCCGCCATCGCCGGCGCCGTCATGGCCGGCTGCTTGGTGGCCAGCGTCCAGTGCATGAGCTGGATCAGCATGAAGCTGGCGGCGTACATGGCACCGGCCCAGAAGCCGCCCCAGAACGCCGCCAGGCCGAGCGCGCCCAGCGCAAACTTGGCCCAGGTGGTCAGCGCCGTGGCGGCACCGCCGCCAGCGGCCTTGGCCAGCATGCTGCGGTATTCGGCCGGCGTGCGCGTGATGTAGTGTTCGCCGGTCTCGGCACTGCGCTCGGCCAGCTTGGCCGCCAGCAGCGACGAGTTGGACGCAATCAGCGCGCGCAGGCTGCCGCGCTCGGCACCCACCGTGGCCAGTCGCGACAGCAGCCGGGCCGTGCTCGCGTGCGGCGTGTCGGACAGCAGGCAGTCCATCAGCTCGCGCACCCGCAGCATGCGCTCGCGCAGCTGGCGCAGCATGAACACCAGGCCGACCGAGATGCCGTGCTCTTCCAGATGGGCATAGACGCTGTTGGCTGCGGCGCGGCAGGCGTCCAGCCGTTCGCGCAGTCGCGCGGCGGCGGCATCCACCTCCAGCGGCTCGCGCGGCGTGGCAACAAAGGCCGCGCGGAAGGCCTCCACATCGGTGGCCAGGTCGTGGAACGGCTGGGTTTCGCGCGACGGCGCGCTCATGCGCTGGCGCAGGTCCGACGCAAAGCCGGCTGAGCGGATCTGCCCGGCGCAGTAATTGATGGCCTCCAGTGTCTCGCGCTGCCACAGCGTGAGGCCGGGCGTGGCCGAGGGCAGGGACAGCAGGGCGCCCAGGCGCTGCAGGGTGGCGTCGTCCAGCGCGGCCAGCCAGCGTGCATCAAAGGCGCTGGCCATGGCCAGCTTGAACAGCTCCGACGCATCCTGTGTTTCGGGCGTGCCCGGCAGCAGCTTGTGGCGCAGCCGCTCGCCCAGCTCGCTCAGGAAGGCGGTACGAGACGCAAAGCCGAAATCCGCCAGCAGCGTCGATGCGTCCACCGTGCCGGTGAAGGCCTGCCACCAGGCCTGCAGCCGCTGCAGTGCGTCGGGGCGCGCCTGCACTGCGTCAAGGAACAGGCCGACACGGCTGGCCGCCGCCTGCGGCGAACCGCGGTCCCCGCGCACCCAGTCGAGCAGCGCAATCAGCCACAGGTGCCGCTGGGCCAGCCCGGCGTGCGGGTCCAGCGCGTCCAGAAGCTGGACCAGGTCCACCGGGTCGGTGCGGCCTGCGCTCAATGCAGGACCCGTGACGGGCCGCCCCCGGCGTCGAGCACGAAGGCCGGGATGTCGACCTCGAAGCGTTCGCCATCTTCGGCCACGCAGAAATAGCTGCCATGCATGGTGCCGGTGGCCGTGCGCAGGCGGCAGCCGCTGGTGTACTGGAAGGCCTCCCCGGGCCGCAGCAGCGGCTGGTTGCCGACCACGCCCAGGCCCTTGACTTCTTCGCTCTGGCCCTGCGCGTTGCTGATGATCCAGTGGCGCGACACCAGCTGGGCCGGCACCTCGCCAGTGTTGGTGATGGTGATGGTGTAGGCAAAGCTGTACAGGTCCTGGTCCGGAACCGACTGTTCCGCGAGGTACTGCGGCTCGACTTCCACCTTGAACTGGTACTTGGGCATGGGGAGCGATGGTACCTGCTGGCCCGCCCGCCATGGCAAAAACCGCGACAATTCCCCCATGAGCGCCACCACCTACCGCATCGCCCCCTCCATCCTGTCTGCCGACTTTGCCCGCCTCGGTGAAGAGGTGAAAAACGTCATTGCCGCAGGCGTGGACTGGATCCATTTCGACGTGATGGACAACCACTATGTGCCCAACCTGACGTTCGGCCCCATGGTGTGCCAGGCGCTCAAGCCGCACGCCGTGACGGCGGCCGGCGCGGCCGTGCCGATTGACGTGCACTTGATGGTGCAGCCGGTGGATGCGCTGGCGGCGGCGTTTGCCGACGCCGGCGCCGACCTGATCAGTTTTCACCCGGACGCGTCGGCCCATGTGCACCGCAGCGTGCAGGCCATCAAGGGCAAGGGCTGCAAGGCGGGACTGGTGTTCAACCCCGCCGCCCCCCTGGACGTGCTGGACTGGGTGATCGACGACATCGACCTGATCCTGGTCATGAGCGTCAACCCGGGCTTTGGCGGGCAAAGCTTCATTGATTCGGCGCTGCGCAAGATCGAGGCCGCGCGCAAGCGCATCGATGCCTCGGGTCGCGACATCCGGCTGGAGGTGGATGGCGGCATCAAGACTGACAACATCCGCCGCGTGGCCGACGCTGGCGCCGACACCTTTGTGGCCGGCAGCGCGATTTTTGGCAAGCCTGATTACAAGGCAGTCATCAATGCCATGCGCCAGGCACTGGCACGGTGATGAAGTTCGATATTGACGCCGCCATCGTCGACCTGGACGGCACGATGGTGGACACCCTGGGCGACTTTGCCGAAGCCTTGAATCGCATGCTGGCCGAGCTGGCGCTGCCGGCGATTGCGGCCACGGCCATCGAGCCCATGGTTGGCAAGGGCTCGGAGCACCTGATCCGCTCGGTGCTGGCCCATGTCGGCGCCGCGCCTGACCGGTATGACGACGCCTGGGCCAGCTACCAGCGCCATTACGCCGTGGTCAATGGCCAGTTTTCAAAGGTGTTTCCCGGCGTGCCCGAGGGTTTGCGTGCGCTGCAGGCCCGGGGGCTGCAGCTGGCCTGCCTGACCAACAAGCCCACGGCCTTTGCCCGGGCGCTGCTGCAGCACAAGGGGCTGGACGGGTTCTTCAGCCAGGTGTTCGGCGGCGATGCCTTCGAGCGCAAAAAGCCCGACCCTCTGCCTTTGATCAGGACCTGCGAGGCGCTGGGCACATGGCCGGCGCGCACCCTGATGGTGGGCGACTCCAGCAATGACGCGCAGGCCGCGCGTGCGGCCGGCTGCCCGGTCCTGTTGGTGACCTACGGCTACAACCACGGTGAGCCGGTGCGCGCCGTGGACGCCGACGGGTTTGTCGATTCGCTGGCGGCGCTGGCCTGAGCCGAGGCTCAGGCGGGCTTGCCCAGCAGGGCGTCCTTGAGCTTCCAGTCCGCCGGGTTGGGGCCGAGCCAGATGCGCATCATGGCGTTGTAGAACTCGGGCTCCTTGAACGGCTCGCCCTGGGGCTGGCCCTTGATGGTGATGACCGTGCCGGCGCCCGGGATCCACTCGATCAGGAACGAGTCGCCCGCCACCAGCTTCTTGTGGTCAAAGAAGATCTGGCTCATGCGCATCACGCCCGGCACCAGCTTCGAGAACGCAGCCTTGTCCATGTTGTCTTCCATGGCGCGCGAAAACAGCTTGCCCAGCTCGTTGGAATCAATCTCGCGCAGCATGGTGATGCTGATGCGCTTGGCGCCCGGCGCCGCCAGCGCTTCTTCGGGCGTTTGCGCCTTGCGGCTCAGGTACATGCCTGCCGTGTACACCTTGAAAGGGCCGCGGTAGCGCACGCCGGCGCCGTTGAGCTGCAGCTTGCTGCCCCGCACGTCGATGGACTCGTCGTACTTGACGCCTGACACATTGACCTGTGCCATCGCGCCACCGGCCAGCACGCAGGCCACGACCATCAACGCTATCTGCTTGAACCATTGCATGTTTGTCTCCTAAAAAAAGAACGCCCGTTCTTTTTTCATTGTCATCCGGTTGACAAAGGCTGGCAACAGGGTTTTCGAGCGCACGCCAAAGTTTGCGCGGACCGGATGGCGGGTTTGCTACACTTTGGCGATGTTCATTCACCGCACCACCATCACAGGTTTGAGCGACCGGGGAGCCTGGCCCTGGCGTCAGCCTGATCGCGTGCGTACCTGACGGCACGGGGCAGCCCGTGCCCCCGCGCCTCTCCCCGAGGCATTGGCATGAATGAACGCGGCAGCCCCTGCCGCTGAGCTACGGAGGCTCATCCCTTGATTACCGAACTCGAATTCAAAAGCCTGGCGCAGGCCGGCTACAACCGCATCCCGCTGATCGCGGAGGCCTTTGCGGACCTTGAAACCCCGTTGTCGCTGTACCTGAAGCTGGCCCACGCCAAAGGTGGCGGACAGCTCAGCTTTCTGCTCGAATCCGTGGTGGGCGGCGAGCGCTTTGGCCGCTACAGCTTCATCGGCCTGCCGGCGCGCACGCTGGTGCGCTCGCGCGGCTTCGGCGCGGAAGCCGTGTCTGAGGTGGTGCGCGACGGCAAGGTCGTGGAAACCGTGCCCGGCAACCCGCTGGACTTCATTGCCGCTTACCAGCAGCGCTTCAAGGTGGCGCTGCGGCCCGGGCTGCCGCGCTTCTGTGGCGGCCTGGCCGGTTACTTTGGTTATGACACGGTGCGCCACATCGAGAAAAAGCTCGAAAAGTCGTGCCCGCCCGACACGCTGGACTGCCCCGACATCCTGCTGCTGCAATGCGAAGAGCTGGCGGTGATCGACAACCTGTCGGGCAAGCTGTACCTGATCGTGTATGCCGACCCGGGCCAGCCCGAGGCCTTTGTCAATGGCAAGAAACGGCTGCGCGAGCTGAAAGACCAGCTCAAGTACTCGGTCAGTGCCCCGGTCATCAAGCAGACTCAGACCTTCCCGGCCGAGCGCGACTTTGCCAAGGCCGACTACCTGGCGGCGGTGGAAAAGGCCAAGGAACTGATTGCGGCAGGCGACTTCATGCAGGTGCAGGTCGGCCAGCGCATCAAGAAGCGCTACACCGAGTCGCCGCTGAGCCTGTACCGTGCGCTGCGCTCACTCAATCCGTCGCCCTACATGTATTACTACAACTTCAGCGGGGCTGATGGCGCGGGCGGCGACTTCCACGTGGTGGGCGCGTCGCCCGAAATCCTGGTACGCCAGGAGCAGGTGGAGCATGCCGGCGAGCCGGCGCAGAAAATCACCATCCGGCCGCTGGCGGGCACCCGCCCGCGCGCGGCGTCGCCCGAGCAGGACAAGGCGGTGGAGGAAGAGCTGGTCAACGACCCCAAGGAGCGCGCCGAGCATGTGATGCTGATCGACCTGGCGCGCAATGACATCGGCCGCATCGCCCGGACCGGCACCGTCAAGGTGACCGAAGCCTTTGCGGTGGAACGCTACAGCCACGTGATGCACATCGTGAGCAATGTCGAAGGCATCCTGAACGAGGGCATGACCAACATGGACGTACTACGCGCCACCTTCCCGGCGGGCACACTGACGGGCGCGCCCAAGGTCCATGCGATGGAACTGATCGACCAGCTGGAGCCCACCAAGCGTGGCCTGTACGGCGGCGCCTGCGGCTACCTGAGCTTTGCCGGCGACATGGATGTGGCGATTGCCATCCGCACCGGCGTGATCAAGGACCAGGTGCTGTACGTGCAGGCGGCCGCCGGCGTGGTGGCCGATTCCGTGCCCGAGCTGGAATGGAGGGAGACGGAGGCCAAGGCACGCGCCCTGCTGCGGGCGTCGGAACTGGTGGAAGAAGGGCTGGAGTGAAGACCATGAAACTCCTGATGATCGACAACTACGACAGCTTCACCTACAACATCGTCCAGTACTTCGGCGAACTGGGCGCGCAGGTGGAGGTGTTCCGCAACGACGAGATCACGGTGGAAGGCATCGCCCAGCGCGCGCCCGACCGGCTGGTGGTCTCGCCCGGGCCCTGCTCCCCCGCGGAAGCCGGCATTTCGGTGGCCGCGATCCAGCACTTTGCCGGCAAGCTGCCCATCCTGGGGGTGTGCCTGGGGCACCAGAGCATTGGCGCGGCGTTTGGCGGCAAGATCATCCGTGCGCAGCAGCTCATGCACGGCAAGACCAGCGTCATCACCACCACGCAGCAAGGCGTGTTTGCCGGGCTGCCGAAGCAGTTCACCGTCAACCGCTACCACTCGCTGGCGATCGAGCGCAGCACCTGCCCGGCCGGGCTGGAAGTGACGGCCTGGACTGACGACGGCGAGATCATGGGCGTGCGCCATGCCTCGCTGCCCATCCAGGGCGTGCAATTCCACCCCGAATCCATCCTCACCGAGCATGGCCACGCCATGCTGAAGAACTTTCTGGAGCAGGCATGACATTGGTGGATTTGCGCAGCGACACGGTGACGCAGCCCACCGCCGCCATGCGCGCGGCCATGCTGGTGGCGCCGCTGGGTGACGACGTGTTTGCCGACGACCCGAGCGTGAACGCACTGCAGGAAAAAATCGCCGCCCTGCTGGGCTTTGAGGCCGCGTTGTTCGTGCCGACGGGCACGCAAAGCAACCTGTGCGCCATCCTCAGCCATTGCGAGCGCGGCGACGAATACATCGTGGGCCAGATGCAGCACTGCTACCGCTGGGAAGGCGGCGGCGCGGCGGTGTTCGGCAGCGTGCAGCCGCAACCGCTGGCCCATGCGGCCGACGGCAGCTTGCCGCTGGCCGATATCGAGGCTGCCATCAAGCCCGACGACGCGCACTTTGCCCGCAGCAAGCTGCTGGCGCTGGAGAACACGCTGGGCGGCAAGCTGATTCCCCTGGACTACGTACAACAGGCCACCGCGCTGGCGCAGCGCAAGGGGTTGGCGCGCCACCTGGACGGTGCCCGGCTGTTCAACGCCGCCGTGGCGCAGGCCGCGCAAACCGGTGGCGATGCGCGTGCCGAGGCGAAGCGCATTGCGCAGAACTTCGACAGTGTGTCGGTCTGCTTCAGCAAGGGTCTGGGCGCGCCGGTGGGCTCGGCCCTGTGCGGCAGCCGCGAGTTCATTGCCCGCGCACACCGCATTCGCAAGATGGCCGGCGGCGGCATGCGGCAGGCGGGGGTGCTGGCGGCCGCCGCGGCTTACGCGCTGGACCACCACATCGACCGCCTCGTCGACGACCATGCGCTCGCGCAGCGCCTGGCCGCGGGCCTGGCGGGCATCGACGGCGTCCAGGTCGAGCCGCCCCACACCAACATCGTGTTTGTGGACCTGACCGGGCCGGCGCGCGACAAATCCGCCGGTCTGCTGCCGCACCTCGCAGCGCAGGGCATCCAGGCCACCGGCCTCTACCGGCTGCGCTTTGTCACGCACCTGGACGTGGACGCGGCCGGCGTGGACCGCGCCGTGGCCGCCATTCGCCAGTACTTCCGAGCCTGAACATGGACGCGCACTCGCTTCTGCTGTTCGTCGCCGCCGGGCTGCTGTTGAACCTCACGCCCGGGCCGGACGTGCTGTACATCGTGACGAATGCGCTGCGCGGTGGCCGCCGGGCCGGCGTGGTGGCGGCCTGTGGCATCACCGCCGGCTGCTTTGTGCACATCTTCGCGGCGGCCCTGGGCGTGAGCGCGCTGCTGGCCACATCGGCCACGGCGTTTGCCGTGCTCAAGTGGCTGGGCGCGGCGTACCTGGTGTACGTGGGCTTGCGCATGCTGCTGGCCCGAGCACCGGATACTACAAATTTGATAGCGCCTCACGCAGATTCCATGCGGGCTGGCGGCATGAAAGGCATATTCTTCCGGGGTTTCTGGACGAATGCGCTGAACCCCAAGGTGGCGCTGTTCTTCCTGGCGTTTTTGCCGCAGTTCATCGGCCCGGCGGTCGAGCACAAGGCGCTGGCCTTTTTGCTGCTGGGCCTGCTGTTCAATTTCAACGGCCTGTGGGTCAATGTCGGCTGGGCGCTGGCCGCGGCCTGGCTGGCCTCGCGTGCCACAACCCTACAAAAAGGCATGCACTGGCTGGACCGCATCGCCGGTGCAATGTTCGTCGGCTTCGGCCTGAAACTGGCGCTGTCCGACAATCCGAATCCTTGAGGAGACTTCCCATGCCCATCACACCCCAGGAAGCGCTGCAGCGCACCATCGAGCACCGCGAGATCTTCCACGACGAGATGCTCAAGGTCGTGCGCATGATCATGAGCGGCGAGCTCTCGCCGGTGATGATGGCCGCCCTCATCACCGGCCTGCGCGTCAAGAAGGAAACCATTGGCGAGATCACTGCTGCCGCGCAGGTGATGCGCGAGTTCTCCACCAAGGTCCACGTGGCCGACAAGACCCACCTGGTGGACATTGTGGGCACCGGCGGCGACGGCTCGCACACCTTCAACATCTCCACCTGCTCGATGTTCGTGGCCGCCGCGGCGGGCGCCAAGATCAGCAAGCACGGCGGGCGCAGCGTGTCCAGCAAGAGCGGCAGCGCCGACGTGCTGGAGGCGCTGGGCGTGAACATCAATCTCAAGCCCGAGGCGATCGCGAAGTGCATTGAACAGACCGGCATCGGTTTCATGTTCGCGCCCAACCACCACAGCGCCATGAAGCATGTGGCGCCGGTGCGCAAGGAGCTGGGCGTGCGCACCATCTTCAACATCCTGGGCCCGCTGACCAACCCGGCCGGTGCGCCCAACATCCTGATGGGCGTGTTCCACCCGGACCTGGTGGGCATCCAGGTGCGCGCGCTGCAGCGCCTGGGAACCGAGCACGCGCTGGTGGTCTATGGCCGCGACGGCATGGACGAAGTGAGCCTGGGCGCCGCCACGCTGGTGGGCGAGTTGAAGAATGGCGAAATCAGCGAGTACGAAGTGCACCCCGAAGACTTCGGCCTGGCCATGGCCAGCAACCGCGCACTGAAGGTGGAAACGCCGGAGCAGTCGCGCGCCATGCTGGTGGGCGTGCTGGACAACCAGCCCGGCGCCGCGCGCGACATCGTCATCCTCAACGCCGGTGTGGCGCTTTACGCCGCCAATGTGGCGGCCACGGTGATGGAGGGCATTGAAAAGGCGCGCGCCGCGGTCGAATCGGGGGCCGCCAAGGCGCGGCTGGCGCAGTTTGTGGCGGCGACGCAGGCGCTGGGGGCTTGAGCGATGTCTGACATCCTGGACAAGATCGTCGCGGTCAAGCGCGAGGAAATCGCGGCGGCCCAGCGCAAGCGGCCGCTGGCCGTGGTGCGCGCCGATGCGGAGAGCCGCGTGCTCACGCGCGACTTTGCCGGCGCCCTGCGCGCCAAGATCGCGGCGGGCCAGGCGGCGGTGATTGCCGAGATCAAGAAAGCCAGCCCGAGCAAGGGCGTACTGCGCGCTGAGTTCATCCCGGCCGACATCGCGCAGAGCTATGCCGAAGGCGACGGCAAGACCAGCGCCGCCTGCCTGTCGGTGTTGACGGACCGGCAGTTCTTCCAGGGCGAGCCTGATTTCCTCAAGCAGGCCCGCGCCTCCTGCGACCTGCCAGTGCTGCGCAAGGACTTCATGGTCGACGCGTACCAGATCTACGAGTCGCGGGCCATGGGGGCCGACTGCATCTTGCTGATCGCCGCCTGCCTGGACGACGCGCAGATGGCCGAGCTGGAGGCCATCGCCCGCAGCCTGGACATGGCGGTGCTGGTCGAGGTGCATGACCGCGCCGAGCTCGACCGCGCGCTCAGGCTCAAGACGCCGCTGGTCGGCATCAACAACCGCAACCTGCGCACCTTTGAGGTGTCACTGGACACCACACTGGGCATGCTGAAGGACGTGCCGCCCGACCGTCTGCTGGTCACCGAGTCCGGCATCCTGAGCCGCGCCGACGTCAAAACCATGCGCGACGCCGGTGTGCACGCCTTTCTGGTGGGCGAGGCCTTCATGCGCGCGCCAGATCCGGGCGAAGCGCTGGCTGCGCTGTTTGGCAATTGACTGGCGCTTGCTACAAATTCAATAGCAGCTCACGCAGATGAATAGCGGGTTTCAGGCCAGTTTGGCATTGGAGCCGGAGTCCGGCAGCCGGTTGATGGATGCTGATCTGGCGCAGTGGCGCGCGGCGCCCGACTGGCGGCCAGTGCGCGACGCCTTTGCCGCCAGTGCCACGGGCCGGCAACTGTGCGACTTCCTGCGCGGCCGGCTCGCCGCCGGTGCCACCGTCTACCCGCCGCAGCCGTTTCGTGCGCTGGAACTCACGCCACTGGCCACGGTGCGGCTGGTGATCCTGGGCCAGGACCCGTACCACGGGCCGGGCCAGGCCGAAGGGCTGGCGTTCTCGGTAGCGCCGGGCGTGAAGCTGCCGCCGTCGCTGCGCAACATTTTCAAGGAGCTGCAGCGCGACCTCGGCCTTCCGGTGCCGGCCCATGGCTCGCTGACCGGCTGGGCCCGCCAGGGCGTGCTGCTGCTCAACACCAGCCTGACGGTGGAGGACGGCCAGCCCGCCAGCCACGCGAAGCAGGGCTGGGAGACTCTGACCGACGCGCTGATCGGCGCCGTGGCGGCCAGCGCGTCGCCTTGTGCGTACCTGCTGTGGGGCGCTCACGCACAGGCCAAGGCCGGCTTGATCGAGACGACCGCCGCACGCCACGGGCGGGACGCCCTGGTACTGCAGGCCAACCACCCGTCGCCGCTGTCGGCCAGTCGCCCGCCGGTGCCCTTCATCGGCTGCGGGCATTTCGGCATCGCGCAGCGCTGGCTGGCCGCGCGGGGTGTCCGCGTCCTGCTGGCCTGACCCGATGGTTGTTCCAGCGGCCGGACGCAATGCCCCGCCGCCGAAGATGGCCATTCGGGTGGGGATGGTCAAGTTGGTGTGCGCCAACTCGCCCGGACTCCACCACTGCCCGCCGGTGGGATGGCCCGCGGCCGCAGGGCGCCGGACGCGCGGGTGGGGGCGGGTGCAACATTCCGGGCGCGGATTCTGGCCGTTGTGCAATGCCCGGCGTGTTCGTTGACACAAAATCGTGCTATATTTCGAGGTTCGCCGGAGGGGTGCCCGAGTGGCTAAAGGGGGCAGACTGTAAATCTGTTGGCTTACGCCTACGCTGGTTCGAATCCAGCCTCCTCCACCAGCTCCATTTGGGGTTTGGCGAAATGTGTTGAAAACTGATTTGTGTAGCGCTCCAGGGGGCCTGCAAGGGTTGTTGAAGTTTGCGCCCGATGCGGGAGTAGTTCAATGGTAGAACCCTAGCCTTCCAAGCTAATGACGCGGGTTCGATTCCCGTCTCCCGCTCCACAAATCAGGCAAGGCACACGGCGAAAGGTTTTCGCCCTTGTGGCTCAGTGGTAGAGCACTCCCTTGGTAAGGGAGAGGTCGCGGGTCCGATTCCCGCCAAGGGCACCATCTTCATGGCGCGTACCGTGGTTGTCGCGCCGGGGTTTGTTGATTCAGGTATCTTTTTTCGGAGTCGGAAAAATGGCAAAAGGAAAATTTGAACGTACCAAGCCGCACGTGAACGTCGGCACGATTGGTCACGTGGACCATGGCAAGACGACGCTGACGGCGGCCATCACGACCGTGCTGTCGGCCAAGTTTGGCGGCGAAGCCAAGGCGTACGACCAGATTGACGCGGCCCCGGAAGAGAAGGCCCGCGGCATTACCATCAACACCGCCCACGTTGAATACGAAACCGCCAGCCGCCACTACGCCCACGTGGACTGCCCCGGCCACGCCGACTACGTCAAGAACATGATCACCGGTGCCGCCCAGATGGACGGCGCCATCCTGGTGTGCTCCGCCGCTGACGGCCCCATGCCCCAGACCCGCGAGCACATCCTGCTGGCCCGCCAGGTCGGCGTGCCCCACATCATCGTCTTCCTGAACAAGTGCGACATGGTCGACGACGCCGAACTGCTGGAGCTGGTCGAAATGGAAGTGCGCGAGCTGCTGTCCAAGTACGACTTCCCCGGCGACGACACCCCCATCATCCACGGCAGCGCCAAGCTCGCCATGGAAGGCGACAAGGGTCCCCTGGGCGAGCAGGCCATCATGAAGCTGGCCGACGCCATGGACAGCTACTTCCCCACGCCCGAGCGCGCCATTGACGGCGCCTTCCTGATGCCCGTGGAAGACGTCTTCTCCATCTCCGGCCGCGGCACCGTGGTGACCGGCCGCGTCGAGCGCGGCATCATCAAGGTCGGCGAGGAAATCGAAATCGTCGGCATCCGCGACACCCAGAAGACCACCTGCACCGGCGTGGAAATGTTCCGCAAGCTGCTCGACCAGGGCCAGGCTGGCGACAACGTCGGCATCCTGCTGCGCGGCACCAAGCGCGAAGACGTCGAGCGCGGCCAGGTCCTCTGCAAGCCCGGCTCGATCAAGCCGCACACCCACTTCACCGCCGAGGTGTACGTTCTGAGCAAGGACGAGGGTGGCCGCCACACGCCGTTCTTCAACAACTACCGCCCGCAGTTCTACTTCCGCACGACGGACGTGACCGGCGCCATCGAGCTGCCCGAGGGCAAGGAAATGGTGATGCCTGGCGACAACGTGTCGATCACCGTGAAGCTGATCAACCCGATCGCCATGCAGGAAGGCCTGCGCTTCGCCATCCGTGAGGGCGGCAAGACCGTCGGCTCCGGTGTGGTCGCCAAGATCATGGAGTAACGCTGGAGGGGTATAGCTCAATTGGCAGAGCGTCGGTCTCCAAAACCGAAGGTTGTAGGTTCGATTCCTACTGCCCCTGCCACCTGAGTGGCAACCCGGGTCAACCGCAGAAAGCGGCCCCAAAACCAACCCGCCCCACCCGGCGGGTTTGGCGTCTCAAAAGGGCGCCCTTGAATTTGAAGCAGGAACACGCCAAACATGGCCACGTCACAAGTCGAAACTGTCAGTACCGGAGCCGACAAAGCCAAGCTCGCCGCTGCCGTGGCGCTGGTGATTGCTGCGCTGGCCGGCTTTTACCTGCTGGGCAAGCAGGGGCAGGTTGCCCAGTGGGGCGCGTTGCTGGCCGGGCTGGCTGCGGCCGTGGTGGTGTTCATCACCTCCGAGCCGGGCAAGGAGCTCGTTGCCTTTGGCCGCGACGCCTGGCGCGAAGTCAAGAAGGTGGTCTGGCCGACCCGCAAGGAGGCCATGCAGATGACGGCCTACGTGTTCGCCTTCGTCGTGATCATGGCGCTGTTCCTCTGGCTGACCGACAAGACCCTCGAATGGGTGTTCTACGACCTCATCCTGGGCTGGAAGAAGTAAATGACAGAAGCTGAAACCCCCGCAGTGGATTCCACGCCCGCAACGCCGGCCAACCCGGACCTGCGCTGGTATGTGGTCCATGCCTATTCGGGCATGGAGAAGGCGGTTGAGCGCAACATCACCGAGCGCATCAACCGCGCCGGCATGCAGCACAAGTTCGGCCGCATTCTCGTGCCCACCGAGGAAGTGGTGGAGATGAAGAATGGCCAGAAGCGCACCACCGAGCGCCGCTTCTTCCCCGGCTATGTGCTGGTGGAAATGGTCATGGACGACGAAACCTGGCACCTGGTGAAGCACACCAACAAGGTCACCGGCTTCGTCGGAGGCGCCAAGAACCGCCCGGCCCCGATCTCGGAAGAAGAAGTCCAGAAGATCGTGAGCCAGATGCAGGAAGGCACCGACAAGCCGCGCCACAAGGTGGAGTTTGTCGTGGGCGAATACGTGCGCGTCAAGGACGGCCCGTTCACCGACTTCAACGGCACGGTCGAGGAAGTCAACTACGAAAAGAACAAGGTCCGCGTGTCGGTCACGATCTTCGGTCGTGCCACGCCCGTGGAGCTTGAATTCAGCCAGGTCGAAAAGACCTGACGCCCTTTCGCGCTTTGCAGCTCGGCGCGGAAACTGTTTGTGAGCTGTTAACCCCGGGGAGCTTCCGGCCTTGAGTCGAAGCGTTATCACCCGCAAGGAGTAAAAACCATGGCGAAGAAAATCGTCGGTTTTGTGAAGCTGCAGGTTCCTGCAGGCAAAGCCAATCCGTCGCCGCCCATCGGCCCGGCACTGGGCCAGCGCGGCCTGAACATCATGGAGTTCTGCAAGGCGTTCAACGCCCAGACCCAGGGCGTCGAGCCCGGTCTGCCGCTGCCGGTGGTGATCACCGCCTACGCGGACAAGAGCTTCACCTTCATCATCAAGACGCCGCCCGCGACGACCCTGATCAAGAAGGCCATCAAGCTGGATAAGGGCTCTTCCTCGCCGCTGGCCACCAAGGTCGGCAAGATCACGCGTGCCCAGCTTGAGGAAATCGCCAAGACCAAGATGAAGGACATGAACGCTGCCAGCTTGGAAGCGGCCGTTCGTACCCTGGCTGGTTCTGCCCGCTCCATGGGCGTGAATGTGGAGGGCGTGTAAATGACCAAGCTCACCAAGAAGCAAAAAGCCCTGCAAGGCAAGGTTGACAGCAACAAGCTGTACCCCCTGGCCGATGCACTGGCCATCGTCAAGGAAGCCGCCACCGCCAAGTTCGATGAGTCCATCGACGTGGCCGTGCAGCTGGGCATTGACGCCAAGAAGTCCGACCAGGTGGTTCGTGGCGCTGTCGTCATGCCCAATGGCACCGGCAAGACCAAGCGCGTGGCCGTGTTTGCGCAAGGCCCCAAGGCCGAGGAAGCCAAGGCCGCTGGTGCCGACATCGTCGGCATGGACGATCTGGCTGCCATGGTCAAGGCCGGTGACATGCCGTTCGACGTGGTGATCGCTGCGCCGGACGCCATGCGCATCGTCGGTACGCTGGGCCAGATCCTGGGCCCGCGCGGCCTGATGCCCAACCCGAAGGTTGGCACCGTGACGCCCGATGTGGCTACCGCGGTGAAGAACGCCAAGGCCGGCCAGGTGCAGTTCCGTGTGGACAAGGCCGGCATCGTGCACGGCACGATCGGCCGCCGTTCGTTCGACACCGACAAGCTCCAGGGCAACCTGGCAGCGCTGATTGAAGCGCTGAACAAGGCCAAGCCGGCATCGAGCAAGGGTGTGTACCTGAGGAAAGTGGCGGTCTCGTCGACCATGGGTGTGGGTGTCCGCGTGGACACGCAAACCATCTCGGCGTAATCGCAGAAAACGGGCTGCCCGCAAGGGCGGCCGGTGTGGTGGGCCACCACAACCCCGGTTGGGGTGGGCCATCCAAGACCGTTGGCGTGCAAGCTGCTTGCACTTAATCAGTGAAAGCCAACGCAGATGGCGATCCCGCTGCAGATGGAATTGAAAAGTTTCTGAAACAGTTGGTCGCTGCAGGAAGGCGTGTCTCCAGTCCCCAGGATGAAGAGGCACTTTTTAAGGAGTAGACCTTGAGTCTGAATCGCAGTGAGAAAGAAGCGGTCATTTCCGAAGTGACCGGCCTCGCCGCTAAAGCTCAAACGCTGGTGATGGCGGAATACCGCGGCATCACGGTCGCTGACATGACCAAACTGCGCAATGACGCGCGCAGCAAGGGCGTGAGCCTGAGTGTTCTGAAGAACACCCTGGCCCGCCGTGCTGTGGCCGGCAGTGCGTTTGAAGTCGTCGGCGACCAGATGACCGGCCCGCTGATCTATGGCTTTTCCGTGGACGCAACCGCTGCCGCCAAGGTGGTGGCCGACTTCGCGAAGACCAACGACAAGTTGGTCATTCGCGGCGGTGCGTACGGCGGCAAGGCCCTGGACGTCAATGGCGTGAAGGCGCTGGCCAACATTCCCTCCAAGGAAGTGTTGCTGGCCCAGCTTTGCGGCCTGCTGATGTCGCCGATCTCGCGCACCGCAGTGGTGCTCGGCGCACTGGCAGCAAAAAAGGGTGGCGGCGCCGAAGAAGCCGCCCCGGAAGCTGCCGCAGCGTAACGCGCCCGGCATTTCAACCAACATATTTTTAGGAAATCAAAATGGCATTCGACAAAGACGCATTTTTGACCTCGCTGGACAGCATGACGGTCATGGAACTCAACGACCTGGTGAAAGCCATCGAAGAGAAGTTTGGCGTGAGCGCAGCCGCCATGGCCGCCCCCGCTGCAGGTGGTGGCGGTGCCGCTGCCCCGGCCGCTGAAGAGAAGACCGAGTTCAACGTGGTCCTGACCGACGCCGGCGCCAACAAGGTGTCCGTCATCAAGGCCGTGCGCGAAATCACCGGACTGGGCCTCAAGGAAGCCAAGGACCTGGTCGACGGCGCCCCCAAGGCCGTGAAGGAAGGCATTGCCAAGGCTGACGCCGAAGCTGCCCTGAAGAAGCTGGTGGAAGCCGGCGCCAAGGCCGAGCTGAAGTAAGCCGGTCCATTTCAGGGGCTGGAGTGCTCGAAAGGGCCTCCAGCCTTTGGCGCTTTCAGAGCGCACCCATAAATGCCCCGCCGCAGGCCTTTATGAGTGTCTTCTGACCCCGACTGCAGAAGACGCCCTGGTTCGGGCGATGTGCAATGCATCGCCGTCCGCCAAGGTTGGTAGTGGCCAACCCACCAGGAATGCCCCTCGCCCGGGGCGCGACAGTTGCGCAAGAGCTCATAGCCCGGAGATCTCATGGCCTACTCATACACCGAACGCAAGCGCATCCGCAAAAGCTTCGGCAGCCGCGACAGCGTGCTGGAAGTCCCTTACCTGCTGCAAATGCAGAAAGACGCGTACACCGCGTTCCTGCAAGCCGACAGGCACCCGCAAAAACGCACCATCGAGGGGCTGCAGGCCGCCTTTGATGCGGCGTTCCCCATCGTCTCGCACAACGGTTTTGTCGAGATGAAGTTCATCGAGTACAACCTGGCCAAACCTGCGTTCGACGTGCGCGAGTGCCAGACCCGCGGCCTGACCTTCGCCTCGGCCGTGCGGGCCAAGGTGCAACTCATCATCTACGACCGTGAGTCGTCGACGCCGCAGTCCAAGGTGGTCAAGGAAGTGAAGGAGCAAGAGGTCTACATGGGCGAAGTGCCCCTGATGACCGACAAGGGTTCCTTCATCATCAACGGCACCGAGCGCGTGATCGTTTCCCAGCTGCACCGTTCGCCGGGCGTGTTCTTCGAGCACGACAAGGGCAAGACCCACAGCTCGGGCAAGCTGCTGTTCTCGGCGCGCATCATTCCTTACCGCGGCTCGTGGCTCGATTTCGAATTCGACCCCAAGGACATCCTGTACTTCCGCGTTGACCGCCGCCGCAAGATGCCGGTCACGATCCTGCTCAAGGCCATCGGCCTGAACCCGGAATCGATCCTGGCCAACTTCTTCGTCAACGACAACTTCCGCCTGATGGACAGCGGCGCGCAGATGGAGTTCGTCTCCGAGCGCCTGCGCGGCGAAGTGGCCCGCTTTGACATCACAGACAAGTCGGGCAAGGTGGTGGTGGCCAAGGACAAGCGCGTCACCGCCCGCCACACCCGCGAACTGGAACAGTCCGGCACCACGCACATCAGCGTGCCGGAAGACTTCCTGATCGGCCGCGTGGTGGCCCGCAACATCGTGGACGCCGACACCGGCGAGATCATCGCCAAGGCCAACGACGAGCTGACCGAAGCCCTGCTCAAGAAGCTGCGCACCGCCGGCGTGCAGGACCTGCAGTGCATCTACACCAACGAACTCGACCAGGGCGCCTACATGTCGCAGACCCTGCGCATCGACGAGACGGTGGATGAGTTCGCGGCCCGCGTCGCCATCTACCGCATGATGCGCCCCGGTGAGCCGCCGACGGAAGACGCGGTGCAGGCACTGTTCCAGCGCCTGTTCTACAACCCGGACACCTACGACCTGTCGCGTGTGGGCCGCATGAAGTTCAACGCCAAGATCGGCCGCGACGAATCCACCGGCCCGATGGTGCTGACCAACGAAGACATCCTGGCCGTGGTCAAGATCCTGGTTGACCTGCGCAACGGCAACGGCGAGGTGGACGACATCGACCACCTGGGCAACCGCCGCGTGCGTTGCGTCGGCGAACTGGCCGAAAACCAGTACCGCACCGGCCTGGCCCGTATCGAGAAGGCCGTCAAGGAGCGTCTGGGTCAGGCGGAGCAGGAGCCGCTGATGCCGCACGACCTGATCAACTCCAAGCCGATTTCCGCGGCGCTCAAGGAGTTCTTCGGCGCGTCGCAGCTGTCGCAGTTCATGGACCAGACCAACCCGCTGTCCGAGATCACGCACAAGCGCCGTGTCTCGGCCCTGGGACCGGGCGGCCTGACGCGCGAGCGCGCCGGCTTTGAAGTGCGCGACGTGCACGTCACCCACTACGGCCGCGTCTGCCCGATCGAAACGCCGGAAGGTCCGAACATCGGCCTGATCAACTCGCTGGCCCTGTACGCCCGACTGAATGAGTACGGATTCATCGAGACGCCGTACCGCCGCGTGGTGGACGGCAAGGTCACGATGGACATCGACTACCTGTCAGCCATCGAGGAAGGCAAGTACGTCATTGCCCAGGCCAACGCCGCCCTCGACAAGGACGGCAAGCTGATCGGTGAACTGGTGTCCGCCCGCGAGAAGGGTGAATCCATTCTTTGCGGCGCCGAGCGCATCCAGTACATGGACGTTTCGCCCGCGCAGATCGTCTCTGTGGCGGCCTCGCTGGTGCCCTTCCTGGAGCACGACGATGCCAACCGCGCGCTGATGGGCGCCAACATGCAGCGCCAGGCCGTCCCGGTGCTGCGCCCCGAGAAGGCCTTCGTCGGCACCGGCATCGAGCGCGTCTCGGCCGTGGACTCCGGCACCGTGGTCACGGCCAACCGTGGCGGCGTGGTGGACTACGTGGACGCCACCCGCATCGTGGTGCGCGTGAACGACGCAGAAGCCCAGGCCGGTGAAGTCGGTGTGGACATCTACAACCTGATCAAGTACCAGCGTTCCAACCAGAACACCAACATCCACCAGCGGCCCATCGTCAAGCGCGGCGACATCATCGCCAAGGGTGACGTGATCGCTGACGGGGCCTCGACCGACATCGGCGAGCTGGCGCTTGGCCAGAACATGCTGGTGGCGTTCATGCCGTGGAACGGCTACAACTTCGAGGACTCGATCCTCATCAGCGAACGCGTGGTGGCCGACGACCGCTACACCTCGATCCACATCGAGGAACTGGTGGTGATGGCACGCGACACCAAGCTGGGTGCCGAGGAAATCACGCGCGACATCCCGAACCTGAGTGAACAGCAGCTCAACCGCCTCGACGAGTCCGGCATCATCTATGTGGGTGCCGAAGTGCAGCCGGGTGACACGCTGGTCGGCAAGGTCACGCCCAAGGGCGAGACCACGCTGACGCCGGAAGAAAAACTGCTGCGCGCGATCTTCGGCGAGAAGGCCAGCGACGTGAAGGACACCTCGCTGCGCGTGGACCAGGGCTCGCAAGGCACGGTGATCGATGTGCAGGTCTTCACCCGTGAAGGCATCCAGCGTGACAAGCGCGCCCAGCAGATCATCGACGACGAGCTCAAGCGCTTCCGTCTGGACCTGAACGATCAGCTGCGCATCGTTGAGGCCGACGCGTTCGACCGGATCGAGAAGCTGCTGACCGGCAAGGTCGCCAACGGCGGCCCGCAAAAGCTGGCCAAGGGCACCAAGATCGACAAGGCCTACCTGGCCTCGGTCGAGAAGTTCCACTGGTTTGACATCCGTCCGGCCGACGAGGAAGTGGCGTCGCAGCTCGAGTCCATCAAGAACTCGATCGAGCAGCAGCGCCACAGCTTCGACCTGGCGTTTGAAGAAAAGCGCAAGAAGCTCACGCAAGGCGACGAGCTGCCGGCTGGCGTGCTCAAGATGGTCAAGGTCTACCTGGCCGTCAAGCGTCGCCTGCAGCCCGGCGACAAGATGGCCGGCCGCCACGGTAACAAGGGTGTGGTGTCCAAGATCGTTCCGGTCGAAGACATGCCCTACATGGCCGACGGCACGCCGTGCGACATCGTGCTGAACCCGCTGGGCGTGCCTTCGCGCATGAACGTGGGCCAGGTGCTGGAAGTGCACCTGGGCTGGGCTGCCAAGGGCATTGGCCAGCGTATCGGCGACATGCTGCAGGCCGAGGCCAAGGTGGCCGAGCTGCGCAAGTTCATGGACCAGCTGTACAACGGCTCCGGCCGCAAGGAAGACCTGTCCAGGCTGTCGGATGCCGACGTGCTGGAAATGGCGGGCAACCTGTCCAAGGGCGTTCCGTTCGCCACGCCGGTGTTCGACGGCGCCTCGGAAGAAGAAATCCGCGGCATGCTGAAGCTGGCCTACCCGGACGACGTCGCCAAGGCCAAGGGCCTGACGGCAACGCGCACGCAGGCACACCTGTACGACGGCCGTACCGGCGAACAGTTCGAGCGTCCCACCACGGTGGGCTACATGCATGTGCTCAAGCTGCACCACCTGGTGGACGACAAGATGCACGCCCGCTCCACTGGCCCGTACTCGCTGGTCACCCAGCAGCCGCTGGGCGGCAAGGCACAGTTCGGCGGCCAGCGCTTCGGCGAGATGGAAGTGTGGGCACTCGAGGCCTATGGCGCTGCCTACACGCTGCAGGAAATGCTGACCGTGAAGTCTGACGACGTGCAGGGCCGTACCAAGGTGTACGAAAGCATCGTCAAGGGCGAGCACGCGATCGATGCCGGCATGCCGGAATCGTTCAACGTGCTGGTCAAGGAAATCCGCTCGCTCGGTATCGACATTGAGCTCGAGCGCTCGTAATCGCAGGAAGGAACAAGGATTTAACACATGAAATCACTACTCGACCTGTTCAAGCAATTCACGCCCGACGAGCACTTCGATGCCATCCGCATCGGCATGGCGTCGCCCGAGAAGATCCGTTCGTGGTCTTTCGGCGAGGTGAAGAAGCCCGAGACCATCAACTACCGCACCTTCAAGCCCGAGCGTGACGGCCTGTTCTGCGCCAAGATTTTTGGCCCGATCAAGGACTACGAGTGCCTGTGCGGCAAGTACAAGCGCCTGAAGCACCGCGGCGTGATCTGCGAAAAGTGCGGCGTTGAAGTCACCCAGACCAAGGTGCGCCGCGAGCGCATGGGCCACATCGACCTGGCCGCGCCCTGCGCCCACATCTGGTTCCTGAAGTCCCTGCCGTCGCGTCTGGGCCTGGTGCTGGACATGACGCTGCGCGACATCGAACGCGTGCTGTACTTTGAAGCCTATGTGGTGACCGACCCCGGCATGACCCCGCTGAAGAAGTTCAGCATCATGTCCGAGGACGACTACGACGCCAAGCGCAAGGAATACGGCGACGAGTTCGTCGCCAAGATGGGCGCCGAAGGCATCAAGGACCTGCTCGAAGGCATCGACATCGATGATTCCATCGAGAAGCTGCGCGGCGACCTGACCGGCTCCGAAGTCAAGGTCAAGAAGAACGCCAAGCGCCTGAAGGTGCTGGAAGCCTTCAAGAAGTCCGGCATCAAGCCCCAGTGGATGGTGATGGACGTGCTGCCGGTGCTGCCGCCGGACCTGCGTCCGCTGGTGCCGCTGGACGGCGGCCGCTTCGCCACGTCGGACCTGAACGACCTGTACCGCCGCGTCATCAACCGCAACTCGCGCCTGCGCCGCCTGCTTGAACTCAAGGCGCCGGAAATCATCGCGCGCAACGAAAAGCGCATGCTCCAGGAAGCCGTCGACTCGCTGCTGGACAACGGCCGCCGTGGCAAGGCCATGACGGGCGCCAACAAGCGCGCGCTCAAGTCGCTGGCCGACATGATCAAGGGCAAGAGCGGTCGCTTCCGCCAGAACCTGCTGGGCAAGCGGGTGGACTACTCGGGCCGTTCGGTGATTACCGTGGGCCCGACGCTCAAGCTGCACCAGTGCGGCCTGCCCAAGCTGATGGCCCTGGAGCTGTTCAAGCCCTTCATCTTCTCGCGCCTGGAAGCCATGGGCATTGCCACCACCATCAAGGCGGCAAAGAAGGAAGTCGAGTCCGGCACGCCGGTGGTCTGGGACATCCTGGAAGAGGTCATCAAGGAGCACCCGGTCATGCTGAACCGGGCGCCCACGCTGCACCGTCTGGGCATCCAGGCGTTCGAGCCGATCCTGATCGAAGGCAAGGCCATCCAGCTCCATCCGCTGGTGTGTGCCGCCTTCAACGCCGACTTCGACGGCGACCAGATGGCCGTGCACGTGCCGCTGTCGGTGGAAGCGCAGATGGAAGCCCGCACGCTGATGCTGGCCTCCAACAACGTGCTGTTCCCAGCCAACGGCGAGCCCTCCATCGTGCCGTCACAGGACGTGGTGCTGGGCCTGTACTACACCACCCGTGAGCGCATCAACGCCAAGGGCGAGGGCCTGATCTTTGCCGACACCGGCGAAGTGCAGCGCGCGCTCGACGCCGGCGAAGTCGAACTCACGGCCAAGGTGACGGTGCGCCTGACCGAGTGGACCAAGAACAAGGAAACCGGCGAGTTCGTGCCGTCGACCAGCCTGGTGGAAACCACGGCCGGCCGTGCGCTGCTGTCGGAAATCCTGCCCAAGGGCCTGCCATTCAGCAACATCAACAAGGCGCTGAAGAAGAAGGAAATCTCCAAGCTCATCAACGTCTCGTTCCGCAAGTGCGGCCTGAAAGAGACGGTGGTGTTCGCCGACAAGCTGCTGCAAAACGGCTTCCGCCTGGCGACCAAGGCCGGCATCTCGATCTGCATCGACGACATGCTGGTGCCGCCGCAGAAGGCCGAGATCATTGGCCGCTCGGAAAAGGAGGTCAAGGAGATCGAGCAGCAGTATGTGTCCGGTCTGGTGACGTCCGGCGAGCGCTACAACAAGGTGGTGGACATCTGGGGCAAGGCCGGTGACGAAGTCTCCAAGGTCATGATGGCCCAGCTGGCCAAGGAAAAGACCATCGACCGCCACGGCAAGGAAGTGGACCAGGAGTCGTTCAACTCCATCTACATGATGGCCGACTCCGGCGCCCGCGGCTCGGCAGCGCAGATCCGCCAGCTGGCCGGCATGCGCGGCCTGATGGCCAAGCCCGACGGCTCCATCATCGAGACGCCCATCACGGCCAACTTCCGTGAAGGCCTGAACGTGCTGCAGTACTTCATCTCCACCCACGGTGCCCGAAAGGGCCTGGCGGACACGGCGCTGAAGACGGCCAACTCCGGCTACCTGACGCGTCGCCTGGTGGACGTGACGCAGGACCTGGTGGTGATCGAGGAAGACTGCGGTACCCACGACGGCTCGCTGATGCGCGCCATCGTCGAAGGCGGTGAAGTGATCGAATCGCTGCGCGACCGCGTGCTGGGCCGTACCGCTGCCGACGACGTGCTGCACCCCGAGACCCGCGCGGTGCTGCTCAAGGCCGGCGAGATGCTCGACGAAGACGTCATCGAGGCCCTGGAAGCTTCGGGCGTGGACGAAGTCAAGGTCCGCACCGCGCTGACCTGTGAGACCCGCTTCGGCCTGTGCGCCAAGTGCTACGGCCGCGACCTCGGCCGCGGTGGCCTGGTGAACAACGGCGAAGCGGTCGGCGTGATTGCGGCCCAGTCGATCGGTGAGCCGGGCACCCAGCTGACCATGCGGACCTTCCACATCGGTGGCGCTGCGTCGCGTGCGGCCATCGCCTCCAGCGTGGAAGCCAAGTCCAACGGCGTGATCGGCTTCAACGCCACCATGCGCTACGTGACCAACAGCAAGAAGGAGCTGGTGGTGATTGCCCGTTCGGGTGAAATCATCATCCACGACGAGCATGGCCGTGAGCGCGAGCGCCACAAGGTGCCTTATGGCGCCACGCTGGCCGTCAAGGCCGACCAGACCATCAAGGCGGGCACCGTGCTGGCCAACTGGGACCCGCTGACCCGTCCGATCATCACGGAATTCGCCGGCCAGGTGAAGTTCGAGAACGTCGAGGAAGGCCTGACCGTAGCCAAGCAGGTGGACGAAGTCACCGGCCTGTCCACGCTGGTGGTGATTGACCCGAAGCGCCGCGGCTCTGCCAAGGTGGTGCGCCCGCAGGTCAAGCTGATCGACGCGCAGGGCAACGAAGTCAAGATCCCTGGCACCGACCACTCGGTGACGATCGGCTTCCAGGTCGGCGCGCTGATCCAGGTGCGCGACGGCCAGGACGTGGGCCCCGGCGAAGTGCTGGCCCGCATCCCGATCGAAGGCCAGAAGACGCGCGACATCACCGGCGGTCTGCCGCGGGTGGCCGAGCTGTTCGAGGCCCGCTCGCCCAAGGACAAGGGCGTGCTGGCCGAGATGACCGGTACCGTGTCGTTCGGCAAGGAGACCAAGGGCAAGATCCGCCTGCAGATCACCGACCCGGATGGCAAGGTCTGGGAAGAACTCGTGCCCAAGGAAAAGAACATCCTGGTGCACGAAGGCCAGGTGGTCAACAAGGGCGAGTCCGTGGTGGACGGCCCGGCCGATCCGCAGGACATCCTGCGCCTGCTGGGCTCCGAAGAACTGGCGCGCTACATCGTTGACGAAGTGCAGGACGTCTACCGTCTGCAGGGCGTGAAGATCAACGACAAGCACATCGAGGTGATCGTTCGCCAGATGCTGCGCCGCGTCGTGGTCGAGAACCCGGGCGATTCCAGCTACATCGCCGGCGAACAGGTCGAGCGTTCTGAAATGCTCGACACCAACGACGCGCTTCGGGCCGACGGCAAGATCCCGGCGACCTACAGCAACCTGTTGCTCGGCATCACCAAGGCCTCGCTGTCCACCGACTCGTTCATCTCCGCGGCGTCCTTCCAGGAAACCACCCGCGTGCTGACCGAAGCCGCCATCATGGGCAAGCGCGACGAGCTGCGTGGCCTGAAGGAAAACGTCATCGTCGGCCGCCTGATCCCCGCAGGCACCGGCCTGGCCTATCACCAGGCCCGCAAGGCCAAGGACCTGATGGACGAGGCCGAGCGCCGCGCCATTGCCGAAGCCGAAGCCGCCGAACTGGCCACCGCCACCGAAGGCGGCCCGGTCGAGCCGGGTGAAGGAGCAACGGCCGAATAAGCCGCAGCTGCTAGCAAAAAGATAGCGCCTCACGCCCGTTTCATGCGGGTTTGAGGCGCTTTTTCTTTATAGTCCGGGCATGAACCTGCTTTTGTGGATCGGCCTGCCGGTGTTGTTGTTCTGGTCTGTCGGGGCCTACAACCGGCTGGTGCGCCTGCGCGCCGAGGCCAACGCCGCGTTCGCCGCGCTGGATGCGCAGTGGCAGCGCCAGCTGGCGCTGGTGCAGTCCAGCTTGCCGGACGAGTTCCAGACCTCGCAGTTCACGCTGGACGGCGCGATGATCGGCGATGGCAGCGAGCTCTGGGCCGGCCTGCGCGGGGCCAGCACCCAGTTTGCCACTTCGCTGGCGGCCATGCGGGCGCGTCCGCTGCACGCCAGCCGCGCCGGCGCCCTGCGGGCCGCGCAGGACGTGCTGCTGCTGGCCTGGCAGCGGGTCAGCACCGACGCGCACGACCTTGCCGGCGCCGCCATGCCCGAGACCGTGGCCGCGCAGTGGCAGCAGCTGATGCAGGACACCCACCGGCTGCAGGCGCAGTTCAATGACGCGGTGACGCGCTACAACGTGGCCATTGCGCAGTTTCCGGCGGTGCTGCTGGCCTGGCTGTTCGGCTTCAAGGCAGCGCGCCCGGTATAAGCTCATCGCCATAAATTGGTTGGCGTGCGGCGTGGCTCATGGATACTACGGAGGCGTCCGGGCCCTGCCGGCCCCACCATTGGCGCATGCATACCCCCAAGGAGATCCCGATGAAAACAACCTGGATGATGGCCGCGCTCACGCTGGCCGCTGCCAGTGCCGCCAGCGCGCAGACGCCGGACGCGCTGTACCTCAAGAGCCTGGCCGCCACCTGCGCCAATTGCCACGGCACCAACGGCAAGGCCGTGGACGGTTCCAGCGTGCCCACCATTGCCGGCATGCCGCGGGACTACCTGGTCGCCCAGCTCAAGGCCTTCAAGTCGGGCGCCCGTCCTGCCACCGTGATGCACCAGCTCAGCAAGGGCTACAGCGACGCGCAGATCGAGCAGATCTCGACCTACTTTGCGGCCCAGAAGAAATAAACGAGGAGAAGACCATGCAACGACGTTCCTTCCTCCAGTCCTCCGCCGCGCTCAGCCTGCTGGGCCTGGGCGCCTGCGCCACCACCTCCATTCCGGCCAAGGCCCGTGTGGTGGTGGTCGGTGGCGGCTATGGCGGTGCCACCGCCGCCAAATACGTGCGCCTGCTGTCCGACTACAAGATCGACGTGGTGCTGATCGAGCCCAACGACGCCTTCGTGTCGTGCCCGATATCCAACCTCGTGCTCGGCGGCAGCAAGCAGATGGCCGACATCACCACGTCCTACGCGGGCCTGGGCAAGAACCACGGCGTCACGGTCGTGAAGGACATCGCCAAGTCGATCGACACCGCCAGAAAGACCGTCACGCTGGGCGGCGGCGCCACCATTGGCTACGACAAGCTGGTGGTCTCGCCCGGCATCGACCTCATGTTCGGCGGGATCGAAGGCCTGGCCGCGGCCCAGGCCTCGGGCCAGATCCTGCAGGCCTGGAAGGCCGGGCCGGAAACCACGGCGCTGCGCAAGCAGCTGGAAGCCATGCCCGACGGCGGTGTGTATGCGCTCACCATCCCCGAGGCGCCCTACCGTTGCCCGCCCGGCCCGTACGAGCGGGCTTGCCAGGTGGCCTGGTACTTCAAGCAGGCCAAGCCGCGCAGCAAGGTGCTGATCCTCGACGCCAATCCCGATGTCACCTCCAAGGGCGCGCTGTTCAAGAAGGTGTGGGCCGAACAGTACAAGGGCATCGTGGAATACCGGGGTCAGCACAAGGCCACGGCAGTTGACGCGCGGGCCGGCCTGATCAAGTTCGATGTACAGGAAGACGTCAAGGCCAATGTCATCAACGCCCTGCCGCCCATGCGCGCAGGCCTGATCGCGGTGCAGACCGGCCTGAACAACCAGGCCAACAACCGCTGGTGCGGCGTCAACTACCAGACCTTCGAGTCCACCGCCGCCAGGGACGTGCACGTGCTGGGCGACTCGATCCAGATCGCGCCGGCCATGCCCAAGAGCGGCCACATGGCCAACAGCCACGGCAAGGTGGCCGCTGCTGCCATTGTGGCCGAGCTGTCCGGCTGGGCCGTGAACCCCGCGCCCATGCTCACCAACACCTGCTACAGCTTTGTGGACAACAAGAACGTCGTCCATGTGGCCAGCGTGCACGAGTACGTGGCGGCGGAGAAAACCTTCAAGACGGTGGCCGGCTCCGGTGGTCTGAGCGCCGGCCCGACCGAGCTGGAAGGCACGTATGCCATGAACTGGGCGCACAACATCTGGGCGGATAGCCTGACGTAACCCCCCCAAAGCGGCCTTTGGCCGCCTCCACCCAAGGGGCGCGCCGCCAGCGGCCCGGCAGAGCCGGTTCCGCGGTGGCACTGGAATGATCCGTACCGCCTGCACAATGCGCTAATGGCAACCCCCATCCCTCTCTGGCGGCAGCTTCAGGCTGCCGCTTCCGTTTTGTCGGCCGTCCGCGCGGGCCAGTCGGGCACGGCCGCGCTGGCCGCGGTGGAGGGCGCGCTGCGCCCGGGCGCACAGGCCCTGGCCTTTCATGTGCTGCGCCAACTGGGCCGCGCCGAGGCGCTGCGCCGCCAACTGGCCCGCCGGGCACCGCCCCCGGCGGCCGATGCCCTGCTGTGCACCGCCCTGGCGCTGGCCTGGGACGAGCGGCAGGCGCCCTACGAGGTGTTCACCCTGGTCAACCAGGCAGTGGAAGCCGCCAAGCGCGACCCGGCCACAAGGGGCCAGGCGGGATTCATCAACGGTTGCCTGCGCCGCTTGCTGCGCGAGCGCGACGCGCTGGTGGCCAGCACCGACAGCGACCCGGTGGCGCAGTGGAACCACCCGCGCTGGTGGATTGAGCAGGTCCGCAAAGACCACCCTTCGCAGTGGCAGGCCATCCTGCACGCGAACAATGCCGCCGCCCCGATGACGCTGCGCGTCAATGCAAGAAAAGAGGCTGTAGCCCGCTACCAGACTGCGCTGGCTGCTATGAAAATCATAGCAACTCCGGTGGCGACCCAGGGCCTGGTGCTGGAGCACGCGTGCGCCGTGACCGCTTTGCCGGGCTTTGCCGATGGTGTGGTGTCGGTGCAGGACGCCGCTGCCCAGCTCGCAGCGCCGCTGCTGCTGGGCGCGCTCGCCGGCAGCGGTGAGGGGGCCGCCAGCCGGCCGCGCGTCCTGGACGCCTGTGCCGCGCCCGGTGGCAAGACGGCCCATTTGCTGGAGCTGGCCGACGCCGACGTGACGGCGCTGGACATCGACCCCGCGCGCTGCGAGCGCATTCACGACAACCTGCGCCGCCTGGGCCTGGCCGCCCGGGTGCTGGCCGCCGACGCAGCCCGTCCGGCCGACTGGTGGGACGGCCAGCCGTTTGACGCCATCCTGCTGGACGCACCCTGCACGGCGTCGGGCATCGTGCGCCGCCACCCCGACGTGCGCTGGCTGCGCCGCCCGTCCGACATCGCGCAGCTGGCCGCCATCCAGGCCCGGCTGCTGGCCACGCTGTGGCCGCTGCTGCGCCCCGGCGGGGTGCTGCTGTACTGCACCTGCTCGGTGTTTCGGGCTGAGGGCGAGGCCCAGGTGCAAACGTTTGTTGCGCACAACACCGGGGCTGTTTTGCTGCCGTCGCCCGGCCATTTAATGCCCCAGAGCGGGGCAAACCCGAACCCCGTCCCGGACAATCTGCCAGGTGACCACGACGGCTTTTTTTACGCACTGCTGCAAAAACGCCCGGGCTAGCCTGGCGCGCTGGCTGGCACTGGCCTGCCTGCTGCTGGGCGCGGCGCTGCCGGCACAGGCCGACGTGGCCACCGACATCACCCAGATGCGGCTGGAGCGCACGGAAGAAGGCGTGTTCCTGTCCGCCAACATCCGCTTCGACCTGCCGGCCGTGGTGGAAGACGCGCTGCTCAAGGGCCTGTCGATGTACTTTGTGGCCGAGGCCGACCTGTACCGCGACCGCTGGTACTGGTATGACCGCAAGATCACCGGCGCGGCGCGGCACATGCGCGTGTCGTACCAGCCGCTGACGCGTCGCTGGCGCCTGCAGGTGGCGCCGGGGCCGATCAACAACACCGGCCTGGGCGTCACCCTGGGCCAGAACTTTGACACGCTGGAAGAAGCCATGGCTGCGGTCAAGCGCATCTCGCGCTGGAAGATTGCCGAGGCGGCCGAGATCGAGCCCGACGCCCGGCACAACGTGGACTTCCGCTTCCGGCTGGATGTCTCGCAACTGCCCCGGCCGTTCCAGATCGGCGCCGTGGGCCAGCCCGACTGGCGCATCGCGGCCGTGCGCAACCAGCGGCTGGTGGTGGAAAGCAGCCCGTGAGCACGCCCGAGCCCGCGGCGCGGTTTTCGCTGCAGACCTCGCGCGCCCTGCGCTGGGCCCTGAGCCTGGGCGTGGCGGCCATGGCCGTCATTGGCGTGGTGCTGCTGTTTTTGCTGACGCTGGCCACCAACAACCGCGAGCTGTATGAACGCAACTACGCGCGCCTGTTCACCATCAACGTGGTGGTGGCCGTGGCGCTGCTGCTGCTGATCGCCTGGATCGTCGTGCGGCTGGTGCTGCGCCTGCGCCGCGGCAAGTTTGGCAGCCGGCTGCTGGTCAAGCTGGCTGCCATCTTTGCGCTGGTGGGGCTGGCGCCCGGCGTGCTGATCTATGTGGTGTCGTACCAGTTTGTGTCGCGCTCCATCGAAAGCTGGTTTGACGTGAAGGTCGAAGGCGCGCTGGATGCCGGCCTGAACCTGGGCCGCGCCACGCTGGACACGCTGTCGAACGACCTGGCCAACAAGACCCGCTCGGCCACCGCCCAGCTGGCAGACATTCCGGATGCCGGCACCGGCCTGGTGCTGGAGCGCATCCGCGACCAGCTCTCGGCCAGCGACGTGATCCTCTGGAGCGCCAGCGGCCAGCTGGTGGGCAGCGCCGGGCAGTCGCGCTTTCTGCTCAATCCCGAGCGGCCCAGCCCGCAGCAGCTGCGCATGGTGCGCACGCAACGCTCGGTCGCGGTGGTGGAGGGGCTGGACGAGCCGGGCCTGGGGGCGGCCAACAACGCCCGCATCAAGGTGCTGGCGCTGGCCTCGCCGTCGTCACTGGGGTTGCTGGCCGAGCCGCGCTACCTGCAGGTCACCCAGGCGCTGCCGCCCACGCTGGTGGCCAACGCCATCGCGGTGCAGGAGGCCAACCGCGAATACCAGGAACGCGCGCTGGCCCGCGAGGGCCTGCGCCGCATGTACATCGGCACCCTCACGCTCAGCCTGTTCCTGGCCGTGTTCGGCGCGGTGCTGCTGGCCGTGCTGCTGGGCAACCAGCTGGCGCGTCCGTTGCTGGTGCTGGCCGCCGGCGTGCGCGAGGTGGCCGCGGGCGACCTGTCGCCCAAGCCCGCCCTGCAGGGCAAGGACGAGCTGGGCGGCCTGACGCGCTCGTTCGCGCAAATGACGCAGCAGCTGGCCGACGCCCGCGGTGCGGTGGAGAAGAGCATGGGCCAGGTGAACGCCGCGCGCGCCAACCTGCAGGCCATCCTGGACAACCTCACGGCGGGCGTGATCGTGCTCGACACCGATGGCGTGATCCAGTCCGCCAACCCGGGCGCCACCCGCATCCTGCGTGTGCCGCTGGCGGTGTACGACGGCGTGCCGCTGGCCGAGGTGCCGGGGCTGGAGGCCTTTGGCGCCAGCGTGCAGAAGCAGTTTGAAGACTACATGCGCGAGCGCCAGGAACATGGCCTGGACCACTGGCAGCAGTCATTCGAGCTGGGCGCCGAACAGGCCGCCGCGCCCCAGAAGAACGTCATCACCCTGGTGGCGCGCGGCGCTGAAATGCCCGCCAGCATGCCGGGCAAGCAGGCCTGGCTGCTGGTGTTTGACGACATCTCGGAAATCGTCTCGGCCCAGCGCGCCCAGGCCTGGGGCGAAGTGGCACGCCGGCTGGCGCATGAAATCAAGAACCCGCTCACGCCCATCCAGCTGTCGGCCGAGCGGCTGGAAATGAAGCTCGCCGGCAAGCTGGCCGAGCCCGAGCAGGCGGTGCTGGCCAAGTCGGTCAAGACCATCGTGGACCAGGTGGACGCGATGAAGCGGCTGGTCAATGAATTCCGCGACTACGCGCGCCTGCCCGCCGCCGAGCTGAAGCCGGTGGACCTGAACGCGCTGGTCACCGACGTGCTGCAGCTGTACCTGGACGAAGGCGGCGACAGTGCGGGCGCAGTGCCCGTGCGGGTGGAACTGGACGCCGCCTGCCCGCCCGTACTGGGCGACGCGCAGCAGCTGCGCCAGGTGATCCACAACCTGCTGCAGAACGCACAGGACGCCACCGAAGGCTGCGCGGTGCGGCAGGTCACGCTCAAGACCCAGTGGAACGACACCTCGCGTCGGGTGCGGCTGGTGGTGCAGGACACCGGCACCGGCTTTCCCGAGCACATCCTCAAGCGCGCGTTCGAACCCTACGTCACCACCAAGGCCAAGGGCACCGGCCTCGGGCTGGCCGTGGTCAAGAAAATCGCCGACGAGCATGGCGCCCGCATCGACCTGTCCAACCGGGTGGCCGACGGGGCCATCCGCGGGGCGCAAGTATCGCTATCATTCGCAGTTGCGGCATAACAACAGCGCCGCAACCGAACCCGCAGGAACCGAGCACTTCAATGGCAAACATACTGGTGGTGGACGACGAACTGGGCATCCGGGACCTGCTCTCGGAAATCCTGAACGACGAAGGCCACAACGTCGAACTGGCCGAGAACGCCGCGCAGGCCCGTGCCGCGCGCAGCAAGGCCCGGCCCGACCTGGTGCTGCTGGACATCTGGATGCCCGACACCGACGGCGTGTCCCTGCTCAAGGAATGGGCCACCACCGGCCTGCTGACCATGCCCGTCATCATGATGAGCGGGCACGCCACCATCGACACCGCAGTGGAGGCCACCAAGATCGGCGCGCAGTCGTTCCTGGAAAAGCCCATCACCCTGCAGAAGCTGCTCAAGGCCGTGGAAGCCGGCCTGGCCCGCAACGGCACGCGCAAGGCCGGCCCCGTCCAAGGCGTCTTGGCCAGCGAACTGACTGTGGAAGCCGCCATGACCGGGGGCCACAACCTGCCCCCCGTGGTGGAAATGGGCCCCCAGCCGCGCCAGCTGTTCGAGCTCGACAAACCCCTGCGCGACGCGCGCGACGAATTCGAGAAGTGCTACTTTGAATTCCACCTGGCCAAGGAAGGCGGCAGCATGACCCGCGTGGCCGAAAAGACCGGCCTGGAGCGCACCCACCTGTACCGCAAGCTCAAGCAGCTGGGCGTGGACCTCTCACGGGGCAAACGCAGCACCGGCTGATGTATAATCAGCGGCTCTGGCCCGGTAGCTCAGTTGGTAGAGCAGCGGATTGAAAATCCGCGTGTCGGTGGTTCGATTCCGCCCCAGGCCACCAGTCTTCATGCGCCCCAGCGCCCGTTTCGGGTCCTGGGGCGTTTCTACAATTCCCTCGAGATTTCTACAAAGACGGCTGAGAAATTCAAGGGCAGTTGAACAACTGCTTGAACTCTCGCGGGGTGAGACGTGACGCGCACACCTGCGAGACGATCTGTTGAAGAAGTGCGTTGGAACAGGCAGGCTGCGGAATCCAGACGTTGGTGGCGATCATGTTGTCCACGTGCGCTTCCGTCTCGATTCTCAAGTGGCGATATGAAACGTAGCTCGGATGCTGAATGAAGGGATGCTGGCCAACCTGCAAGACGCAAGCCGTGTCATAGGGCACGTTGTTGGGGACAGAGCAGATACTCGCCAAAATCACCTGAGTGGATGCGCCGTATCCCGCCACCGGCGCGGGGCCAGAAATCACGAAGAAGAGGTGATGTCCGGCCGGGCCGGACGGGATGAGCATTGCTTGGTTAAGCGCCGCCATCCTTCAATGAGTTCAGGCGAAAGCCGAGTTCAGATGTTCCTGCTCCGCGAGGCGCGCAACAAGTGCCGCTACCTGCTCCGGTTGGTATCCGAGCGCGGTAAAAAGTGCGTGATAGGAAATAGGGTTGCTGGACCCTTGGGGGTCCTGCCATTCCGGACACTGACTATGGGTGTAATCAACCAAATCCCAACGATTCCAATGTCCGAATTGAGCCCAAGTTTCTCCCAGCACCTCCAAATCGGATTCACTGAGAGCCATCAAGTCTTGTTCTGGGGATCGAACCATACTGGGATCGCGCAGTGCAACAACATGACCGGCTCTGTCAGAAATCCAAGCGTCCCATCCTCCATCAGTAGACCTGACGGCGCCGTTTATGTGGTTGAGAGTCTGCGAAAGTACTGGGCCGTGTGTCATGGAGACCAGGCGGTCACCAGTCAAAGGTTCCGCATATCGGAAAAGCGAAAGTCGCTCCGCCAAATATAGAAGCTTGATGAGCTTGATAAGGGGAAGCGTGCCACCCGCGCGATGCAGCAAGAATGCCGCTGCTTGAGCTGCGCGGCGTTCGTTAAATAGCGTAGCGGCCATGAAATTCAATTATCGCTAAGAAAAGCTGAAAATTACTGTATTTATGTACAGTATACTGTATGAAGTTCTACTCAAGGGAGAACTATTTCACCGTTGGTGAGAAGGAAACCTACGAAAACCTTGAGCTTTCTCGACCTTATCTAAGGGGAATCAAGCGGAAATCTAGGGGAAATCCTGATTTGCCGAGTGGCTACCTCAGTGGCTTGACGCGTTCGCCGATCCGAGCCTTCACGTAATGCTCTGTCATCTCACGATTCTTGTGGGCAAGTAGCTTTTGCGAGTGCGCCAGGTCGCCTGTATCCGTAGCCGCCTTGGCGCGGATATCCCTGAACTGAAAGGCCACCCCTGCCAGTTCACGCGCCTTGTCGAATCGTGAGCGCAGCGCGTGCTGCGTGAGTGGCTGGCCGTTGTCGTCCTGGATCAGAAACGCGCTGATGGCCGTGCGTGGACGCTCGCTGATTCTGGCGATGACGGCCGCCAGTTCCCCAGTGACCTCGATAGCCAGGCGCGCGCCGGTCTTGTTTTGCACCAGGTGCAGCGCGCCGTCCCGGATGTCCGAGCGTTTGAGCTTGAGCACGTCAGCCGGTCGCTGGCCGGTGAGTAGCGCCAGGTCCATCGCGTCGATCACGGTCGGGTGGGCGTGCGCTTTGACCTGGGCAAACTCATCATCGGTGACGTACCTGGAGCGCCCGGACTCCTTGAAGCCCCTGACCCCTTGGCATGGGTTCTGTGCCGCTGTGTAGCCCCATTCCCGCGCCTTGTTGAAGATGTGCGAGAACAAAGCCTTCTCGCGGTTCGCACGTACCTTGGCAACCTGGCCGCGAATGTCCATGTACTCGCGGATGTGCATGGGCAAGATGGCATCAATGGGCATGTGGCCGAACACGCGCAGCAGGTGCACCAGCTCCTTGTCGTTGTCGAGGCGGGTGCGGACGGCCTTGGTGGGGTAGACCTCGCGGACATACCTCCGCGCGATGACGGAAAACAACCGGGTCGAGTCGTCTTCCTTGACGCCTTCCCGCTGCGCCCACAATCGCAAAGCTTCGGCCCTGTCGGCTGAAAGCTTTGTCCATACCCGGGGTAATGTGCCGCTGACGTGATACCAGACCTTGCCCTTCCGGTGGAAGCGTGGTGGGTCGTCGAAGTTGGATTGCCTGCGGCGTCCCATCAATGCCCCTGCAAGGCGGCGAAATTGGGCCGGTAGCCCGATTCCTCGGGCGTGCCACACCCGAGCATCTTCTCCGCGTACTTTCGTGCAACGATGGGTTTTCGATTGCCGTTGACCTCGAAGCGCCATCCCTTCGCGCGCAGCCATGCCACCTGGCGGGCAGGCGTCTTGAACCCCGTCAGGATGTCCAGCTCGTCGGTGGTGAGAAAAAACGGGGATTCCATGATTCGGTAGCGGTGTCACCCCATCGCCTCTTTGGCTTCATCCGTGCGTACCGTGAGGCCGTAGGGCATGGGCAGAGTGTCGTCCCCGTAGGACTTGGGGAGTTCTTCGAAAACGGGTTCGTTCGCTGTACCGGCGTGCAGACGGCGCAGGCCCGTGACGATCTCCTTTGCCCGGGTGTATTGGTCTTCGAGAATCTTGACGCGGCGATACAACAGGCGAATCTCGTTGACCTGGTCGGTGTCGATCAATGACAGGCCGTATCGGGTTTCCCAGAACAGAGCAAGCACAGCCATGCGAGGAACGGGCGTTGTGCCCCGAAGCCATCGCCGCAGGGTGGTCTCGTGAACCTCCAGCAATTCACACACCTTCTCCCGTCCCAACTCGTCAACGAACAGTCGGAACAGGTTGGGACCTGCGATATTTTTCGGTGCGGCGATCATGACTGTGCTGCCTGTGCGTTCAACGTGCAGCAGCCAGCGAAAACGCCTTCACGAACTTGGCCTGGGTGACGATGACTGTCGCCTGGCCTTCTTTGCCGGGTTTGGTGCGGGTGCCGATTTCATAGATGCCGGGCGCCTTGTGCTTCTTGACCTCGGTGAATACCTCGTCGCTCGCTTGCACCTTCATGGGAGCATCGCCCACGGCGGTGGGTGTTTCGACCTGGTAGTCGTTGATGTAGTGGACGGTGCATCCCTTGCGGATTTCGCCGGTCTTTTCGTCGGTTAGTTCCCACTTGGATGCGCGCAGGATCAGGACGGTTTCGCTCATGATGATTACCTTTCGGAGATGGCCTCAAGCGGCCAGTTTCAGTAGTTCGCGCTCGTAGTTGAACGCGGGTCTTTCGCGCACCTGGCTTTGGCATCGCCGGGCATTTGCACGAACGGGGGAGAAGTCAACGGGCAGCAGTTGCCCCTGACGTTCAATGAGTTGCACGTCTGTCGCCAGCCATGAAATGCCAGCGTCAATCAGTTGTTTGCGGCGGCGGTAGAACGTTGGGCGCGTGAATCGGCCCTTGGTGTCTTCCTCGCCATGGGTGGATAGCGCCAGCCAGAAGCCGTGCAGCAGGCCGGCCAGCTCGGGGGTGTACCGCGCGTCCAGGCGGTCACGCACTGCCAGGCTGGTGCGTACGATCTGGATTGCGCCCTTACCCTCGCGCAGCAGCCGACCGATCTCTTTGTCGAACAGCTCCTGCAGGTAGGCCGGGGTGACCTCGCGGACCTTGGGTTTGTGGCCGAAGTCGTAGTCGAGCTTTTCGGCGTGAATCTCAACTTCTGCCCGAAGTCGGTTGTTCGCCAGGCGCTGCAGCGCCGCCACCTTGCGTGACGCCTGCCGGTGTGCCCAGTCGGGCGGGGCATTCTTGGGCCTTGCCTGTTGGAATGCACCGCGTAGCACCACATAGAGGCGTTTGCGGTCGTGCTTCTCAAACTCCGGCCCCTTGTGATACAGCTTGATCGTGGTGGTGGTGCCAGGTGTGAAGATGGATTCGTTGCCGTGCTTCTGCATCCGGCGACGGGGAAACCCGATGTGATAAATCCCCTCGAAAAACTCTTGCACCGCCTGGGAGGGCAACTGGAAGTTCTCAGCCCAGTCCACCCGTTGCACCAGCCAATTTTCTATGGGTAGCAGCTTGACCTGAAGTAGCGCCTGCAGCGTTTCCCTGAGCATGGCGCAAGCGCCGTGGAAGTCCTCGACCGCGCCATAGATGTTATGGCCGTAGAGCACTTTGGGGACCGAGCATTCCACGAGCAGATAGGGCTCGCTGGGGTGCCATTCGGGCTTGCCATGCCGTGAGCCTGTGCAGTCCTCGTACATGGGCCTGACCATGATGCGGGAGTCGTGCGAGCCCAGCAGGTTGGTGCGGGTGATTTCCCAAACCAGCTCCCCGGTGTCGTTCCTCACGCGACAGTAGCTTTCACCCTGGGCGCGGATTTTGTCGACGGTTGAGCGTGCCATGTAGGGGGTCTTGAGTCTTACCGTATCGAGTCCCATGAGCCTCTGCGCTTCGCTTGGTGCTGTCTCACTCATGAGACTCATACGGGGTGTTACTTCCCGTGAAGGGGTGAATTTCGGCACTTTGCAAGGCCACACCCGGTGGGGGTGTGGGCCTGGCAAAAGGTCGCCGCGGCTTAGGTGCTGCGGGCGCCGGTGCCGATTGCCGGTGGGCGCGCTGTGCGGGCGTGCTCCACCAGGCGAAGGGCTGCGGCGTGGGCTTGTACGTCATACCTTGGTCCACGGCCAAAGCAGGGCGTACTGAGTCGGACGAACGAATAGGAAGGCGCCCTCGCGGTTGATCAGGGCAGTGACGCCGCAGCTACCAGACTCCTCGGTAGTCACCGTGTAGGAGTCAAAGGTCGGGAGGAAGGCCCTGCGGGCGGGTGATGGGCCCGGCCCCTGGCCTGGTGACCTCGTCGCGCCTGGCGAGCCTGCAGAACGCTCCACCACCGCGCAGGACGGGCTACCCTCGCCCCCCGTTCGCACCTGCGTGCTCCCGGGTGCCCCGCTCGGCGCGCTGTCGCGGCCCGTCCAAGGGGCGTATGCGCGCTCGGTGGCCCTCTGCCTATCAGGAAGCTGCCCGGCACCGTGTGGGCGCTGGCCTGGCACCCTGGCGCGCGCACCGCGTCCGCCGGCCAGCATCGTCGGAACTGTCGATGCATCCGGCGTGCGACGCACCTGGAGCAATCTGGCCACCACGGCTGGCAGTAGCGCACCAATGGGCCGGAAGCCCATGCGAACAGGGTCGGTCTGTTGGTTCATGGCGCCCCCTCAACCAACAAGCGCCTGCAGTACCTCCGAGGGCTCGGCGCGGCCTTTGCGGCGCGCCAGTGCCTCCTTGTCGTTCTCGACCGTCGCGAGCTGGACGTCTGCCATTGCAACCGTCAGCAGTTCCCCGACTGTCTTCCAGACGGTGTTCGGGCTGGTGCCGGTGGCGAAGAACCCTGCCGATGCCTTCTTGGTTGACTTGCCTGCACGCGGTGCGCCCTCGCCCGGTGGCAGTAGGTCCCTGCCCATCAGCCGCGCATACAGCAGGCCGTTTTCGGCCAGGCGCCGCAGCAGGGCGACAGCCTGGGCTTGGGTCTCCTCGTTCGGCGTCTCCGCCAGGAAGCCGTAGATCACCGGCTTACGCACATCGTTCAGGATGGTCGATTCGTTGTCTTCGATGCAGCCGAAGACACGGTCAATTTGGTCGCTGTCGAGGTCGGGGGTGATGCGCATGTACTGCAATACTTTGCGCTCGCGAGACAGTTTTCCCGGTTTCTCCGAGGGAGAACTGCCAGTTTCCTCGGGTGCACTGACAGTGCCGCCAACGACGCCAGAGGGGAAAACATCGCCCCGCGCCTTGGCCTTGGCCCCTGGTGCGTTCTCGTCGTGGAAGTTGTAGCCCTGATCTTCGAAGAACTCGCGCAGCTTCTCAAGGAACTCCGAGTCCGGAACGTAGTTGCCGGTCTCGAAGCGCTTGAGTTTGTGGGAGGGGAGGCCGGATTGGTCGGCGGTTTGGGCCTGGCTCAGGCCGAGGAAGTTACGAGCGGCGCGGGACTCGTTGGGGGAAAGCGCCAATTCAGAGAAGTCGATCGACATGGTGTTCCTTTCAATGTTCCGTGATAATGCGTGCAACGAATCGTTGTACGCATAGCGGAACTTACACCATGCAATTTAAAATTGCAACTCTAGCAATGAAAAATTACTTTTTGCGTTCTACGGCTTGAGCTGCAGCCCGCTTCGCCAAGCGATCCCGGAGGGCATCTGCTTGGTGCAGAAATGCTTCATTGGCCTTCTCCTGAAGACCAACATCAAAGTCCTTGTCCCACCCGCGCGCCAAGTCCAAGATCAACTTCATGACGGCGTCGTAGTGATTGTGGTGAATGATGGACATGACGTAGGCCACCCACGCGTAGCCCTCGGGATCGCCACGCCTGTCTATCGTGCCCAGGCGGTGATAGTCGGCAACCGGGTCGAATGGAGTTTCCCGACCATAGATCAGAAAATTCGGGGTAATGCGTAGCGCCTCGCATAACAGCCTCACCTCTCGGGGGGATGGGCGGTTCGTCCCCTTTTCATAGAGCGAAATGACGGCACGAGAAACACCCCTTTCCTCCGCGTCCAGACCTACGGTAAGGGTGGCCAACTCACCTTGCGTAAGGTGTTGCGCTTCGCGGGCTTCCTTGAGGCGGGTTCCCAACTCATCCTCAGGGGGGTATCGCAGTCGACCAGGCTGGAAATGTTTGCTGCCTTTCAGCGCTAGCTCCTCCTCGACTTCTCTGTGAGCCAACTCCGCCTCTTGGATCATCTCTTCGATCTTTGGCGAGTCCAACAGTGACGGAGCCGCCTTGCGAGGTCGCTTTTCCTTTGGGGGCTTTGGGGTAGACATTGGCTTCTACAAATCGCTGGAGCCCCGAGAATACACGGGCGCTGCCGTGGGGGTAAGGCGTCGCCGTTTGTAGAAGGGGGGATCAAAAAGAGCGGGGCAAGCGTTGTAAAATCTCGAAGATTGAAAATCCGCGTGTCGGTGGTTCGATTCCGCCCCAGGCCACCAGTCTTCAAGCGCCCCAGCGCCCGTTTCGGGTTCTGGGGCGTTTCTGTTTCTACAATTCTGGTTCGAGCTACAGAAAGGACTAAGTTGAAGTACTGGCCATTGGTGGTTTTGGTGGGACTGCTGGGCGCGTGGTCCGTCTTCATGACCAAGGAGCTTGGGGTTGGCTTCGTACTATTTGCCTGGGCGCTATGCGGAGGCATTCTTGCGGTGCTGGCCGTTGTCAAGTGGCTAGAAAAAATCGGGGTTGGTGGGCTAATACTGGGGATCGCTGCAGCTGCGCTAGGCAGCTATTTCTTCATCAGCTTTCTGATGTCTAAATCTGTCGACGCAACTCCCGCGAGTCAGTCCGCGCCGTCTGATAACCCATGGGACAACGCTCGCCGCTAATTCGGCCTTAATGCTATTGAACTGAACTCTGACTTTCGCCCGTTCGCGTGCTCTATCAGTCCGTGGGCGTAGCGCGCACTGTGTGGACGGCCTGGCTTCCCGTCTCGGCGGGAATAACCTATCGCAACTCAACAGTTGGATCCATCGCGTCGTTCGCTGGCACGTTTGCATCGGCCTCCAATTCATCCTCCTGACACTTCCCGGCAAGCGCCGCGCGACACTTCCGGCAGAAGTCTTACAAATTCGGTAGACTTTTCAGGTCCCACCGGTTCAACCCCCGAAAGCCCGCCACGCGCCGCCGCTTACCTGCGGTGGCCGCGAACGGTTTTCGATATTTGCAGAAGACCCTGCCATGTTGTCGATTCGCCCTGCGCGCGTGCGCGCTGCCCTTGCTGTTGCTCCCCTTTTCTTGTTGGCCGCCTGTGGCGGTGGTTCCGGTGGCCCGGGCGGCCCCGGCGGCGGCTTTCCGCCGGCCCAGGTCTCGGTGATGCAGGTGTCGCTGGCCACGCTGCCCGCCACCTATGAATATGTGGGCCAGGCGGCTGGTTCACGTGAAGTCGAGGTCCGCGCCCGCGTCTCGGGCATCCTGCTCAAGCGCAATTTCCGTGAAGGCGTGGCCGTGACGCGCGGCCAGTCGCTCTACAGTCTGGACGCCGCACCGTTCAAGGCCGCACTGGACAAGGCCGATGCCGACGTGGCCTCGGCCGAGGCGCGGCTGGCCCAGGCCTCGCGCACGCTGGCCCGGCTCAAGCCGCTGTTCGAGGCCCGGGCCGTGAGCCAGAAGGAGTATGACGACGCCGCCTCGGCCGAGGCCATTGCCCGTGCCGACGTGAAGGGCGCGCAGGCCCGCCGCGCCGAGGCCGCGCTCAACCTCGACTACACCCGCGTCGAGGCGCCGATCGGCGGCGTGGTGGGCCGCTCGCAGGTGTCGGAAGGCACGCTGGTGTCCGGCCCGCAGGTGCTGCTGACGTCCATCACCCAGACCGACCCGGCACTCATCCGCTTCGGCATTGCCGACACCGACCAGATGCGCTGGCGGCAGGAGGCCGAGGCCGGCCGCCTGCAGCTGCCCAAGGGCGGCCAGTTCGATGTGGAAGTGGTGCTGGCCGACGGCTCGGTGCTCAAGCGCCGCGGCAAGCTGCAGTTCACCGACGCGCGGGTGTCCGCCAGCACCGGCACCACCGAAGCCCAGGCCGAGGTGCCCAACGCCGACGGCCTGCTCAGGCCCGGCCAGTTTGTGCGGGTGCGCCTGCTCGGCGCCAACCGGCCCGCTGCCGTGAAGGTGCCCACCCGCGCCGTGCTGGAAGGCCCGCAGGGCAAGTTCGTCTACGTGGTGGCCGACAACAAGGCCCAGCCGCGTCCGGTGCAGGTGGGCGAGCAGCTGGGCGACCAGTGGCTCGTCAACGGCGGGCTGAAGCAGGGCGACACGGTGATTGTGGAAGGCGTCATGCGCATCGGCCCCGGTGCGCCGGTGCAGGTGGCAGCGCCCGCGCCCGCCGCGGGGGCCAGCGGCCCGGCCGCAGCGGCATCCACGCCGGCCGCCAAGTAAGCCGGGGGCCCGCACATGTTCTCCCGCTTCTTCATTGACCGCCCGATTTTTGCGGCGGTGCTCTCGGTGTTCATCGTCATCGCCGGCCTGGCCGCGATGCGGGCCCTGCCGATCGCGCAGTACCCCGAGATTGCGCCCCCGGTGGTCACCGTCACCGCCATCTACCCCGGCGCCAGCGCCGAGGTGATCGAGCAGACCGTGGCCGCGCCGATTGAAAACGCCATCAACGGCGTGGAACGCATGATCTACATGAACTCCACGTCCACCTCCAACGGCGTGGTGCAGATCCAGGTGACGTTCGACATCGGCACCAACGTCGATCAGGCCGCGCTGAACGTGAACAACCGCGTCAAGCAGGCCGAGGCCAAACTGCCGCAGGAAGTGCGCCGCCAGGGCGTCACGGTGGAAAAGGGTTCGTCGTCGTTCCTGCAGGTGATTGCATTCTTCTCCACCGACGGCCGCTTTGACGACCTCGCCACCAGCAACTACGTCACGCTGAACGTGCTGGACGCGCTCAAGCGCGTGCCCGGCACCACCAACGTGCAGATCTTCGGTGCCAAGGACTACGCCATGCGCGTCTGGCTCAAGCCCGACCGGCTGGCGCAGCTGAAGGTGACGCCGGGCGACGTGGCGCGCGCCATCAACGAGCAGAACGCGCAGTTTGCCGCCGGCAAGGTGGGCCAGGCGCCCACCGGCGGCCCGCAGGAGATGGTCTACACCATCACCACCCAGGGCCGCATGTCCGAGGCCGCGCAGTTCGAGCGCATCATCGTGCGCTCCAACCCCGATGGCTCGGCCGTGCGCCTGAGCGACGTGGCGCGCGTGGAGCTCGGCGCCAAGGACTACGACTTCAAGGGCAAGGTCAACGGCAAGGCCGCCACGCTGATCGGCGTGTTCCTGCAGCCCGGCGCCAACGCGATCGACGTGGGCAAGGACGTGGAGAAAACCGTGGCCGCGCTGGCCCAGCGGTTCCCGCAGGGGCTGACCTATTCCATCCCCTACGACACCACGCGCTTTGTGGAGGTGTCAATCCGCGAGGTGGTCAAGACCCTGGCCGAGGCCATGGTGCTGGTGGTGCTGGTGGTGTTCCTGTTCCTGCAGAACTGGCGCGCCACGCTGATCCCGGTGGTGGCGGTGCCGGTGTCGCTGATCGGCACGTTTGCCGGCCTGCTGCTGCTGGGTTACTCCATCAACACGCTCACGCTGTTCGGCATGGTGCTGGCCATCGGCATCGTGGTGGACGACGCCATCGTGGTGCTGGAAAACGTCGAGCGCATCATGCACGAGGAGCACCTGCACGCCCGCGAAGCGGCCGTCAAGGCCATGCAGGAAGTCACCGGCCCGGTGATCGCCATCGTGCTGGTGCTGTGCGCGGTGTTCGTGCCCATTGCCTTCCTGGGTGGCCTCACGGGCGAGCTGTACCGCCAGTTCGCGGTGACCATTGCCATTGCCGTGGTCATCTCGGGCATCGTGGCGCTCACGCTCACGCCGGCGCTGTGCGTGCTCATCCTGAAGCGCGAACACCGGCAGCCCGGCCGCTTCTTCCAGGCCTTCAACCGCGTGTTTGGCCGCATCACCCAGCGCTATGTGGGCGGTGTGGGCTTCATGATCCGGCGCGCCGGTGTGGGCGTGCTGCTGTTCGCCGGCATGGTGGCCATCACCACCGGGCTGTGGCGCGTCACGCCCGGCTCGCTGGTGCCGGACGAAGACCAGGGCTTCTACATTGCGGCGGTCATCCTGCCCGACGGCTCGTCGCTGGAGCGAACCGACAAGGTGACCGCCGAGGTCACCGAGATCATCAAGAGCAACCCGTACAACGAGGACGTGGTGGCCTTCACCGGGTTCGACTTCCTGGGCGGCGGCTACCGCAACAACGCGGCCACCATCTTCGTCACGCAGAAGCACTGGGACGAACGCCCGGTGCCGGTGCAGGCGCTGGTCGGCGAGCTGTTTGGCAAGACCGGCCACATCAAGGAAGCGCTGGTGCTCGCCTTCAACCCGCCGCCCATCTTTGGCCTGGGCACGGCGGGCGGCTTCGAGTTCTACATCCAGAACCGGGGCGAGGGCGGCGCGGCGCGCCTGGCCGAGGTGATGGGCCAGTTCCAGGCGGCCGCAGGCAAGGACCCGCAGCTCGCGGGTGTGCAGTCGCTGTGGCGCGCCACCGCGCCGCAGCTGCGGGTGGACGTGGACCGCGAGCGCGCCAAGGCGCTGGGTGTGCCGGTGGACGAGCTGTTCAACACGCTGGCCGCCACGCTGGGCAGCGCCTATGTGAACGACTTCAACAAGTACGGCCGCGCCTGGCAGGTGCTGATGTCGGCCGACGCGCCTTACCGCAAGCGGCCGGAAGACATCGGGCGCATGTGGGTGCGCTCGGACAAGGGCGAGATGATTCCCGTCTCGGCGCTGGCCAAGGTCAGCTACTCGGCCGGGCCCGAGACGCTGGACCGCTTCAACAACCTGCCGGCTGTCAAGCTGTTTGGCCAGGGCGCGCCGGGCGTGAGCTCGGGCCAGGCCATTGCGGCGGTGGAAAAAATCGCGCGGGACACCCTGCCGGCAGACTTCAGTTTTGACTGGGGCGGCGCCTCGTACCAGGAAAAGCGCTCGTCCGGCACCTCGGGCCTGGCGCTCGGGCTGGCGGCCATCATGGTGTTCCTGATCCTGGCGGCGCAGTACGAAAAGTGGTCGCTGCCGTTCTCGGTGCTGCTGGCCATGCCTTTCGGCATGTTTGGCGCGCTGGCCGCGGTCTGGCTGCGCGGCATGACCAACGACGTGTATTTCCAGATCGGCCTGGTCACGCTGCTGGGGCTGGCGGCCAAGAACGCCATCCTGATCGTGGAGTACGCGGCGCTCAAGTACTACGAGGGCATGACGGCGTCGGCCGCCGCCATCGAGGCCGCGCGCCTGCGCTTCCGGCCCATCATCATGACGTCGCTGGCCTTCATCCTCGGCGTGTTGCCGCTGGCCATCTCCAGTGGCGCGGGCGCCGGGGCCCGGCATTCGGTGGGCACGGGCGTGATGGGCGGCATGCTGGCCGCCACCTTCCTGGCCGTCTTTTTTGTGCCCATGTTCTTCCGCCTGATCACTGACCGCAAATTCCGCGAAGCGCGCAGCACTGCCGAGATGCAGGCCGAGGCGCGCGAGGCCCACGAGAAGGCCACCGCCCGCGAAGCCGCTGCCCGCACCGCGCAGGCCAACCCCGGGGAGGGCGCATGATGGCCAAGCTCCATACCCTCACGCCGCTGCTGTTGGCGCTGGCGCTGGCCGGCTGTGCCACCGCGCCCGGGTCCAGCCCGTCGCCCGTCGTGGATCTGCCGGTGGCCACCGCCAGCACCACCCAGACCGTGGCGGCCGACTGGTGGAAGCTCTACCGCGACCCGCAGCTCGACGCCCTGGTGGCCGAGGCGCTGCAGAACAACACCGACCTCGCGCGGGCGCTGGCCCGCATCGACGAAGCCCGTGCGTCGCTACGGCTGGCGCAAGCCGACTCGGCGCCCGTCGTCAGCGCCGGGGTGGGTGCCACCCGCCAGCGCAGCAGCGAAACCGGCGCCCAGCCGGTGGGCCCGTCGCCCGTGACCACCGACATCCGTGCCACGCTCAATGTGTCGTACGAGGTGGACCTGTGGGGCCGCCTGGCCGCCGGTTCGCGGGCGGCACGTGAAGGGCTGGCCGCCACGGTGTACACCCGCGACGCGCTGCACACCACGCTGGCCGCGCAGGTGGTGCAGTCGTACGCCGCGCTGCAGGCAGTGGAGGCGCAGCTCGCCGCCTTCCAGCGCACGGTGCAGGGCCAGCGCGAGGGCATGCGCCTGCAGCGTCTGCGCAGCAGTGCCGGTGAGCTGTCCGAACTGGACCTGCGCCAGCTCGAAGCCGAGCTGGCCGCCAACGAAGGCCAGCTGCTGCGTCTGCAGCGCGCGCGCGGCGAGACGGCACGTGCGCTGGCGCAGCTGCTGGGCCGCAGCCCGCGCGCCGTGTGGGACGCCGCCATCACCCCCGCGGCGCAGCCGCTGGCCGTGGCCGAGGGCGTGCCCGCCGGCCTGCCATCGTCGCTGCTGCAGCAGCGGCCCGACGTGGCCGCCGCCGAGGCGCGCCTGCGCGCCGCCGGGGCCCGGGTGGACGTGGCGCGTGCCGCCTACCTGCCGGGCGTGGCGCTCAGTGCCTCGCTGGGCAAGGCCAGCCGCGAGCTGGGCGACCTGCTGGACGCCCGCTCCACGGTCTGGAGCATCGTGGCGTCACTCACCCAGCCGATCTGGAACGCTGGCCGGCTGGACGCCACACGCGACACCGTGCTGGCCCAGCAGCGCCAGGCCGAGCTGGACTACCGCGACGCGGTGGCCAATGCCTTCCGCGAGGTGCGCGACGCGCTCGACGCCGCCGCCGAAACCAGCGGCTCGCTGGCGCTCGCGCAGCAGCGCGCCCGCGCGCTGGCGGAGGCGGCCCGGCTCACCCAGCTGCGCGTGAACGGAGGCGTGGCCAACCAGCTGGAGGCGATCGAGGCCGAGCGGGCGGCGCTGGCGGCGCAGTCGCAGCTGGCCGATGCGCAGCGCGCGCTGGCAGTGGCGCAGGCCGGGGTGTTCCGCGCACTGGGCGGTGGCTGGGCTCCCGGAATGCTACAAAAATGATAGCGGCTCACGCAGGTTGGATGCGGGCTGGCGGCACTTTTTACCAATCGGCCCGGTCCGCCATGCGCTCCCCCATCCAGCTGGTGGACGTGGACCGGCCCGAGACCTGGACGCGTTACCGCAGCGGCCTGTGCAACGGCTGTGCTGCCAACTGCTGCACCATGCCGGTGGAAGTGCGCCTGCCCGACCTGGTGCGGCTGGGCTGGGTGGATGCGTTCGAGGCCGAGCACGAGGCGCCCAAGCAGATCGCGCGGCGGCTGATGCGTGCCGGGCAGGTGGACCACTTCAACTTCCGCCAGAACCTGTTCACCCTGGCGCGCCGCGCCGATGGCGACTGCCGCCTGCTTGATGCAACCACGCGCCGCTGCACCGTGTACGAACAGCGCCCCGACACCTGCCGCAAGCACCCGCAGGTGGGCCCGCGGCCGAACTACTGCCCGTACGGACCACCGGCCAGGGTGTGACCGTGCCTACTCGCGCGTCACCCGCACCAGCTCTTCGCGCGAGGTGATGCCCTCGCGCACCAGGCGCTCGCCGTCGTCGCGCATCAGCACCATGCCGGCCTTGAGCGCGGCGTCGCGGATCTCGGCCTCCGACGCGCGGTTGTGGATCTGTGCGCGGATGGCTTCGTCCGTCACCAGCAGCTCGAACACGCCGGTGCGGCCCTGGTAGCCGGTGTGGCCGCATTCGCTGCAGCCCGGGCCACCACAGTGTTTGCAGAGCTTGCGCACCAGCCGCTGGGCCAGCGTGCCCAGCAGCGAGCTGCTGAGCAGGAACGGCTCCACGCCCATGTCGGTCAGCCGTGTCACGGCGCTGGCGGCGTCGTTGGTGTGCAGCGTGGCCAGCACCAGGTGGCCGGTGAGCGAGGCCTGGATGGCGATCTGCGCGGTTTCAAAGTCCCGGATCTCGCCGATCATGATCACGTCCGGGTCCTGCCGCAGGATGGCGCGCAGCGCCTTGGCAAACGTCAGGTCGATCTTGGCATTGACCTGCGTCTGGCCGATGCCGGGCAGCTCGTACTCGATCGGGTCTTCCACCGTCATGATGTTGCTCTGGCTGGCGTCCAGCCGCTGCAGCGCTGCATACAGCGTGGTGGTCTTGCCCGAGCCGGTCGGCCCGGTCACGAGGATGATGCCGTGCGGCTGGGCAATGAGCTGTTCGAAGCGCTGCAGCACATGGCCCTGCATGCCCACCGATTCGAGGCTGAGCTTGCTCTCGCTCTTGTCCAGCAGCCGCAGCACCGCACGCTCGCCGTGGGCGCTGGGCAGCGTGCTCACCCGCACGTCCACTGCGCGGGTGCCAATGCGCAGGCTGATGCGCCCGTCCTGCGGCAGGCGCTTTTCGGCGATGTCCAGCTCGGCCATGATCTTCAGGCGCGAGATCAGCGCCGCGTGCAGCGCGCGGTTGGGCTGCACCACCTCGCGCAGCGTGCCGTCCACCCGGAAGCGCACGCTGGACGTGCGCTCATACGGTTCGATGTGGATGTCGCTGGCGCCGTCGCGCGCGGCCTGCGTCAGCAGTGCATTCAGCATGCGAATGATGGGCGCGTCGTCGGACGTTTCCAGCAGGTCTTCCACCGCCGGCAGCTCCTGCATCATGCGCGAGAGGTCGGCGTCGTTCTCCACCTCGCTGACCACCGTGGCCGCGCTCGATTCGCCTTGCGCATAGGCCGCGCTGATGCGCTGTGCCAGCGCCGGGGCGTCGAGCTGCTGCACGCTGCGCACCGGGTACTTGCGCATGACTTCGCTCCAGGCGCTGCGCGGCGCTTCGCCGGCCAGCCAAAGCGTCAGGTCGGTGCCGTCGTCTTCCAGCAGCAGCTGGCTGGTGCGCGCAAAGGCGTAGGGCAGCGGGTAGCGCATGCGCTCAGTTCCGGGCCGGGGCGGCGGGCGCGGGGGTGGCCGGCGCAGCCGGCTTGGTGCCGGGCAGCAGCGGCAGCACCGGCGCCTCGTTCACCGGCACCACCGTGCTGGGCGCGGGCTGGGCCATTTCCTGCTGCAGGCGCATCAGGTCGTAGCGGTCCATCGACAGGCTGTCGCTCTGCTGTGCGTCGCGCACCACCACCGGCCGCAAAAACACCATCAGGTTGGTCTTCTTGCGGCTGCGGGTCTCGCTCTTGAAGAGGTTGCCGAAGAACGGGATGTCGCCGGCCACCGGCACCCTTTCCTGGTTGCCGGAGTATTCGTCCTGCAGCAGCCCGCCCAGCACCACGATGGCGCCGTCATCCACCAGCACGCTGGACTCGATCGAGCGCTTGTTGGTGATGAGCCCGGTGGCCGAATTGATGGACGACGCCTGCACGCTCGACACCTCCTGGAAGATGGTGAGCTTGACGGTGCCGTTCTCGCTGATCTGCGGTTTCACGCGCAGCGTCAGACCCACGTCCTTGCGCTCCACCGTCTGGAACGGGTTGACCGAGCCGTTGCTGGAATTGTTGTTGGTGTACTGGCCGGTGACGAAGGGCACGTTCTGGCCGATCACGATCTTGGCCTCCTCGTTGTCCAGCGTCAGCAGGTTGGGCGTGGACAGGATGTTGCCGTCGCCGTTGGCCTGCAGGAAGCGCGCGAGAAAGCCCAGCACGTACACGCCGTTGGTCTGGCGCGCGATGCCGAAGTTGCCGCCAGTGGACGGTGCCACCGTGCCGCTGGCCGCACCGGCCGCCAGCGAGATGATGTTCTGCCCGCCAATGCTGAAGTTGGTGCCCAGCAGGCCGATGTTGCGGTCGCCGCTCTTGCCCACGGCACCCTGCCACTGGATGCCGAACTCGGCCGCCTTGTCGGCATTGACTTCGGCGATCAGGCTTTCCACAAATACCTGGGCACGGCGCTGGTCGAGCCGGTCGATCACGGCGCGCAGCTGGCGGTACTGCGGCTCGGGCGCGGTGATGATCAGTGAATTGGTGGCCGGGTCGGCCTGGATCTGCCCGCCGGTGGACGGCTGGGCCGAGCCCTGCACCGGCGCCGAAGACGCATTGCCCGCCGTGCCGCCCGCGGCCAGCACGGGCTGCGCCGTCAGGCCCCCGGTGCTGGCAGCGCCCGCGCTGGAGTTGGCCGTCAGGGCGGCGCGCAGGGTGACGGCCAGCTTGGTGGCGTCGGCGTTCTTCAGGTAGACCACATAGATGTTGCCCGACGCGCTTTGCGAGGTCGGCTGGTCCAGCCGCTCGACCAGCGAACGCACCAGGTTCTGCCGCGCCGGATTGGCGGCGCGTACCACCAGCGAGTTGCTGCGCGGCTCGGCCACGATGGTGGTGCGGTACGACGTGTCGGCCTGGCCCGCCGCCGGGGCGCCCAGCGTGCCGCCAGACTCGATCAGGCGGATCACCAGCGGCGCCAGGTCGGCCGCCAGCGCGTGCTTGAGCGGCAGCACCTCCACGTCGGTGGCGTTGGACACGTCCAGCGCCGAGATGATGCGGCCCAGCCGCTGCAGGTTGTCGGCGTAGTCGGTGATCACCAGCGAGTTGTTGCCGGGGTTCACGTTGATGGTGTTGTTGGGGCTGATCAGCGGCCGCAGGATCGGCACCATGTTGTTGGCCGACTCATAGTTCAGGCGGAAAATCTGCGTGACGATCTGGCTGCCGCCGGCCACCGGACCGGTCTGCACCGCGCCGCCCTGCAGCTTGGCGTCGGCCTCGGGCACCACCTTGTAGATGCCGCCCGCCTCCACCACGGTGTAGCCCGACAGGCGCAGCGTCGCCAGGAACTGGTTGTAGGCCACCGTGGGCGTGACCGGCCGGTCGGTGTTGAGGTTCATGGTGCCCTTGACCCGCGGGTCCACCACGATGTTGCGCCCGGTGATGGCGCCCATGGTGCGGGCCACCGCCTCGATCTCGGCGTTGCTGAAGTTCAGGCTGATCGGCTCGCCCGGCTTCTGCGCATGCAAAATGGCTGGAGCCCCCGCCAATGCTGCGCAAGCCGCTATGGAAATAATAGCAAGACGATGGTTCATTCCACTAGCCTATGGTGATGATGGAGCGCGCGCCGTTGCGCCGTCCGATGATGTTCAGCAGGTTGGACAGGGCCGCTTCGCGCTCGGGCACGGCGCTGGCCACGCCCTCGAAGCGCAACCGGGAGCCGACCCAGCGGCCGCTGCCGCTGAGCTGCAGGCTGCCTTCCAGCGTGTCCAGTTGCAGGGTTGACGTAGCGCCTCCGTTGACGGTGATGCGGTAGCTGCCCATGGGCCGCAGTGTGGACAGCCGCGAGGACAGGCGCGCGGCCTCGAGCTCGGCCCGCCCGGCCAGGGCCAGCCGGCCTTCGACCCATTCTACTGAAAGGCCCTGTGTCACCAGCCCCAGATCGCCGTCGAGCTGCAGGGTGTTCCAGGGCGTGCCCAGCCCGGCCAGCAGGGCGGCCGGCCACTGCGACCGGCCATCGGCCACCACGATGCGCGCGCCACCCAGGCGCAGCGCGGCACCGAGCTGCAGCGGTGCCGTGGTGCAGCAGTCGGCCTGCAGTCGCGCTGTCAGGCCGGTCAGGGCCGGGCGCAACTGCCAGCCGAGGCGGCCGGGCAGGGTGGCGGCGTCGTTGCTGCCTTCACCGCCGGTCAGCAGCAGGCGGGCGGAGCCGTTCCACACCGTGCCGCGGACGTCGGCCAGCAGCACCTGGCCGGCACTGGCGCGCGCGACCGCCTGCGCCAGCCAGTGCGCAGGTGCAAACAGCACCAGCGCCAGCAGCAGGCCCGACAGCGTGCCGGCCAGGGCCCAGCCCCAGGGCGTGGCCGCGCGGCTGTCGGGCAAGCGGCTGCCGCGGGCAGGGCGGGCAGGGCGGAACGGTTGGGCCACGGCGGCAACAGGCCCTAGCGCGCCGGCAGGGTCATCACCAGCGTCCCGTCCCACTGGCCGGCGGCGTTGCGCGTGAGGCGCGCTTCGGCGGGCAGGGCGCGGGCGTTGACGCGGGCCTGGGTCAGCCACTGAGCCAGGGCGTCCGGGGGGGTGCCGGTGAGTGTGAGCGTCACGCGGTCGCCGGCAACGGTGGTGCGTGCGGTCAGGCCCAGCCGCTGGCGGATGGTCGCTTCCAGCGCGCGCAACGATTCGTCCGCGCCCTGCTGGGGCTGGGCCTGCAGCGCCTGCGCCTGCGCCTGGAGGCCGCGCATCTGCTGCAGCTGCGCGTCCAGCACGCGGTGCTGGGCCTCGGCGCCGCGCAGCGTCTTGACTGCGGGCGCTACCGCCAGCCACCACAGCAGTGCCAGGCCCACCACGGCGGCTGCGGCCGACACCAGCAGCTTCTCGCGCGGGGCCAGCGCGGCCCAGCGGGCTTGCAGGGGGTGCGTGCTGCTCATCGCGGGGCCTCCTGGCGCAGCACCAGGCTGTCGCCTTCGCTGCGGGCGGCGTAGCCACGGGCCTGCAGGCCGGTGATCGCCGCCTGCAGCTCGGCGGCCCCGAGTTTCAGGCCCTTGAGCCGCAGCTCGTTTGCTACAAATTCAATAGCGGCTGGCGCAGTGCTGGCGGGGGCTGCAGCCGAAAACGCTGCCAGCATGGACTCCAGGTCGCGACCCGAGGCGGTGCCGGTGGCCTGTCGCAGCAGGGCGACTTCGCGCTCCATTTGCAGCGGCGCGTCCACCACCACCTTGACCTTGGGGAACGTGCTGGTGAGGATGCTGCGCACGGTGTCGCGCTTGGCGGCCAGCGTGCTGCGTTCCTTCAGGGCCCAGGCGTTCAGCCCCACCAGGTGCGCCGCCACCAGCACAAGCGCACCCCAGCGCGCGGCCCGCCATTGCGGCGCGCGCAGCAGCTCGCCCCAGCGGCCCGACAATTTCCGCAGGGCGCGGGCCCGGCCCGAGCTGGCCAGGTCAAACTGCGCCAGGTCCCAGGCCGACTGCGCCGCCTGCAGCTGGCGCTGGGCGGCTTGCTGGAGCGTCACACGCCGCTGCAGCACCTGCTCGGCCAGGGCCGCCACGGCGGGCTCGGCCAGCACCGGCAGATCGTCCGGCAAGGCCGGTGCACTGCCGGCGGCCAGCGGCCACACCAGCACACCGTTGCCGTCGGCCAGCACCAGTGCGGCCTGCTCCGGCTCGCCCAGCACATGGGCACTGGCCGGTTCGCCCGGTGCAAACTCGGGCACGATGCGGGCGGCCGGCCGCTGCGCCCCCTCCAGCGCCTGCAGTGCGTCGCGCAGCCAGGCCCGGTCGCAGGCGGCCACCCACACCGGCGCGCCAGGGCGTGGCTGGGGCTGCAATGCAAAGTGCAGCGCGGCCGGCTCGTCGAGCAGCCGCTCTTCCAGCAGGCCCTCCAGCACGGCCCGCAGCCGGGGCGAACCGGCGGCCGTGCCCTTGGGCAGCGTGACCTGGTGCCATGACAGGGCGCGCGCCGGCACCACCGCCACCACTTCGGCACCGGCGCCGCTTGGCTGCGGCAGCAGGGCCGCCGTCGCGCTGCCGTGCTCGCCCATGCCCTGGCCGTCGGGCGACAGCAGCCAGCCGTATTCCGGCGCGTTGCCAACATGCGGCAGGGGAAGCGTGACGATCAGGGTGCTCATGGACTGGGGGATTGTAGGGACGGGCGCGGGCCGGCCTTCAGCGCTGGGGCGGCGCGGCTGCGGCGGCGGCCAGCGCGGCGGGGTCGACCACACCGCGTTCGCGCCACAACACCTTCACGTCCAGCCCGTCGCGCTGCAGCACCGAGCGCTCCTCCAGCACCATCTGGTCCAGCCGCAGCCGGCCACGCACCTCGAAGAAGCGCGAGGCCACGCTGTGCCGGCCCTCGTTGAACGGCGATTCAGCGCCCAGCAGCCGGCCCGCATCGGCGGTGCTGCGGAAGTGGTTGATGTCGCGTTCGGCCACCAGGCGCTGCGCGTCGGCCAGGCCCAGGCCGGGGACGCTGGCGGCAATCACTTCGGGGCTGGCGGTATTGAGGTTGACCGGCGTGGTGGCGGGCAGCAGCGTCACGTAGGGCCGCAGCACGCTCACGGTGTACGGCGACAGCCCCAGCCAGGTGAGCTGCTCCACCCGCTGCGGCAGCAGCGGCGCCATCGGGCCGGAGCGGTTGTCGGCGCTGGTGTCACCGGCAAAGCGCAGGTTCTCCACCAGCCGGTTGAGCTCGGGTGTGGGCAGGCCCAGCAGTTCAAACAGCTTGCTGAAAGCACGCAGCGCCGGTTCGGACACCTTGCCGGCCTCCACCAGGTTCATCACGTTGAGCTGCGACTGCAGGTCAATGATCTGGCCCGACAGGAACGCGTCCTGGGTGTCGTTGCCGGCGGTTTCCACGGTGGCCACACCCTCGTTGGCCGCCAGGAAGGTTGACAGCCGCGCCTCCTGCAGCGGCACCGCCCAGGGCTCGGCCAGGTGGTCGGCGCCGCCGGAGCGGGCGTCTTCGCGGAGGATCAGCCGGGCCCAGTCGAGCGCGCCGGTCAGCACCCAGGACGACTGCACCCGCGAGCGCTCGGCTATTTCCACCTCCACGCTGCGCCACTGCTGCCACATGGCGGCGGCGGCAAAGGTCGCCACCAGCGTCACGGTCAGCATGGCCGCGAGCAGGGCGGCGCCGCGCGAACGGGTGCGCCGCGGGCTCACGACTTGCCTCCGCTGACCGTGGGGCGCACCCAGTCGCGTGTCAGCCGCCCGGCCAGCGCCTGGCCAGCTGGCAGGTTCAGCACCAGGCGCACGCCGTCCGGAATGTTGGCGGGCCCGCCGGTGGTGATGGTGGTGGCCGGTATGGCGCCGGCACTGGCGTCGCTGGACAGCGGGTTGGACCACGCGTCGCCACGGAAATAGAAGATCTGCCACTCGTCCAGCGGCACCACGGTCACTTCGCGCTCCCGCTCGACGTCGCCCGGGTTCTGGGCCCACCGCGCGGCCTGCTGCCAGGCCTCCTGCAGCTGACCGCGCGAGGTGAGCGGCGGCGACTGCCAGCGCAGCCACTGGCCCTTGCCGTCCACCACCCGGCGCGACCAGGCGGCCACCAGCACTCCGGCACTGTCGTCGGTGGCGTTGCGCCGCGTGAGACGCAGTACGCGGCCGTTCCAGTCGATGGCGTTGAGCTGGGGGGTCTGCACCATGGCGTCGAGGTCCGCCGTCCACTGGGCAAGGCCGACCTGCAGCGCCAGCACTTCGTCGGCCCGGGCCTCGGTGAGGGTGCGCGCACGCGCCATGCCGTCCAGCCCGCGCCAGCTCATGATGGCCAGCAGGGCCATCATGGCAATGGCCACCAGCAGTTCAATGAGCGTGAAGCCGCGCGCTTTCATCAGTAGCGCCCGACCACCGTGGACAGGCGCAGCACCGGTGCGCTGCCATCGAACACCTGCGCATCGACGCGGCGAAAGCTCGGGTTGGGGGTGGGGCGCACGCTCAGCGTCACGCTGAAGCTGCGGCCGGCCTGTTCACAGGGCACGCTGTTGTCGCCCACGCCGGGCATCTGGCGCGACAGCCGCATGCGCACGAGCTCGTTCTCGGCACACACCTGTGCCAGCAGCACGTCGGACTGGCGCTGGGCATTGCGCGTCAGGGCGGTGGTGGCCTGCAGTCCGGCGATGAGCGCAATGGCCACGATGGCCAGCGCCACCAGCACTTCAATCAGCGTGAAGCCCCGGACGCGACGTTCCATCAGGGCTCCTGCGCCTGCACGGAAAAGGGCCGCAACCCGTCGGTGGCCAGGCGCAGGGTGCGCGACGGGTCGCTGATCGAGCCCAGCACCACACTCTGGCGGCCAATGATGGGCTCGGGCCCGAGCACCAGCACGGCCGTGCCCTGGACCGCCGTGTCGGTGCCCAGCCAGTTCTCGGGCAGGGTTTTGGGCGGCACGCCCTCAAACCGGAAGCCGCCCTCGGTGCTGCGCCAGCGCACGGGCACGCCACTGGCACGCGACTGCGCACGTGCCGCTTCGAGCAGTGCGCCCAGTCGCTGCGCTTCGCGTTCCAGCTCGGCGCCCCGGGCATCGCGCATGGCAAAGGCCACGCCGGCCGAGGCGATGGCAATGATGGAGATGACGACCAGCAGCTCCAGCAGCGTGAAGCCGCGGTGGCTACTGCCAGCTGCCGATGTCGGCATCTTTGCCCTCGCCGCCGGGCTGGCCGTCGGCGCCGAATGACATCACGTCGATTTCGGCCTTCACGCCGGGGTTGATGTACTGATACGGCCGGCCCCACGGATCGTTGGGCAGCTTTTCGAGGTAGGGCTTCCAGTTGGGCGGAATGACGCCGGCCGTGGGACGCACCACCAGCGCCTGCAGGCCCTGCTCGGCGCTCGGATAGCGCTGGTTGTCGAGCTTGTAGAGCTTGAGCGCCTGCATCAGGTTGTTGACATCGGTTCGCGCGGCGGTGGCGCGGGCGTCGTCGGCGCGGTCCAGCACGTTGGGCACGATCAGCGCGGCCAGCACACCAATGATGACCAGCACCACCATCAGCTCGATCAGGGTGAAGCCGGCCTGGAGCCGGCGCGCGCCGCGCTGAAGCGGGGGTTTGATGAATGTCATGGGACGGGGGCCTCGGGGTCGATTCCTTCAATGATAATCGCCTCATGTTGCTCACGCCCCCGAGTTCCTGGCTGCCCCGTGCGGGGACCTTCGCCGTCTGGTCGCTGGCGGCGGCAAGCCTGGCGTACTGGGGCCTGAAGATTTCTGCGACGTCGACCGCGCCCCAGCCGGCTCCGTCGGCGCCGGTCCCGGCTGTGGTGGCAGACCCGGCAGCCGTGGCGCGCCTGCTTGGCGCCGTGCCTGCTGCGTCGCCCGCCGCAGCGCCGAGTCTGGCGAGCCGGTTCACCCTGGTGGGGGTGGCGGCCGGCAGCTCGTCGCGCGGCGCCGCACTGATCGCCATTGATGGCAAGCCCGCCAGGCCGTTCCGTGTGGGCGCCGTGGTGGAAGACGGGCTGGTGCTGCAGTCGGTGGCACCTCGCCGGGCCGTGCTGGGCCCTGCGGCCGACGGGCCGGCCAGCCTGACCCTGGAAATCCCGCTGAGGAAGTAGCGCCATGGCGGCGGACGCGTCACCGGCCGGTCCGGCCACCCCGTCGCCCAGCCTGCTGTCGAACCTGCGCGAGGCACTGCAGCGGGTGCCCCCGTTTGCGCAGATGGACGCGGCCGATGTGGATTTCTTCCTGACCCGTTCCCAGCAGCGCTACTACGCCCCGGGCGAGGCACTGGTCGCACCGGCTGACGGCCCCGTGACCGAGATTTTTTTCATCCGCCAGGGCGCGGTGACTGGCGTGCGCGGCCTGGCCGAGCTGTCGGGCGGCGCATTTCAGTACGAAGCGGGCGACCTGTTCCCCCTGAGCGCCGCGGTCGCGCAGCGCGCCGTGACGGCCACTTACAGCGCGGTGCAGGACACGTTTGCGCTGGCGCTGCCGGTCGAGGCCATGAAGGCGCTGGCGGAACGCAGCGCGCCGTTTGCGGACTTCCTGAACCGCCGCATCCTGAAGTTCCTGGACCTGTCGCGGCGCGCCCTGCAGGTGGCCTATTCATCGCAGGCGCTGACCGAACAGACCCTGGAAACCCCGCTGGGCGAGCTGGTGCGCAAGGCGCCGGTGTGCTGTGCGCCCGACACGCCGCTGCGCGAGGTGCTGCAGACCATGCAGGCCCGGCGGATCGGCTCGATGCTGGTGACCGACCCGGCCGGGCGGCCGCTGGGCATCCTCACGCGCTTTGACATTCTGGGCCGCGTCACGCTGGCCGAGGTGCCGCTGGCCGCGCCGGTGTCTCAGGTGATGGTCCAGCCAGTGCAGTGCCTGAGTGTGGCGCACACGGCGCAGGATGCGGCGCTGCTGATGTCGCGCCAGGGCATCCGCCATGTGCCGGTCACGCGCGACGGCGTGGTGGTGGGCATCGTGTCCGAGCGCGACCTGTTCGCCATGCAGCGCCTGAGCCTCAAGCAGGTCAGCACATCCATCCGCGCGGCGCCCGACCTGGACACGCTGCGGCTGGTGGCGCAGGACATCCGCCGCTTCGCCCACACGCTGCTGGGCCAGGGCGTGCAGGCGCGCCAGCTCACCGCGCTCATCAGCCACCTCAATGACGTGCTGACGCAGCAGGTACTGGCCCTCAAGGCGGCCCGGCATGGCGTCGCGCTGCAGCGGCTGTGCTGGCTGGCGCTGGGCTCCGAGGGCCGCAGTGAACAGACCATCGCCACCGATCAGGACAACGCACTGATCCTGCCGGACGATGTCACGCCGCAGGAACGGGCCGCGGCGCTGGCGTTCGGGCGTGATGTGAACGAGGCGCTGGACGCCTGCGGTTACCCGCTGTGCAAGGGCGGCATCATGGCCGGCGAGCCGGGCTGCTGTCTCACGCTGCGCGAGTGGCGCGAACGCTTCGCCGGGTGGATTGACCACGGGGCGCCGCAGGACTTGCTGAACGCGAGCATCTATTTCGATTTCCGCGCGCTGGCCGGCGATGCGGCGCTGGCCGAAACGCTGCGCACCGAGGTGGTGGAGGCCGCGCGCCGTACGCCCCGCTTCCTCAAGCAGATGGCCCTGAACGCCATCGCGCACAGCGCGCCGCTGAACTGGCTGGGCGGCATCGATGCCGACGACCAGGGCACGGTGGACCTGAAGCTTCAGGGCACGGCCATTTTTGTGGACGCGGCGCGGCTGTACGCGCTGGCGCATGGTGTGACCGCCACGGGCACCCGCGAGCGCCTCGAGGCCGCCGGCGAACGCCTGGGGCTGGCCACCCCTGAATACCTGGCATGGGTCGGCGGGTTTGAATTCCTGCAGATGCTGCGCCTGCGGGTGCAGCTGGAAACCCCGGCCAACGCCGCCCAACCCAACCGCATCGGTGTGGCCGGGCTCAACGACATCGACCGGCGCATCCTGAAGGAGTCTTTCCGGGTCGCACGCGCGCTGCAGCAGCGCCTGCAGCTGGACTACGAGCGATGAGCTGGCTGGCGGCGCTGCGTGGCAAGCGGGCGGCGGTGGACGAGCGGCGCTGGGTCATGCTGGATGTCGAGACCAGCGGGCTGGATGCGCGACGCGACCAGCTGCTGGCCATTGCCGCCATCGGCCTGCAGGTGGACTGGCCGGCAAAGCGCCTGAGCATCGCCCCGGGCGACAGCTTCGAGGTCGTGCTGCAACAGGAGCGCCCCTCGGCCCGCGACAACATTCTGCTGCACGGCATTGGCGCGCAGCGCCAGCGCGACGGCGTCGCACCCGGGCGCGCGATGCAGGCCTTTGCCGACTTTGTGGGGGCATCGCCCCTGCTGGCGTTCCATGCGGCGTTCGACCAGACCATGATCGGCCGCGCCACACGGGCGCACCTGGGGGCGGAGCTGCCCAACCCGTGCGTGGACATCGAGCACCTGTGCGCCGTCACGCATGAAGGGGTAAGGGCGCGGTCGCTGGACGAATGGATGGCGCATTTCGGCATCCAGTGCGCAGTGCGGCACCAGGCGGCGGCGGACACGCTGGCCGAGTGCGAGCTGCTGCAACGTGTCTGGCCCCGTGTGGCGTCGCAGTGCGACAGCTGGCGGGCGGTGCAGGACCTGGCCGCGCAGCAGCGCTGGATTGCGCGGGCCTGAGGCGCCGGTCAGCTTTGCAGAAACAGGCGGTAGACCGGATTGCCGGTTTCTTCCACGCAGGGGTAACCCAGGGTGCCCAGGAATGACTGGAAGGCCTTGTTGTCGGCCTGCGGCACCTGCAGCCCCACCAGGATGCGGCCATAGTCGGCGCCCTGGTTGCGGTAATGGAACAACGTGATGTTCCAGCCCGGGCGCATGGCGGACAGGAACTTCATCAGTGCGCCGGGCCGCTCCGGGAACACAAAGCGCAGCAACCGTTCGTCCCGGGCCAGCGCGGAATGCCCGCCCACCATGTGGCGGATGTGTTCCTTGGCCAGGTCGTCATGCGTCAGGTCCAGCGTGCTGAAGCCATGCTTGCTGAAATTGGCTGCGATCTTCGCGCTTTCACCCTTGCCGTGGGTGGTCAGGCCCACGAACACATGGGCCCTGGCGGCGTCGCTGATGCGATAGTTGAATTCAGTCACGTTGCGGGCGCCGCCGGGCAGGTTGCCGATCAGCTCGCAGAACCGCTTGAAGCTGCCGCGCTCCTCGGGGATGGTCACCGCGAACAGGGCCTCGCGCTCCTCACCCACTTCGGCGCGCTCGGCCACGAAGCGCAGCCGGTCAAAGTTCATGTTGGCGCCGCACAGGATGGCGGCATAGGTCTCGCCGCGGGTCTTGTGCGCGGCAACGTACTGCTTGATGGCCGCCACCGCCAGCGCGCCGGAGGGTTCGACGATGCTGCGCGTGTCGACGAAGATGTCCTTGATGGCCGCGCAGACCGCGTCGGTATCGACCACCACGAATTCGTCCACCAGACCGCGGGCGACGCGGAAGGTCTCCTCGCCCACCAGCTTGACGGCAGTTCCGTCGGCAAACAGGCCCACATCCGGCAGCGTGACGCGCTTTCTGGCGCGAACGGACTGGAGCATCGCGTCGGAGTCGGTCGTCTGCACGCCGATGACTTTGACCTCCGGCCGTACGGCCTTGATGTAGTTGGCCACGCCGCTGATCAGGCCTCCGCCGCCGATGGCGACGAACACCGCATCGAGCGGGCCCTGGTGCTGCCGCAGGATCTCCATGGCAATCGTGCCCTGGCCGGCGATCACGTCCGGGTCGTCAAACGGGTGCACAAAGGTCAGGCCCTGCTTCTTCTCCAGTACGGCGGCATGGGTGTAGGCGTCGGAGTAGCTGTCGCCATGCAGAACCACCTCGCCGCCAAAGCCGCGCACGGCGTCGACCTTGACCTGCGGCGTGGTCACCGGCATCACGATCACGGCACGCACGCCCAGCTTGTGGGCCGATAACGCCACACCCTGCGCATGGTTGCCCGCGGATGCGCAGATCACTCCCTTTTTGAGCTGCGCCGGGGTCAGATGGGCCATCTTGTTGTAGGCGCCGCGCAGCTTGAAGCTGAACACAGGCTGCTGGTCCTCGCGCTTGAGCAACACCTTGTTGTGCAGGCGCCGGCTCAGGTTTTTTGCGGGCTCCAGCGCCGACTCCACGGCCACGTCATAGACACGCGCCGTGAGGATTTTCTTGAGGTAGTCGGCGGGCTTGAGGTGTTTTGTCATGGGCCTTTGATGATAAAGGCTCAAGAAAAAAACCCCCGGGCCTTGCGATCCGGGGGCTGAATCCACCAAAGGAGAAGGTGGAGGAGACAACTTGCACATGAGGGACAATCCCCAAGTTCGAAACCAGTATAGCCATGGTTTGCTGCATTGCAGCATCCAAAGTCGTCCGTTGTTGCGACAAAGTCGGCACTATTAGCTGAATTTATTCAGCGCAAGCCCGTTTGATGAATCAGGAATGAAGCGATGGAATGCACAGTGAGCTGGACCGGCGCCACGGGCGCGCGGTCAGGAATGGGGTTTCTGGCCGAAACCGGCAGCGGCCACACCCTGATGATGGACGGCGCCCCGGACGCCGCCAAGCCAGAAAACGGCGGCCAGAACCTCGCGCCGCGGCCCATGGAGACGGTGCTGGCTGGCACCGGCGGGTGCACGGCGTATGACGTGGTGCTGATCCTCAAGCGCGGGCGCCACGACGTGCGGGGCTGCTCGGTCAAGCTCACGTCAGAGCGGGCGCCCGCGGACCCCAAGGTGTTCACGAGGATCCACATGCATTTCACGGTCACTGGCAAGGACATTCCGGCCAGCGCCGTGGAACGTGCCATCGCAATGAGCCACGACAAGTATTGCTCCGCCAGCATCATGCTGGCCAAAACAGCGGAAATCACCACCAGTTTCGAGCTGACGCCGGTCTGAGCGCCTCAGATGTGGTGCGCTGTGGTCGTCATGACCCTGGCGGCCGCACGCATCAGGGCCTTCACCGGTGGCGGCAGCGCGAGAGCGCCGGCCTGTGCAGCCTGGGCTGCGTGCTCGGCTTCGTCCTGCTTCATCTGGGCCACGATGGCCCGTGAGGCATGGTCTTGCACGGGCAGGCGCTCCAGGTGGCTTTGCAGATGCGCTTCGACCTGCTTTTCGGTTTCGACCACGAAGCCGAGGCTCACGCGGTCGCCCAGCCGGCCGGCCAGCAGTCCGAGTCCGAAGGCGCCGGCGTACCAGAGCGGGTTGAGCAGCGACGGCCGGGCGCCCAGTTCCTCCATGCGGGCCTGGGTCCAGGCGAGATGGTCGGTTTCTTCGTGCGCGGCCTTCAGGAAGTGCGTGCGCAGGGCCGGGTTGCGGGTGGCCGCCGCCTGGGCCGTGTAAAGCGCTTGCGCGCACACTTCACCCACGTGATTCACACGCATCAGCGCACCGGCGAGCTGGCGCTGCGCGGGCTCGAGCCGGGTTTCGTCAGCGCCGGCGCCCGGGCGCGGCCGGGCAGCGTGGGGAGTGGCAAACAAGGTACGAAGCGCAGCGTCGGCGGCGGTCATCAGCGAGTCCATGCCTGCGAGCTTACCCCGCCACCGGGCAGGTCGAAGCGCCCAGCGGTTTGACCCAGCACAAGGAAGTGATTTTTGTAATACGAAGCGAAACAGTTGCGGGTGTTGCGCCGGGTCCACGGCCTGGCGTCTGGTTGTTGCGGGGTTGCAACGAAACAGAGAACGCCGGACTAAATACTTTGCGTAAGAAAGCCCGGTCTGGTGCAATAACGACAACTTCCCAAAAGGAGGTTGGCCCGGGGACCCGGCGGGAGCACACAAGTGCCTGCATGTAGCGTGACCCCCTCGAACCGGAGCCCTATGTTTAACCTTGGAGAACCTTGCAATGAAAAAATCCCTGATTGCTCTGGCTGTGCTGGCAACTGCCGGCGTGGCTTCTGCCCAATCTTCCGTCACCCTGTTCGGTGTTGTTGACGCGACCCTTGCCTTCGGCAAAGGCAGTGGCGTTGGCTCCTCCAGCAAGACCCAACTGACCAACTCGGGCTACAACGGCTCGCGTCTGGGCTTCCGTGGTACGGAAGACCTGGGCGGCGGCATGTCTGCCAGCTTCTGGCTGGAAGCCGGCGTGGCCAACGACGACGGCGCTGGCGCTGCTACCAACACCAACAACCAAGCCACCGGCGGCGCCATTGCTGGCATCGGCGGCGGTCAAGGCCTGACCTTCAACCGTCGTTCGACGGTGAGCCTGGCCGGCGGCTGGGGTGAACTGCGTCTGGGTCGCGACTACAGCCCGCAATTCTGGAACCTGACCGTGTTCGACCCGTACGGCACGAACGGCGTGGGCACCACCCAAACGCTGAAGTCCAGCCTGGGCGGCCCGGTCACCGTGCGCGCTTCCAACGCCATCGGCTACTTCCTGCCTGGCGGCCTGGGCGGCTTCTACGGCCAAGTCCAGCACTACCTGGGTGAGAACAACAAGACTGGCGCTGCGACGGAAAACGACGGCAAGGGCACCGCCCTGCGCCTCGGCTACGCTGCTGGCCCGGTCAACGTTGCCCTGGCAACGTCGAGCACCAAGTACGCTACCGGCACCATCAAGACCACCAACCTCGGCGGTCAGTATGACTTCGGCGTTGCCAAGCTGATGGGTCACTACAACCGTGACCGCGTTGGCTCCACGCCTTCCGTCACCGGCAAGGGTTACCTGATCGGCGGCCTGATCCCCATGGGCGCTGGCGAAATCCGTCTGGCCTACTCGACCTACAAGACCGATGTGGCTGGCACGCCCAAGTCCAACAAGTACGCTCTGGGCTACGTGCACAACCTGTCGAAGCGCACCGCCCTGTACACCACTGTTGCCCGCGTGAGCAACAGCGGTGGTGCAGCCCAGGCGCTGAACGGCGCCGTGACCGCAGTGAACAACAAGTCCACCGGTTACGACTTCGGTATCCGTCACAGCTTCTAATTGACAGCTGGCTTCGGCCAGCTTTCAGCCAGAAGACAAAAAGCCACCCTCGGGTGGCTTTTTTTATGAAAGAGGCCCTTGCCTCTTGATGGTGAATATCGAATGCGCGTTTGGGTGACTCTGGTTGGCGTGGTGGCACTGGCATGGCTTGCGGGCTGCAGCACTGCGCCGGCCGGCCGGATGGCCGACGATGCTGGAAGCAGCCCGTGGGCTGTGGTGTCAGGCGAGCGGCCCACTGCCAGCACCCAGGCCCCAGGCCAGTGGCTTCACTATGCGCTGCCCGGCAAGCAGGCCAGCCGTTTCGCCTACACACGCAAGGATGGCCGGGACGCGATGCTGGTCACGGCGCTGTCATCGGCCAGCATGCTGCGCTACCCGCTGCATGTGGAACCCGCTGCACTGGGCAACCTGCGGTTCTCGTGGAAAGTGCCCGAATTGATCCAGGGTGCTGACATGGCACTGCGTGAGGCCGACGATTCGCCGGTGCGCATTGTTCTCGCGTTCGATGGAGACCGATCCAGACTGTCAGCCAAGAATCTGGCATTGTCCGAGTTGGCCCGTGCCCTGACCGGGGAGGAACTGCCCTACGCCACGCTGATGTACGTCTGGTGCAATACCCGGCCGCCGGGCAGCGTGATTGTCAACCCGCGGACCGACCGGATCCGCAAACTGGTGGTGCAGTCAGGGCCGGCGCGCCTGAACCAGTGGCTTGACTACGAGCGGGACATCCGTGCCGACTATGAAAAAGCCTTCGGTGAAGCGCCGGGGGCCTTGCTGACCATCGGCATCATGACCGACACCGACAACACCCGGTCGTCGACCACGGCCTGGTATGGGCCGGTACAACTGGGCGCGGCCCCCCAGGCGGCCCGGCCGCGCTGATCTTGTTGCGCTGCGCAAGCGTGTCGCCAGCGGTACACGGTTTGCGGGAAACCCCTTTTGACGTTGCGGGCACGCTTGCTGCATAGTCACCTCTTTCAAATTCAAGAGGGTTTCATGAAGCTCAAACTCGCTCTGTTGTCGATGGCCACCATGGCCGCATTCGCTGCTGCGCCAGCCCTGCACGCCAAGCCATTCAAATGGTCCAGCGCCAGTGACATCCCCACGCTCGACATCCATTCGCAGAACAATGCGCTTGGCAACGGGGTGCATGCGGCGATCTACGACGCGCTGGTGTACTACAACAGCCAGACGTTCAAGCCGGAGCCGCAATTGGCCACCAGCTGGCGCGAACTGTCGCCCACGCAGGTGCGCTTCAATTTGCGTCCCGGCGTGAAGTTCAGTGATGGCACGCCTTTCACGGCGGACGACGTGGTTTTTTCCATTGCACGTGCCATGGCCAAGACCTCGAACTATGCGGTCTATACCCAGGGCATTGACCGCGTTGTCAAGGTCAACGACTCCACAGTTGACTTCATCATGAAGGGCCCGAACCCGGTGCTGCTGAACCAGCTGACCGAACTGCGCATCATGAGCAAGGCGTGGGCCGAGAAGAACAAGTCGGTCGAACCCAAGGACATCCGCACCAAGGACGAAACCTTCTCGCACCGCAACGCCATGGGCACGGGCCAGTACATGGTGAAGGAATGGCAGCCTGACCAGAAGCTGGTGCTGGTGAAGAACCCGAACTACTGGGGCAAGAACGACAGCAACGTCACTGAAATCATTTACACGCCGATCAAGTCGGAGGCAACCCGCGTGGCAGCGTTGCTCTCCGGCGAGGTGGATTTCATTCTCGACCCGAGCCCGCAGGACCTGGGCCGCCTGCGCAGCAACCCGAACCTGAAGGTCATCGACGGGGTCGAGAACCGTACCATCTTTTTTGGCATGGACCAGTTCCGCGACGAACTGCCGGGCTCCAACATCAAGGGCAAGAACCCGCTGAAGGATGTCAAGGTCCGCAAGGCCTTGTACCAGGCGATCGATATCAACAGCATCCAGCGTGTGACCATGCGTGGCCTGAGCCAGCCCACGGGTGCCCTGGTGGCGCCCCAGGTTGCCGGCTGGACGGAAGGCGTGCACCAGCGCTTCCCGTTCGATCCTGAAGCGTCGAAGAAGCTGCTGGCCGAAGCGGGTTATCCGCAGGGCTTTGAGGTCGATTTCGCCTGCCCCAACAACCGTTACATCAACGACGAGGAAATCTGCCAGGCCGTCACCGCCATGTGGGCCAAGGTTGGTATCCGGGCGAAGCTGCGCACCCTGCCACTGGTCACCTACTTCCCGATGATCCAGCGATATGAAGCCAGCATCTACATGCTGGGCTGGGGCGTGCCGACCTTTGACGCGCTCTACAGCCTGCAGTCGCTCACGCGCAGCGTCGGCACGGGCGGCGACGGCAACTACAACGTGGGCCGCTACAGCAACCCGCGCATGGACTATGTGGTGGACCGCATCAAGACCGAGACTGACCTCCCGGTGCGCAACCGTCTGCTGACCGAAGGCCTGCAACTGAGCAACGACACGGTCTCGCACATCCCGCTTCACAACCAGATCATTCCCTGGGCACTGAAGAAGAACGTGGATGTTGTGCACCGCGCCGACAACCGTCTTGACTGGCGCCTGATCAAGGTGAACTGACGTTACCTGCAGGGCCTGGCGCGCGCCGGCCCTGCCATCCAATTTCCTTTAGGCCTAAAGGAAACCCCTGTGTCGGCACGGCGCTTGCTCTGCTAGCATGGCTCATCCTGTTGCCGTAATCTGAATGTTTGCCTTTATCCTGCGCCGCCTGATCCAGGCCGTGATCGTGATGGTCACGGTCGCTTTCATTGCGTTCCTGCTTTTTCAGTACGTCGGTGATCCGGTGGTGTTCCTGCTTGGCCAGGATGCCACGCCCGAGCAGATCCGTTCTCTGCGGTCTGACCTGGGGCTCGACAAGCCGTTCTTTGTGCAGTTCGCCCATTTCCTGATGAACGCGGTTCAGGGGGAATTCGGCCTGAGCCTGCGGCAGGGCGCCAAGGTGTCCCGGCTGATTGCCGAGCGCTTCCCGGCGACGCTGGAGCTGGCGCTTGTGGCCGCGTTCATGGCGCTGGCCATCGGTATTCCCATGGGGGTGTATTCGGCGCTGCGCCGCGGCACGTTCCTGAGCCAGGTGTTCATGACGATTTCCCTGCTCGGTGTGTCGTTGCCAACGTTCCTGATCGGCATCCTGCTGATTCTGGTGTTTGCAGTGGGCCTGGGCTGGTTCCCGAGCTTCGGCCGCGGCGAAACGGTGCAGATCGGCTGGTGGACCACCGGCCTGCTCAAGGCCAAGGGCTGGCATCACATCGTGCTGCCTGCGGTGACGCTTGCCATCTTCCAGCTCACGCTGATCATGCGACTGGTACGCGCCGAGATGCTGGAAGTGCTGCGCACCGACTACATCAAGTTCGCTCGCGCCCGCGGGCTGTCCAATCGCGCCATCCATTTCGGCCATGCGCTCAAGAACACGCTGGTGCCTGTCATGACCATTACCGGCCTGCAGCTGGGCGGCCTGATTGCCTTTGCCATCATCACCGAGACGGTATTCCAGTGGCCGGGCATGGGCCTGCTGTTCATCCAGGCTGTGACGTTTGCCGACATCCCCGTGATGGCCGCCTACCTCTGCCTGATTGCGCTCATCTTCGTGGTGATCAACCTGATCGTGGACCTGCTGTACTTCGCGGTTGACCCGCGCCTGCGCATGGGCAAGGCAGGAGGGCACTGATGCTGGCACCCGTAGCCGCGACACGCCTGAAGGCCAATGGCCGTGCGTTCGAGCATATTGCCCGGTTCCACCCGGACCTGACGGCTTTGCGCCGTGACCTGCACGCGCATCCGGAGCTTGGTTTCGAAGAGTTCTACACCGCCAGCCGGGTCAAGGAAGCGCTCAAGCTCTGCGGCGTGGATGAAGTCCATGAGGGCATTGGAAAAACCGGTGTGGTGGGGATCATCAAGGGCCGCCAGTCTACGCCAGGGCGCATGGTCGGGCTGCGCGCGGACATGGATGCACTCACCATGACCGAACACAACGACTTCGCCTGGAAGTCGTCTAAACCCGGGATGATGCACGGGTGCGGGCATGACGGGCATGTCACGATGCTGGTGGGTGCCGCCCGCTACCTGGCCGAGACGCGCAACTTCGACGGCACTGCCGTGCTGATTTTCCAGCCCGGCGAGGAAGGTTTCGCCGGCGCCAAAGCCATGGTTGAAGACGGCCTGTTCGACCGTTTTCCCGTCCAGGCGGTCTATGCCATGCACAACTGGCCCGGCATGCGACCGGGCATGGTGGGCATCAACCCGGGCCCGATGATGGCCGCGGCCGATCGCATCACCATCGAGATCACCGGCAAAGGCGGCCACGGCGCCCATGCTTACCTGACCATCGACCCGGTACTGGTTGCGGGGCACATCATCACGGCGGTGCAGAGCATCGTTTCGCGCAACGTGCGCGCGATCGACGGTGCCGTGATCAGCCTGTGTGCCATGCAGGCCGGCGACCTGGGCGCCATGAGCGTGGTGCCTGGCAAGGCCACCCTGGTGGGAACGGTGCGAACCTTCAATCCCGATGTGCAGGACCTGGTCGAGCGCCGTCTCAACGAGCTGTGCAGCGCAGTGGCGCTGGGTTTTGGTGCCACCGCAACCGTCAAGTACGAGCGGATTTACCCCGCCACCGTCAACGCCGCGCGCGAAGCCATGTTCGCCGCCGACGTTGCGCAATCGCTGGTCGGTGCTGACCATGTGGTGCGCGACATGGAGCCCAGCATGGGCGCCGAAGACTTCTCTTTCATGCTGCAGGTCAAGCCCGGGGCCTATCTGCGCATTGGCCAGGGCGGCGAGGGAAGCTGCTTCCTGCACAACAGCCGCTATGACTTCAATGACGACATCCTGCCGCTGGGCTCGGCCCTGCATGCCGGACTGGTCGAGCAGTCCATGCCGATGGCCGGCTCCGCCCTTCATGCGTGACTGCGCATTTTCTTTTTCCAACCGTCATCCCTTCCACAAGGAGCCAAAGATGAAACTCAAACGCAACCTGATCCCGGCCGCTGTCTTCTGCGCCGTGGCCGCCATGAGCCTGGGTGCGTCCGCCCAGACGGTGCGCATTGCCAACCAGGGCGACGCGCAGTCCATGGACCCGCATTCGCTCAATGAGTCCCTGCAGCTCACCGTCACCGGCAACGTGTATGAGGGCCTGGTTGGCCGCAACAAAGACTTGAGCTTGGCGCCCGGTTTGGCGACCTCATGGAAGCAGACATCCCCAACGGTTTGGCGCTTCGAGTTGCGCAAGGGGGTACAGTTCCACGACGGTACGCCTTTTACGGCTGACGATGTACTGTTTACGTTTGAGCGGACGCAAATGGATGGCTCCGATATGAAGAGCTATACCAACGACGTAAAGCAGGTACGGAAGGTTAACAATTTCGCCATTGAGATCGAAACCAAAACCCCCTTCCCTATCCTTCCTGACGTGATCTCGCTGGTCTACATCATGAGTAAGAAATGGTGTGAGACCAATCAGGCAATCAGGCCAGTAGATCGTCGCAAGGGCATTGAAAACGCCGCATCGTTCCGCGCCAACGGCACTGGCCCGTTCCGCCTGCGCGAGCGCCAGCCCAATGTGCGCACGACCTTTGTGCGCAACGGCAACTACTGGGGCAAGATCGACGGCAACGTCAGCGAAGTGATCTTCACGCCCATTGGCAACGACGCCACGCGCGTGGCGGCCTTGCTGTCCGGCGAAGTGGATGTGATGGAGCCGGTGCCGGTGCAAGATATTGATCGCATCAACGCTGCGCCTAACGCGCGCGTGGTGGCTGGTCCCGAGTTGCGCACCATCTTCCTGGGCATGGATCAGAAACGGGATGAATTGCTGTTCTCCAACATTAAGGGCAAGAATCCGTTCAAGGACAAGCGCGTGCGCCAAGCCTTCTATCAAGCCATTGATATTGAGGGCATTGCAAAGACGGTTATGCGTGGCGCTGCCAAGCCGACTGCGCTTATGGTCGGGCCTGGCATCAATGGATTCAACGATGCACAAAACAAGCGTCTCCCGTATGACACAGAAGCTGCCAAGAAGCTGCTGGCCGACGCGGGCTACCCCAACGGCTTTGAAGTGACCATGAACTGTCCGAACGACCGCTACGTCAATGACGCGCGGATCTGCCAGACCGTGGCCGCCAACCTGGCGCGCATCGGCGTCAAGATCAACCTCGCTGCTGAAACCAAGGTAAATTATTTCCCCAAAGTATTGCGCCGCGACACCAGCTTCTACATGCTGGGCTGGACGCCGGGCACCTATGACGCGCACAACGCGCTGAATGCCCTGATGGCCTGCGTGGACGACAAGGGCGCCGGCCAGTTCAACCTGGGCAGCTACTGCAACCCGAAGGTGGACGAGCTGACGAAGAAGATCCAGTCCGAAACCGACAAGGCCAAGCGCGACGCCATGATCAAGGAAGCGTTCGAGCTCCATTCGGCTGACATCGGCCACCTGCCCCTGCACCAGCAGGCGCTGGCCTGGGGCCTGAGCAAGAAGGTCGAGCTCGTGCAGCTGGCCGACAACTTCATGCCGTTCAAGTGGATCAACGTCAAGAAGTAAGCGGCTGATGCCCGGAGCGCGCCGCCGCCGGCCAGGGGCCGGCGGGCGCCTCCGGCAACTTTTCCCCCACGATGATCAAAACCCTTTCCCGCTGGCTCGACAGTGATGTCGGCCACAGTTTCCGCACGTCGCCGGTGGCCATCATGGCGGCGGCGATTGCCTTCACTTGCGTGTTCTGCTCGGCCTTTGCGGGCCTGATTGCGCCGCACAACCCGTTTGACCTCACCACCCTGGAGCTCAGCGACGCGCGGCTGCCGCCTGCGTGGTCGGCTGGCGGCAGCGCCAAATACCTGCTGGGCACCGACGACCAGGGCCGCGACATCCTGTCCGCCCTGTTCTATGGCGCCCGCATCTCGCTAGTCGTCGGTGTCGTCAGCGTCATCCTGTCCATGGTCATTGGCGTCGCTCTCGGCCTGCTGGCCGGCTTTCGCGGCGGCTGGATCGACACCCTGCTCATGCGCCTGTGCGACGTCATGCTCAGCTTCCCGCCCATCCTGGTGGCCCTGCTCATCGCCGGCGTCGGCCGCGCCCTGTTTCCCAACGCCCAGGACTCCGTCGCCTTTGGCGTGCTCATCCTGTCCATCACCCTGACCGGCTGGGTCCAGTACGCCCGCACCGTGCGTGGCTCCACCATGGTCGAGCGCAACAAGGAATACGTGCAGGCCGCCCGCGTCACCGGCGTGGCACCCCTGCGCATCATGGCGCGCCACGTGCTGCCCAATGTCATGGGGCCGGTCATGGTGCTGGCCACCATCCAGGTCGCCACAGCCATCATCACCGAAGCCACGCTGTCCTTCCTGGGCGTGGGCGTGCCGCCCACCTCGCCGTCGCTGGGCACACTGATCCGCGTCGGCAACGACTACCTCTTCTCCGGCGAATGGTGGATCACCGTCTTCCCCGGCCTCATGCTCATCGTCATCGCCCTGTCGGTGAACCTGCTGGGCGACTGGCTGCGCGACGCCCTGAACCCGCGCCTGCGCTGAAAGACTTCGCCATGAACCTGCTTGAAGTCAAGAACCTCATCGTCGAGTTTCCCAACCGGCGCGGCACCCTGCGCGCGCTGGACGACATCTCGTTTGCCATCGCCCCCGGAGAAATCCTCGGCGTGGTCGGCGAGTCCGGTGCCGGCAAGAGCCTGACCGGGGCTTCCATCATCGGTCTGCTGGAGCCGCCCGGGCGCATCGCCAGCGGGCAGATCCTGCTGGAAGGCCAGCGCATTGACAACCTGCCCTACGAGCAGATGCGCCACATCCGCGGGCGCAAGATCGGCGCCATCTTCCAGGACCCGCTGACCTCGCTCAACCCGCTCTACACCATCGGGCGGCAGCTCACCGAAACCATCCAGGCGCACCTGCCGGTCAGCCTGGAAGAAGCCCGCAAGCGTGCCATTGGCCTGCTGGAAGACACTGGCATCCCGGCTGCGGCCGAGCGCATCGACCACTACCCGCACCAGTTCAGCGGCGGCATGCGCCAGCGCGTGGTGATCGCCCTGGCCCTGGCCGCCGAGCCCAAGCTGATCGTGGCCGACGAGCCCACCACCGCGCTGGACGTCTCGATCCAGGCGCAGATCATCACCCTGCTCAAGCGCATCTGCAAGGACCGCGGCGCCGCCGTCATGCTCATCACCCACGACATGGGCGTGATCGCCGAGACCTGCGACCGCGTGGCCGTCATGTACGCCGGGCGCATCGCCGAAATCGGCCCGGTGCACGACGTCATCAACCAGCCCTCCCATCCCTACACCGAAGGCCTGATGGCGGCGATTCCCGACATCACGGTGGACCGTGAACGCCTGAACCAGATCGACGGAGCCATGCCCCGCCTGAACGCCATCCCCGCCGGCTGCGCCTACAACCCGCGCTGCACCAAAACCTTTGACCGCTGCAAGACCGAGCGCCCCGACCTGATGCCCGCCGGCGCCACCCGCGCCGCCTGCTGGCTGCACGACGGCGGAGGTGCCCGATGAGCGAAGCCATGAACGCCCGTCCTCTGGTGCAGGCCCAGGACCTGGCCAAGACCTTTGACGTCTCTGTCCCCTGGCTCAACCGCGTCATCGAGCGCCGTCCCCGCCAGCTCCTCAACGCCGTGGACGGCGTGAGCTTTGACATCCAGAAGGGCAAGACCCTGGCCCTGGTGGGCGAGTCCGGCTGCGGCAAGAGCACGGTAGCCCGCCTGCTGGTGGGCCTGTACGAACCGACCCGCGGTGGCCTGACGTTTGACGGCCAGGACGCCCACGCCGCCTTCAAGACGCCCGAGGGCCGCAAGCTGCGCCGGCGCATCCAGATGATCTTCCAGGACCCGTACGCCAGCCTGAACCCGCGCTGGATTGTGGAAGACATCGTGGGCGAGCCGCTCAAGGAGCACGGCATCATCACCGACCGCGAGCAGCTCAAGGCCCGCGTGGGCGAGCTGCTGAAGTCGGTGGGCCTGTCCCCGCTGGACATGGTCAAGTACCCGCACCAGTTCAGCGGTGGCCAGCGCCAGCGCATCTCGATCGCCCGGGCCCTGGCCACCGAGCCCGAGTTCCTGGTCTGCGACGAACCCACCAGTGCGCTGGACGTGAGCGTGCAGGCGCAGGTGCTCAACATCATGAAGGACCTGCAGAACAAGCAGGGCCTGACCTACCTGTTCATCTCGCACAACCTGGCGGTGGTGCGCCATGTGAGCGACGAGGTGGGCGTGATGTACCTGGGCCGGCTGGTGGAGCTGGCGCCCAAGCAGACGCTGTTTGCCAACCCGCAGCACCCCTACACCCGCATGCTGCTGGACGCCATTCCCAAGATGCACGACACCGGGCGCCAGCGCACGCCGGTCAGTGGCGAGGTGCCCAACCCGCTGAACCCGCCCACGGGCTGTACCTTCCACCCGCGCTGCCAGCATGCCAATGCGCGCTGCAAGGCCGAGCGGCCCCAACTGCTGGACATCAAGGGCGTCAAGGTCGCCTGCCATGCGGTGGAAGAGGGGCGCATCTAGGCCGTCATGCCTGCCGGTTTGCTATTAAATTGATAGCTGCCTACGCAGTATTGGCGAGGGCTAAAGGCAGTTTTTTCCTTGAACCCGCGGTGCTTCAAGGTGCTGTACTTCACGCGTAGCGCTTGCTGCGCAGGTTGTTCTTCATTTCCTTGAGCATCGGCTGCAGCTTGTCGCCGCCGATGCGCAGCGCCACGGTCGTAACCAGCACGTCGATGATCATCAGGTGCAGCAGGCGCGACACCATCGGGCTGTAGCGGTCAAAGCCTTCGGGGTGATCCGCCGCCAGGTGGATGTGCCCGGCCGAGGCCAGTGGCGATCCGGTGGCGGTGATGACGATGGTGGTGGCGCCATTGCGCCGAGCGATGTCGCAGGCGTCCATCAGGTCGCGCGTGCGCCCCGAGTTGGAGATGACCACCACGCAGTCGCCCGGGCCCAGCAGCGACGCGCTCATGACCTGCATGTGGCCGTCACTGTAGGCAATGGTGTTCACGCCGAGCCGGAAGAACTTGTGCTGTGCGTCCTGCGCCACGATGCCCGAATTGCCAACGCCAAAGAACTCGATGCGGCGCTGCGTCTTGTGCGTCTGCGCCAGCGCATCTACCGCACGCTCGATGGCAAATGTGGACGCGTCATTGCGGTACTTCAGGAATGCGGCCACTGTGTTGTCGATCACCTTGACCAGGATGTCCCCGACCTTGTCGTCCGCGTCCACGCTGCGATGAATGAAGGGTACGCCCTCACTCACGGTGCCGGCCAGCTTGAGCTTGAAATCGCTCAGCCCGTCGTAGCCCATGCTGCGGCAAAAGCGCACCACCGTGGGCTTGCTCACATGCGCCCGGTCAGCCAGCTCTGTCACCGGCAGGTTGGCAAACGAGCGCGGGTCGCTCAGCACGAGCTTGCCCACGCGCTGCTCGGCGGGGGCCAGCGAGGGCAGTGATGCCTTGATCCGTTCCAGCATGGTCGTGTCTCCTGCGTCCGCTAGTTTTCCTCGGCCCAGCAATGGCCGTCGCGCGCAATCATGGCGCTGGACGCACTGGGTCCCCAGCTGCCGGCCGCATACGGGCGCGGCGGCTCGGTGCTGTGCTTCCACGCATCCAGCAACGGGCCGACCCAGCGCCAGGCCTCTTCCTGCTCGTCGCTGCGCACAAACAGGTTGAGCCGGCCATCGATCACATCCAGCAGCAGCCGCTCGTAAGCGCCCACGCGCTCCGCGCCAAAACGCTTGTCGAAGTCCAGGTCCAGCTGCACTGGCGCCAGCAGCTGGCTGCCGCCGCGTGGCTGCTGACGGGTGTCCTGGGCCTGGGCCAGCAGGTGCAGCTCGAGCCCGTCGCGCGGCTGCAGGTTGATGACCAGCCGGTTGGCGGTGCCCCCCGGCGCCCGGAAGATGGCATGCGGCGCCGGGCGGAAGTTGACCACGATGCGCGCGTCGCGTGCCGCCAGCCGCTTGCCGGTGCGGATGTAGAACGGCACGCCCGCCCAGCGCCAGTTGGCGATCTCGGTGCGCAGCGCCACGAAGGTTTCCGTTGTGCTGCCCGCGGCCACCCCGGGTTCGTCGCGGTAGGCTGGCAGCGCTTCGCCGTTCAGCGTGCCCGCGGCGTACTGGCCGCGCACCACATGCTGGGCCATGGTTTCCGGCGTCCAGGGTTTGAGCGAGCGCAGCACCTTGAGTTTTTCGTCGCGGATGGCGTCGGCATGCGCGTTGATCGGCGGCTCCATGCCAATCGCGCACAGCAGCTGGAGCGCATGGTTCTGGACCATGTCGCGCAGTGCGCCGGTGTGGTCGTAGAAGCCGCCACGCTTTTCCACACCCAGGTCCTCGGCAATCGTGATCTGGATGTTGGCAATGGTCTCGCGTCGCCACAGCGGCTCAAACAGTGCGTTTCCAAAGCGCAGGGCGAACAGGTTCTGCACTGCCGGCTTGCCCAGGTAATGGTCGATGCGGAAGACCTGCCGTTCGCTGAATGCCTGGCGCACCGCGTCATTGATCGCGCGGTTGGAGGCCAGGTCGTGGCCCAGCGGCTTTTCCAGCACGATGCGTGCATGCGGCTGGTTCATGCCGGCGGCTGCAATCTGCTCGCACACCGTGGTGAACAGCGCGGGCGATGTGGCCAGGTACATCACCACGGTGCTGGCCTGTCGCTCGCGCAGGTCGTTGGCCAGCGCGGCGTAATCGGCCGGGCGTGACAGGTCCAGCCGCCGGTAGAACAACAGGGCCGCAAAGCGCGCGAACTCGTCCGGCTTGGGGCGCTTGGCCAGCTCGACGGCGTCAAAGCGCTGCTGGATCAGTGCGCGGTACTGTTCGTGCGTCAGGTCATCGCGCGCGATGCCGATGATGCGGGTGCCCTCGGGCAGGGTGCCGTGACGGAACGCCTGGAACAGGGCGGGCATCAGCTTGCGCCAGGCGAGGTCGCCGGTGCCGCCGAACAAAACAAGGTCAAGACTCATGGTGATTTGGGAAGCAGGACGTTAATGTAACTTAGTTTCATGATGACTATGGCCTCCATCGACCCGCCTCGCCTGTTTTGGTGGCTCCCTAGTGTTTTCCCGATGCTGCTGCGTGCCATTGACCGTTAGCATCATCGCGTAATCAAGTTACTTCAGGAGTTTTCATGAAACGCATGCTCACGGGCGTCGCGCTGGCCGTGTCGGCCCTCGGCGCTGCCGCGCAGGGTCAAGTCAACATCATCTGTTCGGTCCAGGCCGAGTGGTGCAACCTCATGGCCACGGTGTATTCGCGCACCACCGGCACCAAGGTGAACATGACGGCCAAGGGATCGGGCGAGGCACTGGCGCAGCTCAACGCCGAAAAGGCCAACCCCAAGACCGACATCTGGTTTGGCGGCACCGGCGACCCGCACCTGCAGGCCGCCGAGCAGGGGCTGACGCTGGAATACAAGTCCGAGCAGATCAAGGACCTGCATCCCTGGGCGCAAAAGCAGGCGGCTGACTCCAAGTACCGCACCGTGGGCGTGTACCTCGGCCCGCTGGGCTTTGGCTTCAACAACGAGTTGCTGGCCAAGAAGAAGGCCAAGGCCCCGGCGTCGTGGGCCGACCTGCTCAAGCCCGAATTCAAGGGCGAGGTGCAGATGGCCAACCCGGCGTCCAGCGGCACCGCCTACACCATGATTGCGACGCTGGTGCAGCTCATGGGCGAAGACAAGGCATTCGACTACATGAAGGCGCTGCACAAGAACATCAGCACCTACACGCGTTCCGGCACCGCCCCCGTCAAGGCGGCGGCGCGGGGCGAGACCACAGTGTCCATCAGCTTTGTGCACGATGTGACGACCGAGGCTGTCAACGGCTTCCCCGTGGGCTCGGCCACGCCCTCAGAAGGCACTGGTGCCGAAGTCGGCTCGATGAGCATCGTCAAGGGGGGCCCGAATACCGAGGTCGCCAAGAAATTCTATGAATGGGCGCTCACGCCAGGGGGGCAGCAGTTCGGCCTGGCGGCCAAGCAGTTCCAGCTGCCCAGCAACACCAAGGTGCCGAAAGACCCGCGCATGACGGACCCGGCCAAAATCAAGCTCATCAATTACGACTATGCCAAGTACGGTGCCAGTGCCGAGCGCCGCCGCCTGATCGCCCGGTGGGAAAAAGAGATCCAGAACCTGTCGCGCTGACGGCGTGAATGACGCCGGCCCGACCGGCGCCCACCATGAATTTCAATACCAACAAATCACTGTGGCTCTGGGTCGCGGTCGGCTTTCTTGCGTACCTGATCTTGCCCTGGTACGCCATCCAGGAGGCCAATGGCCTGTCGAAGATTCCGCAGGTGTTTGCCAATGATCAGGCCGGCAACGGACTGATGCAGGCAGCCAGCTTTGGCCGACCGTGGTTGTGGCTGGGCCTGGCCGGGCTGGTGGTGGCGGCCGCAGGTGCTGCCCTGCCGGCCGGGCGCCGCCAGGGCGCCGTGCTGCTGACCGGCGGTGCGCTTGGCCTGCTGGCCTTGCTGGCCAGCGGGTTCCTTATCGGCGCGCGCGGCTGGTCCTTTGAATCGATGACGGCAACGCTGGGTGAACTCGGTGCACGCCAGCCGGGCATGGGCTGGGGCGGGTTCATGGCGCTCACTGCGCTCATGATGCTGGCCGCCTTCGGGGTGGCGCGGCGCGGCTACTTCAAGGGCGACCTGTTCGTGGCGGCGGCGGTGGTGGGCTGCGGCAGCCTGCTCGCCTTGTTCATCGTGTTTCCCGTGCTCAAGGCGCTGGCGGCCGCCTTCTTCACGGAAGACGGCAACTTTGCCGTCGGCGCGATTTTTGAGCGTGTGGCCAGCGAACGAAACTTTGGCCTGGGCTGCGTGACCGGCGGGGAGCGCTGCGGCGTGGCCTGGAACACCTTGTTCCTCGGCCTCATGACGGCAGCCAGCACCACCGTGCTGGGCACGCTCATGGCGCTGATGGCCGAGCGTGCGTCGCGCCGTGCCGCCAAGCCGCTGAACGTGGTGGCCATGCTGCCCATCATCACGCCCCCGTTCGTGGTGGGTCTGGGTCTCATTTTGCTGTTTGGCCGCGCCGGGGTGGTCAACCAGTTTCTGGAGTACGCCTTCGGCATCACGCCGTCGCGCTGGTTCTATGGCTGGTTTGGCGTGTGGGTGGCGCAGACCTTTGCTTTCACCCCGATTGCCTTCATGATCATGCGCGGCGTGGTGCAGGGCGTGGCGCCAAGCCTCGAAGAGGCCGCGCAGACCCTGCGCGCCAGCCCGCAGCAGACCTTCATGACGGTCACGCTGCCGCTACTCAAGCCCGGCCTGGCCAATGCCTTTCTGGTCGGATTCATTGAAAGCATGGCCGACTTCGGCAACCCCATCGTGGTGGGCGGGCAGTTCTCGGTGCTGTCCACCGAAATCTTCTTTGCGATCGTGGGCGCCCAGTACGACCAGGGCCGCGCCGCCTCGCTGGCCTGGATCCTCACGCTGTTTGCGCTCACGGTGTTCGCCATCCAGCGCGGCCTGCTGGGCAAGCAGAAATTCACCACCGTCTCGGGCAAGGGGGACTCGGGCATCCCCATGCCGCTGCCACCGCGCGTGCGCCGGCTGGTCAACAGCGTTGCGCTGCCCTGGATGGCCTTCACACTCGTCGTCTACCTGTTTGCCTTCGCCGGCGGCTTTGTGCAGACCTGGGGGCGTGACTACACGCTCACCCTCAACCATTTCCGCACCGCGTTCTCACTGGAGTGGGGTGAGTTCGGCATGGTCTGGGCCGGCACCGCATGGAACTCCTTCTTCACCACACTCAAGCTGGCCGCCATTTCCGCGCCGATGACCGCCACCGTAGGTCTGCTGATTGCCTGGCTGCTGGCGCGCACCGAGTTTCGCGGGCAGGGCGCGTTCGAGTTTTCGGCGCTGCTGGCCTTTGCCATCCCCGGCACGGTGCTGGGCGTGAGCTACATCCTGGCGTTCAACGTGCCGCCGTTCGAGCTCACGGGTACCGCCCTGATCATTGTGCTGTGCTTCATGTTCCGCAACCTGCCCGTGGGCGTGCGGGCCGGCACCGCAGCCTTCAAGCAGCTGGACAAATCGCTCGATGAGGCCTCCATGATGCTGCGTGCCAACAGCGTGCAGACGCTGCGCCACGTGGTGCTGCCGCTGCTCAAGCCGGCGCTGGTGGCGGCGCTGGTCTACAGCTTCGTGCGCGCCATCACCACCGTCAGCGCGGTGATCTTCCTGGTCACCGCTGAAAACGAACTGGCTACCACCTACATCATCGGCCGCGTCGGCAACGGCGACTACGGCGTGGCGCTGGCCTACTGCACCGTGCTCATCCTCCTCATGTCGCTGGCGACCGCGCTGATCCAGTTCGTCGTTGGCGAGCGCAAGCTGGGCAGGCGCAAGGCCGGTGCGAGCCACAAGGTCACCAACACACAAGGAATGCATTGATGAGCGCCTCGGGCATCGTCTTCAAGGACATCACCAAACGCTACGGCAGCGACCCTTCAGCGCCACTGGCCGTCAAGGGCATCAGCTTCGAGGTGCCGCGCGGCACGCTCACCACCATCCTTGGGCCCTCGGGCTGCGGCAAGACCACTACGCTGCGCATGATCGCCGGGCTGGAGACGCCCACCTCCGGGCAGATCTTCATCGCGGGGCAGGACGTCACCACCCTGGGCCCGGCCCAGCGCAACGTGAGCATGATGTTCCAGAGCTATGCGCTGTTCCCGCACATGGATGTGCTGGAGAACGTGATGTACGGTCTGCGCATGTCGGGCGTGGCCAAGGATTCCGCCCGCAGCCGCGCCGTGGAGGCGCTGCGCAACGTCGGACTGGTCGGCTTTGACGACCGGCTGCCCAGCGAACTCTCGGGCGGGCAGCAGCAGCGTGTGGCGCTGGCGCGCGCGCTGGTGCTGGAGCCGGCGGTGCTGCTGTTTGACGAGCCGCTGTCCAACCTGGATGCCCGGCTGCGGCGCGAAATGCGCGAGGAAATCCGCACGCTGCAGCAGCGCCTGCAGCTCACCGTGGCCTACGTGACGCACGACCAGAGCGAAGCGCTGGCCGTGAGCGACCAGATCATCGTGATGGACGGCGGCCTGATTGCCCAAAGCGGCACGCCACAGGAACTGTACGAGTACCCGAAGACGGAGTTTGTCGCCGGCTTCATGGGCGAGGCCATGCTGTTCCCGGCCCGCGCCGATGCCAGCGGCACGGTGTCGCTCGGTCCGCTGCGCATCACGCCGCGCCAGGCCATGGTGGAAGGCGCCGTCAAGGTGGCAGTGCGGCCCGAGGCCTGGCACATCGGCCCGCCCGGCGTCGGGCTGGCGGCGCGGCTGGCCAAGGCCGCTTACCTGGGCAGCAACTACGAATACACGTTCGAGACCGAACTCGGCGCGATTTTTGTGGTGTCGCCCGATCTCACCCATGTGCTGCAACCAGGCGCCGATGTGGGCCTGAGCCTGGCCGACCATGGCGTCTCGGTGGTGGCCCACGCGGGTTGAATGCCCGTGCTGGGGTGTGGCCGGCTGGCGTCAGCGCAATGGCGGCAACGCGGGCGTGGCGGGCGTGCGCACCACGCTCGCCGCGTCAAAGCCGGCCGCCTGCGCAAAAGCCAGTGCAGCCTGGATGCGAGCCTCGTCGAGCTTAGGCACACGCGACAGCAACCAGAGATACTTGCGGTCAGGCGTGCCCACCAGCGAGACTTGGTAGTCCCCATCGAGCTGGATCACCCAGTAGTCGCCCCAGACCAATGGCACCCAGGCCAGCCAGTCGGGTGCGAAGCGCACCTCCAGCTTGCCCGCGCCAGGCTGGCCCGGCACCGGCACCGTGCGGGCCACGCCGCTCACATCAATCACCGAACCGTCGGCCCGAGCGCAGCGGTTGAGCACGCTCACCAGCCCGTCGGCCTGCAGTCCGTAGGTGGCCGCCACCTGGCCGGTGCAGTTGCGCTGGAACCAGTTGGGCAGGCGGGCCTGCTCGTACCAGGTGCCTGCATAGCGCTGCAGGTCTACCGGGGCGACGACGGCCAGCGCGGGCTGGGCCTGCAGCCCGGGGGCCAGCGTCAGGGCGAAGAAGGCGCCCCAGAGGGCGCGGAGGGGCTGGGGTGGGAGCCGGAAGGTCATGGCCCTAGTGTGCGCGTTTGTGGCCGGCCGCAGGCCCCCTGTTTGGTAACCGCGACAAACCCTTGTGCCGGGCGTCCGGCGGGATAATCCACCCATGAACCAACTCGACGCGCTCAAGCAGGTCACCACCGTGGTGGCCGACACCGGGGATTTCAGGCAACTGGCGCAGTTCCAGCCGCAGGACGCCACCACCAACCCGTCGCTGATTCTCAAGGCGGTGCAAAAGGCGGAGTACGCGCCGCTGTTGCGCGAGACCGTGGCGCAGTTTCGCGGCAAACCGCTCGACGAAATCATGGACCGGCTGCTGGTGCGCTTTGGCCGCGAGATCCTGGCCATCATTCCGGGGCGCGTGTCCACCGAGGTCGATGCGCGGCTGAGCTTTGACACCAACGCCACGCTGACGCGGGCCGAACGCATCATCGAGCTCTACCAGGCGGAGGGCGTCGCGACCGAGCGCGTGCTGATCAAGATCGCCGCCACCTGGGAGGGCATCCAGGCTGCGGCCAAACTGGAGCAACGCGGGATCCACACCAACCTCACGCTGTTGTTCAGCTTTGCCCAGGCCGTGGCCTGCGGGCAGGCCCGCGTGCAGCTGATCTCGCCGTTTGTGGGCCGCATTTATGACTGGTACAAGAAGAGCGCCGGCGCGGGCTGGGACGAGGCGGCCAACGCGGGCGCTAACGACCCGGGCGTCAAATCGGTGCGCCAGATCTACAACCACTACAAGCACTTCGGCATTGCCACCGAGGTCATGGGCGCGAGCTTTCGCAATGTGGGGCAGATCACCGCGCTGGCGGGCTGTGACCTGCTGACCATCAGCCCGGAGCTGCTGGCGCAGCTGGCCGCGACCGAGGCGCCGCTGCCGCGCGCGCTGGATGCGCAGGCCGCGAAAACACTGGCGCTGGCGCCGGTGAACTACGACGAGGCCGGCTTCCGCTACGCGCTCAATGAGGACGCCATGGCCACCGAAAAGCTGGCCGAGGGCATTCGCGCCTTCGCGGCCGACGCGGTGAAGCTTGAACATCTCATGCTGGCCGCCTGACGCAATGGCCCTGTACGACCCGGAACGTTTGCGCTGCGACCAGACCGCTGCCTGGGCGGCGCTGCAAACGCACTTTTATGGCACGGGCCGTGACTTCGACTTGCGCGATGCCTTTGCCAGCGACCCGGGCCGCTTTGCCGCCTTCAGCCTGCAGGCGCCCCATGTGTTTGCGGACCTGTCCAAGAACCTGATTGATCCGTCCAGCCAGGCGCTGCTGCTGGCGCTGGCCGATGAATGCGGGCTGGCGCAGCACCGCGAAGCCATGTTTGCAGGCGAGGCCATCAACACCACCGAGCAGCGTGCGGCGATGCACTGGCTGTTGCGAAATCCGGCTCCAGCCCGCGCCGACATTGCGCAAGGCGCTACAAAAAGCATAGCAACTCAGTGGCCTGACGTGCTGGCCGGGCGCGATGCCATGCTGCAGTTTGCCGACGCCGTGCGCGCCGACGGCACCATCACCGACGTGGTGAACATCGGTATTGGCGGCTCGGACCTCGGGCCGCAGATGGCGGTGCGGGCGCTCGATGAATTCGCCACACGCGACAAGCGATTCCACTTTGTGTCCAACGTCGACGGCCATGCGCTGGCGGCGGTGCTGCGCGGCCTGAAGCCCGCCAGCACCTTGTTTCTGGTGTCGTCCAAAACCTTCACCACGGTCGAGACACTGACCAACGCGCGCTCGGCGCTGCAATGGTTCCAGGCCCAGGGCGGCACCGATGTGGCGCGGCATTTTGTGGCGCTGACCGCCGATGCCGGGAAGGCCCGTGCTTTCGGCATTCACCAGTGCTTCGGCTTCCACGACTGGGTGGGTGGCCGCTACTCGCTGTGGTCGGCCATCGGGCTGCCGCTGGCCATCGCCATTGGCGCGCCGAACTTTCTGGCGCTGCTGGCCGGTGCGCACGCCATGGACGAACATTTCCGGACTGCGCCGCTGGCGCGAAACCTGCCGGTGTGCCTGGGGCTGCTGGACGTCTGGTACCGCAACTTCCACGGCTTTGGCAGCCGCTGCATTGCGCCGTACCACAGCGCGCTGCACCGCCTGCCGGCCTACCTGCAGCAGCTGGAGATGGAAAGCAACGGCAAGCGGGTGAGCCAGCAGGGCGACGCCCTTTCGCTGCAAACTGCGCCCGTGCTCTGGGGCGAGCCGGGTACCAATGGCCAGCACGCGTTCTTCCAGATGCTGCACCAGGGCACCGACCGCGTGCCAGTCGAGTTTGTGGTGGTGCGCCAGCCGTCGCATGCACTGGCGGACCACCACGACTTGCTGCTGGCCAACGCGCTGGCGCAGGCCCAGGCGCTGATGCAGGGCCAGGCGGATGCGGGGGGCCACCGCCACTTTCCGGGCAACCGGCCCAGCACGTTTCTGGTGCTGGACGCCCTCACGCCCGAAAGCCTGGGCGCGCTGCTGGCGCTGCAGGAGCACCGCGTCTTTGTCAGCGGCTCGCTCTGGGGCCTGAACAGCTTTGACCAGTGGGGTGTGGAGCTGGGCAAGGTGCTGGCCCGGGACCTGGCGCCGCGCCTGCAAAGCGGCGACGCCACCGGGCTGGATGGTTCCACCGCCGGGCTGCTGCGGCACCTGCGCGGCGACGTGTCTTGAACGGGGTGCGATGAATTTCGTCTTTGACTTCGGCGCCGTGCTGTTCACGCTGCCGCTGCGCGCGCTGGTGCACGAGCAACTGGCCGATGTGGCCCCCGGCCCCGCTGCGGCCGACGCCTGGGCCGACCGCATGTTCGGCCACGAAGACTGGCACGCGTTTGACCGCGGCCACTTGACGCTGGACGAGGTGACCGAGCGCCACGCCCGGCATTTCGGGCTGGCACGCGAACGGCTCGAGCAGCTGTTTGCCGCCATCCCCGACCGCCTGTTGCCGATCGCGCCGTCGGTCGACTTGCTGGCGCGCCTGAAGGCGCTGCGCGACGCCGATGGCGGCCTGCGGCTGTTCTACCTGTCCAACATGCCCGAGCCGTACGCCCGCATCCTGGAGCAGCGCTATGACTTTTTGCGCTGGTTCGACGGCGGCATCTTCTCGGGCGATGTGCAGGCCATCAAGCCGGAAGCGCGCATCTACCACCTGCTGGCCGAGCGCCACGACCTGGCGCCGGAGCGCACCGTGTTCATCGACGACATGCCGGCCAATGTGCAGGCCGCGCAGGCTCTGGGCTGGCACGGCATCCACTTCCAGTCGCCGCAGCAGCTGGAGGCTGAGGTACTCAAGCGATTGGCGCCGCCAGCCCGCGTCCACGCTGCGTAAGATGCTATAAAAAATGTAGCAAAAAAAGGGCCGCAATCGCGGCCCTTTGGCTGTGAGGCAGGAAGCCCGGACTTACATGTCCATGCCGCCCATGCCACCCATGCCACCCATGCCGCCACCGGGCATGGCGCCGCCGGCGCCGGCTTCGTCCTTCGGAGCCTCGGCCACCATGGCTTCGGTCGTCAGCATCAGCGAGGCCACGGAGGCTGCGTTCTGCAGCGCGGTGCGGGTCACCTTGGTCGGGTCCAGAATGCCCATCTCGATCATGTCGCCATAGGTGTCGTTGGCGGCGTTGAAGCCGTAGTTGCCCTTGCCGGACAGCACAGCGTTCACCACCACGCTCGGCTCGCCGCCGGCGTTGTACACGATCTCGCGCAGGGGAGACTCGACCGCCTTGAGCACCAGCTTGATGCCGGCTTCCTGGTCAGCGTTGTCACCCTTGATCTCGCCAGCGGCTTGGCGGGCGCGCAGCAGGGCCACGCCACCGCCGGCCACAATGCCTTCTTCCACCGCAGCGCGGGTGGCGTGCAGGGCGTCTTCCACGCGGGCCTTCTTTTCCTTCATTTCGACTTCGGTGGCAGCGCCGACCTTGATCACGGCCACACCGCCGGCCAGCTTGGCCACGCGCTCTTGCAGCTTCTCGCGGTCGTAGTCGCTGGTGGCTTCCTCGATCTGCACGCGGATCTGCTTGACGCGGGCTTCGATGTCAGCGGCAGCGCCGGCGCCGTCGATGATGGTGGTGTTTTCCTTGCCGACTTCGATGCGCTTGGCCTGGCCCAAGTCGGCCAGGGTGGTCTTTTCGAGCGTCAGGCCCACTTCTTCGGCGATGACCTTGCCACCGGTCAGGATGGCGATGTCTTCCAGCATGGCCTTGCGACGGTCGCCAAAGCCCGGGGCCTTGACGGCCACGACCTTCAGGATGCCGCGCAGGGTGTTGACCACCAGCGTTGCCAGGGCTTCGCCCTCGACTTCTTCGGCAATGATCAGCAGCGGACGGCCGGCCTTGGCCACGGCTTCCAGCGTGGGCAGCAGGTCGCGGATGTTCGAGATCTTCTTGTCGAACAGCAGGACGAAGGGGTTGTCCAGCAGGGCGACTTGCTTCTCGGGGTTGTTGATGAAGTAGGGCGACAGGTAGCCGCGGTCGAACTGCATGCCTTCAACGACGTCCAGCTCGTTGTTCAGGCTCTTGCCGTCTTCGACGGTGATGACGCCTTCCTTGCCGACCTTGTCCATCGCGTCAGCAATGATCTGGCCGACGTCGGCATCGCTGTTGGCCGAGATGGTGCCGACCTGGGCGATTTCCTTGGAGGTCGTGGTGGCCTTGGAGGCCTTCTTCAGCTCGGCGACCAGGGCTTGCACCGCCTTGTCGATGCCGCGCTTCAGGTCCATCGGGTTCATGCCGGCGGCCACGTACTTCATGCCTTCACGCACGATGGCCTGGGCCAGCACGGTGGCGGTGGTGGTGCCGTCACCGGCGTTGTCGCTGGTCTTGGAAGCGACTTCCTTGACCATCTGGGCGCCCATGTTCTGGAGCTTGTCCTTGAGCTCGATTTCCTTGGCCACGGACACACCGTCCTTGGTCACGGTGGGGGCACCGAACGAGCGCTCGAGCACCACGTTGCGGCCCTTGGGGCCCAGGGTCACCTTGACCGCATTGGCCAGGATGTTCACGCCTTCGACCATGCGTGCGCGGGCTTCGCCGCCGAAAATGACGTCTTTAGCTGCCATGTTGAATACCTCTAAATATCAGTTGAATGGGGGTGGGGGCCGGCTCAGGCGACCTTCTTGAGGCCGGCGGCGGGGCTGCCCTCGACCACGGCAAACAGGTCGTCTTCCTTCATGACCAGCAGCTCTTCGCCGTCGACCTTGACGGTCTGGCCGCTGTACTTGCCGAACAGGACGCGGTCACCCACGGCCACGTTCAGGGCGATCAGCTCGCCCTTGTCGTTCTTCTTGCCCGGGCCGACGGCCAGGATCTCGCCCTGGTCGGGCTTCTCAGCGGCGTTGTCAGGGATGACGATGCCGGAAGCCGTGCGGGTTTCGTTTTCCAGGCGCTTGACGATCACGCGATCGTGCAGAGGACGAAGTTTCATAGCATCTCCTTGATTTGAAACAGAGTTTGGGTTTCATCAACGGCGCTGAAAGTTAGCGACCATTAACTTTGGACGTGAGGCGTTGTTAGCACTCAATTCCGTCGAGTGCTAATCATACGGCCTTTTGTGACAATTTCAAGTCGGGGGGTGGCGCGCGATTGCGGAACGTCACTGGACTTTGCCCGGTGCGTCATTGAGCGCACCCGCTGCCCGGACCGCGCCTGGTCGAATGCTGCGACCTGTTGTTGAAGGCGGAAGGCGTCTCGGCAAGAGACGTCTTCGGCGAGGTCGACGCGATGAAACTCCGGTCGTGACCTACCTTGTTCGAGACCGCCTCCCCGCAGTCATCGATCTTCAGGCAATGTCTCGATCGTTACTTGGCTGGTGAGAGCGATCACCTGACGATCAAGTTGCTTGCCAGCTGAGGGAAGTCTGCTTTCGGCCATAACCAGCCATGCAAGCCAGCGCCTTCTTGCGCGGTTGAACCGTGTTAACCGAGCGCGACTGCCTGTCCCTGCCTGTCAAGACTGATGAATGAACCCACGGCGCCTTGCTTGATGGATTCCACCATGCCCTCCAGGAGTCGCTCGGCGTCTACGCTGGAGGGCGGATTTCCATTGTGACCTGACATGGCTGCCACAAACAGGATGCGCCACTCCTGGCTGAACGTCAGGCTTTCTTCCAACAGCGTGTGAAAGCTTGCGATCTCATCGGGCGCCTTGTCCACGGTCATGAGGGGAACCAGCGCGCCGCCCTCACCGGCTTCAAAGGAGGCACGTTGCTGCGGCGTTGCGTCGCCCGGCAACTCGGCGCCAGCAAAGACAAACAGGAGGCGCTGGGGCTCTGGCTGGGAGCGCGCGGCGAAGAGCAGGTCGTCGAAGCTGGTGATGTTCATGGGCGTATGGCTCGGGTGTGTGGAAAGAAAAGTATGGGGCGGCAGATGTGCGAGACGCCTGGCGTATCAGCCCGGCTTACCGTCCAGGCGTGGCCGCGTCAGCAGGGCGCCGTAGCCGATGGCGTACAGCGCAAACCCGGTGGACCACAGCAGGGCAGAAAGCAGCAGTGCATGCGCGGTCCAAACAGGCGCGGCCAGTGGCACAAAGACCCGTACAGGCGCCGCACCGAGAACCAGCAGGTAGCAGGCCACCTCCAGCCGGCCTGCGCGCAGGGGCCTGGCGGTGTGACCGAGCGCAGTGCGCGTCATCATGCCGATGATCAAGCCGCCGGCAGCACCCACCGTCAACGCATGGATGGCGGCAGATGCGGGCAGCCAGCCCCATGCCGCACATGCACGCAGGAACAGATGCGCTGGAAGCCAGACGTACGCCGCATGCAGCACCCAGACCAGAGGCGCGCGCAGCGTTGTCCAGGGCTTCCAAAGCACCCAACGCGCCAGGTGGGCAGCGCCCGCCGCCAGCGTCAGCACGCCAATGAAGTGGCCTGGGAGTTGTAGCGCATCAATTGCAAGCAGGGCGATGAGCAGGAACACAGCCAGCTTCTCTATCAGTGGCGAGGCCCGGGCCCCTGCGCCCGGCACGCCGTTGTTGGTGAACATGGGCAGCACACGCCCCGTCATCACTGCAATGATGAGCAGCAGCATGTCCAGCCCCAGCTGCAACCCGACCCACGCCGGCCACTGCAGCACGCCCAGCTGTACCAGATGGAATGCAAGTTGCGCGGCGGCCATGCCAACCAGCAGCCCGATGAAGAAATAGTTGCGACGGTTGCGCGAGGCCAGCAGGGGCCGCGCCAGCGCCACAGCCACGCTCAACGTGAAGCCCACGTTCACGATCGCAGCCCCCCAACCCCAGGGCGTCAAAACCAGCACGCGCCCCGCCAGCCACAGCATGGCGAGCAGGGCCAGTGGCAGACCGGTGGGCGTGGGCTGGCCCGTCCAGTTGCGCCCGGCAGTGAACAGGAAACCGGTGACCACGGCCAGTGTGAAGCCGAACAACATCTCATGAGCATGCCAGGCCGGCCCCTTCAGATGGGCCGTACCCAGCCAGCCGGAAAACTGCATGGCCCACAGGGCGATGGACAGCGCGGCAAACACGCTGGCCAGCAAGTAGAACGGCCTGAAGCCTAGCGCCCACAAGGCGAATCCGCGTGGCGGCGTGGGGCCGTGTGGCTCATCTATCGTGATGAAATGTTGACTCATGGGGTGCCCGCGGGTCATGGCGCGAGGGTGGTGACATAGCTGTCCTGCTGCGGCCGCTTGCGAAGTGGCCGCGCGGAGGCGATGGTGCCGATGTTCACGAAGCACAGCGCCTCTTCATTGGCGCCCAGAGAGAAGAGCGTGCGCAAGGGCGCTGACTGCAAGGCCTTGCCACTGGTCAGGGCTGAACCGTAGGAGTGCGCCGTGGCCATGAGCAGCATGTTCTGGAGGGCACAACCAGCCGACACATAGCGCTCTGCAGAGGTGATGCCGCCCGCCACATCACCGTCCTGCAGTCGCACGATAGCAAGCATCAGCAGCGGCGAGCGAAAAGCTTTCTCGCGTGCCTGCACGCGTTGCGCGTCGGTGACCTGCGAATCACGCGCTACCAGTGCCTGCTCAAAGGCGTCGGCAAGGTTTGCGCGCGCATCGGCAGGCACGATCACAAAGCGCCACGGCAGGATCTGGTCGTGGTCGGGCGCCGCCGCAGCCGCTTCCAGGATCTGCCGCGTCTGCGCCGCATCCGGCCCTGGCCCCTGCATCCGTTTGGGCAGTGTGGTGCGGCGGCTGTTGATCAGCGTCGCAGCCCAATGCGGCGCATCGGCCGCCGTGTCAAAGAAGAACCTGTCCATCATGTTCCACATACGGTTGGTAGGGGCCGGTGCCGCTGTGGCTGGCCACCGAGGCCGGCAAAAATGCGCCTGCCTGCACATCAAATACATGAACCTCGCCGTCCTCGATCACGTAATGCCAGCCGTGCAGTGTGAGATCACCGGCGTCCACCGCGCGGCGTACCATGGGGTAGTCCATCAGGCGCTCGAGTTGCAGCACTACCGCGCGTTGCTCGGTGCGGCGCAGCGCCTCGGGGCCGGGCTGCACCGGTAAAAGCGCCTCGGCGGTCAGGCTCAACCAGGCCTTGAGGTTGACGGCTTCGTCCGGCACGCCCTCATACGCTGCGCGGATAGCACCACAATGGCTGTGGCCACAGACCACAATGCGCGAGACCTTGAGGTTGAGCACTGCAAACTCAATGGCAGCGGAGGTGCCGTGGTAGCCCACCCAGCGGCGCGCCGTATCAGGCGTGTCATCGACAAAGCCGTCATGTGGCGGCACAAAGGCACCGACATTGCGCACAATGAACAACTCGCCAGGACCGGCGCCCGTCAGCAGGTAGGGCAGCAGGCGCGAGTCCGAGCAGCCGATGAACAGGATCGTGGGGTGCTGGCCATTGCGCACCAGGTTCTCGAACTGCTCCTGCGCGCCAGGGAAGGTGTGGTCGTGAAAACGCCGCAGGCGCAGCAGCAGGTCATCTGGCAGCGCATCGGTCATAGTGCGGGTGTTAGCCTAGAGTCCTGGACTCGTCACTGCACCAGTGGCGAATCGCTCGCCTCCAGGGCCACACCTACCAGGCTCGCCTGGCCGGCCAGGATGGTGAGGTACTGGCGCAGGGCTGTCGCCCAGGTCTGCTGTTTGAGGGTCAGGCGTACCGCTTCGCGCACGGTCTCAAAGGCGCGCGGCGTGCCGCTGTTGCGTGCCAGCACCTCCACCACGTGAAAGCCAAAGCGGCTGTGCACCAGGCGCGGCAGTACCCCCATGTCGTTCAGGCCGAACAGCTCGCGGCCAAATTCGGGCGCGCAGTCCTGCGGGCCCAGCCAGCCCAGCTCGCCACCCTCGGCGGAGCTCGGGCAGTTGGACCACTGCGATGCCGCAGCCGCAAACGCCTGCTGTGCCTTGAAGTCGTCGCGGTCATGGCAGCGCACCTGCAGCATCACGCCCTCGGCGCGGTTGCGCAGGGCCACCACGTCCACGCCCGGTGTCACTGCAAACAGGATGTGGCGGGCGTTCACCTGCTCGTCCGTTCGATAGCGCGCCGCATGCGCGGCGTAGTAGCGGGCGCAGGCCTCGTCAGAGGGCTCGGGCACTTTCAGCTCTCGCTCAAGGAGTGCTTCAATGGCCGCGCTGGCCGCTTCGCTCTGGACGCCGCCCGTGAGCGGCAGGTCGTCAGCTGCAAGCAGGCCGCCCTCTTGCGCAGCCTGGCGCAGCAACTCGCTGCAGGCCATCTGGCGCAGGCTCTCTTCAGTGGGATACTCGCCCGCTTCATGCAGCGGCACGCCGTTGACGCTGGCCACCGGGCCCGGCTCGCCGGTGCGGGGCGTGAGCGGTATGGGTGGTGGCGCGGTGAGTGAGTTCACGAGGGCGGCGTCGTAACCGCCATCGAGCGCCTTGAAGCTGCCAGCTGGGGCCGCTGTTGCGGCTGCCCCGCTGCCACCCTTGCAGCCGCATGAGCCTGATCCACATCCGTTGTTCATGGTGATTCCTTGTATTGTGTGTTGGTGCGTTGGGCGCGTTCAGAGCCCTTCGCGTTGCGGCGGCAGGTTGTGGCCGGTCGGCAGGTTCAGGCGCCGCGCGCGTGATACCTGGTAGGGCCGCAGCAGGTAAAAAATTGAGGCAAAGCCGCTCCACACATGGACCAGCCGGCTGAAGGGGAACAGCAGGAAGATGGTCATGCCAAAGACGATGTGAAATAGATAGGGCCAGGGCAGCGCGGCCAGGGCCGTCGCATCCACCGGCCGCAGCGTGACGATACGCTGTGCCCAGTCAGCCAGGATCAGCATCACGCTGCCATCTGCATGCTGCAGCGAGTAGGGCAGCGTGATCAGGCCCACGGTCAGCTGCACCCACAGGATCAGCAGCACCGCGATGTCCGTCGGGTGGCTGGTGTAACGGATGCGCGGGTCGAAGATGCGGCGGTACAGCAGCAGCGATAGGCCGATGAAACACAGCGTACCGGCAACGCCGCCGGCCACCACCGCCATCAGCTGCTTGCTGGCCGCGCTCATGAAGACGCCGTACACGGCATGCGGCGTGAACAGGCCCACCAGGTGGCCGAAGAACAGGAACAGGATGCCCACGTGGAACAGGTTGCTGCCCCAGCGCAGCGTGCCGGTGCGCAGCATCTGCGAGGAGTCGCTTTTCCAGCTGTACTGGCCGTGGTCGAAGCGGATCAGGCTACCAACCAGGAACACGGTGAAGCAGACATACGGATAGACCTGGAACAGAAAACCATGCAGTGCGCTCATGTCGACGCTCCTTGTGCGGGGTTGGTCCTGCGGACGATGCGAACGGGCTGTGGGTCGCCCGGTTTGGCCTGGCCTTGCGTGGAGCAGCCGTCAAACGCGGCGGGCTCGGCCCAGGCCATGTCCAGTGGCTCGTCGGGCGTGATGGCAACGGCGCGGGCCGTCTCGCCCGCCACCTCCAGCAGCGCGCCCAGCACGCTGGCGTAGCGGCTCTCGCGCTTTTCCAGCGTGTTGAAGATGGCGTTCAGGATGTGCGCCACTTCCGACAGGAAGGCGCGCGCCTGCGCCGGCGGCTGGGTGGAAGCGTACTCCAGCACCACCGGCAGGTAGTCGGGCAGCTCGCCTTCGGCGAGGAACAGGCCGGCGGCCTCATACGTCTTGGCCAGGTCGATCATGGCCGGCCCGCGGTCGCGCGAGTCGCCGTGCACATGCTCGAACAGGTGCAGCGAGGTGGTGCGGCCGCAGTCGAACAGCTGCACGTAATCTGCCTCGGCGTCGATGGGGCTTTGCGCCAGCTGGCTGTCGATCAGCGCGTCCAGCTCGGCCAGCCGCTGGCGGCCGATGGCGCGTGCGCCATGCAGCGCAGCGCGCATCTCCTGCAGGTGGGCGCGGTTGTCCGCGTCCGGATACTGCAGCAGGCGGGCGAGCACGCGCAGCGTGATGGACAGGTCATTGTGGGTCTGTTTGCTGGTGGTCATGTCAGATCTCCGCCTTGATTGGAATGGTGCGGCGCTTGTCGCTGCCGAAGAGGCTGACATCGCTCGTGCCCTCGGAGCACCCGCTGCCGAACGAGAAACCGCAGCCGCCGCGCACGTTAAAGGTGTTCTCGGCATATTCGCGGTGCGTCGTGGGGATGACGAAGCGGTCTTCGTAGTTGGCAATCGCCATCACGTGGTACATCTCCTCGACCATGGCGCGGCTGATGCCCACCTGGTCCAGCACAGCGTCGTCCACCACGCCGTCCACATGCTTGCCGCGCTGG
>JAXMEQ010000010.1:0-170116 GCA_046348225.1 Ramlibacter sp.
GCCCAGCTATGAACAGGTGTGCACCGGCACCACCGGCCACAATGAAGTGGTCAAGCTCGAGTACGACCCGGCGCAGATCAGCGTGCGCGAGATCCTGGAGATCTTTTTCGTCATCCACGACCCGACCACACTGAACCGGCAGGGCAACGACACCGGCACCCAGTATCGCAGCGGCATCTACTACACCACCCCCGAACAGAAAGACGAGGCCGAGGCCATGATCCGCCAGATGAGTCAGGAAAAGCTCTTTGGCCGGCCCATCGTGACCGAAGTGCTGCCGCTGGACAACTACTGGCCGGCCGAGGAGTACCACCAGGACTTCTTCGAGAAAAACCCGTACCAGGGCTACTGCCTCGCGGTGGCCGCGCCCAAGGTCGAGAAGTTCCGCAAGACCTTCCGCGACCGCGTCAAGGCGTGAGGCCCGGGGCGTGATCCACACGCGGGGGTTGCACTACCAGTACCCGGGCGGGCCGGCGCTGGCGTTCGCCGACGTGGACCTGCCCCAGGGCGGCACGCTGCTGCTGCGCGGCAACTCGGGCAGCGGCAAATCCACCTGGTTGGCGCTGGTGGCCGGGCTGCTGTCGGCGACCGGGGGCGAAGCAACGGTGGCCGGCCAGCCGCTGGCCGCGCTGGCGCCCGCCGCGCGCGACCGCTGGCGCGCCCGCACCCTGGGCTTTCTGCCGCAAAAGCTGCATTTGAGCGATGCGCTCACCGTGCAGCAGAACCTGCAGCTGGTGTACTTTGCCGCCGGCCTGCCGGACGACCGCGCGGCCGTGACGCAGGCGCTGGCCGCACTGGGCGTGGCCGACCTGGCCGGGCGTCGCCCGGCGCAGCTCTCGGGCGGGCAGGCCCAACGGGTGGCTCTGGCGCGCGCGGTGCTGCTCAGCCCCCGCGTGATCCTGGCCGACGAGCCGACCGCCAGTCTGGACGACGCGGCCGCCGCCGCGGCGCTGCAACTGCTGCAGGACAGCGCCCGGCGCTGCGGCGCCACGCTGGTGGTCGCCACCCACGATGCGCGGGCAGTGCAGGCCCTGCAGGCTGCCGTCCATCATCAAATCGGGCCCCAGCCCTCATCCGCACTGCGTGAGGCGCTATGAAAAACATAGCAAGTCTGGTGGCGCTGGCGTGGCATTACCTGTGGTCGCGGCCGCTGGCGGCGGTGCTCAACCTGCTGCTGCTTTCGCTGGGCCTGGCCTCCATCACGCTGGTGTTGCTGGTCAGCGCGCAGGTGGACCGGGCCTTCGAGCGCGACCTGGCCGGCATCGACCTGGTGGTGGGCGCCAAGGGCAGCCCGCTGCAGCTGATTCTGGCCGGGGTGTTTCATATCGATGTGCCGCCCGGCAACATCCCCCTGGCCGAGGTGCAGGCGCTGCAGAACCACCCGCAGGTGGCGCAGCTGATCCCGCTGAGCCTGGGCGACAGCTTCCGCGCCTTTCGCATTGTCGGCACCACGGCCGACTACCCCGCCCACTACCAGGCCACGCTGGCGCAGGGCCGCGCCTGGGCACAGCCGATGGAGGCGATGGTGGGCGCGCAGGTGGCGCAGGCCACGGGCCTGGCGCCCGGCGCGCAGTTCATCGGCAGTCATGGCCTGGGCGGGGGCGGCCATGCCCACGGCGACACGCCGTATCGCGCGGAGGGCGTGCTGGCGCCGTGCGGCTGCGTGCTGGACCGGCTCATCCTGACGGCCACTGAATCGGTCTGGCTGGTGCACGAGAAGGCCACCGCCGTGGACGAAGAAGACCGTAAGGCGCTGGAGGCCGAACGCGAGGTGACGCTGGCGCTCATCCGCTACCGCAGCCCGCTGGCGGCGGTGACCTTCCCGCGCTTTGTCAACACCACCACCGACCTGCAGGCCGCCGCGCCGGCGGTGGAAATCACCCGCCTGCTGCGCCTGCTCGGCGTGGGCAGCGAAGTGCTGCGCGGCTTTGCCCTGGTGCTGTTGCTGGCGGCCGGCTTGAGCGTTTTCATTGCGCTGTGGAGTGCCGTGCGCGAACGCCGGGCCGACCTGGCCCTGTTGCGCCTGCTGGGTGCGCCGCCGCGCCGCGTGGCCGGGCTGCTGCTGTGCGAGGCCCTGTGGCTGGCAGCGCTGGCCACTCTGCTCGGGTTGGCCGGCGGCCACCTCTTGACAGGGCTGGTAGGCTGGCTGTTGCAGGCTGAGCGCTCGCTGCCGCTGACCGGCTGGCTGTGGCTGCCCACTGAATGGGTGGTGCCGCTGGCGGCCGCCGGCGTAGCGGCGCTCGCGGCGCTGATTCCCGCCGTCCATGCCTACCGCATGGACGTGGCCCAACTGTTGAACACGAGGTAAGCATGAAGCAACTGACCGCCACCCTGGCCCTGCTGGGCTGCACACTCCTGTCCACCGCCGCATGGGCGCAGGCGCATTCCGACAAGGAAGTCAAACAGGACATCCAGCGTCACCGTGCGATGGCCGCTGCGCACGAAGCTGCCGCCAAATGCCTGGAGTCCGGCAAGAAGCCTGACGCATGTCAAAAGGAACTCCAGGCGGCTTGCAAGGGTCTGGCCATTGGCAAATACTGCGGCATGAAGCACGAGCATTGACTGCCGATTCCCCAACTGGAGCGTTGCATGAAATTCATTCCTTTCCTGCTGGCCACGGCGCTGGCGCTGCCGGCGGCGGCGCAGCTCAGTTCGCCGATACCGGGCGTGGTACCCCAGGGCAGCGGCCCCGGCGTGCATGGCGCCAACAGCCCGTTTGCACCGTTGCCGCAGCGCAGTGACGTGGTGCCCTGGTCGGTGCTGACCGACGTGAAAACCCGCACCGAGAAAAACCGCATCCTGCCGGTGTTCAATGCCCAGCAGCTCACGCTCAACCAGAAAACCCAGCGCATCCAGGGCTTCATGATGCCGCTGGAGCCGGGCGAGCGGCAGCGCCACTTCCTGCTGAGTTCGGTCCCGCTGACCTGCTCGTTCTGCGTGCCTGGCGGGCCCGAGAGCATGGTGGAAGTCAAAAGCAAGACACCCGTGCGCTACACGCTGGAGCCGGTGACGGTGGAAGGCAACTTCGCCGTGTTGAGTGACGACCCCTATGGCCTGTACTACCGCATCACGGATGCGGTGGGTGTGAAGTAAGGGCCTGCGTGACAGTTCGCCGCGTCGGCTTGTGGGTCGCCGTTGTTGCGCTGCTGGTGGCGCAGACGCTGGGGCTCGCCCACCGGGTGGTCCATCCGGGCGGCGCGGTGGCGGGCGTCGAACACACCCATGCACACACTCACGGCCACGAACACGAATCCGGCCACCACCCCAGCCTCTTGGCCGCGCTGTTTGCCGGCCATGACGAAGCGCCGGACTGCCGGCTCTACGACCAGCTGAGCCACGCGGACTTGCTGCCAGCGCTGCCGGTCGCAGTGCCGGCCTTGCACCCGCCGGCGTTGCAGCTGGCCTGGCATGCCGCCGGGTTTGTAGCCCGTCGGTCTGCACTGTTCGACGCCCGCGGGCCCCCTCCCATCCGTTGAAGCCCTGATGTTTCGCTCCCGCCGCGCGCTGCCCGGCGGGTGGTCTGCATTTTTCAACGGATTTTTCATGCAACTTAGTTTCCGCCTGGGCGCGGTGGGCGCCGCCGTGCTCACGCTGGGCCCGGCACTCGCCCAGCCCGCCGACCCCACTCCCAACCTGAAAGCCATCACCGTCACTGGCAATCCGCTCGGCGCTACAGATTTGATAGCACCCGCCGCAAGCTACACAGGGCCCACGCTGCTTTTGCGCCGCGGCGCCACGGTTGGCGAAACGCTGGACGGTACGCCCGGCGTCAGCAGCACCTGGTTCGGCCCCAACGCCAACCGGCCGGTCATCCGCGGGCTCGATGGCGATCGCATCCGCATCCTGGGCAACGGCGGCGCCTTGCTGGACGCCTCGGGCCTGAGCTATGACCATGCTGTCGCGGCCGACCCGATCAGCATCGAGCGCATCGAGGTGCTGCGCGGCCCCGGCGCCTTGCTTTACGGCGGCAGCGCGGTGGGTGGCGTGGTCAACCTGATCGACAACCGCATTCCGCGCGAGCCCTTGCAGGGTGTCACGGGCAAGGTGGACTACGGCCTGACCCGTGGCAACAGCGGCACCGGCGCGGGCTTCATGCTGGAAGGCGGCAACGACCGCGTGGCGGTGCACGCCGATGCCTTCAGCCGCAGCGCCGGCGACATGCGCGTACCGGCCACGCTGGCCTGCACCAGGAACGGCGAAACCGGTTTGGCGCGGCGCATCTGCAATTCCGCCAGCGAGGTCCGTGGCGGCGCGGTGGGGGGCGCGGTCTTCTTTGACCAGGGCTACCTCGGCGCGTCCGTCAGCCGCTACCGCACAGACTACGGCACGGTGGCCGAGGACGAAGTGACCATCGGCATGAAGTCCACCCGCCAGGCGCTGGAGGGGGAATGGCGCAATCTCGGCGTTCTTCAGAGCCTGAAATTCCAGGCGGGCCACACCGACTACCGCCACACCGAGTTCGATGCGGGCGCGCCGGGCACGGTGTTCAGCAACAAGGGCAGCGACCTGCGCATCGAGGCGCGGCATGCCCGGCTGGGTCCCCTGGAGGGCATCGTTGGCGTGCAGGTGGACAACAGCCGCTTTTCGGCGGTGGGGGACGCGGCCTTTGCACCGTTCAGCCGCACCCGCCAGAGCGCGGTGTTTGTGCATGAAGAGCTGACCACTGGCTGGGGCCGCCTCAGCCTGGGGGTGCGGTCCGAGCAGGTGCGTGTCGAGTCGTTTGGCAATCCGGATGTCGCGCGCTTCGTGCCCGGCAGCCGCAGCTTCAGCCCCACCAGCTTCGCGCTGGGCGGGCTCTGGAACCTGGCGCCGGGCTGGCAACTGACCGGCAACCTCGCGCGGACCGAGCGCGCGCCGCGCGACTACGAGCTGTTCGCGGATGGCCCGCACGTGGCCACGGCGGCGTACGAAGTGGGCAACGCAGCGCTGACCGTCGAGCGTGCCAGCCAGGCCGATGTGGGCGTGCAATGGAAGCAGGGCGCGCACCGCGTCAGCCTGAACGCGTTTGCCAGCCGGTTTGCCAACTACATTGCCCTGGAGTCCACCGGCAACACCACCGACGGCCTGCCCGATTTTGCCTACCGCGCCGTGCGTGCACGGTTTGCCGGCGTGGAAGCCAGCGGCAACCTGCGCCTGCTGAACGCCGGGCAGACGCTGGACCTGGAGCTGCGTGCTGACAGCGTGCGGGCGACCAACGAGGCCACGGGCCAGCCGCTGTCGCGCATCGCGCCGCTGCGCACCGGCGCCACGCTGGTTTGGGCGCAGGGCTCGTGGGGCGCGAAATTGGGGCTGGACCGGGTGGCCCGGCAGGGGCGGGTGCCTGTGGGTGAGCTGGCCACGCCCGGCTACACGCTGTGGAACGCGGCGGTTAGCTGGCGCATGAAGGCGCCAGGTGCCACGCTGTTGTGGTACGCGCGGCTCGACAACGCCGGCAACAAGCTGGCGTACAGCGCCACCTCCATCCTCACGCAGACGGCGCCCGGCAAGGCGCCCTTGCCGGGGCGGAGCCTGAAGCTGGGCGTGCAGGCCACGTTCTAGCAAGGTCCGATGGACGGGCGGGTTCGCTGACAATCGGGTCTGTGAACCATCCCGTCCTGGCCGCCCTCATCCCCGTCGTCTTCCTGATCGCGATCGGTTATCTCGCAGGCAAGCGACAGTGGATTGGCGCCGGCTCGGTGAAGGACCTTTCGGGCCTGGTCTTCATGGTGCTGGCGCCCGCGCTGCTGTTTCGCACCATGGGCGCGGTGCAGGTGGGGCAGCTCGACTTCCGGCCACTGGCGGTTTATTTTGCGGTGGCGCTGGTGGTGTACTTCAGTGTGCTGGCGTTCTGTGGCTTCAACCGCCGCGCGGCAGTGCTGGCGCTGGCCTCCACCTTCAGCAACACGGTGATGATTGGCGTCCCCCTGGTCGGCCTGGCTTACGGTGACGCAGGGCTGGTGACGCTGTTCACGCTGGTCTCGCTGCATGCGCTGGTACTGCTCACCGTGGCCACCGTGGTGCTGGAGATCACCGTGATCCGCGAACTGCGGGCCACCGGCCAGACGCCCGCGCGACCGATGGCGGCGACCGTGCTGCTGGCGGTGCGCAACGCCGTCATCCACCCGGTGCCGCTGCCCATCATGGCCGGGCTGCTGTTTGCGCAGACCGGCTGGGTCATCCCGCCGCTGCTGGACAAGCCGCTGCGGTTGCTGGGCAACGCGTTCGGCCCGCTGGCGCTGGTGATGGTGGGCGTGACGCTGGCGTTCAACCCGGTGGGCGCACAGCTCAAGGGCGCGCTGGCCATTGCCTCGGCCAAGAACCTGCTGCACCCGGCATTGATGGCTGCGGCCGGCTGGGCGCTCGGGCTCAGCGGCGTGCCGCTGGCGGTGATGATCGTGGCCGCCTCGCTGCCGATTGGCGCCAACGTGTTCCTGTTCTCGCAGCGCTACGAGGTGGCGCAGGAGGTGGTGACGGCCAGCGTGGCGGTGTCCACCGCGCTCGGGCTGGTCACGGTGTCGGTGGTGATGTTCCTGCTGGGCGCAGGCTAGGCAAGTTCCATCAGGGCGCCAGCCGCTCGCGCAGCCAGCCGCCGTCGGCCTGCAGGGTGTAGCGCAGGCGGTCGTGCAGCCGGCTGCGGCGGCCCTGCCAGAACTGCCAGGCATCAGGCACCAGCCGGTAGCCGCCCCAGTGGGGTGGCCGCGGCGGGTTCAGCAGGTACTGCGCGCCGTACTTGGCGGCATTGGTCACCAGCACCGTGCGGTTGGGAATGACCTGGCTTTGCGGGCTGGCCCAGGCGCCAATGCGGGAGTCGAGCGGGCGGCTGTGGAAGTAGGCGTCGCTTTCCTCGTCACTCACTTTTTCCACCCGGCCCTCGATGCGCACCGTGCGTTCCAGCTCCACCCAGTGGAACTGCAGTGCTGCGTACGGGTTGCCGGCCAGTTCCTGGCCCTTGCGGCTGTCGTAGTTGGTGTACCAGACGATGCCGCGCTCGTCGTAGCCCTTGATCAGCACCACACGCGTGCTCGGCCGCAGGTTGCTGCCCACGGTCGCCAGCGTCATGGCGTTGGGTTCGGGCAGCTTGCCGGCAATGGCTTCGTTGAGCCATTGTTCAAACTGTTTCAGTGGGTCGGCGTGCGAGGCGTCTTCGCTGAGTTCGGCGCGTTCGTAGCTCTTGCGCAGGTCGGCGATGGAGGAGGGCGTGTCTGACATACTGGGCAGTATAGGCAAGCCCCCGTTTCCGACATGACAGCTCCCCCTTCGTCTGTGGCGCCACCCATGGTGCTGGTGCTGGCCGCCGGCCGCGGCGAACGCTTCGCCGCGTCGGGCGGCCGCACCCACAAACTGCAGGCGCTGCTGGCCGGCAAGCCGGTGCTGCAGCATGTGCTGGACGCCGTGGCCGCCAGCGGCCTGCCCCACCACCTGGTGCAACCCGGCCCGGCGCAGCCCGGCATGGGCGACAGCATTGCGGCCGGCGTGCGCGCCACGGCGGGTGCGGCCGGCTGGCTGGTGCTGCCGGGCGATTTGCCGCTGATCCAGCCCGCCACCCTGCGTGCCGTGGCGCAGGCCCTGGTGCAGCACCCGGCGGTGGTGCCGGTGCACGCCGGCGAACGCGGACACCCGGTGGGGTTTGCCGCCGCCTGTGGCCCCGACCTTGCGCGGTTGGAAGGAAATCAGGGAGCAGCCCGCGTCCTGCGTGCGTGGGGTGCTATTGAATTGATAGCAGATGACGTGGGCACCGTGACCGACATCGACACTGTGGACGACCTCGCACGGGCCGAGGCGCTGCTGGCCGCGCGCTCAGCGGGGTGACAGCTTCAGCAGCCGCTCCAGCGCCTTGTCGCGGATGTTGTGACGGCGCAGTTCCTCGTGCGTGAGGCGGGCGTATTCGAGCGTGGTGCCGTAGATGCCACAGGCGTCGGCAAAAATCTGGCGGTACTGCGCCTCGGTCAGCTCGCCGGTGTGGCTCGGGCTCTTGCGCGACAGCGTGAAGGCGAGTGCCTTCACCACGCCGTGCGGGGTGTGGCAGTTGAGCCAGCGCGGGTCGTACACGGCGGTGACCATCTCGCGCTGCCACACCCGCTGCAGCGTGGCCTCGACCTCGGCATGCGGGATGCGGAAGACCATGCCGCGGCAGGTACCGCCCGACAGCATGCCAAACACCAGGCCCGGGCATTCGGGCGTGCCGCGGTTGATGCGGCTCCACATCTTCAGGGCGCGGTGCCAGCCATGCACCCGGGCCGGACGGCGCTCCGCGTAGTCAAAGTCGGGCCGCCAGATCAGGGAGCCGTAGCCAAACAGCCAGAGGTCGCCGTGGCCGCCCCAGTCGTGCAGCACCTGGGCCAGCATCGGGGCCGGGTCGCGCAGCGGTTTCAACGCATTGCTCATGTCACCGTACTTTAGCGCCCGTGGTGGCCGCGGCCTGCTGCGGGGCTTTTGGTAACGGGTTGGTAACCGCCAAGCGGGCACGCGACGGTCAATCATCGTATGATTGATTTTGTAACTTTATTACCATCCCAAGATGAACCTCAACGCCACGGTAGACGCCGTCACGGCCCGCATCCGCGAACGCAGCGCGGCCACGCGCAGCGCATACCTGCGCCAGCTGGATGCGGCGGCCGCCCGCGACCGGGGTGCGAACCGGCTGGGCTGTGCCAACGTGGCCCATGCCGTGGCGGCGCTGCCGGCCAACGACAAGCTGCGCGTGGTGGCGCACAAGGCGCCCAACATCGCGATCATCAATGCCTACAACGACATGCTGTCGGCCCACGCGCCGCTGCAGCACTACCCCGACCTGATCAAGGACGAGGCGCGCAAGCTCGGCGCCACGGCCCAGGTGGCCGGTGGCGTGCCCGCGATGTGCGACGGCGTGACCCAGGGCACGCCGGGCATGGAGCTCAGCCTGTTCAGCCGCGACGTGATTGCCATGGCCACCGCCGTGTCGCTCAGCCACGACATGTTCGACGCGGCGCTGATGCTGGGCGTGTGCGACAAGATCGTGCCGGGCCTGCTGATCGGTGCGCTGCACTTTGGCCACCTGCCCACGGTGTTCGTGCCGGCCGGCCCCATGACCAGCGGCCTGAGCAACAGCGCCAAGGCCAAGGTGCGCGAGCAGGCGGCCCAGGGTCTGGTCGGCCGCGCCGCGCTGATGGAAGCCGAGCAGGCGGCCTACCACGCGCCCGGCACCTGCACCTTCTATGGCACGGCCAACAGCAACCAGATGCTGCTGGAGGCCATGGGTCTGCACGTGCCCGGCACCGCCTTTGTGAACCCGGGCGGCGCACTGCGCGAGCAGCTTACGCGCGAGGCGGCGCGCACGGTGCTGGGCATCACCCGGGGCCAGCGCTTTGCACCGATTGGTCGCGTCGTCGATGAAAGGGCCATCGTCAACGCCATCGTCACCCTGCTGGCCACCGGCGGCTCCACCAACCACCTGATCCACTGGGTGGCGGTGGCGCATGCGGCGGGCCTGGTGATCGACTGGAACGACTTTGCCGAGCTCTCGGCCGCCGTGCCGCTGCTGGCACGCGTGTACCCGAACGGCACGGCCGACGTGAACCAGTTCCAGGCCGCAGGCGGCACCGGCTACGTGCTGCGCGAACTGCTGGACGCCGGCCTGCTGCATGCCGACGTGCTGACGGTGCGCCCCGGCGGCCTGGCCGAGTACACGCGCGAGCCCACGCTGGATGGCGGCACGCTGGTGTGGCGCGACACCGGCGCGTCGAAGGACGACAGCATCCTGCGCACCGTGGCGGCGCCGTTCAGCGCCACCGGCGGGCTCAAGCTGCTGGCGGGCAACCTGGGCCGTGGCGTGATCAAGGTGTCGTCCGTGCCCGACGACCGGCATGTGGTGGAGGCGCCGGCACGGGTGTTTGATTCGCAGGAGGCGCTGCATGCGGCCTTCCAGGCCGGCGAGCTGGACCGCGACGTGGTGTGTGTGGTGCGGTGGCAGGGCCCGCAGGCCAACGGCATGCCCGAGCTGCACAAGCTCACGCCGCCACTGGCCGTGCTGCAGGGCAAGGGCTTCCGGGTGGCGCTGGTGACCGACGGCCGCATGAGCGGTGCCTCGGGCAAGGTGCCGGCGGCCATTCATGTGTCACCCGAAGCGGCGGCTGGCGGCCCGCTGGCGCGGCTGCGCGACGGTGACGTGGTGCGCGTGGACGCCGAAGCCGGCACCCTGGCGGCGATGGTACCGGCCGACGAATGGGCGCAGCGCCCGCTGGCCACCATGCCGGCGGAACTGGTCGAGGCCAACCATGTCGGCATGGGGCGGGAGTTGTTTGCCGGCTTCCGGCGCAACGCCACCACCGCGGAAGAAGGAGCGCGCGCATGGCTGTGAACCTGACCGCCCTGCAGGTCATGCAGGATGCACCGGTGATCCCGGTGATCGTCCTGCACGATGTGGCCCACGCAGTGCCGCTGGCGCGGGCACTGGTGGCGGGTGGCATCCGCATGCTCGAGGTGACCTTGCGCACCCCGGTGGCGCTGGCCTGCATCGAAGCCATGGCCCGCGACGTGCCCGAGGCCATCGTCGGCGCGGGTACGGTGCGCAGCGCGGCGGACGCCCAGGCGACGGTGCTGGCGGGTGCGCGCTTTGCCGTGAGCCCGGGCTACACCCATGCTGTGGGCAAGGCCTGCCACGACCTGGGCCTGCCACTGCTGCCCGGTGTGGCCACCGGCAGCGAGATCATGGCGGCGCAGGAAGACGGCTACACCGAGCTGAAGTTCTTTCCCGCCGTGCAGGCCGGCGGCAGTGCCATGCTCAAGGCCTGGCAGGGGCCATTCGGCGACGTGACCTTCTGCCCCACGGGCGGCATCAGCCCGGCGAATGCACGTGAATTTCTGTCGCTGGGAAATGTCGCCTGCGTCGGCGGCTCCTGGCTGACGCCAGCCGACGCCCTCGCGCAGGGCGACTGGGCGCGCATCACGCAACTCGCCCGCCACGCCTGCGGTTTGAAGTAAATCGGGCTGCAGCCCGCGTAGAATATGCGGTATGCGCTATCAAATGAATAGCAAATGGCGGCAGGTGCTGGCTGGGTGCCTGTTCGGCGCCGCCATGTTGGGCGGCTTCTTGCCCAGTGTTCATGCGCAGGCCCGGGTCTTGCGCGACGTGGCGTACGGCAGCGATGCCCGCCAGCGCCTCGATGTGTACCTGCCCGCCCGGCCCACTGGCCCGGTGCTGCTGATGGTGCATGGCGGCGCCTGGGCCTTTGGCGACAAGGCCGCTGCGGGCGTGGTGCGGGCCAAGGTCCGGCACTGGGTGGACGGGCTGGGCTATGTGCTGGTCTCCACCAATTACCGGCTGCTGCCCGCCGCCCACCCGCTGGAGCAGGCGGGCGATGTGGCGCGCGCCCTGGCGCTGGTGCAGCAGCGCGCGCCCGAGTGGGGCGCTGACCCGAAGCAGCTGGTGCTGATGGGCCACTCCGCCGGGGCCCATCTGGCCATGCTGCTGCACGCATCGCCCGCGCTGGTGGCCCAGGCCGGCGCCAAGCCCTGGCGCGTGACGGTCAGCCTGGACAGCGCCGCCATGGATGTGGAGCGGCTCATGCGTGCGCCCCACCCACCGCTGTACGACCGCGCGTTTGGCAAGGATCCGGCGTACTGGCAGTCCGTCTCGCCGTACCACCAGATCGCAGGCTCCGGCGCACCAGCGCTGCTGATGGTGTGCAGCAAGCTGCGTGACGACGACCCCTGCGCCCAGGCCCTGCACTACGAGAAGAAGGCTGCGCACTTCGGCCACTACATCACGATCTGGGAGCAGCGGCTCAGCCATGGCGACATCAATCGCCAGCTCGGCGAGCCCGGCATGTACACCGACCAGGTCACCCTGTGGCTTAACGCCGCGCTCAAGCCCTGAGCGGAAGGCTCAACGCAGGCCCTGGCCTTGGGCGTACTGGGGCCGCTGGATCAGCTCGATCTTGTAGCCGTCGGGATCGGTCACGAACGCAATCACCGTGGTGCCGCCCTTCACCGGGCCGGGCTCGCGGGTGATGTTGCCACCAGCGGCGCGGATCTTGTCGCAGGCCGCGTAGACGTCGGGCACACCCAGCGCGATGTGGCCGTAGGCCGTGCCGAGGTCGTAGCTTTCAACGCCGTAGTTGTAGGTCAACTCGATTTCCGCATGCTCGGGGTTGCCGCCGTAGCCCACGAACGCCAGCGAGTATTTGTATTCGGGGTTGTCCGAGGTGCGCTGCAGCGTCATGCCCAGCACGTTGGTGTAGAAGTCGATCGAGCGCTGGAGATTGCCCACGCGCAGCATGGTGTGAAGAAGTCGCATGGCGCCATTATCGCGACGCGTGGCTCAGCCTGCCTTGGGCAGCTCGAACACCAGACAGGTGGTAGTGGCATGGGCGTACAGCGTGCCGTCGGGCCCGTACAGCCGCGCCTCGGCCGTGGCCAGCTGGCGCCCGCAGTGGATGACCTTGCCCTCGGCTCGCACGCGCGGGGCCTTGGTGGTGTTGATGGCGCGGACCAGGTTGACGCCCAGTTCCGCCGTGGTGTAGCCGCGCCCCGGCGGCATCATGGTGTGCACCGCGCAACCCAGGGCCGAGTCGAGCAGGGTGGCGTACCAGCCGCCGTGGATGGTGCCCATCGGGTTCAGGTGTGCAGCCCCCGGGGTACCCTGGAAGATGGCGAGGCCGGGGCCTACTTCCATCAGGGTGAAGTCCAGCGTTTTGGCGATCGGCGCGTAGGGCAGCTCGCCACGCAGCATGGCCTGCATCACGTCCAGGCCGGTTTTGCCCGCCACCTGGTCGGGCCGGGCCACGCCCGCGCCGGGGCCGCCGTTCATGCGGGCCAGCACGTCGCGTTCCTGTGCCAACCAGGATTCCAGCAGGTTGTGATGGGACATGGTTTCCTCCGTTCAGGGTGATGTGAAAATAATAATTGCAGCTACAACAATTGCAGCTACAATAATCAACATGGACACCGCTGTCAAGCCGCAGGGCTGCACCAACCTCAAGCTGCGCCAGCTGATGCGCCGCGTGGCGCAGCACTACGACGCCGAGGTCGGCAAGACCGGCCTGAAGGGCACGCAGTATTCGCTGCTGTCGTATGTGTACCGGCTGGGCCCGATCCGGCCGGTGGACCTGGCGCGCGAGATGAAGCTCGGCCCGTCCACACTCACGCGCAACCTGCGCCCGCTGATCGACGCAGGCTGGCTGGTGCAGGGGCCGGGGGCCGACGCGCGCAGCCGGCTGATCGACATCACGCCAGCAGGCCGCGACAAGCGGCAAGAGGCGCAGCGCCGCTGGCGCGTGGCCCAGGAGTCGCTCAACGACACGCTGGGCGTGGCCAACGTGGTGGCGCTGCACGCGCTGCTGGACGATTGCATGGTGCGGCTGTCACCCGCCCCCGAAGGAGAAACCGATGACGACTGACCACCGCCGCATGGCATTCTGGCTGGTGCTGCTGGCCGCCGCTGGCACCTTTGCACTGACCATGGGCACACGCCAGACCATGGGCCTGTTCCTGAGCCCGCTGAATACCGCCACCGGGCTGGGGCTGGGCAGCATCAGCCTGGCCTTTGCCTTTGGCCAGCTCTGGTGGGGGCTGACGCAGCCGTTCGCCGGTGCCATGGCCGACAAGGTGGGCGCGGGCCGGGTGCTGTTTGCAGGCGCCTTGCTGGTGGCGCTGGGCACCTTCATCACGCCCTACATGACGACCACCTGGGGGCTGATCCTGGCCATCGGGGTGCTGTCGGCCGGCGGTGCCGGCATGGCCGGGCCCGCCGTGCTGATGGCCGCCACCACGCGGCTGATCGCCCCCGAGAAACGCGGCCTGGCCACCGGCATCGTGAACGCCGGCGGCTCGTTCGGGCAGTTCATCATGGCGCCGATTGCCGCCACGCTGATGGTGGGCATGGGGTGGGCCAATGCCATGCAGGTCATGGGGCTCATCGTGCTGCTGGCGCTGCCCGCAGCCTTTCTGCTCAAGGGCAATTCGCTGCAGGCGGCGCCTGCCGGGCAGAAGGTGCAGGGGACGCGGGAGGCGATCCGCGAAGCGCTGGGCAACCGCAGCTATGTGCTGCTGGGGCTGGGCTTCTTTGTCTGTGGCTTTCATGTGGCGTTTCTCGCCACCCACCTGCCGGGCGTGATTGCCGCGTGCGGGCTGCCCACGCAATGGGCCGGCTGGTCGCTGGCCATGATCGGCCTGTTCAACATCGTGGGCAGCGTGGCCATGGGTTGGGCGGTCGGGCGCTGGCGCATGAAGTCGCTGCTGTCGCTGGTGTATGCCACCCGCGCGCTGGCGGTGCTGGTATTCCTGCTGGCACCCAAGACCGGGCCGGTGGTGCTGGTGTTTGCGGCCGTCATGGGGCTGACCTTCCTGTCCACCGTGCCGCCCACAGCCGGGCTGGTGGCCAAGTTCTTCGGGCCGGCCAACATGGCCACACTGTTTGGCATCGTCATGCTGACGCACCAGATCGGCGGTTTCCTCGGGGCCTGGCTGGGCGGCAAGGTGTTTGAGGTCACTGGCGCGTACGACTGGGTCTGGTACATCGACATCGTGCTGGCGGTGGGGGCGGCACTCATTCACCTGCCCATCCGTGAGGCACGGCTGCCGGCCCGCAGCGCCAGCCGCACGGCCGCGACGTGAGCGGCGCCGCACTCGACCCGCGCACGCGGCAACTGCTGGAAGGGCCGATCGCGCCCACGCTGCTGCGCCTGGGCGCCCCCAATGTGCTGCTGATGCTGGCGCAGGCAGCGGCGGGGCTGATCGAAACCTGGTTTGTCGGCAAGCTGGGCACCGATGCGCTGGCCGGGATGGCGCTGGTGTTCCCGGCCGTGATGCTGATGCAGATGATGTCGGCCGGTGCCATGGGGGGCGGCATTGCCTCGGCCATCGCGCGGGCGCTGGGCGCGCGCCGCGGCGACGACGCCAACGCGCTGGTGTTCCATGCGCTGGTGATTGCCGTGCTGTTCGGCGCCGTTTTCACGGCGGTGCTGCTGGTGTTTGGCCGCGCCCTGTACGCCCGCATGGGCGGCACCGGCGCATCGCTGGACGCTGCGCTGGTGTATTCGGGCTGGGTGTTTGCCGGGGCCGTGATCATCTGGGTCTTCAACGCGTTGTCGGCCGTGATCCGTGGCACGGGCAACATGGCCGTGCCCGCCGGGGTGGCCACGGCAGGCCTGGTGCTGCTGCTGCCGCTGTCGCCCTTGCTGATCTTTGGCTGGGGCCCGGTGCCGGCCCTGGGCATCGCTGGCGGCGCAGTGGCGCTGCTGGTGTACTACGTGCTGGGCACGCTGGCGCTGGTGGCGTACCTGCGCTCGCCGCGCAGCCTCATGCGGCTGTCATGGGCCCATGCGCGGCTGCGCTGGCCGCTGTTCCAGGACATCCTGCGCGTGGGGCTGGTGGCGGCCGTGTCCACCATTGCCACCAACCTGTGCATCGGCATTGCCACCGCGTTTGCTGGCGCCTTCGGGCCGGCGGCCATTGCGGGCTATGGCACGGCATCGCGGCTTGAATATCTGCTGGTGCCGCTGGTGTTCGGCATTGGCGGGCCGCTGCTGGCCATGGTGGGAACCTGCATCGGCGCCGGTCAGCGGGAGCGGGCCTTGCGCGCCACCTGGGTGGGTGCGGCCCTGGCCTTTGTCTTGACCGAAGCGATCGGTCTCGCGGCGGCACTGTTCCCGCGGCCCTGGCTGGCATTGTTCGACAGCGACCCGGCCATGATCGACGCTGGCGCACGCTACCTGCAGGTGGTCGGCCCGTTCTATGGTTTCTTTGGGCTCGGGCTGGTGCTGTACTTTGCTTCGCAGGGCGCTGGCAAGCTGCTCTGGCCGGTGGTGGGCAACGCGGCGCGGCTGGCGGTGGCTGCGGCGGGCGGATGGCTGGCCCTGCGTTGGGGTGGCGGGCTGGGCATCGTGTTCGCGGCGCAGGCCGCGGCCATGGTGGTGTATGGCGCCGTCAATGCGTGGTCGGTGGCGGGCGGTGCCTGGTTTGGCCGCCCGGGCTGGCCCCGGTCGCCCGCCGTGCTGGCGGCGCGGCGCTGACGCAGCGCTACACCGGCACGGTGTAGTTGAGGGCCATGCGCCCGCCGTCGACCACCAGGATTTCGCCGGTGACGTAGCTTGCCGCGTCGCTGGCCAGGTACGCCACTGCGTCGGCGATCTCGCGCGGCTCGCCCAGCCGCTTCATGGGTGTGCGCCCCAGAATGCGCTGCTTTGCGTCATCGCTGGTCAGGACGGCTTTGGCCGCCAGTTCGGTGGCGATGGTGCCGGGCGCCACGGCGTTGACGCGGATGCCGTGGTCGGCCAGCGCCAGTGCCATGGCCCGCGTGAGCTGGTTGATGCCGCCCTTGCTGACGTTGTAGCTGGCGATGGTGGGGATGGCCAGCGTGCCGTTGACCGAGCTCATGTTGACAATGCTACCCTTGCCCGCCCGGGCCATCACCCGTGCAACCGCCTGGCCCACCAGAAAGGCGCCCTTGAGGTTGACGCGCAGCACGGCATCAAAGTCGGCCTCGGTCACGTCCAGAAAGTCTGCCGCCTTGAAGATGCCGGCGTTGTTGACCAGGATGTCGATGCCGCCATGGGCGGCCACCGCCGCGTCCACCAGCGCGTCCACCTGCGTCTTGTCGCCCACGTCGCAATGCACGTAGCGCGCGCCCAGCTCGGCGGCCAGCTTCTCGCCCGCGGCGTCGGCCACGTCGGTGATGACGAGCCGGCAGCCCTCCTGGGCGAGCCGCCGGGCGCACGCCTCCCCAATGCCCTGGGCACCGCCGGTGACCACCGCCACACGCCCTTGCAGTCCGAATGAAATCGTGCTCATGCCCGCATGATACCTGCGTAGGCTGCTATGAAATTCATAGCAGACGCGCCGACCTGCGCAGCACTCATGCCCGGCTTGTAGAGCGCAGAGCCGATGCCGAAGCCGCTGGCACCGGCGGCCTGCCATGCGGCCATGCTGTCGGGCGTGATGCCGCCCACGGGCAGCAGCCGGGTGGCGGGCGGCAGCACGGCCCGCAGGGCCCTGACCACAGCGGGCGTGATCATTTCAGCCGGGAACAGCTTGAGCCCGCTGGCGCCGGCGTCCAGCGCGGCGAAGGCCTCACTGGGCGTCATCACACCTGGCAGGCAGGCCATGTCCAGGCGCACGGCTTCGCGCACCACGTCGGCATTGAAATGGGGCGAGACGATGAGCTGCCCCCCGGCGGCGTGGACCTCGCGCACCTGCGCCGCCGTGAGCACGGTGCCCGCGCCCACCAGGGCCTGCGGGAATGCGGCGGCCAGCGTGGCAATGCTGTGCAGGGGCTGTGGGGAGTTGAGCGGTACTTCCATCAGGTGCCAGCCCGCGCCGGTGAGCGCATGGCCTACGTCCAGCGCCTCGGCCGGCGTGATGCCGCGCAGGATGGCCACCAGGGGCAGCGAGGCCATGGCGGCGTCCAGTTTCTGAAGGGCAGGGGGCATGGTTCAGGGCTCCAGGGTTTGGCCGATGGCCCACAGGCCGTGCCAGGTGGCATGGGCGTCGGTACGGCGTGCCGCCACGCCGCAGCGCGCCAGCGCGCGCTCGTAGCGCGATGCCAGCGCGGCGCTACCGATCACGACGACCGGGCCGCTGCCGGGGGCCTGCGCGCGCAGCTCCTCGCCAATTACCAGGCCCGACAGGTAGCTCGGCAGGGCCTGCGGCGCCAGCCGCTCGAACAGCGCCAGCGTCCGCGTGCTGAATGCAGTGACCAGCAGGCTCGGGCCGTGCAGGGCCTGGTCCACGCCCTGGTCAAAGGCGTCTTCCTGCAACGGGCCCTCATCGGCGGGCAGCGTGCGTGACAGGATGGAGTGCTGGCGCAGCAGCGCATAAAACTCGCCGGTCATGTAGGTGCAGAACTGTTCGATGCGCCGCGCGCGTACCGTCACCCATTTGCTGTGGGTGCCGGGCAGCACCAGCATGGCGTCGTCCAGGCCCAGCTGCTGCAAGGCGCCAAAGACCTGCACCTCCTCGCCGCGCATGACATCAGGCACACCGTCGTGCTCGCAGCGCAGGCCCGGCACGATGGCCAGCTGCCCGGGTCGCAGCCAGGTCAATCGGCAGGCCACCTCGTCAAAGCCGGCCGGACACTCGCAGTACGGGGCTTCCAGCCAGCCTTGCCGGCTGCCAACCATGCCGGACATCAAGGCCAGCGTGTCACCCTGCAACCAGCCCGCGCAGAGTGCATCGAACACCGCGGAAAAGCCGTCCGGCGGCACCGCCAGGATGCCCTGGGCCGAGGCGCGTTCTTCCAGCACCTGGCCCTGCGCGCCCAGCCGTGCTGCACGCAGCGAACTGGTGCCCCAGTCGATGGCGATCAGTGGTTTCACAAAAGGGCCCTGACCGCCTCGGGGCACGGCAGCGGCGCCACCGCGCCAAAGCCCTGCACCGCAAGGGCCGCCGCAGCGTTGGCATAGCGTGCCGCGTCGGCCAGCGCGTCGCCCGCCGCCAGCCGCGCCAGCAGGTTGCCGCAGAAGCAATCGCCTGCGCCCGTGGCATCGGTCAGGGCCACCGCGTGGCCGGGAATGTGCTGTCGCCGGCCGTGCTGGCTGACCAGGCAGCCTTGTGCGCCCAGCTTCAGGACCACGGTGGGGGCGCCGAGTGCGTGGCCCCAGTCGGCCACGGCCTGTGGGTCTGTTTGCCCGCACAGGTGGGCTGCATCGTCCAGGCTGGGCAGGAACCAGTCACACAGTGGTGCCGCCTGCGCCATGGCCGCGCGGGCCGCCTCAATGGACCAGAGCTTGAGGCGCAGGTTGGTGTCAAACGACACCTGGCAACCTGCGGCACGCGCCGCGCGCATCGCCGCCAGCACCGTCTCGCAGGCGCTGCCGGAAATGGCCATGGAGATGCCCGACACATGCAGGATGCGGGCGGTGGTCACCACCTCTTGCGGTACGCCCTCAAACCACGGCGGCGTCATGCGGGCGGCGGCCGAGCCGCGCCGCTGGTAGCCAAACGCGTGGCCCGCCGGCCCGTGGGTGACGAAGTACAGGCCGGTGGGCCCGTCGTCCGCCTGCTGCACTGCGCGACAGTCCACGCCCTCGGCCTGCCACAGGGCCAGCAGGCGATCGCCCGACCAGTCGTTGCCCACACGGCTCAGGTAGGCGGTGCGCGCACCGGCGCGGGCGGCGGCAATCACCGCATTGCTGGTGTCGCCGCCAAAGCCCTGCAGGTACACCGGCTCGCCCGCGCGGGTCTGGTTGAACTCGACCATGCCTTCGCCGAGCGCCACCACGTCAAACAAACGGGGCATGGTCAGTGATTGTCCTTGGGCACGAAGGCACCGCGCTGGCCGACCAGAAAGTCCAGGTCGGCGCCTTCGTCGGCCTGCAGCACATGGTCGATGTAGAGCTTCCAGTAGCCCGACGACAGGGCAGGCGGCGGAGCCGTCCACTTCGCCAGCCGGGCCTGCAGTTCCTCGTCGCTGATCAGCAGTTGCAGCCGGCGCTCGGGCACGTTGAGCTCGATCATGTCGCCGTTTTGCACGATGGCCAGCGGGCCACCGGCCGCCGCCTCGGGGGCCGTGTGCAGCACCACGGTGCCGTAGGCGGTGCCGCTCATGCGCGCATCGCTGATGCGCACCATGTCGGTGATGCCTTTTTTCAGCACCTTGGGCGGCAGCGGCATGTTGCCCACCTCGGCCATGCCGGGGTAGCCCTTGGGGCCGCAGTTCTTCAGCACCAGGATGCAGGTTTCGTCCACGTCCAGGTTGTCGTCGTCAATGCGTTTGTGAAAGTCGTGGCTGTCCTCAAACACCACGGCACGGCCGGTGTGCACCATCAGCGCCGGCGTGGCCGCACTCGGCTTGATGACCGCGCCGCGCGGCGCCAGGTTGCCGCGCAGCACGGCAATGCCGGCCTTGTCCTTGAACGGCTGGTTGAAGGGCTTGATGACGCGGGGGTCGAAGTTCTGGGCGTCGGCAATGTTCTCAGCCACGGTTTTGCCGCTGACGGTGACGATGTCCCGGTGCAGCAGGTGCTGGATTTCCTTCATCACCACCGGCAGGCCACCGGCGTAGCAGAAGTCTTCCATCAAGTGCTCGCCGCTGGGCTGCAGGTTCAGCAGGCAGGGCAGTTCGCTGCCCAGCCGTTCAAAGTCGTCCACCGTGAGCTTCAGGCCCAGCCGGCCGGCGATGGCGATCAGGTGGATCACCGCATTGGTACTGCCGCCAATGGCCGCCAGCGTGCGGATGGCATTCTCGAAAGCTTCGCGGGTCAGCACCTGGCTGATGGTCTGGTCGGTGTGCACCATCTCCACAATGCGACGGCCGGCATTGCGCGCCAGCACATTGCGCCGGCCATCCACGGCGGGGTAGGCGGCATTGCCCGGCAGGCCGATGCCCAGTGCCTCGACCATGCTGGCCATGGTGCTGGCGGTGCCCATGGTCATGCAGTGGCCATGGCTGCGGTGCATGCAGCTCTCGGCTTCAAAAAAGTCGGCCAGCTTGAGCGTGCCGGCCCGCACCTGCTCGCTCATGCTCCACACACCGGTGCCCGAGCCCAGCTCCTGGCCACGCCACTTGCCGTTGAGCATGGGGCCACCGGACACGCCGATGGTGGGCAGGCCAACGCTGGACGCGCCCATCAACAGGCTGGGCGTGGTCTTGTCGCAGCCCATCAGCAACACCACCCCGTCGATCGGGTTGCCGCGGATGCTTTCTTCCACGTCCATGCTCGCCAGGTTGCGGTAGAGCATGGCGGTGGGGCGCAGCAGCGTTTCGCCCAGGCTCATCACCGGAAACTCCAGAGGGAAGCCGCCGGCTTCGTAAACGCCCATCTTCACCTGCTCGGCCAGGGTGCGGAAGTGGCTGTTGCAGGGCGTGAGTTCACTGAAGGTGTTGCAGATGCCAATGACGGGGCGGCCGTCGAACTGGTCATGCGGCACGCCCTTGCCCTTGACCCAGCTGCGGTAGGCAAAGCCGTCGCGGTCCTGGCGGCCGAACCATTGCTGGGAGCGGAGTTCATGGGGTTTTTTTCGGGGTCTGGAAGCGTCAGTCATCAGGGTTAATCCTCGGTTGTCATTGATATTATCGTCATACCATTGACGCCGTTCGCTCAGTACAAACCATGATCAAGAACGTCCACGGCAATACGGTAGACCACCTCGGGGAGGCCATCGTCGCGGGCCGCTATGCGGCCGGCGCGTCCATTCCGCCCGAGCCCCTGCTGTGCGAGGAACTGGGCGTAAGCCGGACCGTGGTGCGCGAGGCCGTCAAGTCGCTGGTGGCCAAGGGGCTGGTCAGCACCGGCCCGAAAGTCGGCACGCGGGTGCTGGCCGAGGCGCACTGGAACTGGTTTGACCCTGACGTCATCATCTGGCAGTCCAAGGCCGGGCTCACACCCGAGTTCCTGCGTGACTTGCAGGACCTGCGCCGCGTGGTCGAGCCCGCGGCCGTGCGGCTGGCGGCCGAACGTGCCACCGCGCAGGACATCGCCGACATCGAGGCCGCGTTCGCCGGCATGAAGCATGCGGTGGAAGAGGGGGGTGACTATGTGACCCACGACCTGCGCTTCCACCAGGGCCTGCTGCGTGCCTGCCGCAACCGCATGCTGGTGCAGATGAGCAAGGCGCTCAGTGCGCTACTGCGCACCAGCTTCGAGATTTCCACCAGCCGCAAGGACGGCCCGAAGAACTCGTTGCCGCTGCACCGGGCCGTGCTGGACGCGGTGATCGCGCACAACCCGGACAAGGCCGAGAAGGCCATCATCGTGCTGATCGACGGCGCGCGCGAGGACATCGAACTCGTGCTGTCGTCCCGTCGCCGCCTGCCACGCCTGAACCTGCCCGCCCCCATGCTGCGGGCGGCCTGAACGCTTCCCTTCCCAAAAACCATAAAACATGAAACGACTGACCGATCTTTTTTTCAGGCTGCTGGAGCTGCTGGTGGTGGTGGCCCTTGTGGCCATGGTCATCATGGTGTTCGGCAACGTGGTGCTGCGCTACGGTTTCAACTCGGGCATCACCATTTCCGACGAAATGTCGCGCTACTGCTTCATCTGGCTCACCTACATCGGCGCCATGATTGCCATGCGTGAAAAGGGCCACCTGGGCGTGGACACGCTGGTCAAGCACCTGCCGGTGGGCGGCAAGAAGGCCTGCCTGTTCCTCAGCGAGTCGCTCATGCTCTGGTGCAACGGCCTGTTCCTGCTGGGTACCTGGAAGATGCATGAGCTGCAGGTGAGCAACATATCGCCCGTGGTGGGCATCTCCATGATCTGGATCTACGGCATCGGGTACGTGGTGGCCATTGTCATGGGCCTGTTCAACATCAGTGTGCTGTACCGGCTGTTGACCGGCCAGCTCAGCGAGGACGAACTGGTGCAGGTGGTGGAGTCGGAAGACGTGCCGCACGCCAATGTGTCGGTGCAGGCACCGGGGGCCCGCTCATGACCGTCGCCGTCTTTGTGTTCAGCCTGCTGGGCGCCATGGCCATTGGCATGCCGATTGCCTATGCGCTGCTGGTCTGCGGCCTGGCGCTGATGGGTTTCATGACGTTCACCGGCGCACTGCCTTCGTTTGACAGCCAGATCCTGGCCCAGCGCTTCGTGGACGGGGCCGACAACTTTCCGCTGCTGGCGGTGCCATTCTTCCTGCTGGCCGGCGAGTTCATGAATGCCGGCGGCCTGAGCCGGCGCATCGTCAACCTCGCCATGGCATGGGTCGGCCATTTCCGGGGCGGGCTGGGCTATGTGGCGGTGCTGGCCGCCATCATCATGGCGTCGCTGTCGGGTTCGGCGGTCGCGGACACGGCGGCCCTGTCGGCGCTGCTGATTCCGATGATGAAGCAGGCCGGCTACCAGGTGAACCGTTCGGCCGGGCTGATTGCGGCGGGCGGCATCATTGCGCCCGTCATTCCGCCGTCCATCGGCATGATCATTTTTGGCGTGGCGGGCAATGTGTCCATCACCAAGCTGTTTCTGGCAGGCATCGTGCCCGGCATCCTGATGGGGGTGGCCATTGGCATCACCTGGTGGTGGATCGCGCGCCGCGAGAACGTGCGCCCCGCGCCCCGCCTGGGCATGGCCGAGCGCCTGAAGATCACGGGGCAGGGCGGCTTTGCGCTGGCGCTGCCGGTGCTGATCCTCGGGGGCATGAAGTTTGGCGTGTTCACACCCACCGAGGCGGCGGTGGTCGCGGCCGTGTACAGCTTTGTGGTCGGCATGTTCATCTACCGCGAGCTCAAGCTGCGCGACCTCTACGCGCTGGTGCTGTCGGCCGGCAAGACCACGGCGGTGGTGATGTTCCTGGTGGCGGCGGCCATGGTCAGCGCCTGGCTCATCACGGTGGCCAACATCCCGACGGAAGTGGCCAACCTGCTGGAGCCCTTCCAGGGCAACAAGACCCTGCTGATGTTTGTGATCATGGTGCTGATCGTGGTGGTGGGCACGGCGCTGGACTTCACGCCCACGGTGCTCATCCTCACGCCGGTGCTGATGCCGGTGGTGCTGAAGGCCGGTATCGACCCGGTGTACTTCGGTGTGCTGTTCATCATGAACAATGCCATCGGCCTCATCACGCCGCCGGTGGGCACTGTGCTCAACGTGGTGTGCGGCGTCGCAAAGATCACCATGGACGATGCCTTCAAGGGCGTCATGCCGTTCTTCCTGGCACAGCTGGCGGTGCTGTTCCTGCTGGTGTTTTTCCCTGAGATCGTGCTCGTGCCCCTCCAGTGGTGGATGAAGTGAGCCCGCTCCCGCCCAACCTTTCCCAACCCTGAACCAACCCCAAGGAGACAACCATGTTCAAACGCAGAACCCTCGTATCCGTGCTGGCCGGCGCTTCGCTGCTGGTCGCCACCTCGGCTTTCGCCCAGTTTGCCGAGCGCACCATCAAGTTCACCAACGGCGTCAACGAAGACCACCCGGTGGGCGTGGGCGTGAAGAAGATGCAGGAAGTGCTCAATGCCAAGACCGGCGGCAAGATGAAGATCAACGCCTTCTGGGGCGGCGCTGCGGGTGGCGACCTGCCGGCCACCCAGGCGCTTCGCGCCGGCACGCAGGAAATGGTGTGCACGTCGAGCTCGCCGCTGGTGGGCATCGTCAAGGAGCTGGGCGTGTTCGACCTGCCCTTCCTGTTCGCCAACGAAAAGGAGGCGGACGCCGTGCTCGACGGCCCGGCGGGCCAGTACTTCAACAAGAAGCTGGAAGAGGCCGGTCTGGTGAACTTGGCCTACTGGGAAAACGGCTTCCGCAACCTGACCAACAGCAAGCGCCCGGTGGCCAAGGTGGAAGACTTTGACGGTGTCAAGGTCCGTGTGATGCAGAACAACATCTTCCTGGACACCTTCAAGACCCTGGGTACCAATGCCGTGCCAATGGCTTTTGGCGAGGTGTTCACCGCGCTGGAGACCAAGACCATCGACGGTCAGGAAAACCCGTTCGTGACCATTGAAACCTCGAAGTTCAATGAGGTGCAGAAGTACCTGAGCGTCACGCGCCATGCCTACACGCCGTTCCTGGTGCTCTACAGCAAGAAGCTGTGGGACCAACTGAGCCCGGCCGAACAGGCCGTGCTGCGCGAGGCTGCGATCGAGGGCCAGAAAGTCCAGCGCGCTGCCAACCGTTCGCTGAACGAAAAGTCGCTCGCCAGCCTCAAGACCAAGGGCATGCAGGTGAACGAAATCACGGCCGCCGAGCAGCGCCGCATGTTTGAAAAGGTCAAGCCGGTGTATGACAAGAACGTGCCCACCATTGGCGCGGAAGCCGTGACCACGGTGCTGGACGCGCTCAAGAAGGCCCGCGGCGGCTGACGCGCAGGCGCCACAGCGCGTCAGCGGCAGAGCAGGGTCACATGGCATGGCCGGTACAATTGTCTATACAAGATCTGCGGCACCGGCAGCCAGGAGTTGCCGGGTACGCAGGCATCCTTTGCCCGGCAATCGCCGGGCCGGACCCTGTTGCTGGAAAGTCTTGCCCTTGTCCGAATCTGCAGTACCCCCGGGTGCGCCGCAAGCCGCCGAACTGGACTTGCCGGGCCGCTGGCTCGGCTCGACGCCGCTGCTCGACCTTGAAGACCCCCGGCTTCGCCTGCGCGCCCGCGCCTTGACCCAGCTGTGCAAGAACGACCGCGAGAAGGCGCTGGCCATCTACGGTTTTGTCAAACGCATCCCGTTCGGCAAGCCGGTCAAGCTGCGGCTTCGTACACCGCGCGAGGTGATTGACGCCGGGCGGGGCGATGCCACCGACAAGGCGGCCGTGCTGGTGGCGTTGTTGCGGCTGGTCCGCATCCCGGCCCGGCTGCGTTATCTGGAGCTGCGCGGCGACATCCTGCGCGGCCTGACGTCCAATGTGGCGAGTGCCGCCCGGCCGATGGCCGAGATCTGGCTCAACGGGCAATGGGTACGCACCGACACCTACATTTTCGACGCCGTCTACATGGCGGCAGCGCGACAGCGGCTCAAGGACAATGACTGGGAATGGGGCTATGGCATCCACCGCAACGGCCAGGCCGTGTGGAATGGCGTGGACCCGGCCTGGCTTGGCGGCATGCCCACCGATCAGGACCCGATGGTTCTGGAAGACTGGGGCGTTTTCCATGACCCGCTGGAATTCATTTCTTCCGAGTCGTACCGGGCCAACCATCCGCGCATCTCGCGGGCCATGCACTGGAACATGCTGGCCCCGCTGATGGACCGTGTGGTGCGGGACCTGCGCGACGACGTTCAGCGGCCCGCGGCTGCCAGCGTCAAGAAACCATCCTGAGTTCACTGTGAAGATCACGCAACTGGAAACCGTCCGCCTGGGCGAGTTCCCGAACATCATCTGGGTGCGCCTGCACACCGACGAAGGCCTGACCGGGCTGGGCGAAACCTTCATGGGGGCGGAGGCGGTCGAGGCCTATCTGCACGAATGGGTGGCGGGCCGCATCGTCGGCAAGGACCCGTTGGCCATTGAGGCGCGCAACAAGGACATCACCGGCTACCTGGGCTGGCGCGGCTCCGGTGTGGAAACCCGTGGCAATTCGGCGGTGGACATCGCACTGTGGGACATCTTTGGCAAGGCCGCCAATATGCCGGTGCACACCGCGCTGGGCGGCAAGAGCCGGGACGCGATCCGCATCTACAACACCTGCGCCGGCTACCAGTACATCCGCAGCAACAAGAACCAGACCAGCTCCAACTGGGGCCTGGGCAACCGCTCAGGGCCTTACGAAGACCTGCAGGGCTTTCTGCACCACGCAGACGAACTGGCGCAGTCGCTGCTGTCAGAGGGCATCACGGCCATGAAGATCTGGCCGTTCGACCCGGCGGCGGAGCGCAGCGACGGCCAGTACATCAGCAATGCCGACCTCGACGCCGCGCTGGAACCTTTCCGCAAGATCCGCCAGGCGGTGGGCCAGCAAATGGACATCATGGTGGAGTTCCACAGCCTGTGGCGGCTACCCATGGCGCAGAAGATCGCCCGGGCGCTGAAGGAGTTCAACACCTTCTGGCACGAAGACGCGATCCGCATGGACTCGCTGGACCTGCTCAAGCAGTACGCCAGAGACTGCGACGCACTGGTCTGTGCCAGTGAAACGCTGAGCTACAAGTGGGGATTCAAGGATTACCTGCAGACCGGCGTGGCCGGCGTGGCCATGCTCGACCTGAGCTGGTGCGGTGGCCTGAGCGAGGCGCGCAAGATCGCCGCCATGGCCGACGCCTGGCAACTGCCCGTGGCGCCGCACGACTGCACCGGCCCGGTGGTGTGGGCCGCGTCCACGCACCTGTCGCTGCACGCGCCGAATGCCCTGATCCAGGAAAGCGTGCGCGCCTTCTTTACTGGCTGGTACAAGGAACTGGTGACCGAACTGCCGGTGGTGCACAACGGCATGATCAGCCTGAACGGCAAGCCCGGCCTGGGGCTGGAATTGCTGCCCGACCTGCACCGGCGTGCCGACGCGATGGTGCGGGTGTCGAAAGCCTGAGCCGAAGGTGCAGCGTCAGAAGCGCTGCAGTTCGCCCGACAGCAGCAAGTGCTCGCCGGGGCGGCCGTCGCGCATGTAGCGCAGCAGGCCGGCAGCAACCTTGCGCGCCTCGACCGAGCGGTAGTGGGCCGGAATCAGCGGCCGCAACCACTGCGAGACCCGCAACGCGAGCTTCTCGCCTGCGCGCAGCGGCTGGCCCAGCGCCTCGCGGTCGCCCGCCAGAAATGAAGGCCGCGCAATCACCAGGGTGGCAAAGCCCATGGCGCGCAGCGCGTCCTCAGTCTCGCCCTTGACGCGGTTGTAGAAAATGCGGGACTTCGTGTCGGCGCCCATGGCACTGACCGCTCCTAATTTTGTAGCGCCTGACGCAAGCGCGGCGCGGGCTACAGCCAGAATGGCATCATGATCCACGGCACGGAAGGCGACCTGGCTGCCTGCTACCTTGATGGTGGTGCCCAAAGCAATGAAGGCCTCGCTCACGCGGGGCAGCGCGGGCAAGGCCTTGAAGTCGACGGTGTGCTGGGTCAGTTTGGCGTGTTGCAGCGTCAGGGTGCGGCGGCCCAGTGAATGGACCGCCACCACCGAATCATCGGCCAAAAGACCGGCCAGGATTTCCCGGCCCACGAGGCCCGTAGCCCCCGCCACCAGAACGGTTCGGCCCGCGGCCGCCGCCGCGTCGGCCGCTGCCGGCCATGCTGTCGATGCTGGTTCGCATGGGGTCGGGCTGGCCTCCATTGCCGTTGGCGGGTGCGCGGTTTTCATTACGGCGATTGTGCAGGTTTGTACGCAGCGGGTCGACATTGCGCGGAATGCTTTCGTCGCGCACGTCGAAATCGTCGTCGTGCGGGGCGAAGTTCTGGGGCTGCGCGTCACGCGGCTGCTGCGGGCGCTGCGCTGGGCGGGCCTGCTGGCCAGTGCGCGGCGGCTGGTTGCGCGGGGCGTTGCGGTGCCCGTTCTGGCCACCGCCGCCGTGGCCGTTGCCGGCCGGCTGGCGCGGTTTGCCCTGCGCCGCGCCACCGCTGCGACCACTGCCCCCGGCGTTGCCGCCAGCGGCTTTGTTGTCGCGAATGCGCTGCATCATTTCCTGGCGGGCGGCTTTCGCGGCTGCGGCCATGACGTCGCGGCTCGGCGGTTTGCCGGCGCCGCCCCAGATGGTCTGGCGGCCCATGGCGATCGGTTCGGCGCGTTCGCCGGGTTCCGGGCCAAAGCCCTCCACCACCTTCACTTCAATTTTCTGCTTGGTGAAGCGCTCGATGTCGGCCATGAAGCCTTCTTCGTCCAGGCACACCAGGCTCACGGCGGCGCCGTCATTGCCGGCGCGGCCGGTGCGGCCGATGCGGTGCACGTAGTCTTCGCTGACGTTCGGGATCTCGTAGTTCACCACGTGCGGCAGCTCGTCGATGTCAATGCCGCGGGCGGCAATGTCGGTGGCCACCAGCGCGCGGATGTCGCCACTCTTGAAGCCGGCCAGGGCCTGGGTGCGCGCGGCCTGACTCTTGTTGCCGTGCAGTGCCATCGCCTGGATGCCGTTCTTGGTCAGGAACTCGGCCACGTTGTTGGCACCGAACTTGGTGCGGGTGAACACCAGCACCTGGCTCCAGTTCTGCTCCTGGATGATGTGCGCCAGCAGCGCTTTCTTCTTGCCGCGACCGACCGGGTGGATCACCTGGGTGATGCGTTGCACCGTGGTGTTGCGCGGCGTGACCTGGATGCTTTGCGGGTTCCGCAGCAGGCCATTGGCCAGCTCGCGGATCTCGTCGCTGAAAGTGGCCGAGAACAGCAGGCTCTGCTTGTCCTTGGGCACCAGGGCGAGGATCTTCTTGACGTCGGGCAGGAAGCCCATGTCCAGCATGCGGTCGGCTTCGTCCAGGACGAGGATCTCGACGGTAGACAGGTCGAGATGACCCTGCTGCTGCAGGTCCAGCAGGCGCCCGGGTGTGGCCACCAGGATGTCGACGCCCCGCTTGATGCGGTCGATCTGCGGGTTCATGCCGACGCCGCCGAAGATGACCGTGGAGGTGAGCGGCAGGTGCTTGCCGTACGTGCGGATGGATTCCTCCACCTGGGCGGCCAGCTCGCGCGTGGGCGTCAGCACCAGGGCGGCGATGCCGTCCTTGCCGAACTTGTTGGTTTTTCCTTGCCCTTTGGACAGCTTGTGCAGCATCGGCAGGGTGAAGGCGGCCGTCTTGCCGGTGCCGGTCTGCGCGCCGGCCAGCAGGTCGTGGCCTTCGAGCACGGCGGGAATCGCCTGCGCCTGGATGGGGGTGGGGGTGTCGTAGCCCTGCTCGCGCACGGCCTTGAGAATGGCGGGAGCCAGGTTTAGTTCGTCAAAATTCATGTTGAGGTGCCCGTCCGGGGCACTGGGGAATCGGCCTGCTTCTGGTGCCAGGGCACCAGGCCAGTCTTCTAGGCAGATAGGGTAGTAATGCGGCGCGTGGTCGGTTGCCACGGCCCCAGCAGGTTGCTGGTGTTGCCCGCAACTGGAGGCGCGCAACAGCCTGCATTGTCGCACGTCTTGCGTCGGGCCGTGGCGCAGGCCCGTTGGCCTTTGCGCAACACGGATACGAAAGCAGACAAAAAAAGTCGTGCGCCCGCTGCAGGCAGCGCCTGATAATTAACGACCCCACACGGCTGACCATGAGCAAGCTGCTGCAACTCAGACTTGGCGTTTCCGACGATCCCTCGGCCTTTCAGCCTACGCTGGGCGACTGCATCGAGGCCGTGCTGCAGCATTCCGAATTGCTGATGGCCGATGTGCTTCAAGGGCTGGAGGCGGTGGTGCTGGTGCCAGGCCCGCGGCGCAGTGCAGCCTTGCAGACCCCCGCGATTCGCGCCGCCACCGAGCGCCTGCTGGCCACGGCGGGCCCGGTCGGGCAGCGCTTTCGCAGCGAACTTACCCGGGAGGTGTACCACGGTGGTGGCAAGGACGACAACGGTGCCGAAGCGCTGCGGTTTGAAGACCTGCGCCTGTTCGAAGATGCCGACCTGGACCAGAGCATCGAAGTGGCGCGGGCACAGCAGGAGGTGTCGCTGGCGGTGGACGACGTGCTGCCCGCCTTTGATGCCCTGGTCAGTACCCTGCTGGGCTGGCGCACCATCCAGCCGGGTCTGAATCCGCTGCGTCCCGACGTGTTCGTGCGCGCCTTGCAGGCCTGCCTGGCGGCGGAGGTGCCGGACGCCGCCGCACGCGAATCACTGATCACGCCGGTGGCAGGGTTGCTCGGGGTCAAGCTCAACCGCATTTACCGTGAAATCACCGACTGGCTGCGCTCCAGTGGCGTCGAAGCCGCCGTGCCCGTGGGAGGCCGTGTCAACAAGGGGCACGCCGGTACCTCGGTGGTGTCCGACACGGTGGCCAGGACGCTGTTGACGCTGGACCGGCTGCGCAAGCTGCTGGCGGGCGATTTCGACATGCATGTTCCCAAGCGCGACTTCCTGCACACCGTGCCGGCCTCGCTGGTGGCCCTGCAGGACCTGAAACAGGTGGACGCGCTGGTGCAGCGGCTTGAGCAGCGCCCGCGCGAGGCGCCGGCGGCACCTGCGCCGCCGGTCACCGCCGAGCCGCTGGTGAGCGAGGCGGCGCCCCGGCTGGGCCACCAGCTCGGTGACGAAGTGGTCCGGCTGATGTTTGACAACCTCGAGCACGACGAACGCCTGTTGCCCTCGCTGCGCCGGCAATTGCGCGCCATGGAGGGCGCGGTGCTGCGTCTGGCGCGCGAAGACTCGCGCTTCTTCAGCGACCGCACCCATCCGGCGCGCCAGCTGCTGGACGTCATTGCCCAGCGCAGCCTGGCATTCAAGAGCGAACAGCAGGACGGCTGGCGGCCTTTCATGGCCACGGTGGACGATGCGGTGCAGTGGCTGACCGGCAAGGTGGTCGACGCCGATGTGGTGGGCGAACTGATCGATCACCTGCAGGCCGCCTGGGCCCGCCAGGACGAGTCCATCCGGACCCGCAATGCCGAGGCCGCGCGGGCCCTGGTGCACGCCGAGCAGCGCAACCTGCTGGCGCAGAAACTCGCGCTCGATTTCCAGCAGCTCATGGAAGGGCTGGACGTGGCCGATTTCGTGCGCGACTTCCTGCGTGGTTCCTGGTCGCAGGTGGTGGCCGAAGCCCGGCTGTCCACCACCGATGGCTCGGACGACCCGTTTGGCTACCGTGCGCTGGTGGACGACCTGGTCTGGAGCGTTCAAAAGAGCACCGCGCGCAAGGGCCGGGGCAAACGGCTGGCGCAAATGATTCCCGGCCTGGTCGCCAAGCTGCGCGAAGGCCTGGTACGCATCCACTACCCGCCTGACTTGACGCAGCGCTTCTTTGACGGCCTGGGCGCGTTGCACCATGCGGCGCTGCAGGAAGGGCGTGACGCGCTGGCCCAGGCGCAGGCCCAGGCCGCCGCCGATGCGGCCGAAGCGGCCCCCAGCCAGTTTCCCGACGTGGAGGGCGACAGCGTGGATCCCTGGCTGGCAGGCCATGAGGCGGACGAATCCGGCTACGTGGACGGCGACTCCGTCATGCCGGCCGAACGGGCCCCGGCCATGCCTGCGGCCGACACCGTGCCTGCGGCGGCGGGCGATCTGCGTACCGGCACTTGGGTCGAGCTGATGGTGGAGCAGCAGTGGCTTCGCGTGCAACTGACCTGGGCCAGCCCGCATGGCACGCTGTTCATGTTCACCTCACTGCTGGGCACGGCGCACTCGATGTCACGGCGCACCCTGGACCGCCTGCGCGCGCAGGGACTGATCCGCGTGGTGGCCGACCGCCATGTGGTGGACGAGGCGCTGGACCAGGTGGCCAAGGCGGCCCTGCGCAACAGCCTTTCCGGCAAGCCCTGACCGGCAGGCAGGGCTGGCCTGATAATCGAGGGTTTGCACGTCCGCAACCCCTGAAAAGCTCCCATGGCCCAATACGTTTTCTCCATGAACCGCCTCGGCAAGATCATTCCGCCGAAGCGCTACATCCTCAAGGACATCTCGCTGTCATTCTTCCCCGGCGCCAAGATCGGCGTGCTGGGGCTGAATGGCTCCGGCAAGTCCACGCTGCTCAAGATCATGGCCGGGGTCGACAAGGAATTCGAGGGCGAAGCCATTCCCATGGCCGGCCTGAAGATCGGCTACCTGCCGCAGGAACCGCAACTCGACCCGAACGAGACGGTGCGCCAGGCCGTGGAAGGTGGCATGGGGGAGTCCAAGGCGGCCCAGGCGCGCCTGGAAGAGGTGTACGCCGCCTATGCCGAGCCCGATGCCGACTTCGACGCCCTGGCCGCCGAGCAGGCCAAGCTTGAAGCCATCATCGCCACCGCTGGCGACGGCGGCGAGCACCAGCTGGAAATTGCGGCCGACGCCCTTCGCCTGCCACCCTGGGACGCTGTCATTGGCAAGCTCTCCGGGGGCGAGAAGCGCCGCGTGGCCCTGTGCCGCCTGCTGCTGTCCAAGCCCGACATGCTGCTGCTCGACGAGCCCACCAACCACCTGGACGCCGAGTCGGTGGACTGGCTGGAGCAGTTCCTGCAGCGCTATTCCGGCACCGTGGTGGCCATCACCCACGACCGCTACTTCCTGGACAACGCCGCCGAGTGGATTCTGGAAATGGACCGCGGCTCCGGCATTCCCTGGAAGGGCAACTATTCCACCTGGCTGGAGCAGAAGGAGGCCCGCCTGGTGCAGGAGCAAAAGGGCGAGGAGTCGCGCGCCAAGGCGCTGAAGAAGGAACTGGAATGGTCACGCCAGAACCCCAAGGCGCGCCAGGCCAAGAGCAAGGCCCGCCTGGCCCGATTCGAGGAACTGTCGGACTACGAATACCAGAAGCGCAACGAGACGCAGGAAATCTTCATTCCCGTGGCCGACCGTCTCGGCAATGAAGTGATCGAGTTCAAGAACGTCAGCAAGTCCTTTGGCGACCGCCTGCTGATCGACAACCTGAGCTTCAAGGTGCCCGCCGGGGCCATCGTCGGCATCATCGGCCCCAACGGTGCGGGCAAGTCGACCCTGTTCAAGATGATTGCCGGCAAGGAACAGCCCGACAGCGGCGAAGTCAAGATCGGCCAGACGGTGAAGATGGCCTTTGTCGACCAGACCCGTGATGACCTGTCCAACGAAAAAACGGTGTGGGAAGACGTGTCCGGCGGGCTTGACATCCTCACCGTGGGCAAGTTCCAGATGGCCAGCCGTGCCTACTGTGGCCGTTTCAACTTCAATGGCGGCGACCAGCAAAAGCGCGTGGGCACGCTGTCCGGCGGTGAGCGCGGGCGCCTCCACCTGGCCAAGACCCTGATCGCCGGCGGCAACACCCTGCTGCTGGACGAACCGTCCAACGACCTTGACGTGGAAACGCTGCGCGCCCTGGAAGACGCGCTGCTGGAGTTTGCCGGCTCGGTGATGGTGATCAGCCACGACCGCTGGTTCCTGGACCGCATCTGTACCCATATCCTGGCCGCCGAAGGCGACAGCCAGTGGACCTTCTTCGACGGCAACTACCAGGAGTACGAGGCTGACAAGAAGAAGCGCCTGGGTGAAGAAGGCGCCAAGCCGCACCGCGTGCGCTATAAAGCACTGAAGTAACGCTTCAACGGGAGTTGCCCACCATGCCCGAGCCGTCGTCGCAACGCTACGAAGCGCCTTTCCGGGCCTGCATGAGCGAGGCGGCCCGGCGGGGTGCCCACCTGATGGACCAGCTGGTGGAGGCCACGCGTGCATCAATGCAGCTGCGCGGCCAGAACGCCGAAGCGCTGCGCCTGCTGCTGCAGCACCGCGCCCGCCTGTGCAATGAGTTTCCCGATGCCCTGCTGGCCGAGTTTGCCGCGGCGCTGGCCGGTGGTCCGGCGGGACGGGAGGCCCCCAGCGCGTTGAGCTTTGACTCGCTGGAACTGATGGCGGAAGACCAGGTGCAGGAAAGCGTGGAGGTGCTGCGGGCCCAGCAGGCCACCCTGCAAGCCGTGGAAAGCGTGCTGGGCGAATTCAACGCGCTGGTCTGTGCAGCCCTGGGGCTGAAAACCGTGCAGGCCGAGCGCAACCCCCTGCGCCCCGAGGTGTATGTGCGCGCCCTGCGTGTGGTGATCACCGACACCGGCGTGCCCGCCGCGACCCGGCTGGTCTGGATGCAGCACTTTGGCGAGGCGCTGGGCGGCCTGCTGTCGCGCGACTACACCCAGCTGTGTGCCCTGTTGCGCGAGCAGGGTGTCCAGCAGGCGGGCTTCAACGTGGTCAATCTGGCGCCCACGGTGGTGGCGGCCACACCGACGGCCGGTGCGCAGCGGGCTGAAACCCTGTTGACGGTGCGCCAGCTGCGCAAGCTGCTGGCGGGGGAACTGGACGCGGGCAGCAGCTCGTTTGACGCCCAGTTCGCACGCGAGTTCGAGGCGGGTGGCCGCGAATTCCCCGCCGACTTTTCCCCCACCGTGCCAGCGGCCTTTGAGGCATTGCAGGAAATGCGGCAGGTTGACAAGGTCATGCAGCGGCTGGCCGAGCGCAAGGCCTCGGAAGCCAGCGCGCCGCAAGGCAGTGTGGAGGCGCTGCGGGCGCAGATGCGCGCGCAGGCCAGCCCCGGCCAGGCGCTGGGGCTGGAAGTGGTCAGCCTCATGGTGAACAACATCGCCCACGACCCGCGCCTGTTGCCCGAGGTGCAGCAGGCCGTCCGCGACCTGGAGCCCGCGCTGCTGCGGCTGGCGCTGGTGGACCCGCGCTTCTTCAGTGACAAGCGTCACCCCGCGCGGCAGTTGCTGGAGCAGTTCACGCAGCGCAGCCTGGCGTGGGCCAAACCGGAATCGGCCGGGTTTGCCGCATTCATGGGGCCGGCACAGGAAGCGGTCCAGGCCCTGCTGACGACCCGCATCGCCGGGGCGGAGCCGTTTGCATTTGCCCTGAAGTCACTGCAGGAAGTCTGGGATGAACTGCAAAAGCGCGAGCGCCGCAAGCGCGAAAAGGCCGTACGTGCCCTGGTTCAGGCCGAGCAGCGCAACATGCTGGCCGAGAAGATTGCCGGCACCCTGCGCCAGCGCGCCGAGACCGCTGGCGCACCGCGCGGCATTGTCTACTTTGTGGCGGGTCCGTGGGCCCAGGTGATTGCGCAGGCCCGCCTGTCCGACACCTCGGGCGCGACCGACCCCGGGGGCTACGAGGACGTGGTCACCGACCTGCTCTGGAGCGCAATCCCCGGGGTGGCGTCCACCAATCCGGCCCGCCTGTCGCGGCTGGTGCCGGGCTTGCTGGACAAGCTGCGGGAAGGGCTGGAGAGCATCGGTTTTTCCCGTACCAAGTCGTCGCGCTTCTTTGACGAGCTGATGACGCTGCACGCCCAGGGGGCCCGCGCGGCGCAGGCCAACGCCGGCATGCACCACGAGTCGCTGCTGGACGATGAAGCACCCTCCAACGTCTGGATGGCACCTGCCGAGGCGCAGCTGTCGGGTTTTGTGGAGACGCAGATGGCGTCGGAAGCGCCCCAGCCGCTGTTCGAGGAAACGCAGATGTCCGCTGGCGAGCCAGCGGCGCCCGCTGACGCCGTGAGCCTGCAGCCGGGCGCCTGGGTCGAGCTGCGCATGGATGACGCCTGGGTGCGTACCCAGCTCAGCTGGGCCAGCCCGTACGGTACGCTGTTCATGTTCACCAATGCCGACGGCATCAACCACTCCATGACGCGTCAGTCGCTGGAGCGCCTCAGCGCCAGCGGCAACCTGCGGGTGCTGACCACCCAGGCCGTGGTGGATGGTGCGCTGGACGCCGTGGCGCAGGCGGCCCTGCGCAACAGCCTGGACCTCACGCTCTGAGCAGTTTCTTGCGCACCAGCTGGATGTTGCCGCGCAGCGCGTAAAGTTCGTCGGCATAGGACAGTGGCACGCTGACCTTGCCGGCCTTGTCCTCCAGCGCGTCCAGTTCCTCCAGCAGCTGCGGGGGCTGCGCGGTGCCCGCCTTCAGCCGCTCTTCAATGTCACGCAGCTGGGCATACCAGCGGAACACCCGCGAACGGATGCGGAATTCGTACAGCGGGGGCACGATGCGGCTCAAGGGCAGCAGGATGGCAATGATCAGGCCCAGCGCCAGCCACATCCGCTCGACCAGGTTGGCCAGCCAGAACGGCAACCAGCGCTGAAGCAGGGGCTGGCCGCCGCGGATCGCACGCTCGGCTTCCGCAGAGACCGGAAACTCGCTGTGTTCCAGCGACGGAAAGGCGCCGGCACGGTTGAACCAGCCTGCGGTACCGTGCGCTTCACGCGCCGCCTGCGCGAACAGCTGCAGCAGCGCCGGGTGCGTGCTGTCCCGCGTGAGCAGCGAAGTGGTGGACGCCACCAGCCGAACGTCCTGGGGCGGCAGGTCACGCGACAGGTCCACCACCCCGCGCGGCAGTACCGCCGGCGTGAGGAAGGGGAAGCGGCGCGAATAGGCTTCGCTCTGGGCAAAGTCCATCAGCTTCACGCCCGGTGTCTGCAGCAGCATCTGCACCATCAATGACTCCGGCGCCGAAGCGAACACGATGGCGTCCAGTTCGTCACCCAGAAAGGCCACGGTGGCTGGTGTCTGCGCCAGCTGCGACAGCTTGATGCTGGCCGGGTCCACCCGGTTGGCGTCAAACAGCTTGGCCATCAGGCTGGGCACACCGCTGCCGGCGGTGCCCACGTTCAGCCGCAGGCCCTGCAACTGGCTCAGCGCCGTCAGCGTGGCGCTGGCGGTGATCTTGCGGGCAACCGACTCGCGGTAGAACAGCCACACCGGTTCCACAAACAGGCTGCCAAGTGACTCGATGGCGTTCTCGTCGTCCACCGCAATGTCGGCACTGCCGCCCTGCACAAAGCCAAGATCGGCCTTGCCATCGCGCAGCAGCTGCAGGTTGGCCGACGAGCCTTCGCTGGGCAGCAGCACGACCTCGATGCCGTTGGCCGCGAGCGCCTTCCTGTAGCGTTTGCCGAATTCGTCATAGGCGCTCTGGGCAGGGCCAGTGGCCAGCGTCACGCGCCGGGGTGGCGTGGGGTCGAGCCACAGGTAGGCCAGTACCAGCAGGCCCACCGCCAGCAAGGCAAACGGGCCGGCCGAGATCAGCAGCTCACGGATCGACAGCAGCGTGTACCGAAGCGCCTTGGGCATCACAGGTCGCCCGCTGCGGGCAGGTGCAGCGAGCCCGCGGTGAGGCTGCGCGCGGCCAGCACCGCACGCAGCGTGGCGCGGGCGGTGGCCTCGGCCACCATGGTGCCCAGCACCATCATGCCGGGGTGCCTGCCGACGCGGCCGGTGCCCAGGGCAAACAGGGTGTCGCCGTCACTCAGCGTATGCACCGGGTTGATGCTGCGCGCCAGGCCGTCGTGCGCCATCTGCGCGAGCTTGGTGGCCTGCACCTTGGTGATGGCGGCGTCGGTGGCCACCACGCCAATGGTGGTGTTGGTGCCCGCCAGCAGCGGCCGGGGGGCCTCGCCGCGAAGCAGCGCACGGCGTGTGTCAAGCAGCTTCCTGCCATTGGCGGTGCGGGCGCCCGCCACGACCTGGGCGGTATCGGGGTCGATCACATCGCCCAGCGCATTGCAGGCAATCAGCGCGCCCACCGTGACGCCGTCCACCGTGACCGATGCGGTGCCGACGCCGCCCTTCATGGCGCGGTCAATCCCGAAAATCTTGCCGACGGCCGCACCGGCGCCGGCGCCCACGTTGCCCTCGGCCGGGCGCCGGGTCGAAGCGGCGGCGCAGGCGGCATACCCTGCTGCTGCGTCGGGGCGGATGCGGGCATCGCCGACCAGAAGGTCAAACAGCACGGCGGCCGGCACGATGGGCAGGCGGCCGACCCGCACGTCAAACCCGACACCGCGCTCTTCCAGCCAGCGCATGGCGCCGCTGGCGGCGTCCAGCCCCCAGGCGCTGCCGCCGGCGAGCATGACGGCGTGAACCTGCTCCACCAGGTTCACCGGTGAGAGCAGGTCGGTCTCGCGCGTGCCCGGTGCGGCGCCGCGCACATCCACGCCGGCCACGGCGCCAGCCTGTGCCAGCACCACGGTGCAGCCGGTGGGCCGGCGGGTGTCGGTGAAATGGCCGACTTCAATGCCGGCCACGTCGGTGATGCTGCCCGCGCGGCGGCTGGATGGTGGGCTTCGACTCATCAAACGATTATGAAGGCGAACCACCCACCCACGGCGTAGACCAGCACGCTCACGCCATAGACACGCAGGGCGGTCTTGCGCGTGCGCAGGCAGGCGTGGCGCAGGGCCGGGTCGGTCGGGCAGGGCGCGGTGCGGTTGTGCCACTGCAAACCGCCACTGGCCGCCAGCATCAGGCCCGCCACAATGAACAGCCCCTCCTTGTGCTCGCTCAGCCACACCAGCTGCGGAAACACCGAGACCAGCGACGACAGCACCGCCCCGGCGCCGAGCGCGACCAGCAGCGCCGGGAGGGCGCAGCACACCAGCGTGCCCGAGCTCGCAAACAGGCTGGCCAGCGAGGCCCAGAGGCCGGTGCGCGATTCCGCCAGTCCGTCCGGGCTCACTTCTGCGCCCGTGCTTCCGCCTTGATCTGTTCGACCGACTGCGTCACGTTTTCCAGTCGGGTGACGTCATAGCCGGCGTCGGTGATCTCGGCGGTGATCTGCTTGCTGTCGAGCTTCTGGCCCGGCTTGGCCTCGACCGCAACGACGCGCCTTTTCAGATCCACGAACACGGCCTGGGTGGCGGGCAGCTTCGACAGCCGCTTTTCGATGCCCTGGGCGCAGAACGCACACACCATGCCATTGACCGTGGCCTTCACGGATTCAGCAGAAAAAGTGGCTGTAGCCCCCGTGAATACTGCGCAGGCCGCTATGAATTTGATAGCAGTTGAATGCATGATGGATTCCTTTCAAAAAATGTACATGAAGTTGAAGCGGCCCTGCTTCATCTGGTTGACGCCGAACTCGACGAAGTAGCGGCTGTGGATGAGCCGCAGCATGGGGGTGATTTCGGTTTCGTCCGACAGGCCGCGCATGCGCCGCGCCTCGACCACCAGCCAGGGCTGGGTCTGGTCGTAGTCGGCCTCGTAGAACGAAAAGCCGGCGCGCACCGCGCCGTAGTCGTGGTTGATGCCCTCGGCCCGGTAGAGCCGTGCCGTGGCCGACAGGTACAGCCGCGTCGTCTCCCAGTCCACCGACAGGCCCGGCGCCAGCATGGTGCGCGTGCCGGCAAAGTCGTTGCCGCGCACCGGCCCCACGCCGGCCAGGAACCACAGATTGGCCTGCGAGTGCGGCGCATTCCAGCGCTGGACAAGGCGCGTGTAGTTCAGCTCCGCAAACTCGCGCGTGGTTCGCTTGTCGTCCGAGCGCATCCAGATGCCGCCCGCGCCAAACGCATCGCGGGGCGTGATGGCATGGTTGACCCAGGCCTCGCGCCAGTTGGGCCCAAAGTCGCCCATCGCCATGGTGCTGTCCTTGAAGCCCATGGGGCCCGCCTGCGCGGCGGCGGCCACGCCAGAGAACGCCAGTGCCATCAGGGAGCGCCGCAAGCTCATGGCTTGGCCTTCTCCACCCCGGTGACCACATAGGCGCCCTGCTGCTGTTCGGCGGTGAACTTGATCTTGTCGCCGGCAGCCAGGTTGTCGAGCAGGGTGGCGTCCCTGACCTGGAACACCATGGTCATGCCGGGCATGTCGAGGTTCTTGATCGGGCCATGCTTGAGCGTGACCTTTTTCGCGTCCCTGTCGACCTTGCGGACTTCGGCGTCGGCCATCTCCTTCGCAGGCGTCTGGGCCATGGCCAGGGTGGACGACAGGGCGATCAGTGTGGCGGTGATGAGTTTGTTCATGCTGGTTCCTTCGGGAAGTGAAGTGTTCATCCGTTGTAGCGCTGGTACACGCGGGTGCTGCCGTTGGCGGCCACCAGCAACACGTCGTAGCGGTCCTTGCGGCCGCCGTATTCCGGGCCGTCCATGCCCGGTGAGCCCACCGGCATGCCCGGCACCGTGAGGCCCAGGGCCTGCGGCTTCTCGCGCAGCAGGCGCTGGATGTCGCGCGCCGGCACATGGCCTTCCACGACATAGCCGCCTACCTTCGCGGTATGGCAGGAGCCCAGCTTGTCGGGCAGGCCGAGGCGTTTGCGGGCCGCGGTGTTGCCCTCGTCGTAAGTCTTCACGCGAAAGCCGTTGGCCTCCAGGTGCTTGACCCAGTCCTTGCAGCAGCCGCAGTCGGGGTCTTTCCAGACTTCCATCAGCGGCAGGCTCTGGGCTTGCAGGGGCAAGGTGGCGGCGGCGAATGCCGCGGTCAGGAGGGTGCGTCGTTTCATGGTTCGTCCTTGAAGTTCAGGCAGGTGTGACAGTGATTTTTCCGGCCATGCCGGCCTGGTAATGGCCGGCGATCAGGCAGGCGAATTCGAATTCGCCGGCACGGTTGAAGTTCCAGATGATTTCGCCGGTCTTGCCAGGGTTGACATGGGCCATGTAAGGCTCGTCGTGCTCCATGTTCGGGAACTTCAGCATCAGGGCGGCATGTTCGTCCAGTTCCTGGCGGGTACCGAGCACCAGTTCGTGCAGCTGTTTGCCTTGGTTACGGATCACCAGACGCACCGTCTCGTTCTGGCGCACCGTCAGGCGGTCGGGCGCAAAGCGCATGGCGTCGGTCATGCCGATTTCAATCGTGCGTTTCACGGCTTTGGCATCACCGGCAATCCCCCAGGGCTTCTGTTCCTTTTTCGCGGCTGCAGGCTTCTTGCCGTGGGCGTCGCCGTGCGCCAGCACGCGGCCGGCCATCAGGGGCAGCAGTGCCAGGCCCAGCGTCATGGTTCTCTTGTTCATGGTGGGCTCCTGGTTCAATGTTGGTGACCGGCGGGCTTGCGCGCCTTCAGCGGCGCGTCGGCCGGATTGAGCAACCCGGGGACCACGCCGTTGTTCGATGCCACTTCCGACCTGAAGCGCGCCGGCTCGGGAAGGGCACCGGTCCATTCGAAGGCCTGGGTGCCAGTCGGCTGCCGGTACCAGCCCGGGTCCCGGTAGTCGCCGGGCTTCTGGTCGCGCCGCACCTTGAGCGTGGTGAACATGCCACCCATTTCGATCGGGCCGTGCGGGCCGGTGCCCGTCATCATGGGGAAGGTGTTGTCGGGCAGGGGCATTTCCATCTCGCCCATGTCGGCCATGCCGCGTTCGCCCATGACCATGTAGTCGGGCACCAGCTTCTGGATCTTCTTCACCAGCCCGCGGTGGTCGACGCCGATCATGGTGGGCACGCCGTGGCCCATGGCGCCCATGGTGTGGTGGCTCTTGTGGCAGTGAAAGGCCCAGTCGCCTTCCTCGTCCGCCACAAACTCCAGCTGCCGCATCTGGCCCACCGCCACATCGGTGGTCACCTCCTGCCAGCGCGTGGATTTCGGTGTGGGGCCGCCGTCGGTGCCGGTCACGGCGAACTCGTGTCCGTGCAGGTGAATGGGGTGGTTGGTCATGGTGAGGTTGCCGACGCGGATGCGCACCTTGTCGTTGAGCCGCACGTTCAGCGACTCGATGCCGGGGAACACACGGCTGTTCCAGCTCCAGATGTTGAAGTCCAGCATGGTGTTGACCTGTGGCGTCATGCTGCCCGGGCTGACGTCAAACGCGTTGAGCAGGAAGCAGAAGTCGCGCTGCACGTCGTCAATCAGCGGGTGTTTGCCCCTGGGGTGGGTGACCCAGAAACCCATCATGCCCATGGCCATCTGTGTCATCTCGTCCGCATGCGGGTGGTACATGAAGGTGCCCGGCCGCCGCGCGACGAACTCGTACACAAAGGTCTTGCCCACCGGGATCTGCTTTTGCGTGAGCCCGCCCACACCGTCCATGCCATTGGGCAGACGCTGGCCGTGCCAGTGGATGGTCGTGTGCTCGGGCAGCCGGTTGGTCACGAATATGCGGACACGGTCGCCCTCCACCACCTCGATGGTCGGGCCCGGGCTCTGGCCGTTGTAGCCCCACATGTTGACCTTGAAGCCCGGCGCCATTTCGCGCACCACGGGCTCGGCCACCAGGTGGAATTCCTTGACGCCGTTGTTCATGCGCCAGGGCAGTGTCCAGCCGTTGAGCGTGACGACCGGGTTGTAGGGCCGGCCGGTCGCTGGCACCAGCGGTGGCGCAGTGTCAGGGCGGGTCATGGTGACGGGCTCGGGCAGGGCGGCCATGGCCACCCGGCTCACGGCGGCGGCGCTGACGGCCGTGGCGGCGCCGGCAAAGAAGGTTCTGCGGTCCATGCTCAGTGTCCTTTGGCTTCGCTGGAGGTGGCGGGCGCGCCGGCCTGCAGGGCCGACAGGCCCCCCGGCGAGGTGCCGGTGAGCACCAGCTGCAGGTCGGTGTCGGCGAGCCAGAAGTCGCGCTGGGCGTCGATGCTGCTGTTGACGGCGGCAATGTTCATGCGCACATCGCCCAGCAGGTCCCAAACGCTGGCCAGCATGCCGTTGTAGCGCAGCACGACTTCGTCGTTGATGAACTTGCGCAGGGGCACAATCTCGTCGCGGTAGTGCAGCGCGAGGTCGTGCGCGGTGCGCCAGCCGTGCCAGGCCTCGCGCGCCTCGCTGCGGGCCTGCACCGCCACCGCCCGTACCCGGGCGACGGATTGCAGGTAGGTGCCCTCGGCACGCGCATTGCGGCCCTGGCCCCAGTCAAAGACGGGCAGTGGCAGTTCAACTTCCCAGCCCTTTTTGGTCTCACGCTCTCCGTTGGCGTTGTTGAAGGTGGTGTTGCGTCCGTAGCCGATGTCCAGCGCATTGATGAACCCGGTGGCCCGGGTGTAGCCGAGCGATTGCGCGACAAAGCGGGCTTCGAGCTGGGCCGCCCGCACGTCCAGCCGCTCGCGCAGCGCGCGGGCCTCGACGTCGGTGGACGCTGGCAGGGCCTCGGGCAGCGCGGGCAGGCGTTGCGGCAGCGCGTACTGCGCCTGCGCCCCCCACAGGCCCATCAACCGGGTGAGCTGCTCGCGACTGGCCAATGCAGCCTGCTCGGCGCGTGCCAGCTGCGCGGTGGCGTCGGCCAGCAGTGCCTGTTCGCGCGCCTGCTGCAGCTTGCTCCAGTTTCCCACGCGGGCCATGCGGCGGGCCAGCTCGGCGCCGGCTTCTGCCGCCTCCTTCACGTCGCGCATGTACTGCGCGGTCTGGCCGGCAGCCACGGCGCGAATCCAGGCCTTGCGGGTGTCGGCGGCAGTGCGTACCACGTCCTGCGCGGCCTGCAGGCGGGCCAGCTCGCTTTGCTGGCCCGCCCACCGGGCACGCCAGGGCAGCGTCAGCAGGCCCAGCACGTCGAACTTCAGGAAGCGTTCAATTTCCACCTTGCTGCCTTCGGTGAAACGGCCGATGGCAAAGTGCGGGTTCGGCACGCGGCCGGCTTGTACGCGGTCTGCGTCGCTGATGTCCAGCGCCGCCAGCGAGGCCTGCAATGACGGGTTGTTCAGCAGCGCAATGCGCACGGCCGCTTCGGCGCTGAGCGGCGGGACCAGCAGGGCCGCAATGGCTTCGCGCGTCGCCTCGGTGGGTGCGCGCGCCATCGTGGCATCCACGCCCGCGGTCTTGCCGCGCACGAGCGCCGTCACTTCGGTGGTGCTGCCGTCGGGGTCGGGGCTGGCACAGCCGGCCAGCAGCACGGCGCAGGCCAGGGCGCTCCAGCGCGTCCAGGGCAGGCGGCTCATGGCTGGCCTCCGTGCGAATGGCGGTGGCTCCGGGTGGGCGCCGCCGGGCTGGCGGGTCTTGCACCGGCCGCGGCACGCTCTTCTTCCCACTTCAGCAGGTCGATGTGGCCGCGGCGGAACTGCCCGACCTCTGCATTGGCCCGTCGCCAGTCGGCGCTGCCGGCTTCCACGCCGGCGGGCGTGTCTGCAAACACCGACCGGTAGGCCGGTTGTGGCACTTCAACGGCCGGATCGGCGGGGTCCGGCGGCAGCTTTTGGGCCTGTGCCAGCGACGCCATGAGCGCCAGGGCGGCAAAAAAACTCAGTTTCACGGAGATCTCCAGACGGTTCGCACACCGCATCAGGCACCGGGCCGGATGGCGGACGGACTACGGGCAGGGAGATCAGGAAATGGGCGGCTTGAAGCCGCGCGCCGGCACGGCGCTGGCAAACCGCTGGCCCATGGCGGACGGGGTCGCGTGGCGGGGCAGCACAGGTGTGACGGTCACCACCGGCACCGCCAGCGCGACGGTGTGGCAGACCTGGCAGGCGGTGCAGGACCCGCAGGCGTCACCGTCTTGCGTGGTGGCCGCCGTCGGCTGGGCCGGCGCTTCGGACGAGGCGGCCATGGCAGCCTTGCCATGGCAGTCCGCATGGTCTGGCGCCACATCTTGTGCATCAGAAGCGGCTGCAGACCGCATGGGATCTGCGTGGGCTGCTATTGAATTTGTAGCAACCAGCCTGTCAGAAACCATCGCACTGGCCATGGCATCCCCCACCCAGCCGCGGACGGGCAGCAGGGCGATCATGAGGACGAGGATCCAGCGGCGCATGGCAGGATGATACGGCGCGACGGCGAATGGTTCCAGCCGCCTGTTCAATTCACTTGCGCCAGGTCATGTCAATGGGTGGCCTGCGCAGTGCGCAATTCTGCCCGCGCCTGCCGCAGCACGGCCCAGCCCCCCGAGATGGCCAGTGCGGCCATGGCCGCAGCGACCAGCAGGTCGGGCCAGGCAGCGCCGGTGCCGAACACGCCCGCGGCGGCGCCCATCACGGCCAGGTTGCCCAGCGCGTCATTGCGCGAGCACAGCCAGACGCTGCGCATGTTGGCGTCGCCCTCGCGCCAGGCATACAGCATGCCGGCCACCGCCACGTTGGCCACCAGCGCCAGCGTGCCCACGGCGCCCATGGTCAGGGCTTCGGGCACGGCCCCGGTCTTGAAGGCCCAGAGCGCGCGGCCTGCCACGAACAGCCCGAAGCCCAGCATGCACAGGCTCTTGAGAAGCGCCGTGCGGGCCCGCCAGACCAGGCTGGCCGACAGCACCGCAAGCGAGACACCGTAGTTCGCCGCGTCGCCAAAGAAGTCGATGGCGTCGGCCAGCAGCGAGACCGAGCCGGACTGCAGGCCCGCAGCGATTTCCACCGCGAACATGGCGGCGTTGATGACCAGCGCCGCCCACAGGATGCGGCGGTAGCGCGGATCGCGGGCGCCGGCGGGGTTGTCGCAATGGTCTTGATGGCAATGGGCAGACATGTGTTCCTTTCAATTCAAGGCATGATTGGAAACCCTCAAGCCACTTCAAGGTCAAGCCATGCCTGCAGAAAGCCCCCGTGCTGCCGATGGTTACCGAATCGGTGAAGCCGCGCAACACAGCGGTGTGAGCGCCGCCAACATCCGCTATTACGAAAAGGAAGGTCTGCTGGCAGCGCAGCCGCGGGCTGACAACGACTACCGCATCTACAGCGCCCGGGATCTGCACCAGCTGCGCTTCATCCGGCTGTGCCGCGCCATGGACATGAGCCTGGACGAAGTGCGCACGTTGCTGGCGCTGGACCTGCGCAGGAAGGCTGATTGCGCGCTTGCGGACGCGGCGCTTCAGGCGCACATCGGTCATGTGCGTGAACGGCTGGCCGAGCTACGTGCGCTGGAAAAGGACCTGGTGGCGCTGCGGGCGCGCTGCCAAGGCGACGGCGACCGCTGCCACATCATCGAGGCCCTGCATGCGCAGGCCGATGCCGCCGAGCCCGCGCGCAGGCGGGCTGCGCCGGCCAAACGGCATGTGTGAGGAAGGCATGAGCCCTAGGCTTTTTCCAGCTGGCCGCGGGCCTTGTCTATCCACAACTGCAGGTTGTCCAGCAGGCCGCTCTGGCTGAACGAGCAGCTTTCCTCGCTGAACAGGGCGCTGGACTCCAGCCGGTTCAGCAGGTCATCGAGAACCTGGCGGTAGCGTTCAGGCAGGGCCTGCAGCAGTCCGGCATGGCTGCGCACCTGGCTGCTGAAGGCCTGCACACCCAGGCGGCCTGCACGCAGGGCGTCCAGCGCAGCCTGGACGGATTGCATTTCGGTGCAGGGTGTCTGCATGCTCAGTTCCCCAGCGCACGCGGCAAAGGCAGGCCGCGTTGCTGCATCACGGTGCGCAGGCGGTCGGGGTAGTCGGTGATGATGCCGTCCACGCCCCAGCCGATCAGGCGCTCCATGTCGGCGGGGTTGTTGATGGTCCAGGGGATGACCTTCAGGCCGATGGCCTGCGCTTCCTTCACCAGTGCTTCCGTCACCGCCCCGCCGTTGGGCGACCAGACCGCGCCGCCCGCCGCCTTCACCATCCTGGGCAGGCTGCCATGGTCAGCCAGCTTGAAGCCTGCCGTCCAGGCGCCGTCGCGGATGTTGTCGGTGTTGGCCGTCTGGATGCTCAGGTAGACGGTGGGAATGGCCGGCTCGACACCCTGGACGATCTGCAGCGTGCGCCAGTCAAAGCTCTGGATCGTCACGCGCCGCGTCAGGCCGGCTTCGCGCACGGTGTTCAGCAGGGCGCGGACCATCTGCTCGGGGTTGACGGTCTCGTCGGGCTGGGTCGGGTTGATCTTGGTCTCGATGTTGAAGCGCACCTCGTCGGCGCCCCGCGCCTTCACCAGTGCGAACAGCGCCGCCAGGGCCGGTACGCGGGTGCCATCGCGTGGTACCTGGCTGCTGAAGGTTTTGCCGTAAGGCGTTTCGGGGTTGATGCGGCCCACGTCGTAGGCCTGCAGCTGCGTGAACGTGAGCGAGCTCAGGGTGGGGCCCTTGTCCTTGAGCCACTGGCCCGATGCATCGCGCGTGATGGCCGGATTGAGGTAAGGGTCGTGCGCCACCACGACCACGCCGTCGGCCGTGACCCCGATGTCCAGCTCCAGCGTGGTGACACCGACTTCCAGCGCCCGCTCGAACGCGGGCAGCGTGTTCTCGGGCGCCAGCCCGCGCGCGCCGCGGTGGCCCTGGGCGTCGAACGCCAGCGCGCCCGCGCTGGCGGAAACAAGCAGAAATGCCATGCAGCCCGCATGCAGGCTGCGTGAGGCGCTATCAAAAAGAGAGCAAACGGCGCGGGGCAGGGAAGGGGTGGTTGGTGTCATCCGGCCATTTTGCCGGGGTTTGATGACGGCCGCAGCCCTCAGTGCAGTGACGACAGAAACTGTTTCAGTTCCGGCGTCTGCGGGTTGCCAAAGAGTTCTTCGGGCGGCCCCATCTCATGCACGCGGCCCTGGTGCATGAAGATCACGCGGTCACTGACCTTGCGCGCGAAGTTCATTTCATGCGTGACCATCAGCAGCGTCATGCCTTCCTCGGCCAGGGTTTCCACCACGCGCAGCACCTCGCCCACCAGCTCCGGGTCGAGCGCGCTGGTGATCTCGTCGCACAGCAGCACGGCCGGCTCCATGGCCAGGGCGCGGGCGATGGCCACGCGCTGCTGCTGGCCGCCCGAGAGCTGGTCGGGCGTGGCGTCAAACTTTTCGGCCAGGCCCACGCGGTCGAGCAGCTTGCGCGCCTGCGCGGCGGCTGCCTGTGCATCGGCCTTTTTCACCAGCGATGGCGCCAGCATGATGTTCTTGCCCACGCTCAGGTGCGGAAACAGGTTGAAGCTCTGGAAAATCATGCCCACGCGCTGGCGCAGCTCGCGCATGGCGGTGGGGCTGTCGTACATCAGCTTCTTGCCGTCGACCGACAGCGCGCCGTCCTGGAACTCTTCCAGCCCGTTGATGCAGCGCAGCAGCGTGCTCTTGCCCGAACCGCTCTTGCCGATGATGGCAATCACCTCTCCCCTGGCCACTTTCAGGTCGATGCCCTTGAGCACCTCGTTGGCGCCAAACGACTTGCGCAGCGCGGTGATTTCAACGATGGCGTTCATCGCATCTTCCTTTCCAGGGTCTTGGCGTACAGGCTGATCGGGTAGCACAGCGCAAAGTACAGCAGGGCCACGCAGCTGTAGACCAGAAACGGCTTGAGCGTGGCGTTGGTGATCATGGTGCCGGCCTTGGTGAGTTCGATGAAGCCGATGACCGAGGCCAGCGCCGTGCCCTTGATCACCTGCACCAGAAAGCCCACCGTGGGCGGGATGGCGATGCGCAGCGCCTGCGGCAGCACCACGTAGCGCAACTGCTCGCCAAAGTTCAGCGCCAGGCTCTGGGCCGCCTCCCATTGCCCCTTGGGGATGGCCGCCACGCAGCCGCGCCAGATTTCGGCCAGGAAGGCGCTGGTGTACAGCGTAAGCGCCAGCGACGCTGCCACCCAGGCCGAGGTCTTGATGCCAAACAGCGCGATGCCGAAGTAGGCCAGGAACAGCTGCATCAGCAGCGGCGTGCCCTGGAACACGGCCACATAGCCGTCCACCAGGCGGTGCGCGGCTTTTGACTTGCCCAGCCGCACGACCAGCAGCGCCAGCCCCACCAGCCCGCCGCCAATGAAGGCGATGAGTGACAGCACCACCGTCCAGCGCGCCGCCAGCAGCAGGTTGCGAAAGATGTCCCAGATGGAAAACTCAACCATGCGTGTTCTCCATCACTTGCCGAACAGGAAGCGCGGGCCCAGCCAGTTGAGCAGCCGGCGCAGTGCCATCGACAGCACCAGGTAGATGGCGGTGACGATCAGGAAGGCCTCGAACGCGCGGAAGTTGCGGCTCTGGATCAGGTTGGCCGCGTAGCTCAGCTCCTCGGTGGAGATCTGGCCGCACACGGCCGAGCCCAGCATCACGATGATGATCTGGCTGACCAGTGCCGGCCACACCTTCTTGAGTGCGGGCGGCAGCACCACCCGCATGAACACCTGGGCCCGCGTGAGCGCCAGGCTCAGGGCCGCCTCGATCTGGCCGCGGGGCGTCGCTTCGATGCCGGCGCGGATGATCTCGGCTGCATAGGCGCCGAGGTTGATCACCATCGCAATGATGGAGGCGGTTTCCGGTGACAGCCGGAAGCCCAGGGCGGGCAGGCCAAAGAACACAAAGAACAGCTGGACGATGAACGGCGTGTTGCGGATCAGTTCCACATACGCGCCGACCACCCACTTGAGCCACAACGCCCCATGCACCCGCGCCCACGCGCAGGCCACGCCCGCCACCACGCCGATCACGGCCGAGATGGCGGTCAGGCCCAGTGTCCACACCACCCCCTTGAGCAGCATCGGCCACTCACGCAGCACGGCCAGAAAATCTAAGGTAACGGACATGGCAGGGAATGGGTTGTTTCAGTGGGCCGCCGTGGAACCGGCTTCGCCGGGCCACTTGCAGCGCCCCCTGGAGGGGGAGGCGCCGCAGGCGCTTCGGGGGGGAACCATCAGTTCGGCAGATCGCCCGTGGGGCGGCCCAGCCACTTCATGGCCATCTTGTCGAGGTCGCCGTTCTTCTTCGCTTCGGCGATGATTTCGTTGACCTTGGCGCGGAGCTTGTCCTCACCCTTGCCCACACCGATGAAGTTGGGCGAGTCTTTCAGCACAAACTTGTATTCCACCCCCAGTTGCGGGCTGCGCGCCATCAGCGCACCGGCCACCTGGGCGCTGGTGGCCACCAGCTGCGTCTGGCCGGCGGTGAAGGCCGACACCGTGGCGTTGTTGTCTTCAAAGCGGCGCAGCTCGGTGCTGGGCGGTGCCACCTTGGTCAGCTCGGTGTCGTCCACCGAGCCGCGCGTGACGGAGATTGACTTGCCGGCCAGGTCGGCCGGGGTTTTGACGGTGATGGTCTTGGGGCCGAATACGGCGATGAAGAACGGCGAGTAGGCGGCGGTGAAGTCGATCACCTTCTCGCGATCCGGGTTCTTGCCGAGGGTGGAGATGACGAGGTCGGCCTTCTTGGTCTGCAGGTAGGGGATGCGGTTGGCCGTGGTCACGGGCACCAGCTCGACCTTCACGCCCAGCTTGCTGGCGATGTAGTTGGCCATGTCGATGTCCAGGCCCTGGGGCTTGAGGTCGGTGCCGACAAAGCCGTAGGGCGGAAAGTCCGTCGGGATGGCGATCTTGATTTCCTTGGCCTTGAGCACGTCGTCCAGCGCGGTTTGCGCCTGGGCGGCGAAGCTGCCCAGCACGGCGGCTGCAGCCAGACCCAATGAAAAAATGCGTTTGCTGTGTTTCACAAGACTTCTCCTAGGTAGGTCGAGGGGGAAGGCCGCGGCTTGCGGCCGGTGGATGAACTCCGGGTACGCAACTCCTGTGCCTTGCCGTCCATGGGCGCCAGCGCGTCGCGCAGTTCGGCCAGGGGGTCGTGCTCGGAGGGGATGCGCAGCTTGCTCTGCCAGGTGACGAGGTGGCGTGCCATCCGGTCTTCGGCAAGGCGCAGGTCGCCGGCCTCCAGGGCCTCGACGATCTGCCCATGCTCGGCGCACGACTGTGCCGCGTCGGTGCTGGACTGGTAGCGCATGGCGATCAGCGTGGTGCGGGCGGTGAAGTCGCGCAGCGTCTCGGCCAGCAGGCTGTTGCCCATGCATTCGGCCAGGCACACATGAAAGTCGCCCAGCAGGAAGCTGCGCAGGCCCACATCGGCGCCGGCAATGGCGGCCTTCTCGCGCAGCACGTGGGCGCGCAGCCGCTTGAGTGCGGCCTTGTCCAGGGCCTGTGCACTGTTGCGGATCAGGCCGGTTTCAATCACGTGCCGCGCTTCAAAGGCCTCGCGCGCCTCGTCCTGCGAAGGCTCCACCACGTACCAGCCGCGCCGCGCACTGACGGTGACGATGCCGCGCGCCGCCAGGCGCGTCAGTGCCTCGCGCACGATGGTGCGGCTGCAGTCGAACAGCATGGCCAGCTGCTGCTCGCCCAGCCGTGAGCCGGGCGCAAGCTTTTGCCCCATCACGGCTTCCATGATGCGTTCGCTGATGTCGGATGCGGTCGCCATACCTCGCTGGTATAGCAGATTGCGTGCCAGTGGTATACAAGACTGATGCACCAGCAGAGGGGATTGCCCGCCCCTGCGCCGGGCGTTGCGCACCAAAACCGGGCGCCACGTTGTCCCCGGCGGTGGGCTTAATCCGTCAAAGGGGTGGCCAGTGGGCTGTCCAGGGGTGCGCGGCTTCGTACTGCGCGGCGAGCGCCAGCAGGGCTGCGTCGGCTTGTGGCTTGCCAATCAACTGGAGGCCCACGGGCAGCCCCTCAGCCATGCCACAGGGCAGGGCGATGGCCGGCAGCCCGGCCGCGTTGGCCAGGCCCGTGAACACGGCGTGGCCACGCGGGCCCGCGTCCTGGCCGTCAATCTGCGGCGGGTAAATGTCGTCGCCCGGCCAGGGCAGGGCGGCGGCGGCGGGGGTCAGGATGTAGTCGTACCGCGCGAACAGCCCGGCCAGCTGTTCGCGTGTGTGGTGCACGGCAGCCATCAGGGCGAACATCGCGGCGGCGGGGGCCTCCTGGCCGGTTTTCAATGTGGCCTGGATGGCCGGGGTGCACAGGCGGGTGTCGGGCGCCTGACCCTCTGCCAGCCCGAATTCAGGCACGCGCCAGGCCTGTGCCATCATCCAGGCCAGGCCGGTGGCCGACAGCGTGGGCCAGGCCGCGTTGACCGCATTGGGCAGGTCAAAGCGGTCGGCTTCCTCCACATGATGGCCCAGCGCCGCGAACTGCGCGGCAGCTTGCTGCGTGAGCCGCGCGATCGCCGGGTCGACTGGCGCGTCACCAAAGCGCGGCGTGAACAGGATGCGTGCACGCGCCGGTGCGGTGGGCAGGGCGCCGAGGCCCGGCGCCAGCACCTGCAGGGCGGCCGCCACATCGGCCACGGTGCGGGCCATCGGGCCGACCACCTCGTAGCCCAGAAACAGCTCGGGCAGGCCACCCGCACGCGGTACGCAGCCTTCAGACGGCTTGAAGCCGACCAGCCCAGTGTGCGACGCGGGCCGGCGGATAGAGCCGCCGCCGTCGGTGCCGATTGCCAGCGGCCCGCAACCGGCCGCAACAGCCGCCACCGCGCCGCCAGACGAGCCACCGGCTGTCAGCGCCGTGTTCCAGGGGTTGAAGGTGGTGCCCCAGCGGCGGTTGCCGGTGTAGCCCTGCATCGCAAACTCAGGCAGGTTGGTCTTGCCCAGAATCACAGCGCCTGCGGCCCGCAGCCGGGCCACCGGCAGTTCGTCCTGCGCTGGCACGAAGCCACCGGTCAGCAGGCTGCCCCAACTGGTGGGCAGGCCCTGCGCGTGCAGGTTGTCCTTCAGGCTCACCGGTACGCCGTCCAGCGAGCCGAGTGGCTCGCCGCGCGCCCAGCGTTGCGCGCTGGCCTGTGCCGCCGCTTGCGCGCCGGCGTGGTCGACATGCACAAAGGCGTTGATGGCGGGCTGCGTGGCGGCCATGCGCGCCTGGCAGGCCGCCAGCACTTCCACGGGGCTGAAGTCACCCGCCTGGTAGCCGACGACCAGCTGCGCGGCGCTGAGGCGCCAGAGTTCGTTGGGCATGCTCAGTCCAGCTTGGCGCCGGACGCCTTGACCGCCGCGGCCCACTTGGGCATCTCGGCATTCAGGAAGCGCGCGAAGTCCTCCCCGCCCAGAAAGGCCGGGTCGGCGCCCTGCGCCACCATGCGGCTGCGCAGATCGGGCTGGCCCATCACCTGCCGGAACGCGTCACTGAGCTTGGCCACCACATCGGGGGGCGTGCCCGCGGGCGCCAGGAAGCCATAGAAGCCGACCACTTCAAAGTTTCGGATGCCCGCTTCCTGAACGGTCGGGATGTCGGGCAGCGCCGGGTTGCGTTCGCGGCTGGTCACCGCCAGCGCCTTGACCTTGCCCTGCTTGTGGTACGCCGCCGCCTGCGGGATCGACTCGGCCATGAACTGCACCTGGCCGGCCATCAGGTCGGTGAACGCCGGTGCGCTGCCACGGTAGGGGATGTGCACCATGAACAGGCCGGTCGCGGTCTTGAACATCTCGGGCACCAGATGGCTGATGCCTCCGTTGCCGGCCGAGCCATAGTTGATCTGGCCGGGCCGGCTGCGCGCGTAGTCCATGAACTCCTTCAGGCTGTTGGCGGGCACCTTGGGGTTGACCAGCAGCGCCAGCGGCTGCATGGCGGTGCGCGCGATCGGCACGAAGTCGCGCGTGGTGCTGTAGGGCAGCTTGCTGTACAGCGCGGGGTTGATCACCATCACGCCGGTGTTGGCCAGCATCAGGGTATGGCCGTCAGGCGGAGCCTTCATGACTTCCTGGGCACCGACGGTGCCGCCCGCACCGGCCTTGTAGTCAATCAGCACCGGCTGACCCAGCACCGCCTGCAGCCGGTCACTCAGCAAACGGGCATGCTGGTCCAGCGGCCCGCCGGCCGGAAAGCCGATGATGATCTTCACCGGCCGGGACGGAAAAGCCTGCGCCTGGGCCAGCGAGGCCAGACACCAAAGTGACAACGAGAGCAGAAATTTGAGGGTTTTCATGTGCGTGTCCATCGAGGGGTTGTTCGATGATACGAGGCTCACTGTCCAACCTGTCTCGGGAGTTTCCTTGGCCTCCACGCCCAGCCGTCCGCACAACAAGTTCTGGCCCAAGCGCCTGCCCCACAGCATGCGGCCACCGGCCATGCCGCTGTGGAGCAACCTGGCGGTCAGCGCCCTGCGCTACCCCGACAAGCCTGCCCTGATATTTTTTGGCCGCGAGATCGGCTACGCCGCACTCGCGCAGCAGTCGGAACGGCTGGCCGCGCGCCTGCACGCACTGGGGGTGCAAAAGGGCGACCGGGTGGTGCTGTGCATGCAGAACTGCCCGCAGCTGGTGATTGCGCACTTTGCCATCCTGAGGGCCAATGCCGTGGTGGTGCCGGTGAACCCGATGAACCGGGCCGAGGAGCTCAAGCACTACATCACCGACCCCGACGTCAAGGTGGCCATCACTACCGGCGACCTCGCGCCCGAACTCGTGAAGGCCAGCGATGCACTGGCCCCGGCCGACCGGCTGGCCCATCTGGTGGTGACGCAGTTCACCGACTGCATGCCAGACGACGCCCAGGACATGCCGGACGCCTGGCGCGACTGGCTGCTCACACGCCACCCGTTGCCGGCGCTGGCCGGCGGCCAGGTGCACGCGTGGACCGACGCGCTGGGCTGTACGGACGCAGCGCCACCGCTCGCGGTGGGCCCGTCCGACCTGGCCATCCTGCCCTACACCAGTGGTACCACCGGCCTGCCCAAGGGCTGCATGCACACGCAGGGCAGCATCATGCACAACGCCGTGGCCAGCAGCGCCTGGGGCAACGCGACGGCCGAGAACGTGACGCTGATGGTGGTGCCGATGTTCCACATCACGGGCATGGTCAGCCTGATGCATTCCAACATCTATACCGGCAGCACCCTCGTGATGATGCCGCGCTGGGACCGCGACCTTGCCGGCAAGCTGATTTCGCGCTACCGGGTGACCACCTGGACCAACATTCCCACCATGGTCATCGACCTGCTGGGCAGCCCGCACTTCGACCAGTACGACCTGTCCAGCCTGGTCTACATCGGGGGTGGCGGCGCGGCCATGCCGCAGGCGGTGGCCCAGCGCCTGCTGGACAACTATGGGCTGCGCTATGTGGAAGGCTATGGCCTGACCGAAACCGCCGCGCCCAGCCACAGCAACCCGCCCGATGCGCCCAAACAGCAATGCCTGGGCATTCCCTTCATGAGCTGCGACGCACGGGTGGTGGACCCGGAGACCCTGCAGGAAATGCCGGTGGGCGAGCAGGGTGAAATCATCATGCACGGCCCCATGATCTTCCAGGGCTACTGGAAGCGGCCGGACGCCACGGCTGCGGCCTTCATCGAACTGGACGGCAAGCGCTTCTTCCGTTCGGGCGACCTCGGCCGGGTGGACGAAGACGGCTATTTCTTCATCACCGACCGGCTCAAACGGATGATCAATGCCAGTGGCTTCAAGGTCTGGCCGGCGGAGGTCGAAGCCCTGATGTTCCGCCACCCTGCCATCCAGGAGGCCTGCATCATCTCGGCGCGGGACAGCTACCGCGGCGAAACGGTCAAGGCGGTGGTGGTGTTGCGCCAGAGCCACCGTGGCCAGGTGAGTGAGGAAGACGTCATCGCCTGGTGCCGCGAGAATATGGCGGTGTACAAGGTTCCACGCATCGTGCAGTTCGCGGACGCGCTGCCCAAGAGCGGCAGCGGCAAGGTGATGTGGCGCACATTGCAGGAAGCAGAAAAATGAACGTCACTCCCGGTACTGGCTGGCTGGAAAAGATCGCACCCGACGAGACGCAGCGCTACGAAGCGGCCGCCCGCCAGTTTCTGGAGATCCAGCAACGCAAGGCCAGACGCTATGGGCCGGGCCGCACCTTGCACCGCAAGCAGCTCACCGCAGCCCAGGGCACGCTCGAGGTGCTGGACGGCCTGCCGGAGTGGGCGCGCCAGGGCCTGTTTGCCATGCCGCATGACTACGAGGTCTGGCTGCGCCTGTCCAACGGCGGCTTCGACAAGGCCAAGGACAGCATGCCCGACATCCGGGGTCTGGCATTCCGCGTGTTCGGGGTGCAGGGAGACTCGGCCCTGGGCAACGGGCCGGCCCGCAGCCAGGACTTCACGCTCATCAACCAGGAAGCCTTTGCCTTCAGCGGCAGCGCGGAATTCATCGACTTTGCGGTGGCCGCGTCGCATGGCAACGGCAACCTGCTGAAGTTCCTGTTCAAGCGCTACGGCCTGTTCGGTGCGCCAGTGCAGCTGGGCAAGATGCTCAAGGTGGCGGGGCGGCCCTTCAGCGGCTTTGCCACGGAAACGCTGTTCAGCACCCTGCCCATGGCCAACGGCCCATACGCCGTACGGGTGCGCCTGGTGCCGGCCGAGAGCAATGGCAAGCCATCGCCCGACGCCCGGCAGGACTGGGGTGCCGACTTCAGCCAGCGCCTGGCCCGCCAGGCCCTGCATTGGGACCTGCAGTTGCAGCCCTGGGTGGACGAAGCCACCACCCCGATCGAAGACGCCGCCGTCAACTGGCCCACACCGTATGTGACCGTGGCGCGGCTGATGCTGCCCAAACAAGACACCACCAGCGCCGAAGGCCAGAAGCTCGCGCAGGACATCGAGGCCACCGTCATCGACCCCTGGCAGGCGCTGGCGGCGCACCGGCCGCTGGGCGATGTGCAGCGGGCCCGCAAGGTGGTGTACTTCGCCAGTCAGCAGGGGCGCGGGGCGGTCTAGGGCTGGTTGGGCGCCTTGAGGTACTGCGCCGACGTCACGCCCATCGACACATAAATGCTGGTGAGGCCTTCCATGCCGACCTCGGCGGGCTCGATCCACTCCGGCGGCACGTACAGCAGGCCACCACCCACCGGCACTGGCGCCGTGGGCACCAGGACCCCCATGTAGGGCTTGCCGCCCAGCAGCACCGGTTGCGGCGTGGACAGCAGGCCCAGCACCACCGTGCCGCCGTCCTGCCCTTTGCCGCCGAAGTAGAGCCACACCGGGCTCATGGACTTCAGCTCGTCGCCTTCCTTGTGGGCGAACAGGGCCACCAGCTTCTGCACCACGTCGTAGATGGTGCGGACCACCGGGATGCGCTGCACCAGCCGGTCCAGCAGGCGCGCGGTGCCGCGCTGCAGGCCGGCTTCCACCAGCAGGCCGAACACATAGACGCTGGCCAGCAGCAGCAACACCCCCAGCACATAGCCAATGGCTTCCGATGTGGTGACGCTCAGGCCCACGGCCGTGAGCAGGCGGCCAAAGGCGCTCTCCGGCCCCAGCCAGGCGCTGAGGAAGCGCAGCGTCCAGGCCAGCAGCAGCAGCGTGGCCACCAGCGGCAGCAGCGCCAGTGCACCGGTGACGAAGGTCCGCACGGGGTGTTGGATACGTGGTTTCATGCGTGAACTTTAGCGTGCTGGGCGGTGCTGGCGGCACAATGACCGCACAACGAGGAGACCGCAGTGAACATCACATCCGTCGAGCCCTTCATCCTGCATGTGCCGGTGACGGGCAGCCAGATCGCCGACAGCACCCACACCGTCACGCACTGGGGCGTGGTGGGCGTGCGGATCACCACGGCCAGCGGCCTGCAGGGCTACGGCTTTACCGGCACCCATTCGCATCTGCCCGGCGACCAGCTCATCACGCGCTGCATCGAGACCTGCCATGCGCCGCTGCTGGTGGGGGAGGACGCGAACGATGTCAACCGCCTGTGGCTCAAGCTCGCACGCCATCCGGCGCTGCAATGGATCGGGCGGGCCGGCATCACCACGCTGGCACATGCGGCGATTGATGTGGCGTTGTGGGACCTGAAGGCCAAGGCCGCTGGCCTGCCGCTGTGGAAGCTGCTGGGCGGCCAGGTGCGCGAACGGGTGCGGGCCTACAACACCGACATCGGCTGGCTCAGCATTGCCGACGACGCGCTGGTGGCGGGCGCGCAGCGTGCGGTGGCGCAGGGCTTCACCGGTATCAAGATCAAGGTGGGCAGCACGGTGGAGCGGGACCTGCGCCGGCTGGAAGCGGTGCGCCGCGCCATCGGGCCGGACGTGACGCTGGCCATCGATGGCAATGGCAAGTGGGACCTGCCCACCTGCCTGCGCTTTTGCCGTGGCGCCGAGCCGTTTGACGTCTACTGGTTTGAAGAGCCCCTGTGGTACGACGACGTGAAAGGCCATGCCGAGCTGGCGCGCGCCACGCGCATCCCGGTGGCGCTTGGCGAGCAGCTCTACACCCAGGATGCGTTTGCCGAGTTCTTCCACCAGAACGCCATCCACTGGGTACAGCCCGACGTGACGCGCATGGCCGGGTTGACCGAGGTGCTGCGCGTTTGTGAAACGGCGCACAGCTACCGCCTGCCGGTGGCGCCCCATGCCGGCGACATGAGCCAGGTGCATGTGCACCTGAGCTACGCCCACCCGGCGGTGCAGGTGCTGGAATACATCCCCTGGATCAAGGACTGCTTCACCGACCCGGCCGAGGTGGTGGACGGGCACTTCCGCCTGCCGCAGGAGCCCGGTGCGGGCACGACGCCCACTGCGGCGGCGTGGGCGAAGTTCCGCCAGCCGGTGGCGTGAGGGCCCTGCGTGATCAGCGCGGTGGCGGGTCGCCGGGCTTGATGCCCGTCACCACCCGCGCATAGCGCGCGAAGCTCCAGTAGGCCCAAGCCCAGTCGAGCAGCACCACCAGCCGGTTGCGAAAACCGATCAGGAAGTACACGTGGGCGAACAGCCAGAACAGCCAGGCCGGGTAGCCCGAAAAGCGCAGCGGCCCCAGCGGCGACGCAATGTCCACCACGGCCGAATTGCGGCCGATGGTGGCCAGGTTGCCGTAGTCGCGGTAGCGAAACGGCTGGGTGGGCTGACCTGCCAGGCGGCGCAGGATGTTGGCGGCCGCAGCGCGGCCCATCTGCTTGGCACCGGGTGACACCCCGGGCACGGGCGTGGGCTCCCGGCCTGGCGCATGGCTGAGGGCCGCGGCCAGGTCGCCAATCACGCTGATCTGCGCGTGGCCCGCCAGGCTCAGGTCGGGCTGCACCCGCACCCGGCCGGCACGGTCGGTCTCGCAACCGGTGCTGGCGGCGAGCTGCCGACCCAGCGGCGACGCCGCGACACCGGCCGCCCACACTTTGCATTTGCTATGAATTTGATAGCGCTCTGCGCTTTCCCCGTGCGGGCTGGAGCCTGATTCGACCATCAGCCCCGTCTCGTCGATGGCGGTGACGCGGGCATTCAGCCGCACGTCCACGCCCAGCTTTTCCAGCTGTTCGCGCGCCCGCTGGCTCAGCGCTTCGGGCATGGCCTGCAGCACCCGCGGCCCGCCTTCGAGCAGGATGATTCTGGCGCTGGCCGGGTCGATGCGGCGGAACTCGCCGGGCAGGGTGTGGCGTGCGATTTCGGCCAGCGTGCCGGCCATTTCCACGCCGGTCGGCCCGCCGCCCACCACCACGAAGGTGAGCCAGGCGTCGCGTTGGGCGGCGTCGGGCTCGTTCTCGGCCGCTTCAAAGGCCAGCAGGATGCGGCGGCGGATCTCAAACGCGTCGTCCAGCGTCTTCAGCCCGGGTGCGAAGCGTGCCCAGTCGTCGCGGCCAAAGTAGCTGTGGGTGGCGCCGGCTGCCACGATCAGGTGGTCCCAGGGCAGCACGGTGCCGTCCTCCAGCACGACGGTGCGGGCGCCCGCGTCGATGCCGGTCACGTGGCCCAGCAAGGTGCGCACATTGCCCTGCTGGCGGAACAGGTGACGGATGGGCGCGGCAATCGCCGGAGCCGACAGGCCGGCTGTGGCCACCTGGTAGAGCAGGGGCTGGAACAGGTGGTGGTTGGTCTTGTCCACCAGGGTCACATCCACCGCCGCGCCCCGCAGGGCCCGGGCGGCTTCCAGCCCGCCGAAGCCGCAACCGATGATGACGATGCGGGGGCGCGCTGCAGCGCTGGGTGAGGTCATGCCGGGGATTATGCGTGGCCGCGCTGCAGCACTTCGGCGCTTGTGCGAAGCTCTTGTACATGTCTGACAACTTGACGCTTTCCGTGCTCGACCAGTCGGTGGCGGGCGTCGGCCGCGCCCAGGACGAGTCCATCCGCAACACGCTGGCGCTGGCGGAACACTGCGAGGCGCTGGGCTACCACCGCTTCTGGGTCAGCGAGCACCACAACCTGCCGACCATCGTGGGCACCGCGCCCGAGGTGCTGATGGCCGCCATTGCGGCGCGCACAGAGCGCATCCGCATCGGCAGCGCGGGCGTGATGCTGCCGCACTACGCGCCGCTGAAGGTGGCGGAGCAGTTCCGCGTGCTTGACGCGCTGGCGCCGGGCCGCATTGACCTCGGTGTGGGCCGCGCACCCGGCAGTGACCAGCGCACCGCCTCGCTGCTGAACGACGAGCACCGTGCTGCTGACAACTTCCCGCAGCAGGTGCTGGAACTGCAGGCCTGGGTCAGTGGCGACGGGGTGCCCGAGGGCCACCCTGGTCACGGCATCCATGCGCTGCCGCAGTCCGCCACGGCACCGCAAGTCTGGATGCTGGGCAGTTCCACCTACGGCGCCCAGCTCGCCGCGCACCTGGGCCTGCCTTATGCGTTTGCCTGGTTCATCACCGACGGGCAGGGTGCCGCGCAGGCGCTGCAGCTGTACCGCAGCCTGTTCAAGCCCGGCGTCACCGCCCGGCCGAAAGCGGTGGTGTGCGTCTGGGCGCTGGCCGCCGACACCGAAGATGAGGCCTGGCACCTGTTTCGCAGCCGCGAACGGGCGCGGGTGGACCGCAACCTGGGCCGCTTCGGCCCGCTGCTGCCGCCTGAGGAGGCGTTGCGCGACTACAGCCCCGCCGAACAGGCGCAGGTGGCCCAACTGCGCGCCAACGCACTGGTCGGCACCGGCGCGCAGGTGGCCGGCAAGCTGCGCGCGCTCGCCGCGGAACTGGAGGTGGACGAGCTGGCCGTGATCACCTGGACCTGGGACCCGGCCGCGCAGCGGCGCTCGTATGCGCTGCTGGCGCGCGAGTTCGCGCTATCCTGATTCCTCTTGCATTACCCCTACAAAAAAGGAGACACCATGTTTGAGACCGCCATCGCCGGCAGCCTGCCCAAACCCGCCTGGCTGGCCGAGACGCAAAAGCTCTGGCCGCAATGGAAGGCCGAGGGCGACGAGTTGCGCCAGGCCAAGGCCGACGCCACACTGCTGTGGATCAAGGCGCAGGAGGATGCGGGCCTGGACGTGGTGGGTGACGGCGAGCAGGCGCGCCAGCACTTTGTGCACGGCTTTCTGGAGCAGGTGGACGGCATCGACTTTGCCAACAAGGTCAAGATGGGCATCCGTAACAACCGCTACGACGCCATGGTGCCGCAGGTGGTGGCACCGCTCACGCTCAAGGGCCGTGTCCATGCGTTCGAGGCGCAGCTGGCGCGGGCCCATACCAAAAAGAAGCTGAAGTTCACGCTGCCCGGCCCGATGACGATTGTGGACACCGTGGCCGACCGCTTTTATGGCGACCGGGTGAAGATGGCGTTCGCCTTCGCCGAGCTGCTCAACCAGGAGGCACTGGCGCTGCAGGCCGACGGCGTGGACATCATCCAGTTCGATGAACCGGCCTTCAATGTGTACATGAAGGAGGCGGCCGACTGGGGCGTGAAGGCTCTCGAGCGTGCCGCGCAGGGCCTGACCTGTACGACCGCCGTGCACATCTGCTACGGCTACGGCATCCAGGCCAATGTGGACTGGAAGAACACGCTGGGGGACGAATGGCGCCAGTACGAAGACGTGTTCCCGGCGCTGGCCAGAAGCAGCATCCAGCAGGTGAGCCTGGAGTGCTACCACTCCCATGTGCCGCCTGAGCTGATGAAGCTGCTGGAAGGCAAGGACGTGATGGTGGGCGTGATTGATGTGGCGAGCGACGTGGTGGAAACCCCCGAGCAGGTCGCCGACACCATCGGCACGGCCCTGCAGTTTGTGCCCAGGCACCGCCTCATTCCCTGTACCAACTGCGGTCTGGCGCCGATGAGCCGCGAGGTCGCGCTGGCCAAGCTCGACGCACTGGCCAAGGGCGCGGCGCTGGCACGGCAGCGCTACGGCGGCTGAGGCGGCCGCGACCGCTGGAGCGGCGCGTCAGCCCTTGGGCAGCGGCGCCAGACCCTTGAGGTACAGGTGCAGCGCGCGCAGGTCGGTTTCGTTCATCTCGCGCAGGGATTCGAACGGCATGACCTTCACCGGTGTGCCGTCGGGGCGCTTGCCCGTGCGGAACATCCTGATCATGCTGTCGGCGTCCGGGTAGAGGGCCATCACGCTGCCGGTACCGGGCGTCAGGTTGGCGGCGGCTGGCCAGTCAGGCGGGCCGCCGGGGAGCTTGCCGCCAGCCAGCCGGGCGCCATGGCAGCCGATGCACATGTTGGCCACATAGGCGCCGTGCGCCACGGTCACGCCCTCGGCCACGGGCTGCGGCGGTGGCAATGAATGATCGATCTTCGCGGCGGCGTCCTTGATCAGGCCAAAGCCGTACAGCGCCCGCACGGGCAAGGGCAGGTCCACCACAGCGCCCTGGCCCGCCACCGGGGGCAATGCGGTGATGTAGGCCACCAGCGCCGCCAGGTCGTCGTCGGTGAATCGGTTGTAGTCTTCGCTTGGCATGACCATCAGCGCCCGGCCCTGGGGGCTGATGCCATGACGGATGGTGCGCACCCAGTCCACGGGGCGGTAGGCCGCCACGACGCCGCCCGGGCCCGTGGTGATGTTGGGGCCGGCAATGCGCAGGCTGCCGTCGTCCACAAACGTGCGGCCGGCGCCGTTGGCGCCATGGCAGTCCACGCAGCCGCGTGACGCATACAGGTATTTGCCACGCGCCAGCGCCTGCGCGTCAGTGAGGCTGGCCACCGGCCGAACCTGCACATCCACCTTGCGTTGCATCTTCTGCTGCGCCAGCTGCAGGCCTGCAAAGACTGCTGCGGCGACCAGCACCGCCACCACCGCCAGCACCCATGCTGCGGCCCTGAGCCATTGACGTTTGCGATTCATGGTGATCCCTCGTGGGTTGCATCGCCGCCTTCTTGCCGGGCGGCGCGCCGCAGTGTAGTCTGGGTGCATGAGCGAACACAACCACCCCCATGACCACGCCCATGCCGATGCCGCCTGGAAGCACGACGGTGTGCGCGTGATTCCGGGCCACCAGCTCGACGCCAACACCGCGCAGACGCCAGGCATGGACCGCAAGGCCGCCATCAACTTTGCGCGCGTGGGCGCGCAGAAGCTTTGGGCCGGAACCGTCACCATCCATGCCAACGCCAAGACCGGCGCCCACCACCACGGCCACCTGGAAAGCGTGATCTACATCGTGCGGGGCCGGGCCCGGATGCGCTGGGGCGAGCACCTGGAGTTCACCGCCGAGGCCGGGCCCGGCGACTTCATCTACGTGCCGCCCTTTGTGCCGCACCAGGAGATCAACGCCAGCCCGACCGAGCTGCTGGAATGCGTGCTGTGCCGCAGCGATGGCGAGGCTGTGGCCGTTAACCTGGACATCGAGCCGGTCGAGAAGCCGGAAGCCGTGCTCTGGGTGGACCCCACGCACCCGCACGGCGGGGTGTAGGCGCTGCGGCGCGTGAGATTTGTCACGCGTCAGGTCGGGTGTCAGGTTTGTCCTACTTTCAGCTTTTACACGCCCCTACAGCGTGTATCGGGAAGGCCCACCAACAATTTGAGGACATGACAAGGAGAACCTCATGGACTCAATCTCTTCCCATCCCGCCATGCAACCCGGCCAGCAGGCCGGTTTTGGTGAACGCCTTCGCAACAGCAAGGCCCTGCTGCCCACCGTGGCGGTACTGGGCGTGACCACCCTGGCGCTGGCGGCAGCGCTGGTCAGCGGCCACATCAGCGCGCGTGACGGCGTGCCCGAGGCCCAGATGGCCCTGGGCCCGGCGCCTGCCAGCCAGAAGGCGCCGGCCAAACCGGCGGCCAAGCCTGCCACACCGGATGCCACACGGGTTGCGGCCAGCAGCTGTGCCAATTGCGGCGTGGTGGAATCGGTGGTCGCGGTACAGCGCCAGGGCCAGGTGAATGGCATTGGCAACAGCGGCATTGGCGTGGGCGCCATCGGCGGCGCCGTGGTCGGCGGTCTGCTGGGCAACCAGATCGGCGGGGGCAGCGGCAAGACAGCCGCCACTGTGCTCGGCGCGGCCGGTGGTGCCTATGCGGGCCATGCGATTGAAAAGAACAGCAAGAAGGTCACCGTCTACCAGATGCGGGTGCGCATGAACGATGGCACCGTCCGCACCATCGAGCAGGGCAGCAGCCTGGCGGCCGGCTCGCGCGTGGTGGTGGAAGGCAACACCGCCCGCGTGATGCCCGTCAACAGCTAAGCCGGGGCGTGCGCGCCTGACGCGAGGCCCGCGAGGGTCTCGCGCAGCGCGCGGCGCGACAGTTTGGCAGGCGCCTGCGGGTTCACGCTGTCCAGCTGCACCACGCGGAACCGCACCCACCAGAGTTCCTGGCAAACCGGCTCCAGCGCTTTCAGCACCTGGTCCTGGTGCGCAGCGGCCTGGCCGCACAGTGCCACCCACACCTCCTCCAGGCCGCGTGCATCGGGCAGCGAACACACGGCCAGCTCATGGGCTGGCACCTGGTCACTCACCAGCTGCGCTTCAATGGTCTGCGGCAGCAGTTTCACACCGCCCAGGTTCATCACATCCGTGGCGCGGCCCGCCACATAGAGGTGCTGCGGGTCGGGCACGGTGCCGATGTCGCCGGGGTAGAACCAGCCGTCGCGGAAGTGGGGCTGGTGGTCGTGCCCGTCGAGATAGCCGTGGACCATGCCGGGCGTGCGCAGGCGGATGTGGCCGGTCTGGCCCCGCGGCAGCGGCTGGCCCTGTTCGTCCACGACCTCGGCGTCGCAGCCGGGTCGCAATCGCAGGCCCGTCCCGGGTTCACCATCCGAGCTCGCCGTGACGCCCGCTTCATTGGACGCATATACCTCGGTGACCGCCGTTGCCAGCCGGGCCAGGGCGTCTTGCCGCAGCGCAGGCGGCAAGCTTGCGCCGCCACAAAACACATGCAGCGCGGGCGGTGGGTGCCAGGCCGTGGGCAAGGTGCCCAGCCACTGTCCCAGCAGGCCGGGCAGGCAGAACAGATGCGTGACGCCGTACTGCGCCACCGCCTGCCAGGCATTGACGGCGGGTGCCAGCACCAGCACGGCACCGCTGCGCGCGCAGGCATGGGCCTGGTAGCAGGCGGTGGACGCCGCAAGTTGCAGGGTGAGCAGGTAGCGCGAGTGCTCATGCAGTTGAAGGAGTGCCACCCAGCTGCGGACCCGGTGATCCAGGGCTTGCCGGGTCAGCAGCATGCGACGCGGGGTACCGGTGGTGCCGGACGAGCGCGCCACGCGTGCGGCGGCGTTCACTGGCAGCGCCGGTGTCGCGGGCGCAGGCTGCGGCACGCCGGCAGCGGGGGGCTGCAGCCATTCCGGCGCCAGACGGTGCGTCACGCAGGCGGGTGTGGCGGGCAACGGGACAGTCGTGACCAGCAGGTCCGCGCGCTGGTGCAGGGTGGCCCAGGCTTCATGCTGCAGGTCAAGCAAGCCATCGCTCACAGCCCCCAACTGCTCACAGGCCAGCACCAGCAGCCAATGCTGGTAGGCGTTCGGGCAGATCAGCGCAACAACGGTGCCGGCGCTGGCACCCAGCTTCTGCAGCACGTGGCAGGCCTGCGCCAGGTCCTGCTTCAGCTGCTGGCGTGTGACGGGACGGCCATGGTCCAGCACCGCCAGCGCGCCGGGTTGCGCCTGCGCATGGCGCGCGATGAAATCTGCGGTGGTCTGCAGGCCCATCGGGCCATTGTAGGAACCGCCCGGCAGGCCTCAGGCGTCGGCGACCTTCAGCACCAGCTTGCCGAAGTTGGCGCCCGAGAACAGCTTGAGCAGCGCGTCGGGGAAGTTGTCGATGCCTTCCACGATGTCTTCACGGCTTTTCATCCGGCCGTCTTTCAGGTAGCCCGCGAGCTCGGCCACGGCGGTGGGGAAGCGCTCGGTGTAGTCAAACACCACCATGCCTTCCATGCGGGCGCGGTTGACCAGCAGGCTCAGGTAGTTCTTCGGGCCCTGCACCGGCGTGGTGTTGTTGTACTGGCTGATGGCCCCACAGATGATGATGCGCGCGCCCCGGCCGATGCGGGTGAGCACGTCGTCCAGGATCTCGCCGCCCACGTTGTCGAAGTAGATGTCCACCCCTTTGGGGCAATGTTCCTTGAGCGCAGCCTTCACGTTGCCGGCCTTGTAGTCGATGCAGGCGTCAAAGCCCAGCTCGTTGACCACCCAGTCACACTTGGCGCGGCCGCCGGCAATGCCGACGACGCGGCAGCCCTTGATGCGGGCCAGCTGTCCCACCGTCTGGCCCACGGCACCGGCGGCGCCGGACACCACCACGGTTTCGCCCGGCTTGGGGCTGCCGATGTCCAGCAGGCCGAAATAGCCCGTCATGCCCGGCATGCCCAGTACATTGAGCCACTGCGTCAGGCTGCCGGCGCGCAGGTCAATGCGCTGCAGGCCGCTGCGCCGGATCTGGTCTTCCGGCACCAGGCAGTATTCCTGCACGCCTGGCATGGCCGAGACGATGTCGCCGGCCGCAAACTTCGGGTTGCGCGACGCCACCACCTTGCCGACGCCGCCAGCGCGCATGACCTCGCCAATGCCTACCGGTGGGATGTAGCTCTTGCCGTCGTTCATCCAGCCGCGCATGGCGGGGTCGAGCGACAGCGCCAGCGTCTTGACCAGCACCCCGCCGTCGGCCGGCTCGGCCACGGGTTCGCTGGTGAACGCCCAGCATTCGGGGCCGGGCATGCCCACCGGGCGCTGGGCAAGGCGGACCTGGCGGTTGGTGAGGCTGGTGGCGATGTTCATGCTGTCTCCTGGTGGGTACCGCGAAAGGTGCCAGATGGTAATGAGAAGGTTTCTTTTGCACGGTAGCGCACGCGACAGGCTTTCAGGGTGCAGACTCTATGCTTTCAATCCGTGCCGCCTCAACCCCGGAGCTGACCATGGCCTCTTCCGCATCTTCCGACCGTTCCAACCCTGTGGCGCTGGTCACGGGCGCGTCGTCCGGCATTGGCGAAGCATTGGCGCCCTGTTTTGCTGCCGCCGGACACGACCTGGTGCTGGTGGCGCGCAGCGCCGACAAGCTGCAGGTGCTGGCGCGGCAGCTGGCCGACGACCATGGCATCAAGGCCTGGGTCGAGCCGGCCGACCTGGCGCAGCCCGGCGCCGCAGCCCGGCTCGTGGCGACGCTGCGGCGCAAGCGCCGGCGCATTGATGTGCTGGTGAACAACGCCGGTGTGCTGGTGCAGGGCCCGTTTGTGGGCATGAAGCGCGGCGAAGCCGGCCGCATGATCGACCTGAACATCAGCGGCCTGACGGCGCTGCTGGACGAACTGCTGCCCGCCATGGTGGCGCGCGGTTCGGGCCGGGTGCTGAACGTGGCGTCCATCGCAGCGTTCCAGCCCGTGCCCACCCTGGCCACCTACGCGGCGACCAAGGCCTATGTGCTGTCGCTGACCGAGTCGCTGGCCGAAGAACTGCGTGGCACCGGTGTGACCATCACCGCCCTGTGCCCCGGCATCACCGCCACACCCATGCTGGGGCAGGCGGCCAGCGCCAACGCGCGGCTCTCGGAGTTGCCGGCGTTTCTGGTGGGCGATGTGCACGACGTGGCCCGCCAGGGCTTTGAGGCCTGCATGCGCGGCGACGTGATCTGCGTGCCCGGTGTCGTCAACCGGGCGGCCATGGTGGCATCGCGCGGCACGCCCAAGTGGCTGGTGCGACGCATCGGCGGATGGATTGGAAGGCAGGCACTTTGACCCCGTTCTTTGAAGAAAATCGGGCTCCAGCCCGCATCCGGATTGCGTGAGGCGCTATGAAAAATGTAGCAAATGAACGCCGCCATGACGTGGTGCTGTACGGCGCCAGCGGCTTTGTCGGGCGCCAGACGGTGGCCTACTTCGTCCAGCATGGTCAGGGCCTGCGCTGGGCGCTGGCCGGGCGCAGTGCCGACCGGCTGGCCGCCGTGCAGCGCGACACCGGCGCCAGCATGGCCGGCGTGGTGGTGGCCGACGCGCAGGACGCCGCGGCGCTGGACGCGCTGGCGCGCAGCGCACGGGTGGTGCTGAGCACGGCCGGGCCGTTTGCCGTGCATGGCAGCGAACTGGTCGCCGCCTGCGTTCGCCATGGCACGCACTATGTGGACATCACCGGCGAGACGCCCTGGGTGCGCGGACTGATTGACCGCCACCACACGCAGGCGGCCCGCGACGGCACCCGCATCATTCCCTGCGCCGGCTTTGACTCGGTGCCGTCCGACCTGGGCGCCTGGCTGCTGGTGCAGGCGCTGCGCCAGGCCGGCCAGACCTGCGTACAGGCCAAGGCCAGTTACACCGTGCGTGGCGGCTTCAACGGCGGCACGCTGGCCTCGGCGCTGAACATGCTGGACACCGGACAGGCCGCGCTGCTGGCCGACCCGTACCTGCTGAACCCGGCGGACGCGCGGCCCGCCGCCGCCAGCGCCGATGACGCCGACCCCGACGCACCCCACCGCGACGCCGACTTTGGCGCCTGGCTCGGGCCCTTCTTCATGGGGCCGGTCAACACGCGGGTGGTGCGGCGCAGTGCCGCGCTGCTGGGCTACGGCAGCGGCTTTCACTACCAGGAGTACCTGCGCTTCGGCTCAGGCGCCGCAGCGGCGCTGGCCGCCGCGGGCATGAGCTTCGGCATGAATGCCAGCCAGTCGGCGCTGAAGCTGGCGCCGGTGCGCCGGCTGGCGCGCGCGATGGCGCCCGCACCGGGCCAGGGCCCGTCCGAACGCAGCATGGACGCCGGCTCCTTCCGCTGCGAGCTGGTGGGCCGCGGCGACCGCGGTGCCCTGGTGCGGGCCCGCATTGCGGCCCGGGGCGACCCCGGCAACCGGGCCACCACCGTGATGGTTTGTGAAGCCGCGCTGGCGTTGGCGCAAGATGGGGCCCAGTTGCCCGGCGGGCGCCGCCTGGGCGGTGTGCTCACCCCGGCCAGCGGGCTGGGCGATGCGCTGGTGCAGCGGCTGCGCCGCGCCGGCATGACCCTCGAAATTCTGCAATGAAAGGACCTGCATGAAAGCCGTCTGGAACGATACCGTTATCGCCGAGAGCGACGACACCGTGGTGGTGGAGGGCAACCACTACTTTCCCGAAAGCGCCCTCAAGCGCGAGTACGTGACCTTCAGCAACCACAAGACCACCTGTGGCTGGAAGGGGCAAGCGAGCTACTACTCGCTCATCGTCAATGGCGAGATGAACATCGACGCCGTCTGGTACTACCCCGACCCGAAGCCCGAGGCCGAGTCCATCAAGGGCCGCGTGGCGTTTTGGAAGGGCGTCAAGGTCGCGGCCTGAATTCAGGCCCCGGCCAGCGTGGCGGCCGGGATGGGCGAAGGCCCGCAGCTTCCGCCGCAGCCCTGGATCATGTCGGCGGGCAGGGCGTCGGGCATGGTCACGCGTCCGGTGAGCGGGTCGTAGCCCACCCGGCGCACATGCAGCGCCAGTGCCGCGTCCATGCTTTGCGCATGCTGGGGGAACCAGACGGCCAGCTCGGACGCCATCTGGCGCACCAGGGCCAGGTCGCCTTCGGCGCCGCGGCGCCCGCCTTCGCGCATCACGGCCAGCACCACCTTGTGCTGGGTGCTGTGGCAGTTGCCGGATGAAAAGCGCGTGTCAGCCATCCACTGGTCTTCGCGGTCGAAATGCGCCTGGGTGTGCTCCACCAGGGCCGCCCACGCAGGCAGCAGGTCGCGGTCGTCGGCCTGCGCGGCCGCAGCCAGCAGGTCCACAAACTCGCGGTGGGTGTTGTCCATCAGCGGCAAGTCCAGCGACAGCGCGTCGCTCCATTCCAGCACGGTCATCGGGTGGGCTCCAGCAAGATGCCGCCAGCTTAGGCGGGCGGGTCGGGCCGGTTTTTGATCTGGCTCAGTTATGCTTTGAAAATGAGTCTTTCATTGCTTCCCCCGCCCGTTTGCGCACCGGCTGATCTCGTTGCCACGCTGCAGCGGCAGGGCTATGCCGTGCTCTCGCCCGAAGGCGTGCAGCAGCTGGCCGGCTGCACCGCGGCTGAACTGGAGGCCCTGCGCGCCGGCTGGGGCGACCTGCCGCCCGACGCCTACCTGAAGGACGGCGGCCGCTACCGCCGCCGGCGGCATTCGTGTTTCGTCGCGGAGGGGCCTAGCCTGACGGCCGTGCCGCACCGCGCGCACTGGCAGCCGGTGGAATACAACGCCTTGCACGGCGGCATGCAGCGCTGGTTTGAGCCCATGCTGTCGGCCACGGTAGCCCAACCGGCCTGGGCGCGCCTGGTGCTCGCGTTGGCAGATGTGAGCTCGGCGCTCAAGGGAGCACAGCCCTGGTTTGTGGAGGCGCACCAGTTCCGCATCGACACCACCGACGGCATTGGCCGCCCCACGCCGGAAGGCGCGCACCGCGACGGCGTGGACCTGGTGGCGGTGTTCCTGGTCGGGCGCGAAGGCATCAAGGGCGGCGAAACGCGGGTGTTCGAAGCGGCAGGCCCGAACGGACAGCGCTTCACGCTCACTGAGCCGTGGTCGCTGCTGCTGCTGGACGACGAACGGGTGATCCACGAGTCCACCCCGATCCAGCCCACCGCTGAAAAGGGCCACCGCGACACGCTGGTGGTGACCTGCCGCGCCGGCGGCTTTCAGGGGGGCTGACGTCATGCGGCTGCGCCACATCGAGGTGTTCAACGCCATCATGCTCACCGGCAGTGTGAGTGGCGCGGCCCGTCTGGTGAATGTGACGCAACCGGCCGTGAGCCGCATCCTGCAGCACGCGGAGTCGCAACTCGGGCTGGCACTGTTCCAGCGCACCAAGGGGCGGCTCACGCCCACGCCCGAGGCGCTGGCGCTGTACCCGCACATCGAACGGCTGTTTGCGCAGCTCGACGAAGTGCAGCGCCTGGCCGCCAACTTGAAGGCCGGCAAGACCGCGCAGGCGCTGCGCATCCTGACGGTGCTGGCACTGAGCTACGAGGTGCTGCCGCGCGCGCTCAAGCGCTTTCGCGCAACCTACCCCGACGTGGCGGTGCACGTGCAGTCACTGCACTCGGCGCAGGTGGTGTCGGGCCTGGTGCTGCAGGAGGCGGATGTGGGTCTGGTGCTCAGCCCCATCAGCCACCCGGCGCTGACGCAGGAGCCGCTGGCTGACGGGCGCCTGGTCTGCGTGGCCCCCAAAGGCGTGCTGCCCGTGCGGCTGGCGCGTGCCGCACAGCTCAGCCTGCCCGACCTGGCTGGCTTCCCGGTGATTGCGCTGGACGCGCGCGACCCGATGGGCATCAGCCTCGCCCAGGCCTGCCGCGAGGCCGGTGTGGGTCTGCGCAGCGACATTTCGGTACAGACCTACCACGCTGCGCTGGCCTTTGCCCACCACGGCATGGGCCTGGCGCTGGTGGACAGCTTCACGGCGATGTCGGCCGACCGCAAGCTCGTGAATGTGCTGCCGCTTGACCCGGTGCTGCCGGTGCCGCTGCGGGCCCTGCATCCCGCGGGCAAGCCGGGCTCGGTGCCGTTGCGGGCCTTTGTCCGCTGCGTGCAGCAGGCGGTCAGCGACATCTGAGCGCGTCCTCATGAGTTTGCGGCATGGGGCGTACGCAAAAATGAATTCGACCAGCCCGCGGATGGCCCCCGATACTGGAATCCCTGTTCACTGCCAAGCCACCAAGAGGATGACACCCATGAAATACGTACCCCTGCTCTCCGCCAGCCTGCTGACCCTTGGCGTCGCCGCCGCGGCCCACGCCGACACCCTGAAAAAAGTGGCCGACAGCGGCAAGCTCACGCTGGCCTACCGCGAGTCGTCGGTGCCGTTCAGCTACGTCGAAGGGCCCGGCAAGCCATTGGGCTTCTCGATGGACATCGCCAACGCCGTGGTCCAGGAGGTCAAGAAACGCACCGGCAAACCGGTGCTGGAGATCGAGTACATCCCGGTCACGTCGCAGAACCGCATTCCGCTGCTGGTCAACGGCACGATCGACCTCGAATGCGGCTCCACCACCAACAACAGCACCCGCGCCAAGGATGTGTCGTTTGCCATCAACCACTTCTACACCGGCACCCGTCTGCTGGCCAAGAAGAGCTCGCGCATCAAGAACTACGCCGACCTGGAAAACAAGACCGTGGCCAGCACCACCGGCACCACCAATTCGCAGGTCATGCGCAAGTACAACGCCGACAAGAAGCTCAACATGCAGATCATCCTGGGCAAGGACCATGCGGATTCGATGCTGCTGGTCGAAGGTGACCGTGCGGTGGCGTTCGCCATGGACGACATCCTGCTGTTCGGCCTGATGGCGAATGCCAAGAACCCGGCTGAATGGGAAGTGGTGGGCGACTCGCTCCAGGTGGAGCCGTACGCTTGCATGCTGCGCAAGGACGATCCGAAGTTCAAGGCGCTGGTGGACGGCGTGATCACCGGCATGATGAAAAGCGGCGAGTTTGACCGACTCTATAAGAAGTGGTTCATGTCGCCCATTCCGCCCAAGAACATCAACCTCAACCTGCCCATGAGCGCGCAGCTGCGCGACAGCCTGAAGGCGCCGAGCGACAAGCCGGCGCTGTAAGCAGGAGCGTGCATGAACTACCGTGCGCTGCCCAGCACCCAGGTGGTGGGCATCCTGGGAGGCATGGGGCCCGCCGCCGGTGCCGACTTCGTGCGCCTGTTCGTGGCCGCCTGCACCGACCACATGCGTCTGCTGCAGCTGCCGGTGTGCGACCAGGCCTACCCCGAGCACTGGCTGGCCCAGGTGCCGGTGCCGGACCGCAGCAATGCCCTGAAGCATCCGGACTCGGGCGGTCACCAGCCGGTCGAGCCGATGCTGCAGGCCGTGGGCCGGCTGGCGGCGCTGGGCGCGCGCGTGGTCGCCATTGCCTGCAACACCGCCCATGCCTGGCATGGCGCGTTGCAGCAGCGGTTTCCGCAGCTGGAGGTGCTGCATGGCGTGAAGGAAGTGGCGCGCGACCTGGCGGCGCGCGGCATCACCGACGTCGGCCTGCTGGCCACCCGCGGCACCTACGACGCGGCGCTCTACCAGCGCGAACTGGACATCCAGGGCGTGCGCTGCCACCTGCCGTTGCAGGCGGAGCGTGATGAGGTCATGCGTGGCATCTACGACGGTGTGAAGGCCGGCAACCTGCCGCTGGCGCGTCGCTGTTTCAGCGAAGTGGCGCAGGCCCTGGTAGCGCGCCACGGCGTGCCCGCCCTGGTGCTGGGCTGCACAGAAATTCCACTGGCGCTGCAGGCGTCGCCGGAACTGGAGGGCGTGGCGCTGCTGGACCCGGCCGAGGTGCTGGCGCGCACGCTCGCGGCGCGCGCCTACGCGCCGCTGGCGGCCTGAGCGCTCAGGCGTCGCGCACGTCGGCCACCGGGGTGGCGCCGAAGTCTGGGCGGGCCAGCCAGGCCAGCAGCCGGGCGGCGGCCTCCTGCGGTGACGTCAGCAGGCCCTTGTCCTTCATGCCAATGAAATTGCCAACGTCGGGGAAGCGCGCGCTGTCGGCGCCCCTCAGCTGGACCTGCATGTCGGTGTCGATCACACCGGGCGCCAGCGAGCAGACGCGTGCGCCGTGCTGTTTGCCGGCTTCTTCCAGCGCCACGCAGCGGGTGAAGTGGTCCATGCCGGCCTTGGCCGCGCAGTAGGCGGCTTGCGAGGCCATGGCGCGCCGACCCAGACCCGACGAGATGTTCAGCACCTTGCGCTCTGCTGTCCACCCTGCCGTGGCTGCCAGGAAGGCGCTGGTCAGGAGCATCGGTGCTTCCAGGTCCACCCGCAGCGCGCGGGCCAGGTCAGCCGCCTCCAGCTCCCCCAGCGGTGCGATGGCGGGCAGCAGCCCGGCGTTGTTGACCAGTGTGACGCTGGCCAGAGTGTGCGCATCCTGCGTCGCCAGCCACGCCCGCAGGCGCGCCGCCACGGGGGCCGGTTCCGACAGGTCTGCGGTCCATTGTTCGCACGGCAGGCCCGCGGCTGCGGCAAGTGCTGCCAGGCGGTCGCTGGCCTTGCGCGAAATGCAAAGCAGGTGCTGGCCGGCGGCCAGCAGCTGTTCGGCCAGGGCCAGGCCCATGCCGCGCGATGCGCCCGTCAGGATGGTGAGGTGGTGTGTGGTCATGTCCACCATCGTAGCGCCGGGGCGCCCGGCCTGCTCAGGCCGGCACGACGATGGTAAAGCTTGCCTGGAGCCCGTCGGGGCCGGCAACGAACGCCTGCGTGAGCGCGGCGCGGTCTGCCGCATCCAGGCGGCGCCAGAGGAAGTCGCGTTCGTTGCCCGGATCGCCCGCCACGTAGAGCTGGGTGGTCAGCAGTTCACGCGTGCCGAGGCGCACCTTGACGTGAATGTGTGGCGTACGTCCGGCGTAGGGCGCAGGCTTGATGGTACGAAAGCGGTACTGACCGTCCGCGTCCACCACCATGCGACCAAAGCCCTGAAAGGCCGGGTCCGCCTTGCCGCCATCGCCGGGATGGTGGTAGTGACCCGCCTCGTCGCATTGCCAGATTTCCACCAGGGCGCCGCGCACCGGTCGGCCCTGCAGGTCGGTCACACTCCCGCCCACCCAGGCGGGCTGGCCACGGCTGTAGCGGGCGTTTCCATTGCGCAGCAGGTCCGGGTCGGTGTCGCCGGACCATGCCATCGGGTAGAAGGGTCCTTCGGTCTGCGATGGCGTTGCGCGGCGGGGCATCGGCGCCTGGGCGCGCGCGCCGGTCCAGACAAATGGCAAGGCGACGCAAGCAATGGCGGCACGGCGACGCGAAGTAAAAGCAGGCATGACGTGGCTCCGGTGAGACAGGTGGGACACGTTTCATGCGACGGGAGTTCCCGCGGCAAATGGCGCCACGCTCTCGAAATCGAGGCGCTGGCCCGTGTGCGGGTGGAGCAGGGTCAGGGCGGTGGCATGCAGCAGCAGGCGCGGTGCCATGGCTTGCACCTCGGGCGGCGCATACAGCGCGTCGCCCAGGATCGGGTGCCCGATGGCCCGCAGGTGCAGCCGCAACTGGTGGGAACGCCCGGTCACGGGTGCCAGCAGCAGTTGGCTGGTGTTGGCCACGGCGTCATGCGCCAGCCGCTGCCAGCGGGTGATGCTGGGCTTGCCATGGACAGGGTCCACCTTGCTGAGTGGCCGGTTGGGCCAGTCGGGCAGCAGGGGCAGGTCGATCACGGCCCATCCATCCGGGCTGTCCGCAGGCACGACCGGATGACCTGACACCACGGCCGTGTAGCGCTTGTCAACCACACGGCGGGCAAATGCCTCGCTCAGCTGCCGCTGCGCGGCGGCGCCCCGTGCCATGACCACCAGGCCCGAGGTCGCCATGTCCAGCCGGTGCACGACCAGCGCGTCGGGCCACTGCCGCTGGATGCGGGCTGACAGGCAGTCCTGCTTGTCGGCGCCGCGCCCGGGCACGCACAGCAGACCGGCGGGTTTGTCGGCCACGATGAGGTGTCCGTCCACATGGACGATGGCAGTTGCTGATAATCCGGCCATGCTCGCGCTTCAATCCATTCCACTTTCGGTGCAAACCGTCTTGCTGCTGGTGGCGTCCAATGTGTTCATGACGTTCGCCTGGTACGGCCACCTGAAGAACCTTGCCACGGCACCCTGGTACGCGGCGGCACTGATCAGCTGGGGCATTGCGCTGTTCGAGTACCTGCTGCAGGTACCGGCCAACCGCATCGGCTTCCAGCAGGCCGGATTCACCGTGGGGCAACTCAAGATCATGCAGGAAGTCATCACGCTGGCCGTTTTCGTGCCGTTCGCGATGTTTTACCTGAAGGAGCCGCTCAAGCTCGACTACCTGTGGGCAGCGCTGTGCATGGTCGGGGCGGTTTACTTCATCTTTCGCAGCAGCTGAGGCGTCCCGGGAAGCCCGGCGGTTAAACTCGCCGCCTGTCACCAAAACGTCATACCAGTGACACAAATCCCAGGAGATCGCCATGCTGTTTGGCAAGCTGATGCCGCGCGAAGGCAACTTTTTTGAAATGTTCAACCAGCACGCGGACCGCATCGTGGAGGCGGCGCGGGCGTTCTCGAACCTGGTTGCCAACTACAGCGACCCGCATCTGCGCGAGCAGTACAACCGTGACGTCGACAACGCCGAGCGGGCGGCAGACCGTGTGACGCATGACGTCAACAAGATGCTGCACAAGACGTTCATCACGCCGATTGACCGCGACCAGATCCACAAGCTCATCAACACCATGGACGACGTGGCCGACCTGATCCAGGATTCGGCGGAAACCATGGCGCTCTATGACGTGCACCACATGACGGAGGAGATCACGCGTCTGACCGACCTGAGCGTCAAGTGCTGCGAGCGGGTGAAGGACGCCGTGCGGCTGCTGGACAAGATCGCCGACTCGGCGACAGCCGAAGCGGCACTGAAGACCTGTGAGGAGATCGACCGGCTGGAGTCGGACGCCGACCGCGTGATGCGCAGCGCCATGAGCAAGCTGTTCCGCGAGGAGCCGGACGTGCGCGAGGTGATCAAGCTCAAGGCCATCTACGAGCTGCTGGAGACCATCACCGACAAGTGCGAGGATGTGGCCAACCTGATCGAGGGCATCGTCCTCGAGAACTCCTGAGATGGAGGCGGCACAAGCGGCCCTGTGGGTCGTCATCCTGCTGGTCGCGCTGGCGCTGGCGTTCGACTTCATGAACGGGTTTCATGATGCGGCGAACTCCATCGCCACCGTGGTGTCCACCGGTGTGCTCAAGCCCACCCAGGCTGTGCTGTTCGCGGCCTTCTTCAACTTCATCGCGATCTTCATCTTTCACCTGAGCGTCGCGGCCACGGTGGGCAAGGGCATCGTGCAGCCGGGCGTGGTGGACACGCATGTGGTGTTTGGCGCGCTGGTAGGAGCCATCACATGGAACGTACTGACCTGGTACTACGGCATTCCAAGCAGCTCGTCGCACGCGCTGATTGGCGGCATTGTCGGCGCGGTGATCGCCAAAGCCGGCTCGGGTGCCCTGGTCTCGGCCGGCATCCTCAAGACGGTGGCGTTCATTTTCGTGTCGCCGATGCTGGGCTTCCTGCTGGGCTCGCTCATGATGCTGCTGGTGGCCTGGGTCTTTCGGCGCACCACGCCGTCGCGTGTGGACAAATGGTTCCGCCGGCTGCAGCTGGCCTCGGCAGGCGCCTACAGCCTGGGGCATGGCGGCAATGACGCGCAGAAGACCATCGGCATCATCTGGATGCTGCTGATTGCCACGGGCTACACCGCCGCGTCGGACAAGTCGCCCCCGTCCTGGGTCATCGTGAGCTGCTACATGGCCATTGCGGCTGGCACCATGTTTGGCGGCTGGCGCATCGTCAAGACCATGGGCCAGAAAATCACCAAGCTCAAGCCCGTGGGCGGCTTCTGTGCCGAAACCGGTGGTGCGATCACGCTGTTCCTGGCTACCGCGCTGGGCATTCCGGTGTCGACCACGCATACCATCACTGGCGCCATCGTGGGCGTGGGCTCGGCCCAGCGGGCCAGCGCGGTGCGCTGGGGCGTGGCGGGCAACATCGTCTGGGCCTGGATCTTCACGATCCCGGCCAGCGCCTTTGTGGCCGCCATTGCCTACTGGGTCAGCCTGCAGATCTTCTGAGGCTGCATCGATCCGCCTTACTGGCTGATCTTGCGGCCTTCCTCGACCTGGTACTCGAAGTAGCGCTGAAAGCTGAACACAATGCTGGACATCAGGACCGTGGTGCCGATCAGCAGCGACACCACGACCGCACCCACCGTGAGCCAGCCCGTGCGGCCGGACGCTGCGTCGGGCGCAGCCTGCGGGTTGTAGCGCGCATTCCAGCGCTCGGGCGGCATCAGCCCGAACACGATGGCGGTCAGCGCGCAGCCGGCAATGGTGAAGCCGGCCAGCGGAATCAGCACCCAGCTCCAGGGGTCGTCCAGCCCGTACTGCTGCACCCGCTGCACGCCGTACAGCCCCAGGGCGGTCGGAATCGGCAGCAGCCAGCCCAGCATGTCGCCCAGGCCATGCAAGTAAAAGCGGTGCAGGCCCAGGGGCCCGCCCAGGAAGGCCAGCCAGGCCGCCACAGTCTTGTTTTTCATGAGGTTTCCGGTGAGGACGCGTCGCCCTGGCCAATGAACTTTTCCATCAGCACCACATCCAGCCAGCGGCCGAATTTCCAGCCGCACGACTTGAGTATGCCCACAGGCGTGAACCCCTGCGCCCGGTGGACACCCACCGACCCTGCATTGGCGGAGTCGCCGATCACGGCAATCAGCTTGCGCACGCCCGCTGCTTCGGCCTGGGCGGAGAGCGCGGCCAGCAGCTGGCTGCCCAGCCCCCGGCCTGCGGCCGCCGGAGCGAGGTAGATCGAGTCTTCCGCCGAGAAGCGGTAGGCCGGGCGCGGCTTGAACCACTGGCAATAGGCGTAGCCCAGCACCTGGGCGTCTTCCTCGATCACCAGCCAGGGCAGGCCCTTGCCAAGCACGTCGGCGCGGCGTGCCGCGATCTCTGTTTCTGTCGGGGGCGTGGTCTCGAAAGTGCCCGTGCCGTGCAGCACGTGGTGGGCGTAAATCGCGGTGATGGCCGAGACGTCTTCATCCCGGCTGGGGCGTATCGTGGGCATAAAACCGAAGTTGATATAATGGAAGGCTTTTCAGCGTGTCACTGGCCGGGTGGCCATGTTGCGTGTCTCAAACGCTGGAAGAAATTCCGGAAGCAATTCCAGACCACCCAAAGGATAAATCATGGTCGTCATTCGACTTTCCCGCGGCGGCGCCAAAGGCCGTCCGTTTTTCAACATTGTTGTGGCTGACAAGCGTGTGCGCCGTGACGGCCGCTTCATCGAGCGCATCGGTTTCTACAACCCGATCGCCAAGGACAGCGAGGAAAGCATCCGCATCGCGCAGGACCGCCTGACCTACTGGCAAGGCGTTGGCGCCCAGGCTTCGCCCACCGTGGAACGCCTGATCAAGCAGGCCGCCGCCAAGGCCGCCTGAGCCGGCTGCAATGCTGCCGGGGCTCGAACCCGCCGAATTGCCGGCGGACGCGATCGAAGTCGGGCGCATTGCGGATGCCTGGGGTATCAAGGGCTGGTTCAAGGTCCTGCCCCACAGCGCCTCGCCCGAGGCGCTTTTTTCGTCCAAACGCTGGTTTCTGCAGCCGTCCGAACGTGGTGCCAAAACCTTTGCCGGCACGGCCCTGCTGCGCGTGCGCGAGGCCAAGGATCACTCCGACACCATCGTTGCCAGTGCGCATGACATCGACGACCGCACGGCCGCCGAGGCGTTGCGGGGCGCGCGCATCTTCGTGCCGCGGTCGAGCTTTCCTTCGGCGGCCCAGGACGAGTACTACTGGGTGGACCTGATCGGTCTGCAAGTCATCAATCGCGAGGGTGAATTGCTCGGCACGGTGCGTGATCTGATGTCCACCGGCCCCCAGACGGTACTGGTGCTGGCCCACGAGGTGAACGGCCAGCCGCAGGAGCGGCTGATCCCGTTTGTTTCCGCCTATGTGGACCAGGTGGATCTGGCTGCCAGGAAGATCACCGTGGACTGGCAGGCGGACTACTGAGCTGCGCCACACAATCGCGCCATGCGCTTTGATGTCATCACGCTGTTTCCCGAGCTGTTCACGCCGTTCTTCAAGAGCGGGGTGACGCGCCGCGCCTACGAAGGCGGGCTGGTCGACGTCAGGCTGTGGAACCTGCGTGACTTTGCCGATGGCAACTACCGGCGCGTGGACGACCGGCCGTTTGGGGGTGGTCCGGGCATGGTAATGATGGCCGAGCCGCTGGCCCGCTGCCTCGATGCGGTGCGTGCGGATCGGGCCGACCGGGTGCCCGTGGTGCTGTTCTCGCCCGTCGGTGCGCGGCTGGACCACGCGGCGGTGACGCAGTGGTCGGCCAGTGCTGGCGCCGTGCTGGTGTGCGGCCGCTACGAGGGCATCGACCAGCGCTTCATCGACGCCCATGTGGATGTGCAGATCAGCCTTGGCGACTTCGTGCTCTCCGGCGGCGAGATTGCCGCCATGGCGCTGCTGGACGCGGTGGCCCGGCTGCAACCCGGCGTGCTCAACGACGAAGGCAGCCACCAGATGGACAGCTTCAACACGGCACTGGACGGCCTGCTCGATTGCCCGCACTACACGCGCCCCGAGCACTGGGCGGGCCACGACGTGCCGGCGCCGCTGCTGTCCGGTCACCACGTCCAGATCGAGCGGTGGCGCCGTGACCGCCGGCTGGAGGCGACGGCGCGGCTGCGGCCGGAGCTGATCGAGGCGGCCAGGCGGGCCGGACGGTTGAGCCCGGCTGACGAGGTGTTCTTGTCAAAACTGCAATAAATCGTTTATAATCAAAGGCTTTTCGATCCTCTGCCGCATTCCGGGCGAACGCTTCCAGCGCTCCTGCCCACCCTTATCAACAAACTGCGCGCACGATCACAGAGGTAAGCATGAATCTGATCCAGACCCTCGAGCAGGAAGAAATCGCCCGTCTCGGCAAGAAAATCCCCGAATTCGCCCCCGGCGACACGGTCATCGTGAGCGTGAACGTGGTGGAAGGCACCCGCAAGCGCGTGCAGGCCTACGAAGGTGTCGTGATTGCCAAGCGCAACCGCGGCCTGAACAGCGGCTTCACCGTGCGCAAGATCTCCAGCGGCGAAGGCGTGGAGCGTACCTTCCAGACCTACAGCCCGCTGATCGCCGGCATCGAAGTCAAGCGTCGCGGCGATGTGCGCCGTGCCAAGCTGTACTACCTGCGTGACCGCAGCGGCAAGTCGGCCCGCATCAAGGAAAAGCTCACGGCCAAGGTGGTTGCCGCCGCCGAATAAGCCGCGCGCCTTGCCATCAGCCGCCGCCAGCGTCAAGCTCGTGGCGGCTTTTTCATTCTGACCACCCGAGCCATGACCGAGCCCCAGGTAACTGCCGATACGCCGCTGTCCAAGCTGCCGAACTTCGACCCGCGCGCCGTGCCGGTCATCGGCATTGACGGCCACCTGCCGGCGGTTCCGCGCGAGGCACTTTCGCCCGACGCCATCCGGCAGCGCTTTGCCGCGCCGCCGCAGTGGGAGCCCGAGGTCTGGCTGGAACGCAAGTTTGCAGACCGCGAACCCGCGCAGGCCTCGGTGCTGGTTGCGATCGTCATGCGCGAACGACCCACCATCCTGCTGACCGAACGCACCACGCACTTGTCCACCCATTCCGGGCAAGTGGCGTTCCCCGGCGGCAAGGCCGACCCGACCGATGCGGATGCGGCCCATACGGCGCTGCGTGAAGCGCAGGAAGAAATCGGGCTGGCGCCATCCCTGGTCGAGGTGGTGGGGACCCTGCCCACCTACACCACGGGTACACAGTTCATCATCACGCCGGTGGTGGCGCTGGTCCGGCCGGACCACCGGCTGGCGATCAATGCGTTTGAAGTGGCCGACGCGTTCGAGGTGCCGCTGGACTTCCTCATGAACCCGCGGCACCACCATCGTCATGCGTTCGAGTGGGGCGGGGTGCGACGCGAGTGGTTTTCCATGCCCTACATGGACGGTCTGACCGAGCGCTTCATCTGGGGGGCGACCGCCGGCATGCTGCGCAATTTCTACCGGTTCCTGGCCGCCTGACGCCGGCCCTTCGCCGGAGGGCGGATAGCGCACCGCTATCATTGCCCCATGAGCTTCTTCGCGATCCTGTTTGCACTGCTGATTGAGCAGGTCCGTCCGCTCGCACAACACAACCCCGTCCATGCCGGCCTGCGCGTTTGGGCCCGTTCGGTCAGCCGCAACTTCGACGCCGGCAAGGCCCATCATGGCTGGGTGGCGTGGTCCCTCGCCGTGCTGCTGCCATCAGCGGCCGCGCTGGGCGTCTACTGGCTGCTCGACTGGCTGGCGGGCTGGCCGTTCGCCATGCTCTGGAGCGTGGCCGTGCTGTACACCACGCTCGGCTTCCGGCAGTTCAGCCATCACTTCACCGGCATCCGCGACGCGCTGGACGGCGGCGACGAAGGCCGGGCGCGCGAGTTGCTCGCCCAGTGGCAGCAGGTGGATTCCAGCGAGCTGCCGCGCCGCGAAATCGTTCGTCACGTGATCGAGTATTCCGTGCTGGCCGCGCATCGCCATGTGTTTGGGGTGCTGGGCTGGTTCTCGGTGCTCGCGGCCTTCGGCTTTGGACCGGCGGGGGCCGTGCTCTATCGCATGGCCGAGTTTGTGGCGCGCTACTGGAAGCACCGCAGCAAGACCCAGACGCAGCCGGCCAGTGCCGCGCTGCAGCACGCCGCCGCCCGCGCCTGGGGCGTGATTGACTGGTTGCCCGCGCGCGCCGCGGCGCTCGGCTTTGCGGTCGTTGGCAGCTTCGAAGAGGCCATCGATTGCTGGCGCAACCATGCCCAGCGCTTCCCGGATGACAACGACGGCGTGATCCTGGCCGCCACCTCCGGCGCCATCAACGTACGGCTCGGCGGCGAGGCCCTCAAGGCGGCTTTCTCGCCCAACAGTTCGCAGCCGTTCCAGGCGGCGACGGAGTCGGCGGAGACCGTGGATGCGCCCATCGGCACCGACGCCACGCCCGGACGCGAGCCGGACATCGCCCACCTGCGCAGTGTGGTGGGACTGGTGTGGCGCTCGGTGGTGCTCTGGATGGTGTTGCTGGCCCTGCTGACGCTGGCGCGCCTGCTCGGCTGAGCATGTCGTCCGGCAACAGGTTCTGGAGCCCGGTCGTCCACGACCTGGTGCCTTATGTGCCCGGTGAACAGCCGCGCATGCCGGGTCTGGTCAAACTCAACACCAACGAGAACCCTTACCCGCCGTCGCCGCGTGTGGTGCAGGCCATCCAGCACACCGCCGCGCTCGGGCTGCAACGCTACCCGGACCCGGAGTCCACTGCATTGCGCGAGGCCATTGCGCGCCACCATGGCATCGACGCCGCGCAGGTGTTCGTCGGCAACGGCTCGGACGAGGTCCTGGCCCACGCATTTTTGGCGTTCTTCCAGCAGGACCGCGCAGTGCTGATGCCCGATGTCACGTACAGCTTCTACCAGGTCTATTGCGGCCTGTATGGCATCGCGGTCGAACAGGTGCCGCTGGACGCGGCGTTGCGCATCCGGGTGGCCGACTTTGCCCGCCGGCCCGGCGCCGGGGGCGTGGTGCTCGCCAACCCCAATGCACCGACGGGTGTACCCCTGCCGCTGGCCGACATCGAGCAGCTGTTGCAGGCCCACCCGGGGCAGGTGGTGCTGGTGGATGAGGCCTACGTCGACTTTGGCGCGCAAAGCGCCATCGGTCTGATCCGCCGCTACCCGAACCTGCTGGTGGTGCACACGCTGTCCAAGAGCCGGTCACTGGCGGGCCTGCGGGTCGGATTCGCGGCCGGCTCGCCGGACCTTGTGCAGGCGCTGGTACGCGTCAAGAACAGCTTCAACTCCTACCCGCTTGACAGCCTGGCGCAGGCCGGTGCCGTGGCCGCGTACGAAGACCAGGCGTACTTTGAGCAGACCTGCCAGGCCGTGATGACCAGCCGCGAGTCGCTGGCACACGAGCTCCGGGCGCTGGGCTTCGACGTGCTTCCTTCTGCTGCCAACTTCGTGTTCGCGCGTCACCCGTCGCATGACGCTGCGGCGCTGGCTGCCGGACTGCGCGCGCAGGCGGTGCTGGTGCGCCACTTTCGCCTGTCCCGCATTGAGCAGTTCCTGCGCATCAGCATCGGCACGCCCGGGCAGTGCGCGGCGCTGCTGCAGGCACTGCGCACGCTGCTTCAGTAGCGCGCCGGTTGCGACAGTTCGGCAAACAGGTCGCTATAAATTTTATAGCGCCTTGCGCATATTTCATGGGGGCCAGGGGCTGATTTGACCTGGGCGATGACGCCGCAGCCGGGTTCGTGCAAGTGGCTGCAGTTGTAGAACCTGCAGTGCTCCGTGTGAGGCTTCAGGTCGGGCATCAGGTGGGCCAGATGCATGGGGTCGATGTGGTTCAGACCGAATTCCTGGAATCCGGGTGAGTCGATTAGGGCCGTGGTGCGCCCGGCGTCGACCCAGTACCAGGTCGTGCTGGTGGTGGTGTGCTTGCCCGAGTTGAGTGCCTGCGAAATCTCGTTGGTCTCGGCCAGCGCACCGGGCACCAGCAGGTTGATCAGCGTGCTCTTGCCCGCCCCCGACGGGCCCAGCACGAGCGTGGTCTTGCCCTCCAGATGCTTGAGCAGGTGGTTGCGGTCCACATCGCCGGACAGGCGCAGGCACAGCGGCAGCACGCCGTAGCGCATGCGCTGGTAGGGCAGCAGCCGGCCCCAGGCCCGCTCGAAGGGCTCGACCAGGTCGCTCTTGTTCAGCGCGATGATGGGCGTGATGTGCTCGGCTTCTGCCGCAATCAGTGCCCGGGAAAGCTGGCTCTCGGAGAACTCGGGTTCTGCGGCGATCAGGATCAGCACCTGGTCAAGATTGGCCGCAAATGACTTGGTGCGCACTTCGTCCTGCCGGTAAAAAAGGTTGCGCCGCTCCTCGATTTTTTCGATTGTGCCTTCGTCCTGCGTGGGTTGCCACCGCACGCGGTCCCCCACCACCACCTGGCTCTTCTTGCCCCGCGGGTGACAGATCACGCGCCGGCCTTCGGGCGTTTCCACGAGGCAATGCCGGCCAAAACTGCCGACGACCAGCCCGGTGTTCAGCGTGGTGGCAGAGGCCAAGCGGGGGTCTCAGCCCAGCAGCGCGTCGACCGCGGCCGCGCAGGTGAAGTCCGTCTCCGAGATGCCCTTGACGTCGTGCGTGTTGAAACGCACCACGCAGCGGTTGTAGTGCACGGACAGGTCAGGGTGGTGGTCTTGCGCATTGGCAATGAAGGCCAGCGCGTTCACGAAGGAAATGGTTTCGTAGTAGTTGGCGAACGTGTAGGTCTTCTCGATGGCGACGTCGGCTCCGTCGCCACTGAGCTGCCAGCCTGGCGCGCTGGCCAGCCGTGTCACGACTTCGGTGGGCGTGAGGGCGCGGCGCGGGTGCTGCGACCAGTCCGTGTTTTTCAACATGCTGCTCATGCATTCATCCTTACAAGCCGCTCGGAGGCGGGGGGGTGGGAGTAGTAGAACTTCACGAACACCGGGTCCGGGGTGAGGGTCGAGGCGTTGTCTTCGTACAGCTTGAGCAGGGCGGTGCTCAGGTCCTGGCCGCTGGTTTGCGTGACGGCAAAGGCGTCAGCCTGGAATTCGTGCTTTCGCGACATCTGTGCGAACAGGGGCGACACAAAGAAGGTGAACACCGGCACCGCCAGCAGGAACAGCAGCAGCGCCAGCGCATCGTTGGGCGCGCCCATGTTGGGCCGAACGCCCAGTCCGGTGTAGAACCACGCCTGCGTGGACAGCCAGCCCAGCAGTGCAAAGCCCAGCAGGCTCATGGCAAACAGCGCCACGATGCGCTGGATGATGTGCCTGTGCCGGAAGTGCCCGAGCTCGTGCGCCAGCACCGCGTCCACCTCGCCCGGGGAAAGCTTGGCCAGCAAGGTGTCATAGAACACCACGCGCTTGGCGGCGCCGAAGCCGGTGAAATAGGCATTGGCATGGGCGCTGCGCTTGCTGCCATCCATCACGAACAGCCCCTTGGCGGCGAAACCGCAGCGCTGCATCAGCGCCGTCACGCGGGCCTTGAGGGTTTCGTCCTCCAGCGGCTGGAACTTGTTGAACAGCGGCGCAATGAAGGTCGGATAGATCAGCAGCAGCAACAGGTTGAATCCCATCCACACGCCCCAGGCCCAGAGCCACCACACAACGCCTGCCGCGCCCATGAGCCACAGGATCAGCGCAGCGATCGGCGTGCCGATCAGGAGGCCCACTGCGGTGGACTTGGCCAGGTCCGCCAGCCACAGCGCGGGTGTCATCTTGTTGAAGCCGAAGCGCTGCTCGATCACGAACGTCTGGTACAGCGTGAACGGCAGGTCGATCAGTCCGCCGATCAGCATGAAGCAGCCCAGCAGCGCCAGCTGTTGCAGCATGCCGCCGCCCATCCAGCCCAGCAGCGTCCTGTTCAGGGCATCCAGGCCGCCCAGCAGCGTCCAGCCCAGCAGCACGGCAGCGCCGAATGCGAGTTCCAGCAGACCGAAGCGGGCCTTGGCCACGGTGTAGTCGGCCGCTTTCTGGTGGGCCGCCAGTGAAATCGTGCTGGCAAATGGCGCCGGCACCACGCTGCGGTGCCGCGCGACGTGGCGGATCTGGCGTGACGCCAGCCAGAACTTGACCAGCAGGCCGGCCACCAGGGCTGCCGCGAAAGCAAAGGTCAGATAGAGCGAGTAGGGCATAGCCGGGCAGTTTAGCGCCCGCGCCGCAAGGCAAGGGGAGGTTCAGCGACAATCACCCGCATGTCTGAAGCCAATTCCCTCCTTGCAAAATCCGACCAGAACCTGATCTGGCTCGACTGTGAAATGACCGGTCTCGACCCGGAGCGCGACCGCCTGATCGAGATTGCGGTGATCGTCACCGGCCCGAACCTGGTGCCGCGCATTGAAGGCCCGGTGCTGGTCATTCACCAGAGCGACGAGCAACTCGACCAGATGGACGCCTGGAACAAGGGCACGCATGGCCGCAGTGGGTTGATCGACAAGGTCAAGGCATCAAGCGTGACGGAGGCCGACGCCGAACAGCAGATTCTGGCGTTCCTGTCGGCTTACTCGCCCAAGGGTGTCGCCCCCCTGTGCGGCAACACCATCGGGCAGGACCGCCGCTTTCTGGTGAAGTACATGCCGAAGCTGGAGGCGTTTTTCCACTACCGCAATGTGGATGTGAGCACGCTCAAGGAGCTGGCCAAGCGCTGGCGGCCTGACGTGTACAACGCGTTCAGGAAGCAGCAGAAACACACGGCGCTGGCCGACGTGCACGAGTCCATCGACGAGATGGCGCACTACCGCGAACACTTCCTGAAAATGGCGTCGTGAACGGGCGTTAGGTAAAAACCCGAATCCGTGCCATAATCGCAGGCTGCGCTGCCAAATGGCGGCGCATTGTGCATCTCCCTTCACACACCGGCTCACCGAATGAGCCTCACCAGCGCCAGCCGGCCTGGATGTCGTTTGATGGTTGATGTTTTTTAACCATTAACGACAGCGCACCCCGCCTTGGGGTGACGTTGCGTGTGAGTAAACATGACTGACGCTTTTGAAGTGCAGGGCGACTTTTCGCCTGCGCAAACCTCTGATTTTTCGCCCGCCGAGACCTTCGTGGACACCGCGGAGCCGGTGGCCGCCGAGCCCGCGCTGCCCAATGGCTTTGTGAAGCTGGGCCTGGCGGCCGAACTGCTGCGCGCCGTGGAAGACCTGGGCTACACCCAGCCCACGCTGGTGCAGGAAAAAGTGATTCCGCTGGCGCTGCCGACCGATGACGCCGCCGGCAAGGCCTACATTGACCTGATGGTCTCCAGCCAGACCGGCAGCGGCAAGACCGCTGCCTTCCTGCTGCCCGTTCTGCACACGCTGCTGTCGCAAAAGGCCCAGGCCGAAGCCGAAGAACGTGCCGCGTTCGAGCGCGCCGTGGCCGAAGCCGAAGCCAAGGGCGAGCCGGCGCCCAAGCGCCCCAAGCGCAAGGACCCGACCAATACCCGCAACTTCAAGGCTGCCACGCCCGGCGCCCTGATCGTCTGCCCCACGCGTGAACTGGCCCAGCAGGTGGCGCACGACGCCATCGGCCTGGTGCAGCACTGCCGTGGCCTGCGCATTGCCAACATCGTGGGCGGCATGCCCTACCAACTGCAGATCGCCAAGTTGCAGAACGCCGACCTCGTGGTGGCCACGCCCGGTCGCCTGCTGGACTTGCAGCGCTCGATGCAGATCAAGCTCGACAAGGTGCAGTTCCTCGTGGTCGACGAAGCCGACCGCATGCTCGACCTGGGCTTCTCGGATGATCTGGCTGAAATCAACCAGCTGACCATCGAGCGCAAGCAGACCATGATGTTCAGCGCTACCTTCGCGCCGCGCATCCAGCAACTGGCCGCGCGCGTCATGCGCCAGCCGCAAAAGGTGCAGATCGACAATCCGCAGGAAAAGCACGTCAACATCAAGCAGGTGCTGTTCTGGGCCGACAACGCCCAGCACAAGCGCAAGCTGCTGGACCACTGGCTGCGCGACACCACCATCAACCAGGCGATCGTGTTTGCCAGCACGCAAGTCGAGTGCGACGGCCTGGCCAACGACCTGCAGCAAGCCGGCTTTGACGCCGTGGCGCTGCACGGCGCCCTGAGCCAGGGCCTGCGCAACCGCCGCCTGATGGCGCTGCGCAACGGCCAGGTGCAGGTGCTGGTGGCCACCGACGTCGCCGCCCGCGGCATTGACGTGCCGACCATCACCCACGTGTTCAACTACGGTCTGCCGATGAAGGCCGAGGACTACACCCACCGCATCGGCCGCACCGGCCGGGCCGGGCGCGACGGTATTGCCGTGACGTTTGGCGAGTTCCGCGACCGCCGCCGCATTTTTGACATCGAGGCCTACACCCGCCAGCCGTTCAAGGCCGAGGTGATTCCGGGCCTGGAGCCGCAGCAGCGTTTCCCCAGCGCCCAGCCGCGCGGTGACTTCGGCGGCCGTGGTGGCCGGGATGCCCCGCGCGACCGCAAGTTCGGTGGCGGTGGCCAGCGTTCCGGCGGCTTCGGCGGCGGCTTTGCTGCGCCGCGTGAAGAGCGTGGTTTTGAGCAGCGCCGCGAAGGCGGCGCCGGCTTTGGCCGCAAGCCGGGTTTTGGTGACTTTGCCGGCCGTGACAACCGTTCTGCAGCCCCCCGCGACGGCTTTGCCCCGCGCAGCGAGTACGCCGCGCGTGGCGACTTCGCGCCGCGCAAGCCCGCTTTCGGCAAGCCGGCCCACGGGGCAGGCGGCGGCGCCAAGGCCTTCGTGCCGCGCGACCCGCAAAAGCGTCCGTACAAGCCGGCGCGTTAAGCGCTCAGGGGCCTGCGCTTTCGACCGCCCGGCCGATCTCCGGCCAGCGGCGGTGCAGCCAGGCCCAGGCCAGCAGGCCCACGCTCATCATCAGCAGCGACGCCAGGGCCAGCGTGCGGGTCGAGTGCATCACCAGTGGTGCAATGGCGCCGGCCACGATGCCGTTGGCAGTGGAGCCGATCACGGCTTGCAATGACGAGGCCAGCCCGCGTCGTTGCGGGTAGAGGTCCAGCACCAGCAGCGTGACCACGGGCACCATCAGCGCCCAGCCAAAGCCAAACACCGCAATCGGCAGCAGTGCCCAGCTGGCATGCGCCGTGAACGCAAAGTTGGCCGCCACATTGGCCACCGACACCACCACCATCACCAGAAAGCCGTGGCGGATCTGCCGCTTCGGGGCGATGCGGCCCGCCAGCCGGCCGCTGGCCCAGGAGCCGCCCATGATGCCGGCGATGGTCAGCACAAAAAACCAGAAGAACTGCGTGGGCGCAAGACCCAGGTGCGTGCCCAGGAACTCGGGCGCCGACAGCACATAAAGAAACATGCCGTTGAACGGAATGCCACTGGCCAGCGCCAGCAGCAGAAAGCGCGGGTTGGAGCACAGCTGCCAGTAGCCCTGCATCAGGTTCGGCACATTGAAGGGCTGGCGGTCGTTGACATGGAGGGTCTCCGGCAACAGCCGGAAGTTGGCCACCCACAGCAGCACGCCGACGCCCGTGAGGAACCAGAAGATGCCGTGCCAGCCCGCGTGCACAAAGAGCCAGCCGCCAATGATGGGTGCAATGGCGGGGGCCACGCCGAAGTAGATGGTGACCTGGCTCATCACCTTCTGCGCCTGGTCGGGCGGAAACATGTCGCGGATGACCGCGCGCGACACCACGATGCCCGCACCGGTCGACAGGCCCTGCAGCGCCCGGAAAAACACCAGTTGCCCGATGCTTTGCGACAGGGCGCACCCGGCCGAGGCCAGCGTGAACGCCGCGATGCCCCACAACACCACGGGCCGGCGCCCGAAGCTGTCGGCCAGAGCGCCATGAAAGAGGTTCATGAAGGCAAAGCCGAACAGGTAGGCCGACAGCGTCTGCTGCATCTCCACCGGCGTGGCACCCAGGGAGCGCGCAATGCCCGAGAACGCCGGAATGTAGGTGTCGATGGAGAACGGCCCGAGCATGCCCAGCAGGGCCAGCAGCACGGCCAGGGCCCACCGGGGCGCGCGCCAGAGCCGGTCGGCGTCAGGATTCATGGCCGGGCGCCCTGACTGCGGCCGCTTACGCCGCCACGTCGAAGCGCACGTCGTCGGCCGGGCCTTCCCAGCCTTCCAGTGCGGTGCGGCGCGCCATGGCTGACATCAGGTCCCAGCGGCTGGCGGCGCCACCGAGCGTGACGGCGTTCAGGGTGAAGGTGTCGGTCTTTTGCGCTTCGCGCTCGGCCAGGCAGGCTTGCCAGGCCGCCACCACGCCTTCGGGGCCGCCAAACAGTTTTTCCAGCGTGGCGCGGAAGATTTGTTCCATCGCTTCGCGCTGCGCAGCAGAGACGTTTTCCAGATTGACCAGGGTGACGGTGTAGGGCATGAGTGTCCTCGATTGTGAAAATGAAGCCGCAAAGCAAATCGGGCGCCTTTGAACCAAAGGCGCCCGATCGAGACGAGTGGTGGGTCCTGTAGGATTCGAACCTACGACCTACGGATTAAGAGTCCGCTGCTCTACCAACTGAGCTAAGAACCCACTTTGAAAACTGTGCTGTGGTGGAGAGGAGGAGGATCGAACTCCCGACCTTCGCATTGCGAACGCGACGCTCTCCCAGCTGAGCTACCCCCCCACAACAACCCGTATTCTAGCAACAGGCCACCGCGATTTGGCGCAGGCAGGATTATGCCTCATTGCATGCCGTTTCTGCTGGCCAGCTCGACAAAAAGACCTGCGTGGTCCAGATCGGTCAGGCCGTGCTCGATGGCATCGGCGTTGAGTTTTTCGAATAGCGCGGTGATCGGCGCGTCAAAGCCGATCTCGCTCGCGGTGTCCAGCGCGTTGCGCAGGTCCTTGAGCTGCACCGACATGCGCGCGCGTGGCGCGAAGTCGCGCTCCACCATGCGCTGGCCATGCACCTGCAGGATGCGGCTGTCGGCAAAGCCGCCAGTAATGGCTTCCTTCACCCGGGCCGGGTTGGCGCCACCTTTTTCGCACAGCAGCAGGGCTTCGGCCACCGCGCCAATGGTGATGCCCACAATCATCTGGTTGGCCAGCTTGGTCAGTTGCCCGGTGCCGTGCGGGCCCACATGGGTGGCGCGCCCGAACACCGCGAACACGGGTTGCGCGCGGGTAAATTCTTCCGGCCGGCCGCCCACCATGATGACCAGCGTGCCGGCTTCTGCACCGAGCGTGCCACCGGACACCGGCGCGTCCAGGTGGGCCACGCCGCGTGCCGAGAGCCGCGCCGCATGGTCGCGCGCCTCGCGCGGCTTGATGGACGCCATGTCGATCACCAGCGTGCCCGGCTTCATCGCCGCAGCGGCGCCCTGGTCGAACAGCACCGACTCCACGATGGCACCGTTCTCCAGCATGCTCACCACCACCTCGGCGGCGGCGGCCGCGCTGGCAGGTGTGTCGTGCACCGTGGCGCCGAAGGCGGCCACGCGCTCGGCCTTGTCGCGCGAGCGGTTCCACACATGCACCTCGTGGCCTGCCTCGCACAAGCGCCGCGCCATGGGAAACCCCATGAACCCGATTCCCAGTACTGCAATTTTCATGGCTGCTCCTGCCGTTGAGTCCGCATCATCGGACCAATGGCAGCGCGGTTTCTGTCAGGCGGCTTTCAGCAGGGGTGCGGCGAACAGGCTTTCCATCTCCCTGCGGATCCTGTAGGCATGGGTGGTGGTGTCGATGGCCACATCGGCCCAGCTCAGCGACTGGCCCTTCTTCACCGGCCGCACCACCTTGATGCCATGCGCCAGCCCCAGCGGCAGGCCGCCCAGGCGGGTCGACGTGGCCGCCGGCAGCAGCTTGCCCCAGACGGTGTAGCCGCCTTCGCCGTCCAGCAGTTCGCCGGGTTGCAGGTCGCGTTTGGCGGTGGCCACCACATCGGCGTTCCAGGCCGTGGCCACGCCGGTGGGCTCGCCACGCAGCGCCACGCTGGCGACGCTGACGCCCACTTCCAGGCCGATCAGGTGCCAGCGCTTGTACAGCGTGAAGTAGCGCCCGCTCGGGTCGGTGTGCGCGTTGTATTCCTCAAAGCAGTTCTTGATGTACTCCGTCTCGGCTTCGACCGTGACCCACACGCCCATGCGGATGTCGTACGGAATCTTGCGGCCGTCGGCCTCCAGCGACGAAATCACCTCCACCATGCCCTTGCGCTCCAGCACGCCGCCTTCGCTGATGGGGCGCGTCACGTACGGGATGTCTTCCACGCTGGCGGGCGGGTAGAGCAGGCCGTTGGACGGCACGCCCAGGCCGGTGGCGTTGGACACCGCCGTGCTCTCGATCGACGGCTTGGAGCCATCGAGGAAGCTGTTGAACATCTTGGGATTGAGCCCGCCGCGCACCGCCTGCTCGGGTGTCAGCCCGTAGTGGCCCCAGACCGTGTCGGGGGTCGACTCGCTGAAATGCGGCAGCCACTTGTGGCCACGGCCTGCCGCCACCACCGGGAAGCCGCAGGTGCGCGCCCAGTCCACCAGGTCGCAGATGAGCGCCGGCTGGTCGCCGAACGCGAGCGAATACACCACACCCGCCTGCGCCGCCTTGCGCGCCAGCAGCGGACCGCAGAAGGCGTCGGCCTCCACCGTCACGTTGACCACGTGCTTGCCGTGCGCAAAGGCTTCCAGGCAATGGTCCACCGCCGCGATCGGGTGGCCGGTGCACTCCACGATCACGTCAATGGCCGGGTGCCGCACCAGCGCCTGCCAGTCGTCGCTGATGTGGGTTGCTCCTGTTTTGATAGCGGCATCAATGGATTCCGCGAGGGTTGTGGCCGGATTCCACCCCACACGGGCGAGGTTGGCGCGGGCTCCGTCGGGCGACAAGTCGGCAATGCCCGCCAGGTGCACGCCCGGGGTGCGCGGAATCTGCGCGAGGTACATGGAGCCGAACTTGCCGGCGCCGATCAGGCCCACACGCACCGGTTTGCCGTCGGCCGCGCGCTGCTGGAGTTTGGTGAACAGGTTCATGCGGCCTTCTTCATTTCGTCAAACGGGACCGACGTGGTTTGCAGGGCGCTGGCGGGCAGGCCATCCTTCCAGGGCAGGTCCACCGGGTAGTCCTTGAGCAGGCAGTCGTCGGGCAGGCATTCAATGGGCGTGAAGTCGCGGTGCGCGATGTACTCAGGCCGCTTGTGGCGGCGGATGTGGTTGCTCACCGCGCACAGGCTCAGGTACACCGCCACGCGGTGCCAGGGCGACAGGTTGCTGCCCGAGGCATGCACCAGGCAGCTGTGGAACAGGATCATCGAGCCCGCAGGGCCCTTCGGGCTGACGATGCCGCCGTTCTTGCCGCCGGCGCGTGCCACCAGCTGCTCGATCAGGTCGTTGTCCACCGTCCACAGCGGGTAGCTGGTGGTGGTCAGGTCGTGCTTGGCGTTCACCACGCCCTTCTTGTGGCTGCCGGGGATGAACATCAGCGGGCCGTTGTGCTCGTTCACGTCGTCCAGGAAGATGGCCACGTTCATGGCCCGTTCGGTGGGCATCATGTCGTCATTGAGCCAGGTGCCGTAGTCCTGGTGCCACTGCCACACGTCGCCTTCAAACGCCGCCTTGCCGTTGATCTTGAACTGGTGCATGTACAGCTTCTCGCCAAACAGTGTTTCCACCGGTTCGATCATGCGCGGGTGGCGCGCCAGCTTGGCAAAGGGCTTGCTGTACATGTGCGCCGCAAAATTGGTGCGTACCGCGTCCTTGCCCTTTTCGCGCACGTTGTAAGCCTCGCGCCGGCTGTACAGCTCGGGCACGGCGTCGGTCAGCGTGCGGGTTTCTTCCGGCGTGAACAGGCCGGGGAAAAACAGGTAACCGTCGCGGTCGAACTGTTCCAGTTGGGCAGGGGTGAGTTTCATCGCTTGTCTCCTTCGGTGGATTGCAGGACTTGTGTGAGTTGCGCGGCGAGGTTGTCGCCGGCGCGCTGGCTGTGTTGTTCGATGAACAGGGCGGCGCGGTCGGCGTCACCCGCGGCAATCGCGTCGGCAATGGCTTCATGCTCGTCCCACACGGCTTCGCGCTGGCGCGACTGCTGCAGCACCGCGCCCATGACGCGGCGCAGGTGGCGCCAGTGCTGCAGCGCGCTCTGCTCGATCAGCGGGTTGGCCGAGGCCGCGTAGATGGCGCTGTGAAACGCCATGTCGGCGTCGATCATGGCCTTGACGTTCCTGCCGCGCGCGGCCTTGCGGCCCTGCTCGATGAGCCGGGGGTCGAGCCGGAACCGCTGGGCGGCCGCCAGCCGCGCGGCCAGCGCGTCGAGCGCCCCGCGCACCTGATACACCTTGACCATCCAGGCCGCGTCCAGCGGCGCCACCAGCACGCCACGGCCTGGCGCGTCCAGGACAAAGCCGTCTTTCTTGAGCAGGCGCAGCGCCTGCAGCACCGGCTGGCGCGAGACCGCGAGCTTCTCGGCAATGTCTTCCTGGGTAATGCGTTCGCCGGGCTTGAGCGAGCCTTCGCTGATGGCATCGAGCAGCGAACGGTAGACCTGGTCGACCAGGTCAGGGGCGGTTTCGAGTTTGACGAGTTCGGCAGCCATGGGGCATGGGCAATCAATGTCTGTATACAGAATACATGAATAACCCGGCACTGTCATCCGGGACGGCCCGGGTATGGCGCCTGTGCCAAGATACCCGTCAACCCGAAAGACCAGGAGATGCCGATGGCTGAATTCGACCCGCAGTGGCTGGACCGCATGTACAACAACCGCGCGCTGGTGCCTGACCATGCCGACCATTTCAGCCGCTGGGCGGCCCGCTCGCTGGTGGCCCGCGCGCAGGGCCCCTGCAGCCTGGACCTGGCCTATGGCAGCGGCCCGATGGAAACGCTGGACGTGTTCCCTACCGCCCGGCCGGGTGCGCCGGTGCTGGTGTTCATCCACGGCGGCTACTGGCGCTCGCTCGACAAGGCCGACCATTCCTTCGTGGCCCCGGCCTTCACCCGGCAGGGTGCCTGCGTGGTGGTGCCCAACTACGCGCTGTGCCCGGCGGTGACCATTCCCCAGATTGCATTGCAGACGGTTCAGGCACTGGCCTGGACCTGGCGCAACATCAGCCGCTTTGGTGGCGACGCCAGCCGCATCACGGTGGTCGGTCACTCGGCCGGCGGCCATCTGGCCGCCATGATGCTGGCCTGCGAATGGCCCCGCGTGGCCCGTGACCTGCCCGCCACGCTGGTGAAGAACGCGCTGTCCATCTCCGGCCTGTACGACCTGGCGCCGCTGGCGCACACGCCGTTCCTCAAGGATTCGCTGCGCCTGACGCCGGCCGACGCCTTGCGCGCCAGCCCGGCCTGCATGCCCGCGCCGCGCCACGGTCAGCTCTACACCACGGCCGGTGGCGACGAAAGCGCCGAATTCCTGCGCCACAACGAATTGATCCGCGAGGCCTGGGGCCCCCGCGTGGTGCCGGTATGCGAGGCACTGCCGGGCCTCAACCACTTCAGCGTGCTGGAGGCGCTGGTCAAGCCCGACCACCGGCTGCACCAGCTGGCGCTGCGCTTGCTGAAGGACTGAGCCTGGTGATGCGGCGCCTGTCTGCGCTTGCCTTGGGCGGCTTGCTCGGCCTGCTGGCGGCCTGCGGTGGCGGCGGCGGCGGCGATGTGCCGGCGCCACCCACAGCGCTGCCGGACACCGAGGTGCCCGACGCCGTGGCCCCGGTCGTGCCCGGCCCGGGCCCTGGCCCTGTCATTCCCGTCGTGGTGCCACCGGATGTACCAGCCCCCGGCGGCTCTGCAGAATGCAGCGACTCGAACCAGCGCGCCTGGCTGCAGACCTACATGCAGGACCAGTACTTCTGGAACCAGCCTCTGCGCGCGCCGCTGGCCACCGCGCCCGATCTCAATGCCTATTTCCGCTCGATGCTGAACCTGCCGCTGGACCGCTACAGCTACACGCAGCGGGCGCAGGCCTTCGAGCAGCTGTACGCCGAGGGGACCCGCACCGGCTACGGCTACACGCTGGTCTGGACGGACGTTGCGCAAACGCAGCTGCGGGTGCGCTATGTGGAGCCGCGCGGCCCGGCGGCGGCAGCCGGCTTGCGCCGTGGCGACCGCGTGCTGTCGATTGACGGGCTGGGGCCGCGTGCCATCGCCCAGGGGCAGCTGCCTGCCGTGACTTCGCCGGGCGTGATCCGGCGCTTCACGGTGGCGGGCGCGGACGGCCAGCAGCGTGACCTGGTGGCGACGTCAGCCAACTTCCCGCTGTCATCCGTCTCGCATGCCACGGTGTTCGACGTGCCGACCGTACAGGGCACGGCCAGGGTGGCCTACCTGGCGTACCACGAGTTCATCATCGCCAGCGAGAGTGACCTTGACCGCGCCTTCCAGCAGTTCAACTCCGCGGGTGCTACCGAGCTGGTACTCGACCTGCGCTACAACGGCGGCGGCAGCGTGGTGCTGGCCCGTGGCCTGGCCAGCATGCTGGGCGGCACCCGGACCGACGGCAAGACGTTTGCCGACATCCGCTTCAACAGCCGCAACGCCGACCGCGACTTTGTCCTGCCCATGACCACCAACATCGGCATCCTGCCGGGCCCGGTGCTCCGGGGCCTGACGCGAGTGTTCGTCATCACGTCGCCGTCCACCGCGTCGGCCAGCGAACTGGTGATCAATGCACTGCGCCCTTTCATGCCGGTGGTGCTGGTCGGGGGCACGACATTCGGCAAGCCCTATGGCTTCCAGCCGCGCACATCGTGCGGCATCACCTACAGCGCGGTGAACTTCGAAACCCTCAACGCGCTGGGCCAGGGCCGTTACGAGTCGGGCTTTTCGCCAGACTGTGAGGTACCCGACGACCTGGACCGTGAACTGGGCCACCCGCAGGAGGCGCGGCTGGCTGCCGCCTTGCACCACGTGCGCTTTGGCGTGTGCCCGGCGGCACCTGCGGGCGCCCTGGCCCGCCGCACGCCGGCGCCGCCCGCCACACCCATCGGCGAAGCCGGCGTACCGCAGATGTGGCTGCAGTGAGCTACATCAGCAGGTGTTCACCGGCGTTGTCGCCGCCCAGGATGACGTAGTTGACCTTGCGGATGTCCATCAGCTTGGTGCCGCCGCCATAGCTGATGGAGCTTTGCACGTCCTGCTCCATCTCGGTCAGCGTGTCGGCCAGCCGGCCCTTGATCGGCTCCAGGATGCGCTTGCCTTCCACGTGCTTGTACTCGCCCTTGTTGAAGTCGCTGGCCGAGCCGTAGTACTCCTTGAACAGCTCGCCATCCAACTCCACCGTCTTGCCGGGGGACTCTTCATGCCCGGCAAACAGCGAACCGATCATCACCATGGTGGCGCCAAAGCGCACGCTCTTGGCGATGTCGCCATGGCTGCGGATGCCGCCGTCGGCAATGATGGGCTTGGTCGCCACCCGGGCGCACCACTTGAGCGCGCTCAGTTGCCAGCCGCCGGTGCCAAAGCCGGTCTTGAGCTTGGTGATGCAGACCTTGCCCGGGCCCACGCCCACCTTGGTGGCGTCAGCGCCCCAGTTTTCCAGGTCAATCACCGCCTCGGGCGTGGCCACGTTGCCGGCGATCACAAAGGCCTTGGGCAGCTTGGCCTTGAGGTAGCCAATCATGTTCTTCACGCTGTCGGCGTGGCCGTGGGCGATGTCGATGGTCACGTATTCCGGCGTGATGCCGGCGGCCACCAGCTGGTCCACCGTGGCGTAGTCGGGCGGCTTGACGCCCAGCGAGATCGAGGCATACACCCCCTTGGCGTGCATGTCCTTCACAAACTGCACGTTGTCCAGGTCGAACCGGTGCATCACGTAAAAGTAGCCGGCCTGGGCCAGCCAGGTGCAGATGGCTTCGTCCACCACGGTTTTCATGTTCGCCGGCACCACCGGCAGGCGGAAGCGCCGTCCGCCCAGCTCCACACTGGCGTCGCACTCCGAGCGGCTTTCCACCCGGCACTTGCGCGGCAGCAGCAAGACGTTGTCGTAGTCAAAAATTTCCATGCCAAGCTCCAGAAGGATCGTTGAGAAACGAGTGAGCGCTTGGATTTCAGCCCGGCACTTTTGTGGCAGGCACAAAAGCAAACCGGGCCGCAAAATGCTTGGGCCCGGTGCTTGATTCTAGCCGCGTCAGGGTTTGGTGACGCATCTGGATTGCGCCATGACCTGTATACGGCCTTTCGCATCTTCCAGCCAGCCCACCACGCGCAGCCGGTCGGCGTTGGTGCCTTCGGGGATCATCATCGGCCGGGTTTCCAGGCGCCGCAGTTGCTCTGATTTTGATAGCGGCCCACGCATATTCCATGCGGGCTGGAACAGGTTTCGCACCAGATTCCGCTCCACCGCCGTGCCTTCGGTGCCGGCCGGAATGGTTTCCACCAATGCCAGCCAGGCCGTCCAGGGGCCGCCAGTGCCGGGCTTGACCTCGATGGCGGTGCCGATGTAGTTGTTGAAGGGCAGGCCATGCGCCACCCGCAGGCGCGCTGCGGTGCCCTGTGCGCGCTGGCGCAGGCTGTCGGCCTGCAGCGGGACGGCGCGGCCCAGCGCCTGCAGCCGGGCCAGCCCGTCGCGGGTGGCGGCGGCCGAAAGGGGCGCGTCGTCGCCCCGGCTGCCAGGGACGATCCAGTCCAGCGCCAGCTCGCCCGGGCCGGCGTGGGGCACCGTGGTGTCGGTCCAGCAGGCCGCGCAGTCGGCGTTGATGAAGCGCTCCAGCAGCGCCACGGGGCGGGGCTGGCCGTCGCTGGCGCAGGACGACTGCGCGTGCGCCGCCGGCACCAGCACCAGGGCGGCAAGGGAGGTCATGGCGACGGAAAGAAACTGAAAAGGGGCCCGGCAATTCATTCGCGGCTTTCTACAATGGCTGCATGTTCCCAGAAGTCGCAGCGCAGTCGCCACTCTTACACAATCTCAATCCCGAGCAGCGCGCTGCGGTTGTTTTGCCCAATGAACACGCGCTCATCCTGGCCGGCGCCGGCTCGGGCAAGACCCGGGTGCTGACCACCCGCATCGCCTGGCTGCTGCAAACCGGCGAGGTCTCGCCCGGTGGCCTGATGGCCGTGACCTTTACCAACAAGGCGGCGAAGGAAATGATGACACGCCTGGGCGCCATGCTGCCGGTGAACGTGCGCGGCATGTGGATCGGCACCTTCCATGGCCTGTGCAACCGCTTTCTGCGCGCGCACTACAAGCTGGCCAACCTGCCACAGGCCTTCCAGATCCTGGACACGCAGGACCAGCTCAGCGCCATCAAGCGGCTCATGAAGGCTCACAACGTGGATGACGAGCGCTTTCCGGCCAAGCAGACGCAGTGGTTCATTGGCGGCTGCAAGGAAGACGGCCTGCGCCCCAATATGGTGGAGGTGCGCGACGAGGAGACCCGCCGCAAGGTGGAGATCTACCAGCTCTATGAAGACCAATGCCAGCGCGAAGGCGTGGTGGACTTTGGCGAGCTGATGCTGCGCAGCTACGAGCTGCTGCGCGACAACGACCCGATTCGCGAGCATTACCAGAGGCGCTTTCGCCACATCCTGGTGGACGAGTTCCAGGACACCAACAAGCTGCAGTACGCCTGGCTCAAGATGTTTGCCGGCGCCCACAACAGCCTGTTTGCGGTGGGCGACGACGACCAGAGCATTTATGCCTTCCGTGGCGCGCGGGTGGGCAACATGGCCGACTTTGTGCGCGAGTTCAGCGTGCGCCACCAGATCAAGCTGGAGCAGAACTACCGCAGCTACAGCAACATCCTCGATTCAGCCAACCACCTGATTGCCCACAACAAGGGGCGCCTGGGCAAGAACCTGCGCACCGACCAGGGTCCTGGCGAGCCGGTGCGCGTGTACGAAGCCACCAGCGACTTTGCCGAGGCGCAATGGATGGTGGAGGAAATGCGCCACCTGGTGCGCGACAACGGCACCGAGCCCGGCCTGCCGCGCAAGGAGATTGCGGTGCTGTACCGCAGCAACGCGCAGAGCCGGGTGATTGAAACCGCGCTGTTCAACGCCGCCGTGCCCTACCGCGTGTATGGCGGCCTGCGGTTTTTTGAACGGGCCGAAATCAAGCATGCACTGGCCTACCTGCGGCTGCTGGAGAACCCCAACGACGACACCAGCTTCCTGCGGGTGGTCAACTTTCCGCCGCGCGGCATTGGCGCGCGCAGCATCGAGCAACTGCAGGACGCCGCGCGCGCCGCCGGTTGCTCGCTGCACGACGCGGTGAGCGCCACCAGCGGCAAGGCCGGTGCCAACCTGGGCGCCTTTGTGGCCAAGCTGGACGTGCTGCGTGAGCAGACGCAGCAGATGACGCTGCGCGAAATCATCGAGCTGGTGCTGCAGCACAGCGGCCTGGTGGAGCACTACAAGGCCGAGCGCGAAGGCGCCGACCGCATCGAGAACCTGGAAGAACTGGTCAACGCGGCCGAAAGCTTTGTGATGCAGGAAGGCTTTGGCCGCGAGGCCGTGGCCCTGCCGGTGGACGAGCTCGTGGACGTGCAGGCGCCCGCGCCTGACGCGGAAACCGGCGAAACCCTGAGCCCGCTGGCGGCCTTCCTGACGCACGCGGCGCTGGAGTCGGGCGACAACCAGGCCCAGGCCGGGCAGGACGCGGTGCAGCTCATGACGGTGCATTCCGCCAAGGGGCTGGAGTTTGACGCGGTGTTCATTACCGGGCTGGAAGAGGGCCTGTTCCCGCACGAAAACTCGATGAACGACTTTGACGGGCTGGAAGAAGAGCGCCGCCTGATGTATGTGGCCATCACCCGCGCCCGCAAGCGGCTGTACCTGAGCCATTCGCAAACCCGCATGCTGCACGGCCAGACGCGCTACAACATCAAGAGCCGCTTTTTCGACGAGCTCCCCGAAGCCGCGCTGAAATGGATCACGCCCCGGAACCAGGGCTTTGCCAGCCCCTTCGGTGGCGCTATGAATTCAGGAGCGCCTTACGCAGGCGGGGCGCGGGCTGGAGGCTACTTTGGCCGTGAAGCCGAGTCGTTTGCCAGCCCCCCGGTGCCGCCGCAGAAAGCCGCTCCCGCGCACGGCCTGCGCACCGGCATGCAGGTGTTTCACACCAAGTTTGGCGAGGGCGCCGTGCTGTCGATCGAAGGGCAGGGCGACGATGCGCGGGCCCAGGTCAAGTTCGCGCGCCACGGCATCAAGTGGCTGGCGCTGAGTGTGGCCAAGCTGACGCCGGTGACCTGATGCCCAACACGCCCGCCAACGCCAAGCCCGACCGCCATTTCGTCACCGCGCTGGCACGGGGGCTGGACGTGCTCAGTGCCTTCCGTTCGCGCGACCGCATGCTGGGCAACCAGGAGCTGGCGCGGCGCTGCGGGCTGCCCAAGTCCACCATCTCGCGGCTGACGTACACGCTGGTCAAGCACGGCTACCTGGAACACACGCAGGACGAAGCCGGCAACCCCGGCTACAAGCTGGGCAGTGCGGTGCTGGCGCTGGGCAGCGCGATGATTGCGCGGATGGACATGCGGGCGCTGGCCCGGCCGCTGATGCAGGACCTGGCCGACCGCAGCGGCGCCATGGTGGCGCTGGGCCTGCGCGACCGCCTCAACATGATCTATGTGGAAGCCTGCCGCAGCGAAGCGGCGCTCACCCTCAGCCTGAACGTGGGTTCGCGGCTGCCGCTGGCCACCACCGCCATGGGCCGGGCCTACCTGGCGGCCAGCCCGGCGCCGCGCCGCGCCGAGCTGCTGGCCCGCATCCGCGTGCAGGACGAAGCGGCCTGGCCGCGCATCAGCGCCCGCATGGACGAAGCCCTGTCCGAATACCAGGCGCTGGGCTGCTGCAGCTCGTTTGGCGAATGGCAGAAAGAGGTGAATGCCGTGGCCGTGGCCTTCCGCCCGCCCGGGGGGCGCGACGTGATGGCCATCAACTGCGGCGGCCCGGGCTTCAACCTGTCGCGCGACTACCTGCTGGGCGAGGTGCGGGAGCAGCTGCTGCAGATGGCGCAGCAGTTGCAGGGCCCGGGGGGAACTGAATAGCGTTTTTTGAATCCATGCAAAGGTCTGCCGCGTTTGTAGGGTGTGCGGCCCCCGGGTTGACGCTGCCACCGGCGGCGCTGACACTGCGGCCAGCACCCACCCCGTTGACCCTCAGGAGATCACCATGACATTCAAACACCTGCTGCTGGCGCTGGCCGCCGCTGCCACCCTGGCCCAGGCCGCCGACACCCCTGGCAGCAACCCCAGCGCACCGCCGCCGCCGAGCGTGGCCGATCGCCTGGCCAGCGCCCGCAAGGCCATTGAAGTGAAGGACTGGAACGGCGCGCTGTCGCAGCTGGAAACCGCTGCGCGCGCCGAGCCGCGCAATGCCGAGGTGCACAACCTGCTGGGCTACAGCTACCGCAAGCAGGCCACGCCCAACCTGGCCAAGGCCTTCGAGCACTACAACACCGCACTGCGGCTGGACCCCAGGCACAAGGGCGCGCACGAATACATCGGCGAGGCCTACCTCATGGACAAGAAGCCCGCCGAGGCCGAAAAGCACCTGGCCCAGCTGGAAAGCATCTGCGGCAACAAGACCTGCCCGGAATACGCCGACCTGGCCAAGGCCATTGCGGACTACAAGGCCCGCAACTAGGCGTCCTCAGCGTGGCGCCGCCGGGTGCGCCGTGGGAGGCTTTTCTTCCATGTAGCCCCGGCCGTCCTTCACACCCTTCTTGCCGGCAATCTGCCAGGCGGTACGCTGGTCCACCAGCCGGGCCAGGAATTCGAGCTCCTCGTCGGTGTGGTTGATGGCGCCCGCCGGCGTGAGGAACTTGCCCCCGCGGGGTTCCACTTCACCCCAGAAGGCCTGGTGGTAGTCGGCCTGGCTCACGGCGCGGTCGGGGCCGGCGCCCATGTCCACCGTGCCGTAGCAGTTGCAGAAATAGCTGCGGTAGCTCTGCGCCGGAAAGACTTCGGTGTACACGCCCGTGCCGCGGATGCCGGCAGTGAGCGTGGGCGTGACGATCTGGCGGCTGGTGCCCTTGCCCCAGACACTGGCCACCGCGCCGGTGATCATGCGCAGCACGGCCACGGTGTTGAGCGAGGCGCCGCGCTCCACCGTCAGGCGGGAGTTCTGCCGCACCTGGAACGACGAATTGCCGATCACGAACACCAGGTTGGCGCCGGGCCCGGTTTCGATCGAGTCCCCGCTCTGGATGACCTGCTGCGGCCGCAACCGCCCGCCGTTGATGAGCGCATCACCCAATAGCTCGACGATGTTGCTGCGCTGCTGGGCCACGGCGGCGCCGTAGCCGCCCATGGCCGTCCAGGCGGCGGCCGCCTGCAGGAAGCTGCGCCGCTGGAACCACAGGACTTCCTGTTCGGTGCGGCCCTCAAGGGTGTGCTGGGTCATGGTGTGTCTCCGGGTTGCGAAGGGTCGGGCTCAGCGACAAAGCTGTCGCGGAAGGTGAAATAGACCGAGGTGAAGAACATGGCCGCCATCAGCAGCGCGGCGGGCACCATGGCCACGCCCACCACCTGCGGGTTGCCGATCAGGGCCGCGAAACTGGAAATCACGATGCTGGCAAAGATGAACACCAGCACCCACATCAGCCCGTACAGGGTGAAGGCCTTGAAGTTTTTCATGCAGGCCACGAAGCTGAAGAACAGGCTCTTGACCGGCGGCACGCCATGCCAGTGCACCAGCGCGGGCGCGTGCCAGAACAGCAGCGACAGCGGAAGGTACAGCGCCATGGCCACCCACATGGCGGTCTGGAAGTCGCTGGCCATCACCAGCTCGCGTGTCATTTGCCCGCCCACCAGGTACAGCCGGGCGAACTTGCCGCCGTCGAACAGTGCCGAAATGCCCATGATCAGCAGGAAACCCAGGGCGTACAGCGCGCCCAGCACCATCATGGCCTGCAGCCGCTGCTGCCCTGCGCGGAAGGCGGTGATCAGGATCGACGGCATCGGGAACTTGCCCCGGGTGGCCTCCTGCGTTGCAGCCATCAGGCCCAGCGTGGCTGCCGGCAGCAGGGCGAGCGCGAGCGCGCTGCCCACCATCGGTACCTGTGTGGCCAGCGACATGATGGCCATGAACATGAAGAAAAGCCCCGACAGCGCCAGCGGCTGGCGGAAGAACGTCTGGATGCCGAGCTTGACCCATTGGATGCCTGTGCGTGCCGGAACTAGGTGGAGTTTCATTCGATATACATCAGGTGAGTCGGTCTGGAGGCATCAGTCTTGCCCGGGCAGTATCGCCCGCGGGCACAAGCGTGACAAATTTAACGCCATGGCGTCGGGGCGGCGCGCGTCGTCAGGCGTGCACCGGGTGGGCAATGCGCTGGCGCAGCACCCGCTCGAAGTGCGTCGGGTCATGGGGCTTGAGCATGGACGCCTCGCGCGGCAGATGGAAGTCCCACAGGCGCGAGATCCAGAAGCGCAGGGCGCCGGCGCGCAGCAGGGCGGGCAGCAGATGGCGCTCGGCCTGCGACAGCGGGCGTACGGCGGCGTAGGCCTGCAGGAAGGCGGCGGCACGGGGCGCGTCGTGGGCGCCGGTGGGCAGGTCCACGCACCAATCGTTCAGGCACACGGCCAGGTCAAACAGCCAGCTGTCCACGCCCGCGAAATAAAAGTCAAAAAAGCCGGTGAGCTGCTCGCCGTCAAACATCACGTTGTCGCGGAACAGGTCGGCATGCACCGGGCCGCAGGGCAGCGCCGCGTAGGCCGAGCTGGCGGCCACATGGTTCTGGAAGGCCAGCTCGCTCTTGAGCAGCGCGGCCTGGGGCGCGTCCAGGTAGGGCAGCACCACCGGCACGGTGTCGTTCCACCAGGGCAGGCCGCGCAGGTTGGGCTGGCTGCGGTTGAAGTCGCGGCCGGCCAGGTGCATGCGCGCGAGCATTGCGCCCACTGCGGCGCAGTGCACGGGCGTGGGTGCCAGCTGGCTTTTGCCGCGCAGGCGGTTGACCACCGCAGCCGGCTTGCCGCACAGGGAGTGCAGGATGTCGCCGTCGCGGTTGGCGGCCGGGTCGGGCACCGGGATGCCGCGCTGCGCCAGGTGCTTCATCAGGTGCAGGTAGAACGGCAGTTGCTCAAAGGTCAGCCGCTCGAACAGCGTGAGCACGAATTCGCCCTCGCTGGTGGTGGCAAAGTAGTTGGTGTTCTCGATGCCGCCCTCGATGCCGCGCAGCACACGCAGCTCGCCCAGGTTCAGGATCGACAGCAGTTCCTGCGCCTGTGCGGCAGAGACTTCGGTGAAGACAGCCATGTCAGAAGTTCAGGACGTTCCACACCCGCTGGCCGCTGCCGGGCTGCACCTCGTAGGCCCGTGCACCACCCTTGGGCTGCACGGTGATGCTCTGGGTCTGCCCGGCGTAGCGCACCTCGTCGATCAGGGTGGCGCCGTCTTCGACACGGATGCGCTCCACTTTCTGGTTCTTGCGGCCCTCCAGCGGAGCCTGGGGCGGGGTCAACGGGGGTGTCTGGGCCAGCAGCGGGCCGCAGGCGAAGGCAAGGCACAGGGCAGGAAGAAGGCGCATGGTGGCATTGTAAAACCCGGGATTAAACTGGCAGGCTCCGGGCTCCGGCCCTGCTTCCACCATCCGCTTCCAATGCCCGACACCGCGACGCCCAAAACCCTGCTGCTGGTTGACGGCTCCAGTTACCTCTACCGCGCGTTCTTTGCGGGCGGTGACGCCATGAGCACCACCCTGCCCGACGGTACGGTGCAAAAGACCGGCGCCATCCGCATCCTCATCAACATGATGCAGAAGCTGCTTAAGGACCACCCCGCAGCGTACGCCGCCTGCGTGTTCGACGCCAAGGGCCCAACCTTCCGCGACGCGCTCTACCCCGAATACAAGGCACAGCGCAGCCCCATGCCGGACGACCTGCGCAGCCAGATCGGTCCCATTCACGAGGTGGTACGCCTGCTGGGCTGGCCCGTGCTGGATGTACCTGGCGTAGAGGCCGATGACGTGATCGGTACGCTTGCCGTGACCGCCGCGCGCCAGGGCATGGATGTGATCATCTCCAGCGGCGACAAGGACCTGGCCCAGCTCGTCAATGAACGCATCACCATCATTGACACCATGAGCGGCAAAGTGCGTGATCTGGCCGGTGTGGAGGCCGAGTTCGGCGTGCCCGCGCGCCTGATGCTGGATTACCAGATGCTGGTCGGCGATACGGTGGACAACGTGCCCGGCGTGCCTGGCGTGGGCCCGAAGACCGCCGTGAAGCTGCTGCAGGAATACGGCTCGGTAGACCAGCTGATCGCGCAGGCCGATCAGATCAAGGGCGCGGTGGGCGAGAAGCTGCGCAAGGTGCTGGACTGGTTGCCCACGTGCCGCCAGCTGCTGACCATCAAGACTGACTGCGAACTGGACGGCTGGGTGCCCGGCCTGCCGGCGCTCGATGCCGTGCGCATGGGACAACCGCACAACGAACCGCTCAAGACCTTCTATGAAACCTACGGCTTCAAGGGTCTGGCCAAGGCGTTGGGCGGCGCCGAGACGACTGCACCGGCACCCGTCGCGGCGTCTGGCGGCACCGACGACCTGTTTGCCGAGCCTGCCGCGGCCGCGCCGCGCACCAGCCAACTGGCTTACGACACCCTCCTGAGCTGGGAAGCCTTTGACCGCTGGCTGGCGAAGATTGAATCGGCCGAACTGGTAGCCATTGACACCGAAACCACCTCGCTCGACGAGATGGTGGCGCAGATCGTAGGCATCAGCTTCAGCGTGATGCCGGGCGAGGCCGCCTACATCCCGCTCAAACACGCTGGGCCGGATGCACCCGAACAACTGCCGCTGGACGAAGTGCTTGGCAAGCTCAAGCCCTGGCTGGAAGACGGCACCAAGAAGAAGCTCGGCCAGCACATCAAGTACGACCGCCATGCGTTTGCCAACCATGGCATCGAAGTGCAGGGCTATGTGCACGACACCATGCTGCAAAGCTATGTGCTGGAAGTGCACAAGCCCCACGGCCTGGCGAGCCTGGCCGAGCGCCACCTGGGCCGCAGTGGCATCAGTTATGAAGATCTGTGCGGCAAGGGCGCGCACCAGATTCCGTTTGCCCAGGTCGATGTGGCCAAGGCGGCCGAATATTCGTGCGAAGACAGCGACCAGACGCTGGACGTGCATCGGGTGCTCTGGCCTCAGATCGAAGCCAACGCCAAGCTGAAGTTCATCTACGAACTGGAGATCGCCAGCAGCGAGACGCTGTACCGGATCGAGCGCAACGGCGTGCTGATCGACGCGCCCACGCTGGCCGCGCAGAGCCACGAGCTGGGCCAGCGCATCATGGCGCTGGAGACCGAGGCCCACGCGCTGGCCGGCCAGCCGTTCAACCTCGGCAGCCCCAAGCAGATTGGCGAGATTTTCTTCACCAAGCTGGGCCTGCCCGTGGTCAAGAAAACGCCCAGCGGCGCACCCAGCACCGACGAGGAAGTGCTGGAAAAGCTGGCCGAAGACTACCCGCTGCCCGCCAAGATCCTGGAGCACCGAGGCCTGTCCAAGCTCAAGGGCACCTACACCGACAAGCTGGCCCAGATGGCGCACCCGCGCACCGGCCGGGTCCACACGCATTACGCGCAGGCGGTGGCGGTGACGGGGCGCCTGAGCAGCAACGACCCCAACCTGCAGAACATCCCGATCCGCACGCCCGAAGGCCGGCGCGTGCGCGAGGCCTTTGTGGCGCCGCCGGGCCATGTGATCGCCAGTGCCGACTACAGCCAGATCGAGCTGCGCATCATGGCCCACATCAGCGAAGACGCGGCGCTGCTGAAGGCCTTTCACGAGGGCATGGACGTGCACCGCGCCACCGCAGCCGAGGTGTTTGGCCTGCCGCCGGCAGAAGTCAGCAGCGAGCAGCGGCGCTATGCCAAGGTCATCAACTTCGGGCTGATTTACGGCATGAGCGCATTTGGCCTCGCGAAGGCGCTGGCCATCGACAACTCGGCGGCCAAGAACTACATCGAGCGCTACTTCCAGCGCTTTGAAGGCGTCAAGCGTTACATGGACGAAACGCGCCTGGCGGCCAAGAGCAAGGGCTATGTGGAGACGGTGTTTGGCCGGCGCCTGTACCTGCCGGAAATCAATTCACCCAACGGCCCGCGCCGTGGCGGCGCCGAACGCGCCGCCATCAACGCGCCCATGCAGGGCACGGCGGCCGACCTGATCAAGCTCAGCATGAACGCGGTGCAGCAGGTGCTGGACAGCGAACAGCGCGGCACGAAGATGATCATGCAGGTGCACGACGAACTGGTGTTCGAGGTGCCCGAGGCCGAGGTGGCGTGGTTGAAGACCGAAATCCCGCGCCTCATGGCGGGCGTGGCTGCGCTCAAGGTGCCGCTGCTGGCGGAAGTGGGCGTGGGCCCGAATTGGGACAAGGCTCACTGACGCCCGCGTGGGCCCAGGCCCACCCGGCTATTTTTTCTCCGACCACAGCTCCCCGCCGGTGGCCCAGTCAGTTTTCTTGACGTCGTAAAGAATCACATCCACACCCTCAGGCTTGCTGCCCAGGGTGTCGACCACCGCCTGGGTGATGGCCTTGACCAGGTTCTTTTTCTGCTCGGGGGTGCGGCCTTCGAACATTTCAACGCGGATGGTGGGCATGGGGTTTCTCCTGTGCGGGGTTGTTTGATCGCTGGCACTATACGGACTCCTTTCACCCCTTGCACTGCGGAGCCCGCCCATGCTGCGTGACGACCTGAAGACTGAATTTGATGCCCTGCTGCCCGGCCACGCCACGGAAGCCGGCACCTCGCGCCGCACCGCGCTGAAGGCGGCGCTGGGCGTGGGCTACGCCGCCACGGCCCTGCCGATCATGGCGCAGACGGCGATCAAGACCTCCTCCGAAGGCTTGACCACGGGCGAAATCACGATCGACGTCAATGGTTTCAAGATGGCCGCCTTCCGTGCGGCGCCTGCCGGCAAGACGAATCTGCCAGTGGTGCTGGTCATTCAGGAAATCTTTGGCGTGCATGAATACATTGCCGACACGGCGCGCCGCTTTGCCCGGGCCGGGTATCTGGCCATCGCACCCGAACTGTTCCAGCGCCAGGGCGACCCGGCCAGCTACAACGAGATGGCCAAGCTGCTGGCCGAGGTGGTGTCCAAGGTGCCGGACGCGCAGGTCATGGGCGACCTGGACGCCACCGTGCAATGGGCCGGCGCCAACGGCGGCAACACCGGCAAGGTCGGCATCACGGGCTTTTGCTGGGGCGGCCGGATCACCTGGCTGTACGCGGCGCACAACCCGACGGTCAAGGCTGGGGTGGCCTGGTACGGGCGGCTGGTGGGCGCGGCCTCGCCGCTGACGCCCCGCCACCCGGTGGACGTTGCCGCCAGCCTGAACGGACCGGTGCTCGGCCTGTACGGCGCGGCCGATGCCGGCATCCCCCTTGACACGGTTGATAAGATGAAAGCCGCTTTGGCCACTGGCAGTGCCGCGGCCAGAGCCTCGCAGTTTGTGGTGTACCCCGACGCGCCCCACGCCTTCCATGCCGACTACCGCCCCAGCTTCCGCCAGGGTCCGGCCGAAGACGGCTGGAAGCGCGCGCTGGAATGGTTCAGGGCCAACGGCGTGGCCTGAGGCCCGCCACCGGCCGCGAGGCCGCGCCACCGACCGGGGCCGCGCATGCGGCCTTTTTTGTTGCTGTTGATGAGGAAAATATGCCGCCAGCCCTTACCGGGCTTGCGCAAGCCGCTATGAATTTAATAGCAATTGTGATCGCCACCCTGGCTGCCGGCATTGGCAGCGTCTGGCTGGCGGCCGGCCTTTTGAGCCTGGGCGCCGTGGCCGGGCACGACACGCCCGGCGCCCGCGTCGGCCCGCAGCATCTGCTGAGCCTGGCGGCCGGCGCGCTGCTGGCCACTGCCTTCATGCACCTGCTGCCAGAGGCCTTCGAGTCGCAGGCCGGGGCCAAGGAGCTGTTTGCCACCTTGCTGGTGGGCGTGGTGTTTTTCTTCCTGCTCGACAAGGCCGAGCTCTGGCACCACGGGCATGAGCACCACCACGACGCCCACGCCGGCCACGACCACCCGCATTACCACCATCACGGCCATGCCCATGGCCCCCGCGGCGGGGGCTGGGCGCTGCTGACCGGCGACAGCGTGCACTGCTTTGGCGACGGCATCCTCATTGCCTCGGCCTTTGTGGCGGATTTCCGCCTTGGCGTGGTGGCGGCGCTGGCCGTGCTGGCGCATGAAGTGCCGCACCACATGGGCGATCTGGTGGTGCTGCGCCAGACCAGCCGCGACCGCAACATGGCCCTGGTCAAGGTGTCGCTGGCCGGGGCCGTGACGGCGCTCGGCGGCGTCACAGGCTACTTTCTGGTCGAGCAGCTGCACGACTACCTGCCGTACTTCCTGACGGTGGCCAGCAGCAGTTTTGTCTATGTGGCGCTGGCGGACCTGATCCCGCAGCTCCAAAAGCGCCTGTCAGCACGGGAAACCGCGGCGCAGATCCTCTGGCTGCTGGTCGGCATCGGCCTGGTCACGCTGGTCAGCGGCCTGGCCCACGCACACTGACGGCGCGGCCGTCAGCGGGTGGAGTAGCCGATCACGCGCCAGCGGCCGTCGGCCTCGCGCAGGGTGGTGACAATTTCCTCGGTGTCCGGCTTGTTGCCAAACCGGCTGGCAAACACCACCGTCACATAGTCGCCGGCCGGCCGGCCGGGCAGCGTGGTCTTGTAGCCCACCTCGATCGGCTGGCGCTCGGCCAGCGGGCCGAGGGGCTCACGCACCTTGGGGATGGCGTCCATCCAGGTCGCAATCGGCACCTGGGCCCGGAACACCGGGCTGGTGGATTCCCAGGCCGTGCCCCAGTCGCGCCGGTCCAGCAGCAGCAGCCAGCCCAGGGCGGCCACCTGGCCGGCCGCTTCCTTCTGGGACTGCTCATCCCCGCTGGCGGCGGGCTCGGCGGGCGCGGTGGGCGCAGGCACCGGGGTGCCTGCCGCTGGCGGCGCCGCCAACGACGGGCCACCACTACGCGGGGCCTTGAGCTGGGCGAGGGCGACCGGCCCGGTCAGGGCCAGCGCAAGGGAGACGGCAATTCGTGAAAGGTTCATGGGCCGAGTCTAGCCGCGAGGCGCTACCATGGGGTGCAAAAGCGGAGGGGCGCAGATGAAACGGTTCTTGGGTTACGTCCTGGCGATTGGCGGCGGCCTGTTCATGGCATGGGTGGCTGTGGCGGGCGGCGGGTTCACCGCCATCTTTGGCGCGGGCTGCGTTGCCACCGGCTTCAGCGAGGGCTGCAAGGACATGGCCCTGCTCGCGGGTTTGACAGCGGGTGGCCTGCTGGTCGGCTGGCTGGTGTACAAGGCCGGCCGCGCGCTGATCGGTCAGCGCCGCACCTGAGGCGGCCTCAGCCTTTTTCCACCGGGCGCGCCGGGTCGGCGCACCATTCGCTCCAGCTGCCTGCGTACAGGGCCGCCTGGCCCAGGCCGGCCAGTTCCATGGCAATGAGGTTTGGCACCGCGCTGACGCCGCTGCCGCAGTGGTGCACCACGCTGGCCGGGTCACGGCCAGCCAGCAGTTGCTCGTACTCGGCCCGCAGTTGTTCGGCAGCCTTGAACCGGCCATCGGGACCCAGGTTGCCCTGGAACGGGCGGTTCAATGCGCCCGGGATATGCCCGGCCACCGGGTCCAGCGGCTCCACCTCACCCTTGAAGCGCGGCGTGGCCCGCGCGTCGACGATGGTGTGCCGGCCCAGCCCCGCCAGCACCTCGGCCGTGGTGGCCAGGCGCCGCAGGGGCGGGCCCAGCGTGAAGTTGGTCTGGAAATGCGAAGGCTCCTCGCCACTGGCCACCGCGCCCCCCGCGGCCTGCCAGGCCTGGAGCCCGCCGTCGAGCACGGCCACGGCGTCGTGGCCCGCCCACTTGAGCATCCACCACAGCCGCCCGCAGTAGTTGGCACCATTGCGGTCGTACACCACCGCCTGCATGTCGTTGGCCAGTCCCACGCTGGACAGCCAGATCGCCAGTTTCTCCCGGCTGGGCAGCGGGTGGCGCCCGCCCGAGGCGGCATCGGCGCCGGTCTTGTCGCTCAGGTGTTCGTTGAGGTCGGCAAACACGGCACGCGGAATGTGCGCTTCGCGGTATTGCTGCGGGCCCAGCGGCGGGTTCATCAGGTCGCTGGTGCAGTCAAACACCAGCAGGGGTGCGCCCTCGGCTTGCAGGGCGCGCAGCTGGGCAACGGAAATCAGGGTGGTGTACACGGGCCGGGACTCCTTCAATGTTCTTCACCAGGGGCATTGGGCGCGGCACGGGCCCGCAGCACGGTGGCGGCAATGCCGCTGGCAATGATCAATGCCATGCCGGCCCAGCCGATCCACGGGATCACGTCGTCAAACAGCAGCACGCTGTAGAGCACGCCAAACACAATGCCCGAGTATTGCAAATTGGCCACCACGAGGGTGGCGCCCTGGCTGTAGGCACGCGTCATGCAAAGCTGCCCGAGGGACGCCAGCAGACCCACCGGCAGGAGCCAGAGCGCGTGCTGCCAGTGCCAGGGCGACACGCCCGTGACCAGCATGGCGGCGCCACCGGCGACGGCCGAGCCGAGTGCAAAGTAGAAGACGGTGCGGCTTTCGGGCTCCCCGAGCTTGCCCAGCGCCATGACCTGCATGTAGGCAAACGCGGCCGTGAAGCCCGACAGCAGCCCCACCAGGCCCGCGAACACCTGGTTCTGCTCGATGGTGGGGCGAAGCATCATCACCACGCCGGCAAAACCGGCCAGCACCGTCAGCACCAGCGGGCCCTGGCGCAGTGCGGTGCTGGCCCCGCTGCGCGGGTTCCAGTTGATCAGCGCGCCACCAATCAGGAACGCCGCCACCCAGACGCTGCTCATATAGTTGAGCGTCATCGCGGTGGCCAGTGGCAGGATGGCGATGGCGTAGAACCAGGCACCGAGCGAGATCACGCCCACCAGGCTGCGCCAGGCATGCATGCCGGCATATTGCGTGGACAGCGCCACGCCCTGGCGACGTGCCAGCAGCCACATGAACAGCATGCCGAGCAGGCCGCGGTAGAACACCAGTTCGGCCGCATTGAAGTAGGCCGACGCGAACTTCACGCACACCGCCATGGTGGCAAAGAACAGGGCGCCCAGCACCATCCAGAGGGCTTGCATTCAGGCGTCCAGTGTGCGGTTCAGCCAGGGCTGGCGCGCCAGGCGTTCGGCTTCAAACGCGGCGATGCGGCCGCGCTGCATCAGGGTGGCGCCGATCCAGTCGGTGTCCTGCGTCAGCAGCGCCAGCTCGCGCGGTGACAGGGCAAAGCGCAGCGTCTCGCCGCTGCAGTACAGCGCGCCCGCGGGCAGGTCGATTTCCACGCGCAGCACCGCGTGCTGCGCGTGCGCGAACAGCGTGCCCACGTCGGCGGCGGCGAGCGTGATGGCGGCCACGCCATTGAGCGGGCAGTTCTGGCGGAAGATGTCGCCGAAGCTGGGTGCGAGCACGGCGCGGATGCCGTAGTCGCGCAGCGCCCAGACCGCATGCTCGCGGCTGGAGCCGCAGCCAAAGTTGTCGCGGGCCAGCAGCACGCTGGCGCCGCGCAGTTCGGGGCGGTTGAGCACAAAGTCCGGGTTGGGCCGGCGCAGGCTGTGGTCGCTGGTCAGGTCACCGGGGTCGAGGTAGCGCCAGTGGTCGAACAGCACGGCACCGAAGCCGCTGCGCGCGATGCTGCGGCCGTACTGCTTGGGAAAGATGGCGTCGGTGTCGACGTTGGCACGGTCCAGCGGCACAACGGTGCCGCGCAGCGGCCCGCCCGCGCGCGACGGCATCAGCGGTCGATCGCGGCGCTGCCAATGCTGCCGCGGTACCACTCGTGAAAGTGCTGCATGCCGTCTTCCATGGGGCTCTGGTAAGGGCCGGTCTCGTTGTCACCGCGTTTGAGCAGCGCCAGCCGGCCGGCGTCCATGCGTTCGGCGATCTCGTCATCCTCCACGCAGGTTTCCATGTAGGCGGCCTGCTGGGCTTCCACGAACTCGCGCTCGAACGCGGCGATCTCCTCGGGGTAGTAGAACTCCACCATGTTCAGCGTCTTTTGCGGGCTGATCGGGTGCAGCGTGGACACCGTCAGCACATGCGGGTACCACTCCACCATGATGTGCGGGTAGTAGGTGAGCCAGATGGCGCCGTACTTCGGCGGCTCGCCGTTGCGGTACTGCAGCAGCGCCTGCTGCCAGCGCTCGTAGACCGGGCTGCCCGCCTTGCCCAGCCGGTTGGCGACACCCACGGTCTGCACCGAATAGTGTTCCTTGAACTCCCAGCGCAGGTCTTCACAGGTGACGAAACTGCCCAGCCCCGGATGGAACGGGCCGACGTGGTAGTCCTCCAGATACACCTCGATGAAGGTCTTCCAGTTGTAGTTGCACTCATGCATCTCCACGCGGTCCAGCACCATGCCGGTGAAGTCGAGTTCGGCGCGCGGGCCCATGTTGGCCAGGTCGGCGGCAATGTCGCGGCCGTTGTCCTCGAACAGCAGCCCGTTCCATTCGCGAAGGCCGTAGTTGCGCAGGTTCAGGCAGGGGTCCTGTGCGAAATGCGGCGCCCCCAGCAGGCTGCCGGCCGGCGCGTGCTGGCCGGCGCTGTAGGTCCAGCGGTGCAGCGGACAGACGATGTTGCCCCCCGAGCCCGGGCGCTCGTTCACCGAGCCGCGGCCGCGCAGGATGACCGCCTGCCGGTGCCGGCAGACGTTCGAGATGAGCTCGACCCCCTGGGGCGTGCGTACCAGGGCGCGGCCTTCGCCTTCCTGGGGCAGGGCATAGAAGTCGCCCACCTGGGGCACCGACAGCTGGTGCCCCACATAGCGGGGCCCGCGCTGGAAGAGGAGGTCGCGCTCACGCCGGAACAGCGCCTCATCGAAGTAACTGGAAACTGGTAGTTGGCTTGTGGCCTGCTGCAGTTGAAGACTTAAATCAGACATAACGTCCTGACCTAGAGACTCCCCCTATGAAGGGGCAGGGTAAGCGCTTTATCCGTGGACTGGCGCGGTATTGGGAACGGGGGTCCGGCCGGGCCGGAGAGGGGAAACGGATTGTACCCCCGCTGCTGCGCGGGCACCGCCTAAAATCCCGGCTTTACACCCACCGAGCCATTCATGCCCAAGGCGCCCCCTCCCGCAAGCCCCGCTCCCCTTCCTGCCAGCTACGAGGCCGCGCTGGAAGAACTGGAGCAGCTGGTCAACCGCATCGAGTCGGGCCAGATGCCGCTGGAGCAGCTGCTGTCGGGTTACCAGCGTGGCGCCGAATTGCTCAAGTTCTGCCGCGACCGGCTGGAAGCGGTGGAGTCGCAGATCAAGGTGCTGGACGATGGGGCCCTCAAACCGTGGATGCAGGAGTGAGCGCGGTGCCGGCGCTGGACCTGGCAGGCTGGGCCCGCGAGCGGCTGGCGCGGGTGGAGCGGGCCCTCACGCAGTGGGTGGCGGGCGACGCACCCGCCGGGCTGGGCGAGGCCATGCGGTACGCGGTGCTGGACGGTGGCAAGCGGTTGCGGCCTCTGCTGGTGCTGGCGGCGGCCGAAGCCGTTGAAGGCAACGCCGAAGCCGCGCTGCGCGCGGCCTGCGCCGTCGAGCTGATCCACGCCTACTCGCTGGTGCATGACGACATGCCCTGCATGGACAACGACGTGCTGCGCCGTGGCAAGCCCACGGTCCACGTGAAATTCGGCGAGGCCCAGGCCCTGCTGGCGGGGGACGCGCTGCAGGCGCTGGCCTTCGAGCTGCTGGTGCCCGAAGGCGACGCGGTCCCGGCCGCCATGCAGGCCACGCTGTGCCGGCTGCTGGCACGGGCCGCCGGCAGTTCGGGCATGGCGGGCGGGCAGGCGATTGACCTCGCCAGCGTGGGCCTGGCACTCACGGAAGACCAGCTGCGCGGCATGCACCGGCTGAAAACCGGGGCGCTGCTGCAAGGCAGCGTGCTGATGGGCGCTGCCTGTGGCAATGCCACGGAGGCGGCAGCGACGGCGCTGTCGCACTACGGGGCCGCGATGGGGCTGGCGTTCCAGGTGGTGGACGACATCCTGGACGTGACGGCCGACTCCGCCACCCTCGGCAAGACGGCCGGCAAGGACGCGGCCCAGGACAAACCCACCTATGTCTCGCTCATGGGGCTGGAGCCTTCGCGGGCCCTGGCCCGCGCGCTGCATGCGCAGGCGACGGCGGCGCTGGAGGCCAGCGCCCTGCGCGACACCCGTGCGCTACGCGCACTTGCCGACATGGTGGTCAACAGGAACAATTAGGCATGGCATCTCTGCTGGAAACAATCAACGGCCCCGCGGACCTGCGCAAGCTGCCGCGGGCGCAGCTCGCCACCGTGGCCGACGAGCTGCGCAGCTACCTGCTGCACAGCGTGGCGCGCACCGGCGGGCACCTCAGCTCCAACCTGGGCACGGTGGAGCTCACGGTGGCGCTTCACTACGTCTTCAGCACGCCCCACGACCGGCTGGTCTGGGACGTGGGGCACCAGACCTACCCGCACAAGATCCTGACGGGGCGGCGTGACCGCATGGGGACGCTGCGCCAGCTGGGCGGTCTGTCGGGATTCCCGCGCCGCGACGAAAGCGAGTACGACACCTTTGGCACCGCCCATTCGTCCACCAGCATTTCGGCTGCGCTGGGCATGGCGCTGGCGGCAAAGCAGAAGGGCGAAGACCGCCATGCCGTTGCCATCATCGGCGACGGCGCCATGAGCGCGGGCATGGCGTTCGAGGCGCTGAACAACGCCGGCGTGGCCGACTGCAAGCTGCTGGTCATCCTCAACGACAACGACATGTCGATCAGCCCGCCGGTCGGCGCGCTCAACCGCTACCTGGCCCAGCTCATGAGCGGCCAGTTCTACGCTGCAGCCAAGAACGTGGGCAAGCAGGTGCTCAAGCCGGTGCCGCCGCTGTTCGAGCTGGCCAAGCGCTTCGAGCAGCAGGCCAAGGGCATGGTGGTGCCCGCCACGCTGTTCGAGAAGTTCGGTTTCAACTACATCGGTCCGATCGACGGGCACGACCTTGAGTCGCTGGTCCCCACGCTGGAGAACATCAAGCACCTCAAGGGCCCCCAGTTCCTGCATGTGGTCACGCGCAAGGGGCAGGGCTACAAGCTGGCCGAGGCCGACCCGATTGCCTACCACGGCCCGGGCAAGTTTGATCCGGCCGTCGGCCTGGTCAAGCCGGCGGCGCCGGCGCTGCCGACCTTCACCCAGGTCTTTGGCCAGTGGCTGTGCGACATGGCCGCGCAGGACGAACGGCTGGTGGGCATCACGCCGGCCATGCGCGAAGGCTCCGGCATGGTGGAGTTCGAAAAGCGCTTCCCCGGCCGGTACTACGACGTCGGCATCGCCGAGCAGCACGCGGTGACGTTTGCCGCCGGGCTGGCCTGCGAAGGGCTCAAGCCCGTGGTGGCCATCTACTCCACCTTCCTGCAGCGGGGCTATGACCAGCTCATCCATGATGTGGCCCTGCAGAACCTGCCTGTGGTGTTCGCACTGGACCGTGCGGGTCTGGTAGGGGCGGACGGCGCAACGCATGCGGGCGCCTACGACATTCCTTACCTGCGCTGCGTCCCGAACATGGCGCTGGCCTGCCCCGCCGACGAGCGTGAATGCCGCGCCCTGCTGAGCACCGCATTTGCACAGAACCACCCGGTGGCCGTGCGCTACCCGCGCGGGGCGGGTGCCGGGGTTGCTGCGGGCACCGACCTGGAGCCGTTGCCCTACGGCAAGGGCGAAGTACGGCGCCAGGGGCGGGGCGTGGCCATCCTCGCCTTCGGCACGCTTTTGTATCCGGCACTCAAGGCGGCCGAGGCCCTGGACGCGACCGTCGTCAACATGCGCTGGGCCAAGCCGCTGGACGAGGCGTTGCTGCTGCAGGTCGCAGCGCAGCATGAAGCACTGGTGACGCTGGAAGAGGGCGCCGTCATGGGGGGCGCAGGCAGCGCTGTCACCGAGGCGCTGAACGCGGCGGGTGTCACACGGCCGGTGTTGCAGCTGGGCCTGCGCGACGAGTTCATCGAGCATGGGGATCCGGCCAGGCTGCTGGCCATGCAGGGGCTGGACGCGGCCGGCATCGAGGCTTCCATTCGTGCGCGCTTCACCAGCCCGGGTGAACAGGCCCGGCCTGGCCTCAAGGTCGTTGGCTGAAGCGGGCGGGCGGCGCCGCTGCGGCGCGTTTGCTGACAGCAGGCTGAATGCTAATGCTTTACGGGTATTTCTCAAGGGAAAACCCGTGAGGGCTTAAGTGTTCGCCTTCCTAGAATGACGGCTGATTTGACAACTTTAAGTTGTCCCAAATCTGACTCGCCAACTCTGTTTTTCTGATCCATTCGAGGAGCTAACACATGGACCGTCGTTCCCTAATCAAAAATGCCGGCATCGCCGGCGTGCTGGCCGCTGGTGTTGCACCGGCAGTGCATGCACAGGCCGCCATCCGCTGGCGCCTGGCGTCGAGCTTCCCCAAGTCGCTCGACACCATCTTCGGCGCGGCTGAAGTGTTTGCCAACAAGGTCAAGGCCATGTCGGGCGGCAAGTTCGAGATTTCGGTTCACCCCGCTGGTGAACTGATGCCCGCGTTCGGCGTGGTCGACGGCGTGCAGAACGGCACCGTGGAAGCCGCGCACACCGCGCCCTACTACTTCTTCGGCAAGGACGAGTGCTTCGCCCTGGGTTGCGCCATTCCGTTCGGCCTGAACAGCCGCCAGATGACGGCCTGGATGTACGAAGGCAACGGCCTGAAGCTAATGCGCGAGTTCTACGCCAAGTACAACATCGTCAGTTTCCCGGGCGGCAATACGGGCGCGCAGATGGGCGGCTGGTTCCGCAAGGAAATCAAGTCGGTGGCCGACATGAAGGGCCTGAAGTTCCGCATCGGTGGCTTCGGTGGCAAGGTGCTGGAGCGCCTGGGCACGGTGCCCCAGAACATTCCTGGCGGTGAAATCTATCAGGCCCTCGAAAAGGGCACGATCGACGCCGCCGAGTGGGTGGGCCCGTACGACGACCAGAAGCTCGGCTTCAACAAGGTGGCGCCGTTCTACTACTACCCCGGTTTCTGGGAAGGCGGCCCCGAGCTCGACTTCTTCATCAACAACAAGGCCTTCGAAGCCCTGTCGCCCGAGAACAAGGCCATCGTCGAGGCGGCTGCCGCCGAGGCGCATGTCACCATGCAGGCCCGCTATGACGCACGCAACCCTGGCGCGCTCAAGCAGCTGGTGGGTGCCGGCACCAAGCTGCGTCCGTTCCCGAACGACGTGATGGCTGCCGCCTTCAAGTCGGCCATGGCCATCTATGACGAGCTGAGCGCCAAGAACGAAAACTGGAAGAAGATCTACGGCGACTACTCCAAGTTCCGTGCTGACCAGAACCTGTGGTTCCGCTTCACCGAAGCCACGTTCGACCGCTTCATGCAGTCGCAAAAGCTGTAATCAGCCCGACGTTTCTTCATGCTCAGGCCGCGCGGCAACGCGCGGCCTTTTTTTTGGCCTGCGGCTGCGCGCCGGCGAGGAAGGCAGCGACCGCGGCCGTCATGCCCGGGTCGCGGGTGGCGGGCGTGCCCGGGTGACGTGGGCACAAGGTTGCCGCGGCACCCGCGGCGATGCCAGCCCCCGGCGCTTGCTGCGCACGACCCCCTGGAGGGCGGTGCTCCCGTCAGATCGGGACGATGATCAATTGCCCTGCGCCAGGGCGTGTGGAGGGCGGTGTCGGGGGCGTACAGGCCGTGGGTCACCCCGGATCGGCACGCGTCACCTGGCCCATGCAGCCGTACGAGCTCGACAGGGGGGTCAGCCAGGGCAAAAAAAAGCCGGGCCATGGCCCGGCTTTTTCCGCTTCCGCGTTTACTTCTTGTTGGCGTCCTTGAACAGGTCGTCAATGTTCTGCTGCTCCTGCTCGGCGGCCTTGCTGTCGCCCGCCGCGCCAGGAAGGGCCCCGGGCTTGAGCGGGTCCGCTGCGCCGCCGGGCATGGCGTCCGGCGACATCTGCTCAAGCTGCGTGGCAGCCTTGTTCAGGTCTACCTTGACGTCCTTGTCCAGGCCGCCGGTCACCAGCGCCGGGAAGGCAATCACCAGGCCCACCATGATGATCTGGATCACCACGAACGGCACGGCACCCCAGTAGATCTGCATGGTCGTCACGGGCTGCACCAGCGCCTTGGTGACCTTGTCGGTGTATTCCTTCATGGGCGCCACGCTGCGCAGGTAGAACAGCGCGAAGCCGAACGGCGGGTGCATGAACGAGGTCTGCATGTTCACCGCCAGCAGCACGCCGAACCAGATCAGGTCGATGCCCAGCTTCTCGGCCACCGGGGCCAGCAGCGGCACCACGATGAACGACAGCTCGAAGAAGTCCAGGAAGAAGGCCAGCACGAAGATCAGGATGTTGACCACGATCAGGAAGCCCAGCTGGCCGCCCGGCAGCCCGCTCAGCAGGTGCTCCACCCACTTGGCGCCGTCCACACCCTGGAACACCAGGCTGAAGATGGTCGAACCGATCAGGATGAACACCACGAAACACGACAGCTTGGTCGTGACGTTCAGCGCCTGCTTGAGCAGCGCAAAGCTCAGGCGCTTGCGGGCCATCGCCATCGCAAAGGCACCCAGTGCCCCCATGGCGCCGCCTTCGGTCGGGGTGGCGATGCCCAGGAAGATGGTACCCAGCACCAGGAAGATCAGCAGCAGCGGCGGGATCAGCACGAAGGTGACGCGCTCGGCCATCCGCGACAGCAGGCCCAGCCGGGTGACCTTGTTGATGACGGCGATCACAAAGGCCAGCAGCACGCCGGCACACATGGCGACAACAATGGTTTCGTCTGTGGCGACCGTGGTGACCTCGGTCTTCTTCCACCAGCTCACGACCTGCGCGTAGTTCTTGCCGAGCGCTACGGCGGCGGCTGTGGACACGATGGTCAGCAGCAGCAGCGAGGGCAGGCCCGAGGAGCCGTTGGCCTCGCGGTAGGTACGCGCTTCGGGCGGCAGGGCCGGCACCCACTTGGGCTTGAAGATCGCCAGCAGGATCACGTAGCCCACATACAGGCCGGTGAGCACAAAGCCGGGGATGAAGGCGCCCTTGTACATGTCGCCCACGCTGCGGCCCATCTGGTCCGCCAGAATGATCAGCACCAGCGACGGCGGGATGATCTGCGCCAGCGTGCCGGACGCTGCAATCACGCCGGAAGCCAGCCGCCGGTCATAGCCGTAGCGCAGCATGATGGGCAGCGAAATCAGGCCCATGGAGATCACCGAGGCGGCCACCACCCCGGTGGTGGCGGCGAGCAGGGCGCCCACGAAGATCACGGCCAGCGCCAGGCCGCCGCGGATCGGGCCGAACAGCTGGCCGATGGTGTCGAGCAGGTCTTCTGCCATGCCGCTGCGCTCGAGGATCAGGCCCATCAGCGTGAAGAACGGAATGGCCAGCAGCGTGTCGTTCTGCATGATGCCGAAGATGCGCAGCGGCAGCGCCTGCAGCAGCGCCTCGGGCAGCACGCCGAGTTCGATGCCGATGAAGCCGAAGAACAGGCCGCACGCGCCAAGGCTGAAGGCCACCGGAAAGCCCAGCAGCAGGAAGATGACCAGCCCCGCGAACATGATCGGGGCGAGGTTGTGGGTAATGAGTTCCATGTTGTTGTGCTCCGGTCAGGCGGCTTTGGCTTCGGCTTTCGCCTTTTCTTCAGCCAGGCGCTGGATGGCTTCTGCCAGCTCTTCTTCGGCCGTCTTTTCGATCTTCTTGACGGTCGGATCTTCAATCAGGCCCTGCAGGAAGGCCAGCCGCTTGATGAGTTCCGATGCGCCCTGCAGCATCAGCAAGCCGAAGCCCAGCGGCATCATCAGGTACACCGGCCAGCGGATCAGGCCACCGGCGTTGGACGACATTTCGCCGGAGTTGAAGCCCTTCAGGAAGAACGGAATGCCGTACCAGAGGATGGCAAAGCACACCGGGGCCAGAAACACCACGAAGCCGAACACGTCGATCCAGATCTGCGTGCGCTTGGGCAGGCGGCTGTGGATCACGTCGATCTTCACATGCTCGCCGTTGAGCAGCGTATAGCCTGCGGCGAGCATGAACGACGCGGCGAACAGGTACCACTGCACTTCGAGGTAGGCGTTGGAACTCATGTCGAACGCCTTGCGGACAACCGCATTGACGCCGCTGATGACGGTGGAGGCGAGGATGAGCCAGATGACGTACTTGCCGATCTGGGTGTTCAGCCAGTCCACACCTTTCGAGAACTTCAATAACGCTTGCATGATGTCTCCGGGAGATAAAAACCGTTTCTTGCGAGAACACCCGGGGACCGCGCGTGCCACACGCAAGACAACCGGGTGCAATAAGCCAGAAGGATATAAGACGTAAATTCTAGAAGTCACTCTACAGACAAGCTGACAGCAACGTGACGGTACATGCCCTTACAACTCAGGGTTTGTACCGGGGTGCCGTGCGGCGCCGGGAAGCGGGCGGCCGATAATGCTGCATGCCATCGCTGACGCCCGCCGCGACGCCCGACCAGATCGATTCCCCCGGCATGCGTGCAGCAGGCCGCGAGCTGTTGTCGCTGGCCTTGATGGATGCGCGCAACCACACGCTGAACCTGCTGACCCACCACGAGCAGGCGGCTGCCGACCCGCCGCCGGGCCCGTCGCAGGACGGCTGGGAACCGGCGCTCTGGCTGGCCGGGCACACCGGCTGGTTTGCGGAATACTGGATCGGGCGCAATACCCAGCGCGCGCTCGGCCCGCGCTGCCCGGCCGAGCCGTTGCGCCTCGCATCGGTGGAGCCCCAAGCCGATGCCTGGTGGCATCCCGCGCTGGTGCCGCTGGCGCAACGCGGCCAGCCGGGCTTGCCGGATGCCGGCGCCACGCGCGCCTGGCTGCTTGACACGCTCGAATCCACCCTGGAGCTGCTGGACAAGGCCGGCGACGGGGACGACGCGCTGTACTTCTACCGGCTGGCCCTGTTCCACGAAGACCTGCGTGGCGAGCAGCTCATCACCATGGCGCAGACGCTGGGCCTGCCGATCCGGCTCGCGCTGCCCGGTGGCGCGCAGCCGCGTGCGCCCCTGCAGGTCCCGGCCACCCGCTGGCTGCTGGGGCTGCCGGCCGGCGGCTTTGCGTTTGACATTGAACGCCCGGCGCATGACGTGGCGGTGCCCGACTTTGAAATTGATGCCCAGCCCGTGACCTGGGCGCAGTTTGTCGAGTTTGTGGACGACGGCGGCTACGACCGCGCCGAGTTCTGGCAGCCCGAGGGCTGGGAATGGCTGCAGGCACTGGCCGCGCGTGATGGCCGGCGCGGGCCGCGGCATGTGGAGCAGATCGGGGTGGCCAGCGGTGCCGTGATGCAGACGCTGTTTGGCCGCGCGGTGCGCATGTCGGGCGGCCAGCCGGCCATGCACCTGAGCTGGTGGGAGGCGGACGCCTGGTGCCGCTGGGCCGGCCGGCGCCTGCCGACCGAAGTGGAATGGGAAGTTGCCGCCCACCAGGCGGCGCGCCAGGGCTTCCGCTGGGGTGATGTGCACGAGTGGACGGCGTCCACCTTGCGGCCCTGGCCCGGCTTTCAGGCCGACCCGTGGACGGCGCTGGCGGACTGGAGCGGCCCGCACTGGCTGGGCCGCGCCCGGGTGCTGCGCGGGGGCTCGTTTGCCACCCGCTCCCGCATGAAGCACCCCAAGTACCGCGGCTTTGCCGCACCCGAACGTGACGACCGCTTCGTCGGCTTCCGTTCCTGCGCTTTCTAGATGCTATTGATTTTATAGCGCCTCACGCAGCGCCGGTGCGGGCTACAGGCCTTTTTCTTCTGAATCCAGCATGAGTACCGGCTGCGCCTGCAGCCGCACGCGCACCGCCTCGCCGGGCTGTCGGGCCACCGTGTCAGGCAGCTGCAGCTGACCCTGTTCAAACGCCACGGTGGTCAGGCCGCGCGCTGCGTCGTGGCCGCACACCGTGGCCCGGACCACGATGCCGCTGCCCTCGGCCAGCGGCAGTGCGTTGTCGGGCTGCGCCAGCAGGGCGGAGGCCGGGCCGCTTTGCACCACGCGGCCGGCCTCCATCAGCACCAGGTGGTCGGCCAGGCGGGCCACTTCGCCGATCGCATGGCTCACGTAGATGACGGGGATGTCCAGCTCCCGGTGCAGACGCTCCAGCCAGGGCAGTACCTCGGCCTTGCGCCGCGCGTCCAGCGCTGCCATCGGCTCGTCCAGCAGCAGCAGGCGCGGGCTGGTGGCCAGCGCCCGGGCCATCGCCACGCGCTGCCGTTCGCCGCCCGACAGGGCGTCGGGCCGACGCCCCATCAGCGCGTCAATGCCCAGCAGTGCCACCGCCTGGTCGATGGAAACCTTGCGCTGCGCGGCGGGCACCCGCGTCATGCCGTATTCCACATTGCCGCGCACCGTGAGGTGGGGGAACAGGGCGGCGTCCTGCGCCACATAGCCCAGTGGCCGCCGGTGGGTGGGCACAAAGCGGTGGTCGTCCTGCCAGACCTCGCCCTGCACCCGCAGGCGCCCGCCCGGTGCGTGCAGCAGGCCCGCCATGGCGCGCAGGCAGGTGGTCTTGCCGCAGCCCGACGGGCCGAACAGCGCCGTCACGCCGCGGCCGGGCAGGTCCAGCGTCACGTCGAGCGCAAAGCCCGGGTAGCGGACGTCAAAGCGGGCCTCGATGCGGCTCATGCGCGGCGGCGCCCTGTGGGGTTCAGCAGGTACAGCGCCAGCAGCACCCCGAACGAAAAGACCACCATCGCGCCCGACAGCCAGTGCGCCTGGGTGTATTCCAGCGCTTCCACATGGTCATAGATCTGCACCGACACCACGCGGGTCTGGTTGGGGATGTTGCCGCCCAGCATGAGCACCACGCCGAACTCGCCCACCGTGTGCGCAAAGCCCATGACCGTGGCCGTGAGGTAGCCCGGACGCGCCAGCGGCAGCACCACGCTGAAGAAGGTGTCCAGCGGCGAGGCGCGCAGCGTGGCCGCGGCTTCCAGCGGCTTGTCGCCAATCGCCTCGAAGGCGTTTTGCAGCGGCTGCACCACGAAGGGCAGGGAATAGAGCACCGAGCCCACCACCAGCCCGCTGAAGGTGAACGGCAGCAGCCCGATGCCCAGCGCCTGGGTGAGCTGGCCACCGGGCCCGTTGGGGCCGAGCGTGACGAGCAGGTAGAAGCCAAGCACCGTGGGCGGCAGCACCAGCGGCAGCGCCACCAGCGCGCCGACCGGCCCCTTGGCCCAGGACCGCGTGCGGGCCAGCCACCAGGCCAGCGGCGTGCCCACCAGCAGCAGGATCAGCGTGGTCACGCCGGCGAGCCGCAGCGTCAGGGCAATGGCGGCCAGCGCGGCGTCTGCCATGTTCAGTGCGCGTAGCCGTAGCCGCGCATGAGGGCGCGGGCGGGCTCGGTCTTCAGGAACTGCAGCAGCGCGGTGGCGGCCGGGTTGTTCCGGCCGGGTGTCAGCAGCACGGCATCCTGCTGCAGCGGGCTGTGCATTCCGGCCGGCACCACCCAGCCCGAGCCGCGCGTGAGGCGGCCGTTCTCATACACCTGGGACAGCGCCACAAAGCCCAGCTCGGCGTTGCCGGTGGCGACAAAGTTGAACGTCTGGCCGATGCTCTCGCCCTGCACGAATTTCGGCTGCACGGCCGCCAGCAGGCCCAGGCGGGTCAGTGTTTCAATGGCGGCCGCGCCGTAGGGTGCCAGCTTGGGTGCCGCAATGGCCAGATGGCGGAAGCTGTTGCGGCGCAGCACCTCGCCCTGGTCGTCCACCAGGCCGGGCGTGGCCGACCACAGCACCAGCCGGCCGATGGCGTAGGTAAAGCGTGTGGCAGGCACGGTGTCGCCTTCGGCCTCCAGTCGCGCGGGTGTTTCGTCATCGGCCGAGAGCAGCACATCGAACGGCGCACCGCCCTTGATCTGTGCATAGAACTTGCCGGTGGACCCGAAGGACAGCTGGGCCTTGTGACCCGTCTGTTTCTCGAAAGACTCGGCCAGCAGCTTCATCGGGGCCGTGAAATTGGCCGCCACGGCCACCCTTGCAGTTTCGGCGTGCAGGCTCACCGGCAGCACCAGCGCCACAAAGGCCCAGAGCACCGTTGCCGGGGGCATTTTCATGGGCGTCACCTTTCGCTATTACCAAAATGAATAGCGAAAGTGTAGCAAGCACCGGCGCCTTGCGGTCGCGCGGGGGCTTACCAGGCGGTGCGGATCAGGCCCTGCTCGGCCGCCAGCCAGTGGCGCACCGGCTCGGGCAGGGCTGGCGGATACACCGGCTGGCCCAGTGCCGCGTAGGACTGCTGGTTGGGCACCAGTCCGCTGCGTGCCACGGCGGCGCCTTTCATGTAGCCGGCGGCACAGACCTTCTCGCCGTCCATGAACTCGAAACGCATGTAGTTCCAGCTCTGGTCGCAGGCGTCCAGCCGGAAGCGCAGCGTGTAGGCCTGCACGGGCTTGAGGCCGCGCCGGTAGGTGATGAACGAGCCGCCTGCCATGGGGCGCCAGCCCTTGCGCAGCATCACCGAAGCAAAGCCGATGCGGACAAAGTATTCGACCAGCATCAGGTCGATAACGGTCAGGTAGCGGCCATTGTTCATGTGGCCGTTCACGTCCAGGTCATTGGGCCAGACCCGCAGCGTGCGCGTCAGCGTGTCCCCCACGGCCAGGCGGGGTGCGCGCCAGGCGCGCAGAAGGGTCCAGATCAGGCGGAGGTAGAGGTTCATGGCAGGGCCTATAATTGGTTCAATAGTGAACATTGTAGTTCAAAACTGAACGAGTTGCATGACTGCCCGAAAACCCCCTGCCGTTGTGGATCCCGCGCTGGCCACCCAGTCCTGGCTGTCGGTGGTGCGGGCGTACCACCTCTGCGACGCCGTGCTCACGCAGCGCCTGGCCGCGCTGGGGCTGAAGCTGGGCGAGCACGAGGTGCTGGTCAACCTGTTCCGTGAGCCCGGCATCACCCAGCAGCAGCTGGCGCAGCGCTGCTTTTCGGCCAAGAGCGGGGTCAGCATGCTGGTCACGCGCATGGAGGAAGACCGGCTGCTGCGCCGCGAGGCCGACCCGGTGGATGCACGGGTGCGCCGCCTGTCGCTGACAACCCGGGGCGAAGCGCTGGCAGCGAAGGCGCTGGCGATCCAGGCCGAGGTGGTGCAGGGCATGGTGGCCGGCGCGTCCGAAGCCGAGCTTGTCCACATCATGGAAGCGATGCAGCGCGCATCGGTGGCCCTGGTGGCCATGCGGGGCACCTGAAGCGCCCGCAGGCGCTCGAAGCGGGTACACTGCGCGCGGGTGTCACCGGCAAGCCAGTTGCCGGGGCAGGTTGTTGCGAAGGTCGGGCCGCCTCGCGGACCTGTCACGACCATGAACGCACCCACCCTGATTGAAATCATCGGCGCCACCCTGTTTGGCGTCGCCGTCCTCCACACCTTCAGCACCAAGTTCTTCGAGCGGCTGGCGCACCGCCAGCCGCGCCATGCGGGTGTGTGGCACCTGCTGGGGGAGGTCGAAGTCGTGTTCGGCTTCTGGGCCCTGGTGCTGGTGCTGTTCATGTTCGCCACCGTCGGCCGGCAGGACGCCATTGCTTACGTGGATTCGCGCAACTTCACCGAGCCCATGTTCGTGTTCGTGATCATGGTGATCGCCGGCACCCGCCCGATCCTGCAGGCCTCCGGCGCAGCGGTGCGCTTTATTGCGCGCTATCTGCCGCTACCCAGGGGCATGGCCATGTACTTCGTGGTGCTCGCCTTTGTGCCATTGCTCGGCTCGTTCATCACCGAGCCGGCAGCCATGACGCTGGCCGCGCTGATGCTGCGCGACACGCTGCTGTCGCACCAGGTCTCCACCCGGCTCAAGTACGTCACCATCGGTGTGCTGTTTGTCAACGTGTCGATTGGCGGCACCCTGACGCCGTTTGCCGCGCCTCCGGTGCTGATGGTGGCCGCCACGTGGAACTGGGACATGTGGTTCATGATCGCCAACTTTGGCTGGAAGGCCGCCGTGGCCGTGGTGATCAACGCCGCCTCGGCCATGCTGCTGTTCCGCCATCAACTCGGGCACATGGGCAAGGCCCGGGCCGCGGGCGAGGCGACCGTGCCGCTGTCGGTGGTGGCGGTGCACCTGCTGTTTCTGGTGGGCGTGGTGATGTTCGCGCACCATCCCACGGTGTTCATGGGACTGTTCCTGTTCTTCCTCGGGTACACCACGGCCTACCAGCGGCACCAGAGCCCGCTGATCCTGCGCGAGGCATTGCTGGTGGCCTTCTTCCTGGGCGGGCTGGTGGTGCTGGGCGGCTTGCAGGCCTGGTGGCTGAAGCCGCTGCTGCTGAGCCTGGACACCAATGCCGTCTTCTTTGGCGCCACCGCGCTGACGGCCGTGACGGACAACGCGGCACTGACCTACCTGGGCTCGCTGGTGGAAGGGCTGAGCGATGAATTCAAGGTGGCGCTGGTGGCCGGTGCCGTGACGGGCGGCGGGCTCACGGTGATAGCCAATGCCCCCAACCTGGCCGGCGTGGCGATCCTCAAGGACAAGTTTGAAGACGGGGCCGTCCACCCACTGGGGCTGTTGATCGCCGCCTTGCCACCGACCCTGGTGGCGGTGATCGCGTTCCGGCTGCTCTGAGTGCGCTCAGCCAAGCCAGCGGCGCAGCTGCTGGTACACCTCGGGGCGGCCCAGCAGCGCCAGATGGCCCATGCCATGAAACACCTTCTGGCGGGTCGGCCTGAAGGCCAATGCGCGTGCCGGGTCGGCGTGCTGCCCGAGCGCACTGGCCAGGGGCACCAGCCCGTCGCCGAGCAGGCGGTCCCGGGTGTCGCCCCCGCGCGCGCCCAGCGTCGCCGCCACCGTGAAACAGCGCACCCGGGCTGGCAACGGCACCGGCTGGCGCCGGTCGACGCCGCGGGCAAAGCGGTCGCGGCCCACCCAGTCTTCGTCCAGCAGGTTGCCGTGGCGCAGGTCGGTGATGCCCGCGCTGCGCACCTTGCCCAGCCGCGCGAACGGCGCGGCGTAGGGCGTGGCGCCCAGCACGATGTCCACCCAGTTGCCGGCGCGCTCCAGCGGCGCGCCATGGTGCGGGGTGCCCAGGAACACCATGTCGGTGAGCTGCGCCGGCCATTGGTGGCCCGACTGCTGCGCCTGGTGCAGCGCGCTGCGCATCACCAGGCCGCCCATGCTGTGGCCCAGCAGCACCAGCCGCTGCACCGGCACGGGCCAGCGGGCGAGCAGCTGCTCCAGGGCCGCGGCAAAGGCCCGCGCATTGACCGACACATGCTGCCGGCTGTTGTAGCGCAGGTAGACCGGTGTGAAGCCCAGGTCGCGCTGCAATGCCGCGCCATGGTCGTGCCCGGCCTGTTGCCATTGCAGGTCGTTCATGCAGAGCCCGTGGGCCAGCACCACGACGCAGCCACTGGCCGGGCCGGCGGTGCGCAGCATGGTGGCCGTGGCCAGCGGGTTGCCGGTCGCGGCCAGATAGTCGCCCAGCACGCCGTTGAGCGCCGCCACAATCGCTTCGCGCTCCGGCCCGGGGGTGCTGCTGCCCAGCGTCGGCCCGAGCACACCGAGCAGCGCGTCCAGGCTGCCCCCCACGATGCGCGTGACACCGCGGACCGACTTGTAAACCAGGCCGGCGATGCCGCGGGTGCGCTCTGCCTGCGCCGGTGGCTTGACGCCCGGCAGGCGCCCGATGCGTTCATGCATGGCTTCGACCAGATCGGTCAGGCCGGCGGTGGCGTCGGTGGCCAGCCGGACCGCGCCGCGAAGGGTGGTGGCGTGGGCGATGGGCTTGGAAGTTTCGGTCATGGGGCACCTGGGTAGCACACAGTGTGACAGCTTGCGGGCCGGCAGCCCCGCCGGGTTAAATTGCTGCATGTCCAAACCCCCTTCATCGCCCGTGGCCTACCGCACTGCGCTGAGCCAGGCCTCGGCCGACAAGCGCATCGACATCCTGCGCCTGGTTGGCGCCAGCGGGTCGATTTCACAGGCCGCACGCGACGCCGGGGTGAGCTACAAGGCGGCCTGGCAAGCCATTGATACGCTGACCAACCTGGCCGGCGTGGCGCTGGTGGCGCGGGCGGTCGGTGGGGCCGGCGGCGGCGGCGCGCAACTGACGCCGGCCGGGGTGGAGCTGCTGGCTGCGGCCGATGCGCTGGCGCGGGCGCGCGGCCAGGTGCTGGCACGGCTGCAGGCGCCGGGCGCTTCGCCGGCGCTGCAGCAGCTGTCCATCCGCACCAGCATGCGCAACCAGCTGCCCTGCGCGGTGACCGGCCTCGAAGGGACCGGCGCCATCGTGCGGGTGCAGCTGGCACTCGCCGACGGCACCGCGCTGGTGGCGCGCATCACGCGCGAAAGCGTTGAACTTCTGGGGCTGCGGCCGGGGCAGGCCGTGGTGGCGCTGTGCAAGGCGACGGCGGTGTTGGTGCAGCCGGCTGGCAGCGCCCGGCCGCCGCCTGGCCGCAACCTGCTGCAAGGCCGCGCGATGCGGGTGTCGCGCGGCGGGCCCGACGACGGCGGCGACGAAGTGACCGCCGGGCTGGCGGCCGGGCTGGCGCTGGTCGGGTTCGCGCCGCCGGGCAGCGGGCTGCGGGCCACGCGGCGGGTGCAGCTGCTGGTGGACGAGTCGGCCCTGGTGCTGGCCCTGCCGGGCTGACGGGCGCGGCCTATTGGGAGGCGGGTGCTTCCGAGGGCTGTGCCGGCGCCAGTGCGCCCAGCAGCTCGCGCAGCTCGTCGGGCACCTGCAACTGCTCGGACGTGTGCAGCCACAGGCCGGTGAAATGGCTGTAGTCGGCCAGCCAGGTGGCGCGCACGGTTTTGCGGATCTTGGCTTCCAGCAGCGGCAGGCCCAGCAGCACCCGCAGGGCCGAGTGGCGTTCCCAGCGCACCAGCCGCACCATGCCCACAAACACGTCGTAGCCGTCGGGCGCCTGGCCGATCTTGCGGACTTCAATCGTCACGCATTGGTTGCTCACGCCCCAGCGCCGGAAATGCGACGCGATGATGCCCTGGTAGTCCGTTTCCAGGCCTTCGCCACCGCCATGGCCGGGCAGGTAGTCGGTGTCGGCGCCGTCGTCCAGATGCCCCCCGGCGGCAGGGTCGCCGCTGCGGGCGAAGATTCTGCGGATATCAAACTTCAAAACGGGTCTCCGGCACGAGGTTGTGCCCGGGTGGTCTCGTGGGGTATGGAACACAGCTCGGCGCGAGATGGCCGACAATCGTGTGAACTTTGTTCTCATTGTAATTCGTCGTTCAAGCGATAAGACTTACCCGTGGCTGACGCACGCATGCGTGCGGGTCACGTGACCGTCGAAGCGGGCAAAGCCAGGCTGCAGTTCAGCGGGCCATCTAGCCGCGTAGCGTGCCCAGCTTGCGGTAAACGGTGGCGCGGCTGATGCCCAGCGCGCGGGCGGCCTGCATCACGTTGCCGCGCGCGTCCTGCACCGCCTTGCGGATGAGCTCGGTCTCCAGGTCCTTGAGCGGCAGGGGTCTGGGCGTTGGCGGCGTGGCACGCGGCACCGGCGACAGGGCCTGGCCGGGTGCCTGCGGCAGGGCATTCAGCCGCAGGCCGGACCACAGCGGGACCTCGACCACCGCGTCATGGCGCGCGCCGTCAAACAGTGCTTCCCAGGGCATGGCAAACAGCTCGCTGCAATGCACACTGCCCCCCGGCCGGTTGAGCTGCGACACCATTTGCCGCGCGGTCTGGTTGGCGGCGGTCACACGGCCGTCGGCGTCCAGGCAGAGCAGGCCGTCGGCGTCGTCGCCGAGCGTGCGGCCGGGCCAGTTCAGCCGCAGCAGCAGGCTGTGCGGCTGGCTCAGCGCCAGGGCGTTCTCGATGCTGCGGGCAGATTGCGCCACCAGGTGCTTGAGCTCCGGCCGTTCGGCGGTGTCGATGCCGGTCAGGTCCAGCATGCCCACGCACTGACCGTCGGGCCCGAACAGCGGGGCGCCGGCACAGCTGTACATGCTGGTGTCGTGGAAGAAATGTTCACCCCGGTGCAGCCACACCGGCTGCAGCTCGGCCAGCACCGCGCCGATGGCGGTGGTGCCCACGCTGCGTTCGGACAGATCGACCCCGATGCGGGTGATGAGCTGGGCCCGCCGGTCGCTGCGGTCGATGGGGCCGTTCACATCCACCACCACGCCGCGCGCGTCGGTCAGGATCGCAAAGTAGCGGGTGTTGGCAATGGCGCGGCCCAGCTTGTCGAGCACCGGGCGCGCGGCGCTGACCAGCCCGTGGCTGGCCTCCTGCGCGCGGCGCCGGGCCTGGGCCGGCAGCACGTCGAAGGCCACCCGCTGGTCGGGCCGCTGGCCATTGGCCAGACAACGCCGCCAGGATCGTTCGATCCAGGCGCGGTCGGCCCAGCCGTCCAGCGCCACCTCGGTCACGGCCCGGCCCTCGCGCATCACCGCGTGGCGCGCCTGCTCGATCTGGGCGAGGCGCTGCTGGGCGGCGGCAGTGTGGGGCAGGTTCATGACGGCAAGGTGTCAGCGCGGAGTGTGAGCGGGTGTTTCAACAGCCATTGTTCCATTTTGAGAATTTCCTGTCCCGCGTTTCGCAAACTAGGGTTTAGCCTAGTGGGGCACCCCGGGGGCAGTTCAACAATGGTTCGCGCCAGACATCCCCAACCCCAAGATGGAGACAAACCCCATGCAGGTTCAACTCAAGGTCAACGGCAAAGCCGCCAGCGTTGACGTCGCCCCCAACACGCTTCTCGTGCAGGTCCTGCGCGAAAACCTCAAGCTCACCGGCACCCATGTGGGCTGCGACACCGCCCAGTGCGGCGCCTGCACGGTGCACGTGAACGGCCGCGCCATCAAGTCGTGCAACACGCTGGCCGTGCAGCATAACGGCGCCGAGATCACCACCATCGAGGGCATGGCCCAGCCTGACGGCACCATGCACCCGATGCAGGCCGCCTTCAAGGAGTGCCATGGCCTGCAGTGCGGCTTCTGCACGCCGGGCATGGTGATGAGCGCGGTGGACCTGTGCAAGAACCACCCCAAGGCCAGCGAAGGCGAGATCCGCGAGCTGCTGGAGGGCAACCTGTGCCGCTGCACGGGCTACCAGAACATCGTCAAGGCCGTGCAGCAGGGCGCTGCGGCCATGGCATCGGCATAAGGAGCAACAGCCATGGGTGCATCTGATTTTTCGAACCTGCCGCACATCGGCGAGGCCGTCCGCCGCAAGGAAGACTACCGCTTCCTCACCGGCGCAGGCAACTACACCGACGACATCAACCTGGCCAACCAGCGCGTGGCCGTGTTTGTGCGCTCACCGCACGCGCATGCCGTCATCAAGTCGATTGACGTGAGCAAGGCCGAGGCCATGCCCGGCGTCACCAAGGTCTTCACCGGCAAGGACGTGGAAGGCAAGATGGGCGGACTGCCCTGTGGCTGGCTGATCACCAGCACCGACGGCACCCCCATGAAGGAGCCGCCGCACCCGATCCTGGCGCTGGGCAAGGTTCGCTACGTGGGCGACCACGTGGCCATGGTGGTGGCCGACACGGTGGAGCAGGCGAAGAACGCCGCGGAAGCCGTGGAGGTGGACTACGACGTGCTGCCGGCCGTGGTGAGCGTGAGCGATGCAGCCAAAGCCACCGCACTGCACGACGCCGCGCCCGACAACCACTGCTACAAGTGGGCCATTGGCGACAAGGGCCAGGTGGACGCCGTGTTTGCCAAGGCCGCCCACATCACCAAGCTGGACCTGACCAACAACCGCCTGGTGCCCAACGCCATGGAGCCGCGTGCGGCCATCGGCAGCTACAACCGGGCCAGCGACGAGTACACGCTGTACGTGTCCAACCAGAACCCGCACGTCGAGCGCCTGCTCATGACGGCCTTTGTGCTGGGCCTGCCCGAGCACAAGGTGCGCGTGATTGCGCCCGACGTGGGCGGCGGCTTCGGCTCCAAGATCTACCTGTACGCCGAAGACGTGGCGCTCACCTGGGCCGCCAAGCAGCTCAACTGCAGCATCAAGTGGGTGTGCGACCGCAGCGAGGCGTTCCTGAGCGACGCCCATGGACGCGACCACGTGAGCCACGCCGAAATGGCGATGGACAAGGACGGCAAGTTCCTGGCCATGCGGGTGCACACCGACGCCAACCTGGGCGCCTACCTGTCGACCTTCTCCACCGCGGTGCCCACCATCCTGTACGCCACGCTGCTGGCTGGCCAGTACACCTGCCCGCAGATTTATGTGGAGGTGGACGCCTGGTTCACCAACACCGCGCCGGTGGACGCCTACCGCGGCGCCGGCCGGCCCGAGGCCACCTACCTGCTGGAGCGTCTGGTCAGCCGCTGTGGCTGGGAGCTGGGGCTGAGCCAGGACGAGATCCGCAAGCGCAACTTCATCACCAGCTGGCCGTACCAGACGCCGGTGGCGCTGCAGTACGACGTGGGCGACTACCGGGGCTGCATGGACAAGGCCGAGAAGCTGGCCGACGTGGCCGGCTTCGCCGCCCGCAAGGCCGCGAGTGCTGCCAAGGGCCTGAAGCGCGGCATTGGCTACTCGTCATACATCGAGGCCTGCGGCATCGCGCCGTCGAACATCGCGGGCGCGCTGGGTGCCCGGGCCGGCCTGTTCGAGTGCGGCGAGATTCGCGTGCACCCGACCGGCAGCGTCACAGTGTTTACTGGTTCCCACAGCCACGGGCAGGGCCATGAAACCACCTTTGCGCAGGTGGTGGCGGCACGCCTGGGCATCCCGGTGGAAAACGTGGACGTGGTCCATGGCGACACGGGCCGCGTGCCGTTCGGCATGGGCACCTACGGCTCGCGCTCCATCAGCGTGGGGGGCGCGGCCATCATGCGGGCGCTGGACAAGATCGAGACCAAGGCCAAGAAGATCGCCGCGCACCTGATGGAAGCCAGCGACGCCGACATCGAGTTTGCCAACGGCGAGTTCACCGTCAAGGGCACCGACAAGAAGGTGGCCTTCGGCCAGGTGTCGCTGGCCGCCTACGTGCCGCACAACTACCCGCTGGACAAGCTGGAGCCGGGCCTGAACGAAACCGCGTTCTACGACCCGACCAACTTCACCTTTCCGGCCGGCACCTACATCTGCGAGGTGGAGATCGACCCGGCCACCGGCGTCACGCGCGTGGACAAGTTCACCGCGGTGGACGACTTTGGCACCATCATCAACCCGATGATCGTCGAGGGCCAGGTGCACGGCGGGCTGGTGCAGGGCATCGGTCAGGCGCTGATGGAAAACTGCGTGTACGACAAGGAAACCGGCCAGCTTTTGACCGGCAGCTTCATGGACTACGCCATGCCGCGCGCCGACGACTTCCCGCAGTTCAAGCTCGACACCATCTGCACCCCCTGCACCCACAACCCGCTGGGCACCAAGGGCTGCGGCGAGGCGGGCGCCATCGGCTCGCCGCCGGCAGTGATCAACGCCGTGCTGGACGCGCTGAAAGACCTGGGCGTGAAGGAATTCGACATGCCCGCGTCGCCCAGCCGCGTGTGGGAAGCCATTCAAGCCGCCAAGGCCTAAGACAACAGGAGACACAGCATGTACGCATTTACCTTTGAACGCCCGGCCTCCACCGCCGACGCCAGCAAGCTGGCCGCCGCAGGCGGCAAGGTGCTGGCCGGTGGCCAGACCCTGTTGGCATCGATGAAGCTGCGCCTGTCCAGCCCCGAGCAGTTGGTGGACCTGGGTGGCATCGCCGAACTCAGCGGCGTGAAGAAAGACGGCAGTAACCTCGTCATCGGCGCCATGACGCGCCATGCCGACGTGGCGAAAAACGCCGACGTGAAGGCCACCATCCCTGCGCTCGCCGACCTGGCCGGTGGCATTGGCGACCGGCAGGTCCGCGCCATGGGCACGCTGGGCGGCTCGGTCGCCAACAACGACCCTTCCGCCTGTTACCCCACGGCGGTGCTGGGCCTGGGCGCCACGGTTCACACGACCAAGCGCAAGGTTGCGGCGGACGACTTCTTCCAGGGCATGTTCACCACCGCGCTGGAAGACGGCGAGCTGATCACCGCGATCAGCTTCCCGGCGCCCAAGCGCGCGGCCTACATGAAGTTCAAGCAGCCCGCCTCGCGCTTTGCGCTGATCGGCATCTTCGTGGCGCAGACCGACAGCGGCGTGCGCGTGGCCGTCACCGGCGGCGGCAACGGCGTGTTCCGCCATGCCGGGCTGGAGGCCGCCCTCAGCAAGAGCTTCACGCCCGAAGCCGCGGCCGCCGTGAAGATTGACGCGGACGGCCTGTCGAGCGACCTGCACGCCAGCGCCGCCTACCGCGCCAACCTCATCAGTGTGATGACGCAGCGCGCGGTGGCCAAAGCCCTGGGCTGAGGCCTACCACCGATGGCAAAGGCCCCGCGTCCCACGGCCGGGGCCTTTTTCATGCAAGATTCAGAGCCAAAATGGCTTTCAGCCCGCGCGAACGTTGCGTGAGGCGCTATCAAATTTATAGCAAACCAGTGCACCGCCCATGATCGTTCCTGCCACCGCTGCCCCGTTCACCTCCATCGATGCCCTGACCGAGGCGTTGCAGGGGGTGGGCTATTTCGCCGACCGGCGGCTGGCCACGGCCGTGTTCCTGGCGCTCAAGCTGCAGCGCCCGCTGCTGCTGGAAGGCGAGCCCGGCGTCGGCAAGACCGAGCTGGCCAAGGCCCTGGCGCAGGCGCTGCAGCGTGAGCTGCTGCGGCTGCAGTGCTACGACGGGCTGGAGCAGCGCGAGGCCCTTTACGAATGGAACTACGCCGCCCAACTGCTGCACATGCGTGCGGTGGAGGGCCGGGAAGACGCCGACCAGATCGAGCGCGAGGTGTACCAGGACCGGTACCTGATCCGCCGCCCGCTGCTGCAGGCGCTGCAGGCGCCGGAGCCTGGCGCCGTGCTGCTGATCGACGAGGTCGACCGCGCCGACGAGCCGTTCGAGGCGTTCCTGCTCGAATACCTGGGCGAGTACCAGGTGAGCATTCCCGAGATCGGCACGGTGCGGGCGCAGTACACGCCGGTGACCATCCTCACCAGCAACCGCACCCGCGAACTGAACGACGCCGTCAAGCGCCGCTGCCTGTACCACTGGCTCGACTACCCGGATCGCGAGCGCGAACTCGCCATCGTGCAGGCCCAGGTGCCCGGCGCCAGCGCCGCGCTGGCGCAGCAGGTGGCGCAGTTTGTGGGCCGGCTGCGCAGCCAGCCCTTTGCCAACGCCTTCCAGCGCGCGCCCGGCATTGCCGAGAGCGTGGAGTGGGCCAAGGCGCTGGTGGCACTTGACACGCTGGAAGTCGACCCGGAAGTCGTGGCCGACACGGCGGGCATCCTGTTCAAGCAGCGCGAAGACGTGGCCGCGCTGACGCGCGACTTTGCGGCCGAGCTGTTGAAGCCGGAGCCCGCGGACGCGTGACATGACTTCGGCTGCTTTCGGCTACGGTGATGCGTCGCGGCAAAGGCGTGTGCCATGGTTGGCGTACCACCCGTGGCTCACCAACCCCGCCGCTTCGCGGCAGGCGGTGCCCGGCGAGGGCGATCTCTGTGGCGGCGAGGAGCGGAGATTCGGGGGCGGCGCGCGCAGCGCGCTTCGTCGTCATGCTTGCCGAAGCTGTTTGAGCGGCGTGAGCGCAGCGAACACAGCGAGTTCTTCGGCACGACCCCGGATCGAGCACCGCAGCGGAGTTGGCGCCAGGCGCCAACCGCGACAGTGTGAGCCCCTGCCGGGCACCGCCTGGCGCGAAGCAGCGCGCGAAAACTGCGAGATGAGCCCATGCAACTAGGCGACGCCCGCACCGGCAAACTGGCCGACAACGTGACTGGCTTTGGCCGGGCGTTGCGCCGGGCGGGTGTGCGGCTGGATAGCGCGCGCATTGCGCTGGCACAGCAGGCTGCGCTGCTGGTGGGCGTGGGCAGCAAGGGCGACCTGAGTGCGGCGATGGAGGCGGTGCTGGTGAGCCGCGAGCAGGACCGCATGGTCTTTCGCGAGCTGTTTGACATTTATTTCCGCAACCCCGAAGTCGCCAACAAGCTGCTGTCGCAGCTGCTGCCCAGCGCCGAGGGCAAGGCCGAGCCGAGCAAGCGCCGCCCGCGCGTGCGCGAGGCCCTGCAGCCGCAAAAGGCCTATGGTCAGGCGGCCAAGCCCAAGCAGGAAGACCAGAAGGTGGAGTTTGACGCCGCCATGACGGCCAGCGACCTGCAGCGTTTGAAGCATGCCGACTTCAACGCCTTGAGCGGCAGCGAATACCGGCTCGTGGAGCGGCTGGCGCGTGACGTGGCGCTGCCTGTGCCCAGCGTGCCCTCGCGCCGCGTGCGGCCCGGCACGCGCGGCGCACGCGTGCACTGGAGCGGCGTGATGCGCGACGCCGCCCGCACCGGCGGCGAGATCATGCAGCTGCGGCGCCTGCAGCGCCATGCCCAACCCCTGCCCCTGCTGGTGCTGGTGGATGTGTCGGGCTCGATGGAGCGCTATTCGCGGCTGCTTCTGAGCTTTCTGCATGCGGCCACGCGCAGCGTGCATGGCCCCCGCGGGCGGACCGACGTGTTCGCCTTTGGCACCCACCTGACCGACCTGACGCCCGCCTTCCGGCTGGCCGACACCGACGACATGCTGGCTGCCGCGAGCCTGGCCATCAGCGACTTTGCCGGCGGCACGCGCCTGGGCGACGCGCTGGCCACGCTGCGCGAAGCGCATGCGCGCCGGCTGGTGGGCCGGCGCACGCAGGTGCTGGTGATCAGCGATGGGCTGGACACCGGCGAGCCGGCCGATCTGGCGCGCGAACTCGGCTGGCTGCGCCGGCGCAGCCGCCGCCTGCTATGGCTCAACCCGCTGCTGCGGTTTGACGGCTACGCCCCCGTGGCGCGGGGCGCGGCCGAGCTGCACAAGGCCGCGCATGGCATGCTGGCGGTGCACAACATCAGCAAACTGGAAGACTTGGCGGCAAGCCTTGCCGCCGTCATGAAAAACTAGAAGGAAACAAAACATGGACATGCAAGGAAGCCGCGCGCTCGCCATCACCCAGCAGCAGGCGTGGGACGCGCTCAACAACCCGGCGGTACTGAAGACCTGCATCCCCGGTTGCGACAAGGTCGAGTCCACCGGCCCCAACCAGTACGCCGTGGGCGTGGCGGTCAAGATCGGCCCGGTGGCCGCCAAGTTCAGCGGCAAGATCACGCTGAGCGACATCAACCCGCCCAACAGCTACACCATCACCTTTGACGGGCAGGGCGGCGCCGCCGGCTTCGGCAAGGGCAATTCGCAGGTGTCGCTGGCGCCGTCGCAGGAAGGCAGCGGCTGCGTGCTGAGCTACACGGTGCACGCCTCTGTGGGCGGCAAGATCGCCCAGCTCGGCCAGCGGCTGATCGACGGGGTGGCCAAGTCGATGGCGGAAGACTTCTTCAAGCGCTTTGACGACGAAATGCAGCGCCAGCACCCCGAGGCCTATGCCGCTGCGGCCAAGGTGGAGGCGGCCAGCCCCGTGCCAGCGGCGGGCGGCAAGGTGCCCGCGTGGGCCTGGGCGGTGGGTGCCGCCGTGGCGCTGGCCGCCCTCTGGCTGCTGGCGCGCTGAGAGAGCGAAGGAGCCCCGCCATGGAAAACCTCGACGTGATGGTGTTGCGCACGCTGCGCGACTGGCGCGCGGCGGGCCAGCGCGCGCTGCTGGCCACGGTGGTGCGCACCTGGGGCAGCTCGCCGCGGCCCATCGGCTCGATCATGGCGCTGAGCGAAAGCGGGGCGGTGGTGGGCTCGGTGTCGGGCGGGTGCATTGAAGACGACCTGATCTACCGCTTCACCCAGGCGTACGCACAGGGCAACGCGGGGCAGGGCGAAGACAAGCACATCCCCAGCGGCGCGCCGGGTTTTGTGAAGTACGGCATCAGCGCTGACGAGGCGCACCGCTTTGGGCTGCCCTGCGGCGGCACGCTGGAGCTGCTGCTGGAATACGACCCCGACGCCGCCAGCCTGGCGCAGCTGGTCACGGCGCTGGAAGCCGGCCAGCTGATGCAGCGCACCGTGCGCCTGAGCGACGGTGCCGTCACGCTCGCCGAAGCCCTGGCGCCCGAGGAACTGAAAGTGACGGACGCCGCGCTCGTCAACACCTTCGGGCCCGAGTACCGCATGCTGCTGATCGGCGCGGGCCAGCTCACCGAGTACCTGGCCACCATGGCACTGTTCAGCGGCTTTGCGGTGACGGTGTGCGACCCGCGCGAGGAATACCGCGGCGCCTGGAGCGTGGCCGGCGCCACCGTGGTGGCCGACATGCCCGACGACGTGGTCACCGCCTTCCGGCCCGACCGGCGCAGCTGCGTGGTGGCACTGACGCACGACCCCAAACTCGACGACCTGGCGCTGCTGGAGGCGCTGAAGACCGAGGCGTTTTACGTGGGGGCCATCGGCAGCCGCCGCAACAACCTGGCGCGCCACCAGCGCATGATCGAGCACTTTGACCAGACCGCCGAAGGCCTGAAGCGCCTGCGCGGGCCGATCGGCATCTACATCGGCAGCAAGACACCACCCGAGATCGCGGTGAGCGTGATGGCCGAGGTCCTGGCGGTCAAGAACGGCGTGGCGCTGCCGCGCGACATGGACGTGGCCCAGGCCAAGAACGACCTGGACATCCCGGCCAACGACCCCGGCGTGCTGGTGTGTGGCGTGCCGCGCGAGCGGCCCTGAGCGCCAGCGCCCGTCAGGACAGGCAGGCCGCCTTGATGATGCGTGGGGTCGGGTCGGGGTCGGCGTCGGGGAAGCGCACGGTGCGCAGCGCCTCGTCGTCGGGCGGCGCGGCCTTGAGTGGCTCGCCTTTCCAGTCGGGCTGGGCATACAGCAGCAGCGCGTCGTACTGCGCGGTGTTGCTGGTGCAGTCCAGCCGGATGGTGGCTTCAAACGACCGGTAGGGCGTGGGTGCCAGCTGCTGCGCCGGCCGGGGCAGGTTGACGCGGATGTGCAGCAGCCGTGTCTGGCTGTCGCCGCGCAGTTGCGCCGGGTCCACCTCCACGGTGTGCACCGCCGGGTCTTCCGGGTCGCCAGCGATGGTCAGCCAGCGCGTTTCCGCCTGCGCCAGGGCGCCGGCCAGAAGCAGCAGGAATAACCAGTGTTTCAAATCAAATCGGGCTGCAGCCCGCATCTAGATTGCGTAACGCGCTATGAAAAACATAGCAGACCGGATGCCGATGACCGTCAGGACGAGCGAGCCCGCAAGGTGCAGCAGCGCCGTCAGCCCGGCCAGCCCGTAGCGTTCCTGCATCAGCATGCCCACCACCTCGGCGCTGAAGCTGGAGAAGGTCGTCAGCGCGCCCAGAAAGCCGGTGACCAGCGCCAGCCGCCAGACCGGGTCGATCTGCGGCAGCGCCTGGAACACCGCCACGCACACGCCCACCAGGTAGCCACCGACCAGGTTGGCCGCCAGCGTGCCCCAGGGCAGCAGGCCGCCGGGGCTGAGCCACAGGCCCAGGCCCCAGCGGGCCAGGGCGCCCACGCTGGCACCCACGCAGATGGCGAGCACGCTCAGCATCACTTCATCATCTGCTGGGGCAGCCAGGTCACGATGCCCGGGAAGATGTAGATCAGTGCGATGGCCAGGCACATCAGGAAGAACATGGGCAGCGTGACCTTGGCGATCCAGGTCAGGTCGCGCCCCGTCATGCCCTGCAGCACAAACAGGTTGAACCCCACGGGCGGCGTGATCTGCGCCATCTCCACCACCAGCACGATGAAGATGCCAAACCAGATCGGATCAATGCCGGCCTTGGCCACGGTGGGCATGATGACGCCCATGGTCAGCACCACCATCGAGATGCCGTCCAGGAAGCAGCCCAGGATGATGTAGAACACCGCCAGCGCTGCGATCAGCTGGGCCTGGCTCAGGCCCAGCGAGGCAATCCACTCGGCCAGGTGGCGCGGCAGGCCGATGTAGCCCATGCTCAGCGTGAGGAACGCCGCCCCGGCCAGGATCAGCGCGATCATGCAGTACAGCCGCGTCGCGCCCATCAGCGAGTCCTTGAAGGTGCTCCAGTTCATTGAGCCCTGCACCGCCGAGATGATGAGCGAGCCCACCACGCCCACCGCGGCGGCCTCGGTGGCCGTGGCAATGCCGCTGTAGATGGAGCCCAGCACCGCCGTGATGAGCAGCACCACCGGGATCAGGCTGCGCGACTCGGCCAGCTTCTCCATGAAGGTGAAGGTGCGGTCGGCCACCGGCACCTTGCCCGGGTTGGCCAGCGCCCACAGCGCGATGTAGCCCGAAAACAGCGCCGCGAGCAGCAGGCCCGGCAGCACGCCGGCAATGAACAGCCGCGAGATGGAGACCTCAGCCGTCACGCCATAGACGATCATGATGATCGACGGCGGGATCAGCAGGCCCAGCGTGCCGGCGCCGGCCAGTGTGCCGATGACGATGTCGTCCGGGTAGCCACGGCGCTTGAGCTCGGGCAGCGTCATCTTGCCGATGGTGGCGCAGGTGGCTGCACTCGAGCCCGACACGGCCGCAAAGATGGTGCAACCCACCACGTTGGTGTGCAGCAGGCGCCCGGGCAGGCTTTGCACCCAGGGGGCCAGACCCTTGAACATGTCGTTGCTCAGCCGTGTGCGGAACAGGATTTCCCCCATCCACACAAACAGTGGCAGCGCGGTCAGCGTCCAGCTGCTGGATGAGCCCCAGATGGTCACGGCCATGGCGTCGCCCGCGGGGCGCGAGCTGAACAGCTGCATGCCGATCCAGGCCACGCCCGACAGCGTGAGGCCAATCCAGACCCCGCTGCCCAGGATCAGGAACAGCGAAAGGACCAGCAGGCCGGTGATGGCGATGTCACTCATTGCGCAGGGCCTCCGTGGGTTCCTGCAACACGCGGCGGCCGCGGATTTCAAGCACCAGTTCGTCAATGAACGCGATGGCCAGCACCACGGTGCCGAGCGCCATGGCCAGCTGCGGAATCCACAGCGGCGTGGCGTCGCTGGCGGTGGAAATGTCGTGGAAAGAGTAAGACTGCCACGACAGTCGCACGCTGTAGAACGCAAACAGCACGGCCAGCAGCGTGGCGGCCGCCAGCGCCCAGATTTCCATGCCGCGCTTCCAGCCGCCCTTCAGCGCGTTGATGACCAGCGTCACGCGGATGTGTTCGCCGCGCTTGAGGGTGTGCGCCAGGGCCAGGAAGCCGCTGGCCGCCATGAAGTAGCCGGCGTACGCATCGGTGCCCGGCACGTGGAATTGCAGCTGCCGGCTGACGATCGACAGCAGCACCATCACCAGCAGGCCCACCATGAAAAGCGCCGCCAGGGCGGCGGCGCTGAGGTAGAGCGCGTCAAGAAACTTGCGCATCGGGGCTTACTTGCGGAACGCGTCCACCAGCTGCTGGCCTTCGGGGCCGGCCTTGTCCAGCCATTCCTTGAGCATCACGTCGCCGACCTTCTTCATGTCGGCCTTCAGCGCGGCCGAGGGCGGCAGGATCTGCATGCCGTTGGCCTTGAGCTTCTCCAGGGTTTCGCTGTTGGCCTTCTTGCTCGCGGCCAGGCCGCGGGCTTCTGCGTCGGCAGCGGCCTTCAGCAGTGCGTCCTGGGTGGGCTTGTCCAGCGCGTCAAACGCCTTCTTGTTCACGATGACGGCGTTCTTCGGCAGCCAGGCCTGGGTGTCGTACCAGTACTTGATGTGCTCGTAGGTCTTGGTGTCGAAGCCGGTGGAGCCCGACGACATGTAGCTCTCGATCACACCGGTGGCCATGGCCTGGGACAGCTCGGCCGCCTGGACAGTGACGGGCTGCGCGCCCACCAGCTCGGCGATGCGGGCGGTGGCCGGGCTGTAGGCACGCCACTTCATGCCCTTGAGGTCGGCCGCGGAGGCCAGCGGACGCTTGGCATAGATGCCCTGCGGCGGCCACGGCACGGCGTACAGCGCCATCATGCCGTCGGCGGCGAGCTTCTTGTCCAGCATCGGCTTCTGCACCTTCCAGAGCTTGACGGCTTCGTCATAGCTGTCGGCCAGGAACGGAATGCCGTCGGCGCCGAAGATCTGCCATTCGTTCTGGAAATTGACCAGCAGCACCTCGCCGATCTGGGCCTGGCCGCCCTGCACGGCGCGCTTGATTTCCGGGGCCTTGAACAGCGCGGCATTGGGGTGCACCGTGATCTTGAGCTTGCCCCCCGTGGCCTTGTCCACGTCGTTGGCGAACTGCACCAGGTTTTCACTGTGGAAGTTGGTGGCGGGGTAGGCAGCGGGCAGATCCCACTTGGTCTGGGCAAAGGCCGAACCGCTGAAGGCAACGGCCGCGGCGATGAGTCCGAATTGGTATTTCATGGTCTCTCCGGGACAATGGGGTGAATGAACGAGATCGACAGCATAAATGCAAATAACGCGCCAGCCGCTACGGTGTTTCCCGGCCCGGCGTCGCAGCCGGTGCTGGGGGTGGTGATGCTGGACACCCGCTTCCCGCGGCCCCCGGGCGACGTGGGCCACCCGGACAGCTGGGCCGTGCACGTGAACTTTCGCATCGTCAAGGGCGTGTGGCCCGACAAGGTGGTGCAGTCGGCCAGGGGCCTGCGCGCCGGCCGGGTGGTGCCGGGGCTGGTGGCGGTGGTGCGCGGGCTGGAAAAGACAGGTGTGCAGGCCATCACCACCAGCTGCGGCTTTCTGGTGCTGCTGCAAAAAGAGCTCCAGGCTGCCGCCCGCATTCCGGTGGCGACGTCCAGCCTGCTGCTGTTGCCTCGCCTGCTGGCCGAACAGCCGCAGGTGGGGGTGCTCACCATCAGCGCCGGCAAGCTGGGCAGCGAACACCTGCGCTGCGCTGGCGTGCCGCGTGAGCGCGTGAAGGACGTTCTGGTGCAGGGTGTGGACCCGCAGGGCGAATTTGCCCAGGCCATCCTGAACAACCGCGCGCAGATGGACCTGGCGCAGGCGGCTGCCGACGTGGTGGCCGCAGCCCGGGCCCTGCAGGCGCGGGCCCCGCAGTTGCGCACCGTGGTGCTGGAATGCACCAACATGCCGCCCTACCGCGCGCAGATCGAGGCGGCCACCGGCTGGCAGGTGCTGTCGCTGTACGACCTGCCCGCACTGCGCCGCTTCGCTGCCGTACCGGAGGTGACGCCATGAACCTGCGCTTCGTCGAGGCTTTTTACTGGGTGGCATCGCTCAAGAGTGTGACGCGCGCGGCGGAGAAGCTGTTTCTTACGCAGTCGGCCATGTCCAGCCGCATTGCAGCCCTGGAAGAAGAGCTGGGCGTGCTGCTGCTGGACCGGCGCGACAAGCAGTTTCGCCTGACGGTGGCCGGCACGCGCTTTTTCACCTACGCGCAGCGTCTGCTCGAACTGCAGCGCGAGGTCAAGGCCGAGATGGGCTCGGGCACGCCACTCGCGGTGTCCATGCGCATTGGCGCCATCGAGTCGGTGCTGCATTCCTGGCTGATCCCGTGGATCGAAAAGTTGCGGGCTGACCACCCGGCACTCGAGCTGGAGCTGACGGTGGAAACCACGCCCATCCTGGTGGAGCAGGTCCAGCGCGGCACGCAGGACCTGGTGTTTGCCGCGCTGCCGGCCTCGGCCGACGGCGTTCGCAGTCGGGCCTTGCCGCCAATGGACATGGTGTTCATGGGCAACAAGCAGTTGCACCGCAAGCGCCGCTACACGCTGGCCGAGCTCGGCGAGCTGGAGATCCTGACCTTCCAGCGCGGCTCGCTGCCCCATGTGGCGCTGGTGGACCTGTTCCGCCAGGCCGGGGTGGAGCCCCGGCGCGTGCACACGATTTCATCGATCTCCGCGATGGTGCAGCTGGTGCAAGGCGGCTTCGGTGTGGCCACGCTGCCGCATCGCGCGGTGCAGCGGCTCATGACATTCCCCAACCTGAAGCAGCTGGCGTGCGACACCGCCCTGCAGCCGCTGCCCATCCATGCGAGCTACCGGACCGACCCGTCTTCACTGGCAGTCGAGACCGTGATCAAGTCCGCTTTTGCGTACATCGACGCACAGCCTGGCGGGCGGCGTGCACCGGCAAGGCGCAGTGCTTCACGTTGACGCCCCGTTTTGAAGCATCGATAAAATCGATGATGTAAGCGAAAAATTTTGAATTTGAACTGGCGCTGATCGCCCACCACAATCCGCCCATCGTCATGCAAGTGACACATTCCGAAACAAGGAGACGCGGTGGGATCAGCTCTGGATTTGGCGCAGGCCGTGTTTGGCCGTGATGGCATGCAGGACGCAGCCCATGTGCGCGGCCTGATCCGCCAGGGTCTCTGGAATTCGCACACCAGCGGTCTGGCTGACGACCATGTGCAGGGCAATGTGGTCATCCTGCCGCAGGCCGAGGCCAATGACTTCCTGCGCTACTGCCAGCGCAACCCCAAGCCGTGCCCGCTGCTGGCGGTGTCCGAGCCGGGCCAGCCGCTGCTGCCTACACTGGGTGCAGACATCAACATCTGCACCGATGTTCCGCGCTACCGGCTGTGGCGCGATGGCGAGCTGCTGGACGAGCCCAACGACATTACGGCACTGTGGCGTGACGACCTGGTGACCTTCGTCATCGGCTGCTCGTTCAGTTTCGAACAGGCCCTGATGCAGGCGGGCCTGCCGTTGCGCCATGTGGAGCAGGGCAGGAACGTTGCCATGTACCGCACCAGCATTGCCACAGTGGCCGCCGGTGCCTTCAGCGGCCCGATGGTCGTGTCGATGCGACCCATGAAGGCGGCCGCTGTCATCCGGGCGGTGCAGGTCACTTCCCGCTTCCCTGATGTGCATGGTGCGCCGGTCCATATCGGCGATCCGTCACTGATCGGCATTGCCGACCTGCAGAAGCCCGACTACGGCGACGCAGTCGAGGTGATGCCCGATGAACTGCCGGTGTTCTGGGCTTGCGGCGTGACGCCGCAAGCTGCGATCCGGCAGGCCCGCCCCGCGTTCTGCATCACCCACGCCCCCGGGGCGATGCTGATTACCGATCTTCTCAACAACCAGCTTGCCAGCTTTTGAATCAAGGAGCCTCCCGATGAAAAAACTCATGTTCTGCCTGTCCGCGCTCGCGGTCGCCGGTGCCGCATCGGCCCAGACCAAGTGGGACCTGCCCACTGGCTACAGTGCCAACAGCTTCCAGACCCAGAACGTGCAGCAGTTCGCCAACGAGGTCGACCAGCTCACAGGCGGCAAGCTCAAGATCACGCTGCACCCGGGCGGTTCGCTGTACAAGGCCAATGAAATCAAGCGCGCGGTGCAGACCGGCCAGGTGCCGGCGGCCGAGTTCATCCTGTCTGGCGCGGCCAACGAGAACCCGCTGTTCGGCATTGACTCCATTCCGTTCCTGGCCACCAGCTATGCTGACTCGAAGCGGCTGTACCAGGCGGCCAAACCGGCGCAGGACAAGCTGCTGGCATCGCAGGGCATCAAGGTGCTGTTCACCGTGCCCTGGCCCGGCCAGTCGCTGTATTCGCTCAAGCCCATCAACACGCCGGCGGATTTTGCCGGCACCAAGATGCGCGCCTACAACCCGGCGACCACGCGCATTGCGCAGCTGCTCAAGGCCCAGCCGGTGACCATCCAGCTCGCGGAGCTGGGCCAGGCCCTGGCCACCGGTGGCGTGCAGAACTTCCTGACCTCCAGTGCCAGCGGCGTGGAGAGCAAGCTGCATGAGCAGGTGAAGTACTTCTACCCGGTCAGCGCCTGGCTGCCGCGCAACGCCACCGTGGTGAGTCAGAAGGCATTTGATGCACTCGACAAGCCCACGCAGGAAGCCGTGCTCAAGGCCGCCGCCGCGGCCGAAGCGCGTGGCTGGGCCACCAGCGAGAAGCTGGACGGCGAGTACATCAAGGAACTGGGCGCCAAGGGCATGACCATCGCTGCGCCCTCCGACGCCGTGAAGAAAGCCCTGGCTGACATTGGCGAGACCATGACCGCCGAATGGCTGAAGACCGCCGGCGCCGAAGGCCAGGCCGTGATCGACGCTTACCGCAAGCCGTAAGTTGCCTCCCGCGGCGGGAAGCGCTTCGCTTCTTCTGCTTCCCGCCGCCTTTTCCCTTTCGCCAAGCTTTTTCCGAACCAGGAGCGTACGGTGGCCAAACTCGTCCTCAATTTCTACAAACTGCTGATGGCACTGTCGTGCCTGGCCATGGTGGCCGCCTTCGGCACCGTGCTGCTGGGCGTGATTGCCCGCGAAGTGCACTGGGAGATCGGTGGGCTGGACGCCTACGCCGGCTACGCCATTGCCGCCGCGCTGTTCCTGGCGCTGCCCGCCACGCTCCAGCATGGCGACCATATCCGGGTGACGCTGCTGCTGGACCGGTTACCCGCCAAGCTGCGTGGTCTGCTGGAGTGGTGGTGCCTGGCGGCGGCCTTCGGCTTGTCGCTGTACATCGCCTGGTACGCCATCCGGCTGGTCTGGGTGTCGTACACCACGCACGACATTTCGCCCGCGGCCGATGCCTCGCCGCTGTGGATTCCGCAGATCAGCATGGCGCTGGGCTGCATCGGCTTCGCGCTCTCGTTCGGCCATGCGCTCATCCGGCGCTGGAAGGGCAGCAGCTTCATTGCGGTGTCAGCAGACGCCGCCCACGTTGAATAACAACAGGACACAATACCATGGACGTCGTGATTGCATTCGCCCTGATCGTGCTGCTGTTTGCAGTGCTGGGCTCGGGGCTGTGGATCGGCCTGTCGCTGCTGGCCGTGGCGCTGGTGGGCATGGAGCTGTTCACCCAGCGCCCGGTCGGCGACAGCATGATGCTGACCATCTGGGGCTCGACCTCCAGCTGGACCCTGACCGCGCTGCCACTGTTCCTGTGGATGGGCGAGATCCTGTTCCGCAGCAAGCTGTCAGACGACATGTTCAAGGGGCTGGCGCCCTGGCTGGACCGCCTGCCGGGCCGGTTGCTGCACACCAATGTGGTCGGCTGCACCATCTTCGCGGCCATATCGGGTTCGAGCGCCGCCACCTGCGCCACCATTGGCAAGATCACGCTGCCGGAGCTGAAGAAGCGCGGCTACCCGGATGACATTTCCATCGGCACACTGGCCGGTGCCGGCACGCTGGGCCTGCTGATTCCGCCGTCGATCATCATGATCGTCTATGGCGTGGCCGCCAACGTGTCGATCGCCAAGCTGTTCCTGGCTGGCGTCATCCCGGGCCTGATGCTGGCCGGGTTGTTCATGGGCTACATCATCGTCTGGGCGCTGCTCAACCCGGGCAAGGTGCCCGCCGCCGACGCGGCCATGAGCTTTGGCCAGAAGGTTTATGCATCGCGCCACCTGATTCCGGTGGTGTCCCTGATCGCGCTGGTGCTGGGCGGCATCTACAGCGGCATCGCCACCGCCACGGAGGCCGCCGCGCTGGGTGTGGGCGGGGCGTTGATTCTCGCGAAGATTGAAGGCTCACTCGACTGGGCGCGCTTCAAGGACGGCCTGATCGCCGCCTGCCGGGTGTACTGCATGATCGGCCTGATCCTCGCGGGTGCCGCGTTCCTCACGCTGGCCATGGGGTTCATCGGCCTGCCGCGGCACCTGGCCGAGTTCATCGGTGCGCTGCACCTCTCGCCCTTCGCGCTGATGCTGCTGCTCATTGTGTTCTTCATCATCCTGGGCTGCTTCCTGGACGGCATCTCGATGGTGGTGCTGACCATTGCGGTGCTGCTGCCCACGGTGGAAGCGGCCGGCTTCGACCTGATCTGGTTCGGCATCTTCATCGTGCTGGTGGTCGAGATGGCGCAGATCACGCCGCCGGTGGGCTTCAACCTGTTCGTGCTGCAGGGTCTTACCAAACGCGAGGTGACCTGGATCGCCCGCACCGCCATGCCGCTGTTCTTCCTGATGATCGCGGCCGTGTTCATGACCTACTTCTTCCCCGACGTGGTTTTGTGGCTGCCACGCCAGATGCAGGGTTGAGCCACTCCCCCCGAACACCAGTTCACCATGAAGATCCTATTGATGGCCGCCCTCGCCGCGGCTTCGGTTGCCCACGCCCAGACCAGCTGGAAACTCGCCACCGGCTACCGGGCCGAATCGTTCCACACGCAGAACATCATGCAGTTCGCGAAAGACGTGGAGCAGGCCAGCGCGGGTGCCTTGCGCATCGAAGTCAAGCCCAACAACGAGCTGTTCAAGCTCAACGACATCCGCCAGGCGGTACAGGATGGCAAGGCTCAGGCAGGCGAGACCATCATGACCAGCATGGTCAAGGACATCCCGATCGCAGGAGCGGACGCCATTCCCTTCGTTGTGAGCAGCTACGAAGACGCCAAACGCATGTGGGACCTGCAACGCCCGCTGATCGACAAGCACTTTGCAGAGCGTGGCCTCAAGGCACTGTATGCAGTGCCGTGGCCGCCGCAGGGCCTGTATGCCGGCGCGCCGGTTCGCTCGTCGGCGGACTTCAAGGGAACCCGCATGCGGACCTACAACCAGTCCACCATCCGCATCGCCGAGATGCTGGGCGCCACGCCGGTGGACGTGCCGATGGTCGAGGTGAACAAGGCCCTGGCCAGCGGCAAGATGGACAACATGATCACCTCCGCCGTGACCGGGGTGGAAAACCAGGTCTGGGGCCAGATCAAGCATTACTATGAAATCAATGCCTGGTTCCCGAAGAACATCGTGTTTGTGAACAAGGCGGCGTTTGACGCGCTCAAGCCGGCGACCCAGCAGGCGGTGCTCAAGTCAGCCCAGGAGGCCGAGACGCGCGGCTGGGCGATGAGCCGCGACGTGGCGGCCGGCTCCACCGGCGAACTCAAGGCCAGGGGCATGAAAGTGGACCGCATCCCCGCCGACTTCGAGGCTGAACTCAAGCGCATGGGGGAAAAATTCTCCCGCGAATGGGTACGATCTGTCGGGAACGAGGCCAACAACATCTTTGTGCCGTACTACATCCAACGTTAAGCTCACGCACCATGCAAGACAACGCTTCCACCCCCGCCACGAACCCTGCGGGCACCCGCTGGCAATTCTGGATTGACCGCGGCGGCACCTTCACCGACATCGTGGCCAAGCGGCCCGACGGCACGCTCACCACCCACAAGCTGCTGAGCGAGAACCCCGAGCAGTACAAGGATGCCGCCGTCGCCGGCATCCGCCACCTGCTGGGGCTGAAGCGGGGTGAGCCGGTGACGCCGGCCCTGGTGGAGTGCGTGAAGATGGGAACCACCGTCGCCACCAACGCGCTGCTGGAGCGCAAGGGCGAACCCACGTTGCTGGTCACCACGCGGGGCTTCCGCGACGCGTTGCGCATTGCCTACCAGAACCGGCCGCGCCTGTTTGACCGCAACATCCAGCTGCCCGAGCTGCTGTACGCGGAAGTGATCGAGGCGCAGGAACGCCTGAGCGCCCAGGGAGAAGTGCTGCACCCGCTGGACGAAGCTTCCCTGCGGGGCGACCTGCTTGCCGCGTACGGTCGGGGACTGCGCAGCGTGGCCATCGTCTTCATGCATGGCTACCGTTACACCGAACACGAGCTGGCGGCCAAACGCATTGCACTGGAAACGGGCTTCACGCAGGTGAGCACCAGCCATGAAACCAGCCCGATGATGAAGTTCGTGAGCCGGGGCGACACCACGGTGGTGGACGCGTACCTGTCGCCCATCCTGCGGCGCTACGTGGAGCAGGTGGCCGGCGAGATGCCGGGCGTCAAGCTGTTCTTCATGCAGTCGTCCGGTGGCCTGACCGATGCGCACGCCTTCCACGGTAAGGACGCCATCCTTTCCGGCCCGGCGGGCGGCATTGTGGGCATGGCCCGTACCGCGGCGCTGGCGGGGCATGACAAGGTGATCGGCTTTGACATGGGGGGCACCTCCACCGATGTGAGCCATTACGCGGGCGAGTTCGAACGCGAGTTTGAAACCCAGGTGGCGGGTGTGCGCATGCGCGCGCCCATGATGAGCATCCACACCGTGGCGGCCGGTGGCGGCTCGATTCTTGAATTCGACGGTGCGCGCTTCCGCGTGGGCCCCGAGAGCGCGGGCGCCAACCCCGGCCCGGCCAGCTACCGCCGCGGCGGCCCGCTGGCGGTGACCGATGCCAACGTGATGACCGGCAAGATCCAGCCGCGCTACTTTCCCAAGGTGTTCGGCCCCAATGCCGACGAAGCGCTGAGCTTCGAGGCGGTGGAGGCCCGGTTCAACGAGCTGGCGGGCAAGACCGGCCGCAGCGCCGAGGTGGTGGCCGAGGGCTTCATCAACATCGCGGTGCAGCAGATGGCCAACGCCATCAAGAAGATTTCGGTCGCGCGCGGCTACGACGTGACGCGCTACACGCTGCAGTGCTTCGGCGGCGCGGGTGGCCAGCATGCCTGCCTGGTGGCCGACGCGCTGGGCATGACGCGGGTGTTTGTGCACCCGCTGGCCGGCGTGCTCAGTGCGTATGGCATGGGCCTGGCCGACCAGAACGTGATCCGCGAGCAGGCGGTGGAAATGCCGCTGGCCGCCGCCTCGCTGCCGATGATTGCCGAGCGGCTGGACGCGCTGGGCGCCGCCGCGCAGGCCGAGCTGGAGCGCCAGCAGGTCAATGCCGGTGCCGTCAAGGTGCATTACCGCGTGCATGTGCGTTACGAGGGCAGCGACTCGGCGCTGGTGGTGCCCTTTGGCGACCTGGCCACCATCAAGGCCGGCTTTGAGGCGGCCTACCGCCAGCGCTTTGCCTTCCTGATGCAGGGCAAGCGCCTGGTGGTGGAGGCCGTGTCGGTGGAGGCTGTGGTGGCCGGTGATGCGCCCGCCGAGCCGCGCCACGACACCTTCGAGCCGCGCGAAGTGCCGCGCCGGGAAACGGTGCGCATGTATTCGGGTGGCCAGTGGCACGACGCGGCGCTGGTGGTGCGCGAGGACCTGCGGCCCGGCGACGTGGTGCCGGGGCCGGCCATCATTGCCGAGAAGAACGCCACCACGGTGGTGGAGCCCGGCTGGGAGGCCGAACTCACGGCGCTGGACCATCTGGTGCTGGACCGCCGCATACCGCGGGCCGCGAAGTTCGCCGTGGGGACCACGGTCGACCCGGTGCTGCTGGAGGTGTTCAACAACCTGTTCATGAACATCGCCGAGCAGATGGGCCTGCAGCTGCAGAACACGGCGTACTCCGTGAACATCAAGGAGCGGCTGGACTTCAGCTGTGCGCTGTTTGACGCCGAGGGGAACCTGATTGCCAATGCGCCGCACATGCCGGTGCACCTGGGCAGCATGGGCGAGAGCATCAAGACCGTGATCCGCGAGAACACCGGCAAGATGCAGCCGGGCGACGTGTACGTGCTGAACGACCCTTACCACGGCGGCACGCACCTGCCGGACGTGACCGTCATCACGCCGGTGTACTTGGGCGCCGCCGCGCACGACAAGCCGCTGTTCTATGTGGGCAGCCGTGGCCACCATGCCGACATTGGTGGTACCACGCCGGGCTCGATGCCGCCGTTTTCCACGCGCATCGAGGAAGAGGGCGTGCAGATCAACAACGTGAAGCTGGTGGCCCAGGGCGTGCTGCGCGAGGCCGAGATGGTGGCGCTGCTGCAAAGCGGCCAGTACCCCAGCCGCAACCCGCAGCAGAACATGGCCGACCTGAAGGCCCAGATCGCCGCCAATGAAAAAGGCGTGCAGGAGCTGCGCAAGATGGTCGACCAGTTTGGCCTGGACGTGGTGCAGGCCTACATGCGCCATGTGCAGGACAACGCCGAGGAGTCCGTGCGCCGCGTCATCACGCGCCTGAAGGACGGCGCCTTCACGCTGCCGCTGGACAACGGCGCGCAGATCCAGGTGGCGATTCGTGTGGACACCCGCAAGCGCAGTGCCGAGATTGACTTCACGGGCACCAGCCCCCAGCAGACGAACAACTTCAACGCGCCGACCGCCGTGTGCATGGCTGCCGTGCTGTACGTGTTCCGCACGCTGGTGGACGACGACATTCCGCTGAACGCGGGCTGCCTGAAGCCGCTCAAGGTCATCATCCCGCCCGGCTCCATGCTGAACCCCAACCCGCCGGCGTCGGTGGTGGCGGGCAATGTGGAGACGTCCACATGCATCACCAACTGCCTCTATGGCGCACTGGGCGTGATGGCGGCCAGCCAGTGCACGATGAACAACTTCACCTTTGGCAATGCCTCGCACCAGTACTACGAAACCATTTCGGGCGGCAGTGGCGCAGGGCAGGGCTTTGATGGCACGAGCGTGGTGCAGACGCACATGACCAATTCCCGCCTGACCGACCCCGAGGTGCTGGAGTTCCGCTTCCCGGTGCGGCTGGACAGCTACGAGATCCGCCAGGGCTCGGGCGGTGCCGGGCAGTGGAAGGGCGGCAACGGCGGCATCCGGCGTGTGCGCTTCCTCGAAGACATGACGGCCAGCATTTTGTCCAACGGGCGCAAGCATGGCGCCTTCGGCATGGCCGGCGGCCAGCCCGGGCAGGTGGGTGTCAACCGCGTGGTGCGCAGCAACGGCGCGGTGGAGGAACTGGACCACATCGGCCAGGCCGAGATGAAGCCGGGCGATGTGTTTGAAATCCATACCCCGGGAGGCGGTGGCTACGGCGCCGCCTGACCGACGTCAGGAGCTCGCCATGGACATGACCTCCCGCATCCAGCACTGGCTCGCGTCCACCTGGGGGGCGCCGCGCGAGGCCGACGCGGCGCCTGAACGCTCCCCTCCTGACCTGGAGGCCATCCGCCAGGCCATGCGGCTGGCAGTGGCGCCGTGCAGCAATGACCACCGCGCCCGCGCCACGGGGCAGATCGCGCGGGCGGGCTCGGCGGTGGAACTGTGGCTGCTGCGGTCCAGCCTCTACCAGTACCTGGCGCAGGACCTGGGCCAGGCCGAAGCCACCCGCCGCTGCTCGGCCCTTTTGCCGTTGTTCAAGGACGCGGTGCCGGGCACCACGCCGCGCCAGCGGATTGGCGACAATGGCGCGCATGGACAGCGCCTTCATTGACAACTACCGCTTTCTCGCTCGCTACAACCGCTGGTTCAACCAGCGCCTGTACGCCGCCTGCGACCTGCTGGGCGACGACGCGCGGCAGCAGGACCGGGGAGCCTTCTTTGGTTCGATCCACGGCACGCTGAACCATCTGGTGTGGGGCGACACCATGTGGCTGCAGCGCTTTGCCGCGCAGGGCGAGACCTTCGAGGCCCTTGGCGACGACCTGCTGGCGCTGCCGCCGGGTGCGAGCTACGGCACCGTGCTCGAACCCGACTGGGCCGCTCTGAAAGCCCGCCGCGACCGGCTGGACGCGGCGATTGAGGCCTGGGTGGGCGCAATGCCGCCCGACTATCCGCTGCGCACCATGCGCTACAGCAATACCAAGGGCGTGGCTCGGGCCCACCCGATGTGGCAGGCCATGACGCATTTCTTCAACCACCAGACCCACCATCGGGGGCAGGTCACCACGCTGCTGGCGCAAGCAGGCGTGGACGTGGGCACTACCGACCTGATTGCGCTGGTGGCACCCGCTTCCTGAATGCTATGAATTTGATAGCGCCTCACGCAATATCGGTGAGGGCTGCAGCCCTATTTGATCAATAAAAAAACCCGCCGGAGCGGGTTTTTGGGGTGGCCACGGTGCCGCTTACTTCTTGGCGGCGCTGGCGGCCGGCTTGGCGGCCTCGGCCTTGGCTTCCGCCTTGGCAGCAGGCTTTTCGTCCTTCTTGGCCGCAGCCGCCTTCTTGTCGGCTTCCTTCTTGGCCTTGGCTTCTTCCTTGGCTTTCTTGTCGGCTTCAGCCTTGGCCTTCTTTTCCTCGGCCGCCTTGGCCTTGGCCTCGTCCTTCGCCTTTTTCTCGGCTTCGGCCTTGGCCTTGGCTTCTGCCTTCGGGTCCTTCTTTTCTTCCTTGGCCGCGGGTGTAGCGGCGGCGGGCGCGGCAGCCGCAGCCGGCTTGGCTTCGGCCTTGGCCGGGGCCGCAGGCTTTTCGTCCTTCTTGGCGGCGGCCGGGGCAGCGGATGCACCCTTGAACGCAGCGCCATTGACCGTCAGGCCTTCGGCAGAGAACTTGGCGGCATTGCCTTCGCCGACGCCCTTGACGCGCTCGACAAAGTCGTTCCAGTCCTTGAAGTTGCCCTTCTTGCGCTCTTCAATGATCTTGGACGAGATGCCGGGCCCGATGCCCTTGATGCCATCCAGTTCGGCGGCGCTGGCCTTGTTGACATCGACCGCAGCGAACGATGCAGCGGCATACAGCATGACCACCAGGGCCAACAGTTTCTTCAGCATGGGAACCTCCTCAAAGGGGTAGTGGAACCGGCACCCTCCGTGCCGGCAGACCCTATAACGGCACACCGGGCGCCGGCGTTGACCCGGCCACCGACCCCCGGGCAAACCCTAGGTGTTGCCCGCCAGCCAGGCCATGTAGCGCGCCACGCCGGTCTGCACGTCGGCGAAGGCGTGGTCACAACCCGCGGCACGCAGCGCGCCCAGATCGGCCTGGGTGTAGCACTGGTACTTGCCGCGCAGGGCGTCAGGGAAGGCGATGTACTCGATCTGCCCCCGCGCATGGAAGTCGGCTGCCGTGCCCGCCTGGCCCGACAGCGCGCCCAGCACCGCGGCGGCCACATCGTTGAAGGGTTGGGCCCGGCCGGTGCCGAGGTTGAAGATGCCGCTCTTGCCCGGGTTGTCCAGGAACCAGAGATTGACCGCCACCACGTCGTCAACAAAGACAAAGTCGCGCGTCTGCTGGCCCGGCCCGTAGCCACCGTACTCGCCAAACAGCCGCACCTTGCCGTTCGCGCGGAACTGGTTGAACTGGTGGAACGCCACACTGGCCATGCGGCCCTTGTGCTGCTCGCGTGGTCCGTACACATTGAAGTAGCGAAAGCCCGCCACCTGGTGCCGGAAGCTTGCGAAATTGCCCGCGCATTCACGCCGCATGCGCTGGTCAAACAGCAGCTTGCTGTAGCCATAGACATTGAGCGGCTTCTCGAACTCGGGCGTTTCGCGGAACGTGTCCGAACCGCCGTACGTGGCGGCGGATGATGCGTAGAGCAGCCGCGTGCCTCGCTGCTGGCAGGCGTTGAACAAGCCACACGACAGCGTGTAGTTGTTGTCCATCATGTACTTGCCGTCGGTCTCCATGGTGTCGCTGCAGGCGCCTTCGTGGAACACCGCCTCGATCTTGCCAAAGCCGCCCTCGGCAAACAGGTCGTAGAACAGGTCGGCGTCCACATAGTCGGCAATCTTCAGGTCGGCCAGGTTGCGGAACTTGTCGCCCTGCGTCAGGTCGTCCACGGCAATGATGTCGTCGATGCCGCGCGCATTCAGTCCGCGCACGATGTTGCTGCCGATGAACCCGGCCGCGCCGGTGACCACGATGCGTGTCATTCAAATAGCTCCTCGTAGCTGACGGTGGCGGTGCCGAACTTGCCCACCACAATGCCACCGGCTTTGTTGGCCAGGGGCATGGCCTCGCGCAGGCTCAGGCCGGCGGCCACCAGCGCGGCCAGGGTGGCGATCACCGTGTCGCCGGCGCCGGTCACGTCAAACACTTCGCGGGCCTGGGCCTTGACGTGCAGTTCGCCATCGGCGTCGTACAGGCTCATGCCTTCCTCGCTGCGGGTGAACAGCAGGGCGTCCAGTTCCAGTGCCATGCGCAGGTTCTGGGCCCTGGTACGCAGTTCGTCTTCCGAGCGCCAGGCGCCAATCACGTGCTGCAGCTCGGCCCGGTTCGGGGTGATGACGGTGGCCCGCGCGTAGCGCGAATAGTCCGAGCCCTTCGGGTCGATCAGCACCGGCTTGCCGGCAGCGCGCGCGGCCTCGATCATGCTGGCGATGTGGGCGAGGCCCCCCTTGCCGTAGTCGGAGAACAGCACCGCGTCGTGCTGCGGCACCAGCTGGTTGAAGGCCTCGGTCTGCGAGGCCAGGGTCTCGTGGTCGGGCTCGCTCTCGAAGTCCATGCGCAGCAACTGTTGCTGGCGGCCGATCACGCGTAGCTTCACCGTCGTCTGCAGGCTGGCGTCGCGTGCCAGGTGGGTGCGGATGCCGGTGGTGCGCATCAGCGCTTCCAGCCGGTGGCCGGGCTCGTCGTCGCCGATCACGCCAATGAAGCCCGCCTGGGCGCCGACCGACACCACGTTGTAGGCCACGTTGGCGGCGGCGCCCACACGCTCTTCCTCGCGCGTGATGCGGACCACCGGGACCGGTGCTTCGGGCGAGATGCGGTCCACCGCGCCGTGCCAGTAGCGGTCGAGCATGGCATCGCCCACCACGAGCACGCGGGCTTTGGAAAGCTGGTCTTTGGTCGGGTTCATAACTCTTCGACGCGCCGTGCGGGATAGCTGTCCCAGGCCTGGCAGCCGGGGCATTGCCAGAAATGCTGCTTGGCCTCAAAGCCGCAAGCCGCGCAGCGGTAGCGCGTCAATGGCTTCACGGCATGCTCCAGCGCTTTCTGGACGAACGGGTGGAACTGCTCGTGTTCGAGTTTCTCGCCGGCCAGCCATTTTGAGGCCGCCACCAGTGACGGCTCCCGCTCGAGGTGTCGCACGTACCACTCGCGCGCCACCAGCGGGTCGCCCTCCAGTGCCACGATGGACTCGAGCACGTCGAGCGACGGATGCAGCTCGTAGCTGGTCTGCAGCACCTGGGCAGCTTCAGCCTGCTGGCCGCAGGCGCGCGCGGCGTCGGCCAGCCGCCGTGCCATGAGCGGGATGGCCGATGGGACGGTTTGCGCCAGCGCCATCAAGGTCGCCAGAGCCTGCTGCGGCGCACCCGCGCGGCTTTGCAGGGCCGCCAGTTCGATCCGGGGCCGGGGCGAATCGGGCGCTGTTTTCAGGGCCTGGCGCAGCAGCGGCTCGGCGTCGGCGTCGCTGGCCTGAGCGGCCTGTTCACAAAGGTAGTGCGCCACGCGCGTGCTGAAGCTGCCCTGGCCGGAGGCGTCGAGCTTGCGGGCAATCAGGCTGGCCTGGGCCCAGTCACGCGAGCGCTCGTAGATGGCCAGCAGCGCGAGGCGTGCCTGGCCCTCGAACGCCGTGCCCTCCAGCTTGCGCAGCGCGTCTTCGGCGCGGTCGAGCAGGCCTGCCTTGAGGTAGTCCAGCGCCAGGGCATGCTGGGCACGGTCGCGGTCGGCACGGCTCAGGTCGCCACGTGACAGCAGGTGCTCGTGCACCCGCACGGCGCGTTCGTACTCGCCGCGGCGGCGAAACAGGTTGCCCAGAGCGAAGTGCAGCTCGGAAGTGTCGGGGTCGTTCTGCACGGCCTCGATGAAGGCGTCAATCGCCTGGTCCTGCTGCTCGTTGAGCAGGTAGTTCAGGCCCTTGAAGTAGGCCTTGGGGGCCTGGCGGTTTTCGATGCGCAGCTGGCGCAGGTCCAGCCGCGATGCCAGCCAGCCCATGACAAAGGCCACGGGCAGGCCAAGCAGGATCCAGCTCAGGTCAAAGTCCATGGCGGGGGACGGTCGGGCCGTCGTCTGGCGCGGCGCCGCTATGCCGTGAAGCGGCCTTGCGTGCGGCCGCACGGTGCTTCCACCAGCGCGGCACCATGCCCAGCACCCCAACCGTCACGCCCATGGCGAACACGGCCAGCACCACCAGCACCAGCGGCGCGCTCCACGACGTGCCGAAGAAGAAATGCACGGTCACATCCTGCTGGTTGTTCAGCGCGAATGCGAACAGGGTAAAAAAAATGGCTGCCTTGAGCAGCCACATGAGGTATTTCATTCGTCTCCTCAGTGACGAGGAGATTCTATAGTTCCGGCCTGCCGGTTTCAGCCCGCCGGCTTGTCTCTGGTTTCGAGTTCGGCCGTGCGCTTGTCCACCGCTTCACGCAGGGCCTTGCCCGGCTTGAAATGCGGCACGCGCTTTTCGGGAATGTGAACGCTTTCGCCACTGCGCGGGTTGCGGCCCATGCGCGGCGGGCGTCGGTTGATCGAGAAGCTGCCGAAGCCGCGGATCTCGATGCGGTGACCGCGCACCAGGGCGTCGCCCATCGCGTCAAGAATGGTCTTGACGGCGTATTCGGCATCCCGGTGCGTCAGCTGGCTGAAACGGGCGGCCAGTTCTTCGACAAGGTCGGATCGGGTCATGGGGTACAGGGACGCGGGCAGGAGGGTGTCCCGCCCGCGTTTGTCCTTGGATTACTTGGAGTCCGAGTTGTCGAGCTTGGCGCGCAGCAGGGCGCCCAGGCTGGTGGTGCCGGCGTTCTCGCGCGACGACTGCTGGCTCAGGTTGGCCATGGCGCCTTGTTCGTCTGCCATGTCCTTGGCCTTGATCGACAGCTGGATGTTGCGCGTCTTGCGGTCGATGTTGACCACCACGGCCGACACTTCATCGCCTTCCTTGAGCACGTTGCGGGCATCTTCCACGCGGTCGCGGGAGATTTCCGAGGCGCGCAGGTAGCCCAGGATGTCTTCGCCCAGGTCGATCTCGGCGCCCTTGGCGTCCACGGTCTTGACCTTGCCCGACACCACGGAACCCTTGTCGTGCACCGACACGAAGGTGGCAAACGGGTCGCCGTCCAGCTGCTTGATGCCCAGGCTGATGCGCTCGCGGTCCACGTCCACGGCCAGCACGATGGCTTCCACTTCCTGGCCCTTCTTGTAGTTGCGTACGGCGGCTTCGCCGGGCTCGTTCCAGGACAGGTCGGACAGGTGCACCAGGCCGTCGATGCCGGCGGCCAGGCCGACGAACACGCCGAAGTCGGTGATCGACTTGATCGGGCCCTTGACGCGGTCACCGCGCTTGGTGTCCTGCGCGAACTCCTGCCACGGGTTGGCCTTGCACTGCTTCATGCCCAGGCTGATGCGGCGCTTGTCTTCGTCAATTTCCAGAACCATGACTTCGACTTCGTCACCCAGGGCCACGATCTTCGACGGGGCCACGTTCTTGTTGGTCCAGTCCATCTCCGAGACGTGCACCAGGCCTTCGATGCCGGGTTCGAGTTCCACGAACGCGCCGTAGTCGGCAATGTTGGTGATCTTGCCGAACATGCGCGTGCCTTGCGGGTAGCGGCGGTTGACGCCCATCCAGGGGTCGTCGCCCATCTGCTTGAGGCCCAGCGAGACACGGTTCTTCTCGGTGTCGAACTTGAGGATCTTGGCGGTGATTTCCTGGCCGGCCTGAACGACTTCGCTCGGGTGGCGGACACGGCGCCAGGCCATGTCGGTGATGTGCAGCAGGCCGTCAATGCCGCCGAGGTCCACGAACGCACCGTATTCGGTGATGTTCTTGACCACGCCGCGCACCACGGAGCCTTCCTTGAGGGTTTCCATCAGCTTGGCGCGCTCTTCACCCATGGAGGCTTCCACCACGGCGCGGCGGCTCAGCACCACGTTGTTGCGCTTGCGGTCCAGCTTGATGACCTTGAATTCCATGGTCTTGTTCTCGTAGGGAGACAAGTCCTTGATGGGGCGGGTGTCGATCAGCGAGCCGGGCAGGAAGGCGCGGATGCCATTGACCAGCACGGTCAGGCCGCCCTTGACCTTGCCACTGGTGGTGCCGGTGACGAATTCGCCGGATTCCAGGGCCTTTTCGAGGCTCATCCACGAAGCCAGGCGCTTGGCCTTATCGCGCGACAGGATGGTGTCGCCGTAGCCGTTTTCGATGGCGTCGATGGCCACCGACACGAAGTCGCCGACCTGGACTTCGATCTCGCCCTTGTCGCTCTTGAACTCTTCGATGGGCACGTAGGCTTCGGACTTGAGTCCGGCGTTGACCACGACAAAGCTGTGCTCGATACGCACCACTTCGGCGGTGATCACTTCGCCCGCACGCATTTCAGAGCGTTGCAGCGATTCTTCAAACAGGGCGGCAAAAGATTCAGACATTAAGGTTCCTTGCACGTCACACAGGTTTCCAGCGGCACCATTGCTGCTGTTTCTAAGGCTGAGGACGGCGGTTTTTGCGGCAGGGCCGCGGGTTGGGTTGTTGAGCCACACTGCCTATGCGCTGACGCGCGTGCGGGGCGGTGTGGGCCGGTCAGTCGTTCGGGGCGGCCCCGAATGGCTGTTTGCCTTGCCACCAGTTCAACACCTGGTCGACCGATTGTTCAATCGAGAGATCAGAGTTGTCGAGCAGCAAGGCGTCTTCGGCGGGCTTCAGGGGGGCGGCGCTGCGGGACGAGTCACGCGCATCGCGGGCCTCCAAATCCTGCCGGAGAGCGTCAAGTGTAGTCGAAAAACCCTTTGAAATCAACTGCTTATGACGCCGCTCGGCGCGACGGCCGGCGCTGGCTGTCAAGAATACCTTGAGCGGGGCGTCCGGGAAGATCACGGTGCCCATGTCGCGCCCGTCGGCCACCAGTCCCGGCAGGCGGCGAAAGCTGTGCTGCAGTGCCAGCAGCGCCGTGCGCACCGCAGGCAATGCCGACACCCTGGAGGCGTTCATGCCGGCCTCTTCGGTACGGATGGCGTCGCTCACGTCTTCGCCGTCCAGCAGGACCCGGTCGCCGGCGAAACGCAGTGGCAGGCGCGCCGCCAGTTCGGCAATGGCGGCCTCGTGCGCCGCGTCCAGCATCAGCGCCGCCCGGCGCGCGGCCAGCGCCGTGACACGGTACAGTGCCCCCGAGTCGAGGTAGTGGTAACCGAGTTTGCCGGCCACGCTGGCCGCCAGCGTGCCCTTGCCCGAGGCGGTAGGGCCATCTACACAGATCACGGGCACGGCGCGTGGCGCGGGCTCGACCACCGAGAACAGCGCCTCGAAGTAGTCCGGGAAGGTCTTGGCCACGCATTTCGGGTCTTCGATGCGCACCGGCAGGCCCGCCGGGTTGAACGCGGCGAGCGAAAAGCACATGGCGACGCGGTGGTCGTCGTAGGTGTGGATGCGGGCGGCCTTCCACGTGGTGGGCGGCGTGACCCGCAACCAGTCCGGGCCTTCGTCTACGGTGGCGCCGAGCTTGCGGCATTCGGTGGCCATGGCGGCGATGCGGTCGGTTTCCTTGACGCGCCAGCTGGCAATGTTGCGCAGCGTCGTGGGGCCGTCGGCGTACAGCGCCATCACGGCCAGCGTCATGGCGGCGTCCGGAATGTGGTTGCAGTCCAGGTCGATCGCCTTGAGCGGCCACGCGCCGCGCGTGATGTGCAGCCAGTTCGGGCCGCTGGCCACCCGGGCCCCCATGGCTTCGGCGGCTTCCACAAAACGGATGTCGCCCTGGATCGAATTCAGGCCCAGCCCTTCGATACGGATGCCGTGGTGCCCGGCCGCGGGCGCCGCCAGGGCGCCCAGCGCGATGAAATAGCTGGCGGACGACGCATCGGCTTCGACATGGATGCGCCCGGGCGACTGGTAACGGCTGCCCGCCGGGATGGTGAAACGCTGCCAGCCGTCGCGCTGCACGGCAATGCCAAAGCGCGCCAGGAGGTTGAGCGTAATTTCAATGTACGGGCGGGAAATGAGCTCGCCCACGACCTCGATCACGACGTCCCGCTGCGCCACCAGGGGCAGGGCCATCAGCAAGGCGGTGAGGAACTGGCTGGAGACATCGCCGCGCACCGGTATGGGCTTGTCAATGGCGATGCGGGGCTGGCCGATGCGCAGTGGCGGGTAGCCGGGGTTGCCCAGGTAGTCGATCTGGCAGCCGAGCGCACGCAGCGCGTCCACCAGGTCGCCGATCGGGCGCTCGTGCATGCGGGCCACGCCGCTGAGTTCAAAGTCGCCGCCCAGCACCGCCAGCGCGGCGGTGAGCGGTCGCATGGCGGTGCCGGCGTTGCCCATGAACAGCTGCGCCGCGTCGGGGGGCGGTCGGCCCGCCAGGCCCGTGATGTGCAGCACGGCGCCCTCTTGGGCCACACCGCAGCCCAACTGGCGCAGGGCCGCCAGCATGACGCGGGTGTCGTCCGAATCCAGCAGGTCATGGACCTCTGTGGTCCCTTCGCACAGCGCGGCCAGCAACAGGACGCGGTTGGAAATGCTCTTGGAGCCGGGCAGCGTGACGGTGCCTCCCGCAGCGGCCAAGGGCGGAAGGTCCAGAAACTCGGTGGCAAACATCACTTCTTGGGGTTGGAACCCATGCGCCAGTGGGCGCGCGTGGCGCTGGCCTGGTCGATCAGGCTTTCCAGCGCGTCGGCATTGCCGCTGGCGATGATGCGCTCCATGGCCTGCAGGTTGTCCTGGAACAGCTTGGACTGGGCCAGCAGTTCCTCGCGGTTGGCCAGCAGGATGTCGCGCCAGATCTTCGGGTCGCTGGCCGCGATGCGCGTGAAGTCACGGAAACCCGGCCCGGCCAGCGACAGGAACTCCTTGCCATGGGGCTGGCCCGAGATGCCGTTGATGAGCGCAAAGGCAATCAGGTGCGGCAGGTGGCTGACAGCGGCAAAGGCCGCGTCGTGCGCGTCGGGCGACATCTGGATCACCTTGCAGCCCAGCGCTGTCCAGACGTCCACCGCCTGCTTGAGCTTGGCGGTGAGCGTGCGCTCGATCGGCGTGAGGATGACCTGCTTGCCGGAATACAGGTCCGGGTCGGCATGCTCGACGCCGGCCGTCTCCTTGCCCGTGACCGGGTGCGCCGGCACAAACGTGGCCACGTGCACGCCCAGCACGCGGCGGGCGGCGTCCACCACGTCGCGCTTGGTCGAGCCGACGTCCATGATCAGGGTGTTGGCCGTGACCAGGTGGCGAATGGCCTTGAGCGTGGCTTCGGTGGCCGACACCGGCACCGCCAGCAGTACGATGTCGGCGCCTGAGACGGCCAGCAGCGCCGACGGCGCCTCAACGTCGATGACGCCCATTTGCCGGGCCCGTTCGGTGGTGGAGGGTGACTTGCTGTAGCCCACCACGCGCTTGACCAGCCCGGCGCGCTTGAGCGCCAGCGCGAACGAGCCGCCCATCAGGCCGCAGCCGATCAATCCAAGTTGCTCGAACATCAGTCGCTCACCGGGTAAGTGCCCAGCACCTTGTAGAAGGCACACAGGCTTTGCAGGTCCTTGAGCGCGGCCGCCACATGCGGCTGCGACGGGTGCCCCTGCACGTCGATATAAAAATAGTATTCCCACTGGCCGGAACGCGCCGGCCGGGATTCAAAGCGCGTCATGGACACACCATGCGCCTTCAGGGGCACCAGGATGTCGTGTACCGCGCCAGGCCGGTTGGGCACCGAGACGATCAGGCTCACGCAGTCGCGCCCCGAAGCCTGGGGTGCCGCCAGCGTCTGGGGCAGGCAGACCACTGCAAAACGGGTGCGGTTGAAGGCGTCGTCCTGAATGGCGTGTGCCGCCACATGCAGGCCGAACTCGGCACCGGCACGTTCGCCGGCAATGCCGGCCCAGGCCGGGTTGGTAGCGGCCAGGCGTGCGCCTTCGGCGTTGCTCGACACTGCGCGGCGCTCCGCGTCGGGCAGGTGCTTGTTGAGCCAGCCCTGGCATTGGGCCAGCGCCTGCGGATGCGCGAGCACGGCCTCGATGCCTTCGGTGGACGGTGACAGGCGCAACAGGTGGTGCCGCACCAGCAGGCTGATCTCGCCCACGATGTGCAGCGGCGACTGCAGCAGCAGGTCGAGCGAGCGGGTGACCACGCCTTCGGTGCTGTTTTCCACCGGCACCACACCGAAATCGGCCGTGCCCGCGGCGGCGGCGTGGAACACCTCGTCAAAACTCACGCAGCGCACATGCTCGATGCTGGCGCCGAAGAACTGCACCGCGGCCTGCTCGCTGAAGGTGCCGGCCGGGCCGAGGTAGGCCACGCGCTGCGGGGCTTCGAGCGCCCGGCAGGCCGACATGATTTCGCGCCAGATGGTGGCCACATTGCCGGCCTTCAGCGGCCCCGGGTTGGCCGCCTGCAGGCCATTGATCACCTGGGCTTCGCGCTCGGGGCGGAACACCGGCGAGCCCTCTGCACGCTTGAGCTCGCCCACCTCGTTGGCCAGGCTGGCGCGCTGGTTCAGCAGTGCCAGCAATTGCTGGTCGACCGCATCAATCTCGGTACGCAGCTCGGCGAGGTTTCGAATGGGTTTACTCATAAAAAGTGCCCCCAGCCCGCATGGAACGTGCGTGAGGCGCTATGAAATTAATAGCAATCAGGAAGGGTGTCAGGCCTCGCCGGCGGGTTCGTCCGCATCGCCTTCGGCAGCCTGGGCGTCATTTTCCACGATGCGCTGCAGGCCGCTGAGCTTGGAGCCTTCGTCCAGCCCGATCAGCGTCACGCCCTGGGTGGCACGGCCCAGCTCGCGGATCTCGCTGACGCGGGTGCGCACCAGCACGCCCTTGTCGGTGATCAGCATGATTTCATCGTCGGCGTGTACCAGCGTGGCGGCCACCACCTTGCCGTTGCGTTCGCTTTGCTGGATCGCGATCATGCCCTTGGTGCCACGGCCGTGGCGCGTGTATTCGGTGATGCCGGTGCGCTTGCCGTAGCCGTTCTCGGTGGCGGTCAGCACGCTTTGCTGTTCATCCTCGGCCACCAGCATGGCGATCACGCTTTGCCCGTCGTCGAGCATCATGCCGCGCACGCCGCGCGCGTTGCGGCCCATCGGCCGGACGTCGTTCTCGTCGAAGCGCACCGCCTTGCCGCCGTCGGAGAACAGCATCACGTCATGCTTGCCGTCGGTCAGTGCGGCGCCCACCAGGAAGTCGCCTTCGTCCAGGTCCACGGCGATGATGCCGGCCTTGCGCGGGTTGCTGAATTCGTCGAGCGAGGTTTTCTTGACCGTGCCCATGCGGGTGGCCATGAACACATAGTGGTCGGCCAGGAAGCTGCGGAACTCACCGGTCAGCGGCAGCACCACGTTGATCTTCTCGCCATCCTGCAGCGGGAACATGTTGACGATGGGCCGGCCACGGGAGCCGCGCGAGCCGGCGGGAACTTCCCAGACCTTGAGCCAGTACAGGCGGCCGCGGTTGGAGAAGCACAGGATCCAGTCGTGCGTGTTGGCTATGAAGAGCTGGTCGATCCAGTCGTCTTCCTTGGTGGCAGTGGCCTGCTTGCCGCGGCCGCCACGCTTCTGGGCGCGGTACTCGCCCAGCGGCTGGCTCTTGATGTAGCCGCTGTGGCTCAACGTCACCACCATGTCGGTGGGGGTGATCAGGTCTTCGGTGGCCAGGTCCTGGGCATTGTGTTCAATCAGGCTGCGCCGCGCGCCGAGCCTGGTCTGGCCGAACTCCTGCTTCAGTGTGGCCAGCTCGTCGCCAATGATGGTCGAGACGCGCGCCGGCTTGGCCAGGATGTCCAGCAGGTCGTCGATCTCGGCCATGACTTCCTTGTATTCGGCCACGATCTTGTCCTGCTCCAGGCCGGTCAGGCGCTGCAGGCGCATCTGCAGGATTTCCTGGGCCTGGGTTTCCGACAGGCGGTACAGCCCGTCCTGGCCCATGCCGAATTCGCGCTCCAGGCCGTCGGGGCGGTAGTCATCGGCATTGACCACGCCACCGTCCTCGCGCGTGCGGGTGAGCATCTCGCGCACCAGCTTGCTGTCCCAGGGACGGGTCATCAGCTCGGCCTTGGCTACCGGCGGTGTGGGCGATTCGCGGATGATGCGGATGAACTCGTCAATGTTGGCCAGCGCCACCGCCAGGCCTTCCAGCACATGGCCGCGTTCGCGGGCCTTGCGCAGTGCGAACACGGTGCGCCGCGTGACCACTTCACGGCGGTGCTGCAAAAAGACCTTGATCAGGTCTTTCAGGTTGCACAGCCGCGGCTGGCCGTCGATCAGCGCCACCATGTTGATGCCGAAGGTGTCCTGCAGTTGCGTCTGCTTGTACAGGTTGTTGAGCACCACTTCGGGCACTTCACCACGCTTCAGTTCGATCACCAGACGCATGCCCGACTTGTCGGACTCGTCCTGGATGTGGCTGATGCCCTCGATCTTCTTTTCGTTGACCAGCTCGGCCATGCGCTCCTGCAGCGTCTTCTTGTTGACCTGGTAGGGCAGCTCGTCGACGATGATCGCCTGGCGCTGGCCGCGGTCGATGTCCTCGAAATGGCACTTGGCCCGCATCACGACGCGGCCGCGGCCGGTGCGGTAGCCTTCCTTCACGCCGTTGATGCCGTAGATGATGCCGGCGGTGGGGAAGTCCGGCGCCGGGATGATCTCCATCAGCTCGTCGATGGTGGCTTCGGGGTTCTTCAGCAGGTGCAGGCACGCATCCACCACCTCATTCAGGTTGTGCGGCGGAATGTTGGTGGCCATGCCCACCGCAATGCCGCCCGACCCGTTGACCAGCAGGTTGGGCAGCTTGCTCGGCAGCACCAGCGGTTCTTTTTCGCTGCCGTCGTAGTTGGGGCCGAAATCGACGGTTTCCTTGTCGATGTCGGCCAGCATCTCGTGGGCGATCTTGGCCAGGCGGATTTCGGTGTAACGCATGGCGGCGGCGTTGTCGCCGTCCACCGAGCCGAAGTTGCCCTGGCCGTCCACCAGCATGTGGCGCATGGAAAAGTCCTGCGCCAGCCGCACAATGGTGTCGTAGACCGACTGGTCACCGTGCGGGTGGTACTTACCAATCACGTCACCCACGATACGGGCCGACTTCTTGTAGGGCCGGTTCCAGTCGTTGTTGAGTTCGTGCATCGCGAACAGCACCCGCCGGTGCACCGGCTTGAGCCCGTCGCGCGCGTCCGGCAAGGCCCGGCCCACGATCACGCTCATCGCGTAGTCGAGGTAGCTGCGCCGCATTTCCTCTTCAAGACTGATGGGCAGGGTTTCTTTGGCGAACTGGGTCATGGGGAGGTGCTTGCGGCGGGAAAGATGGCAATTTTACGGCCAAGAGGTTGTAGCGAAGCAGCAACAGAACGCGCCAATGAGGTTCAGTCCTACAGGGCCGCGGCCGATAACCGTTGCGCCGGTGGGGACGTGTGGCACAATAACCCAACGCTTTTGGTGATGGTCACCTTAATCGTCTTGTATACGCAGCGCGGCTGCGGCTTTTTCCCCAAGAGGAGAACCATGAAGAAACTGAACAAAGTGGCGATGTTGTTTGCCTCCGCTGCGCTCGCATCCGCCGCTGGCGCCCAAACGGTTGACAACTGGCGCAATGGCACGTCCGAACTCGTCTGGAAGAACGGCACGAACGAACTGTGCTGGCGCGATGCCAACTGGACGCCTGCCACGGCTGCTGCCAACTGCGACGGCGCCATCAAGCCTGCCGCTCCGGCTCCGGCTGCTGCCGCCCCGGCTCCAGCACCCGCTGCCGCCCCGGCTCCGGCACCTGCCGCTGCTCCCCGTCCGGCACCCGCTCCCCAGCCGCCCGCAGCCACCAAGGTGACCTACGCTGCTGACGCTTTCTTCGACTTCGACAAGTCGGTCCTCAAGCCCGAAGGCAAGGCCAAGCTCGACGACCTGACCGGCAAGGTCAAGGACATCAACCTGGAAGTCATCATCGCCGTGGGTCACACCGACTCCGTCGGCAGCGATGCCTACAACCAGAAGCTGTCGGTTGCCCGCGCTGAAGCCGTCAAGGCCTACCTCGTGTCCAAGGGCATCGAGAAGAACCGCGTGTACACCGAAGGCAAGGGCGAGAAGCAGCCCGTGGCCGACAACAAGACCGCCGAAGGCCGCGCCAAGAACCGTCGCGTGGAAATCGAAGTGGTCGGTACCCGCGCCAACAAGTAATCCCTCCGCGGATTGCCGAGAAAAGCCCCGGAAACGGGGCTTTTTTCATGGCCGCGCCAGAATACGTCCCATGAGCACCCCCCTGAATGCCGATCCGGCCGAACTGGCCAAATTCTCCGACCTGGCCCACCGCTGGTGGGACCCGGACAGCGAGTTCCGTCCCCTGCACCAGATCAACCCGCTGCGGCTGGAGTGGATCAACGGCCTGGTGCCACTGGCGGGCCAGCGGGTGCTGGACGTGGGCTGCGGCGGCGGCATCCTGGCCGACGCCATGGCCCGCAAGGGGGCCGAGGTGCTGGGCATTGATCTCGCCACCAAGGCGCTCAAGGTGGCGCAGCTCCATGCGCTGGAGGCTGGCACCCGGCAGGTGCAGTACCGCGAGATCAGCGCCGAGGCGCTGGCGGCAGAAGCGCCCGCGAGCTTCGACGTGGTGACCTGCATGGAAATGCTCGAGCATGTGCCGGACCCGGCGTCGGTGGTAAAGGCCTGCGCAACGCTGGTCAAACCGGGCGGCCGGGTGTTCTTCTCGACCATCAACCGCAATCCGAAGTCGTTCCTGTTCGCCATCGTGGGGGCGGAATACGTGCTCAACATGCTGCCGCGCGGCACGCACGAATACGCCAAGCTCATTCGCCCGAGCGAACTCGCGGCGTACTGCCGCGCTGCCGGGCTCGACTTGCAGGCCACGCGGGGCCTTGAATACAACCCGCTGACGCGGCGCTACTGGTTGTCCGGCGACACCAGCGTCAACTACCTGTTTGCCACGCAGAAGGTCGCCGGCTGATGTTCGGGGCCATCGACGCCGTGCTGTTCGACCTGGACGGCACCCTGATTGACAGTGCCCCCGACCTGGGTGCTGCGGCCGACCAGATGCGGACGGCCCGCGGCCTGCCATCGCTGCCGCTGGCGCAATACCGGCCGCTGGCCGGCGCGGGGGCACGCGGCATGCTGGGAGTGGCCTTTGGCCTGACGCCCGATCACCCCGACTACAACGCCCTGCGCGAGGAGTTTTTCAGCAATTACGAGCGGCGCATGACGCAACTCACTTATGCCTTTGACTGTGTCCCCGAGCTGATAGAACAGCTGGTGCGGCGTGGCCTGGCCTGGGGCGTGGTCACCAACAAGTCGATGCGGTTCGCCGGCCCGCTGACGCGCGGCATGCCGCTGTTTGCCACGGCACGCACGGTGGTGGGGGGCGACACCACGCCTCACGCCAAGCCGCATCCCGCACCGCTGCTGGAAGCCGCCCGCCAGCTGGGACTGCCGCCCGCGCGCTGCCTGTACGTGGGTGATGACGAACGCGATGTGGTCGCTGGCCTGGCGGCAGGCATGGGCACGGTGGCTGCGACATATGGCTACCTGGGCAGCAACGCCGACACCCGCCAATGGGGCGCCCACGCGCAAATTGATTCACCCCTGGAACTGCTTTCGCTCTTGCAATCGGCCACAAGCGCCTAAAATGGGAGTCTTGGGGCTGCACTGGTTTCGACGTGGGTTCGGACGCGTGGCAGGGCATGTCGAGCTGAATGTGCTCGTAAAACAGATTCAAACAAACTAACTGCAAACGACGAACGTTTCGCACTCGCCGCTTAATTGCCGGTGAGCTTTGCAACAGCAGGCCTATGGGCTGGGCAAGGGTGGCGCAAGCTGTCCAGGCTGCAAAGATAATTTCATAGGCTGGCTGTGTGCCGGGTAACTTGGCACGCAGCGAGACAATAGGTTGCTGGCGTCCTGTTTAGCGTGCCGCTGCGCGATTCAGGAAGCGAGACTCAAACCAGACGGCTACACATGTAGAACTGTACGAACAAGGCTTGCGGACGCGGGTTCAATTCCCGCCAGCTCCACCAATACGCCCTCCAAAGGCCGCCAGGAACATTGACCTGGCGGCCTTGT
>JAXMEQ010000011.1:0-87225 GCA_046348225.1 Ramlibacter sp.
CGGGCTGTGCAAAGTGCGTGGTGCTGCCCGTCGGAATGTTGAAGCTTTGCCAGTTGATGGCCGAATGGGCGGTGCCTGCGCCGTTCTGCGTGGTCACGGTCAGGTTGTTGCCGCGTTGCACCAGCGTGGCGGCGCCGTGGATCACCTGTGCACCCGCCGGCTGGGCCCGGGCAGGCGCAGGCACGGCAAAGCACGCCGCAATGGCCAGGGCAATCGTCAGCGGCCGGTGCCCCGCGACGGCAGGGCTGGCGGCGACGGGGGCGACCCGTGACGGCCCGCAGACAGGTTTCTTCAGGGACAACGCCATTCCCTTTCCTGAAGCGCTATCAATTTGATAGCAGTCTACGCAGTTTTCTCGCGGGCTGGGGCCTGCTTTTACCCCTGTGGCGTCACGACGACTTGCATTGCGCGTCGGTGACGGTGATCCCCGCACTGTCCTTGTTTTTCTTTTTTTCCTCTTCGGCCTGCGCCGCTTCTTCCTTGACCAGAAGCTTCACAAACGTGGTGACCAGATTATCCTGCGACTTGACCGCGTCGAGCACCACCTGGCGCGTTTCCTCGTTACGCAACAACTGCACCACCTGCTCGACCGACGGACTGGCCGCTGGTGTGGGCGCGGGGGCCGGCGCAGGTGACGGCGGCGCAGGCGACGGCGCGGGCGGCGCGGGCGGCGTCGGGGCCGGGGCCGGCGGGGTGGGCGCCGGCGCGGGCGGCGTCGGGGCCGGGGGTGTCGGGGCCGGCGGCGTGGGGGCTGGCGGCGTCGGAGCGGGTGGTGCCGGGGTCGGCGCTGGTGCAGGTGCCGACTTGTTGAGGCTGATCGTGCCGGTGACGCAGTTGTTCGCGTCGGCCACGGCGCAGCTAGTGTAGCTGAACGAATAGCTGCCTGCCGGCGTGGCGGCCGGCACATCGATGGAGGTGCCGCCCAGCACCGTCACACCCGGGGGTGGGGACACCAGCGTGATGTTGACCAGTGCCGGTGTGGCCGGCGCGCTGGACAGCGAGCCATTCATGGTGTCCACCGAATCGTTGGCCAGCAGGTTGACGGTGCTGCCGGCGGCCGGCACCGTGGCAGAGTCTGGCCCGGCGATCAGCTTCAGGTAACGGTTGCTGGCCAACAGGCCTGCCTGCGCGATGCCATTGCTGATGGGCGTGGAGCCGAACGGCAGCAGGTTGCAATTGGTGCAGGTGGCCGGCAGGGTCCCGATGGCGCCGCCGGTCTGCACCAGGGCGTCGCCCGTTGTACCGGCGGTCAGCACCAGCGAGCCGCTGTTGATGCTGATGGCGCCTGCCGCGCTGGAAATGCCGGCCGAGTTGGCGCCCATGGCCGTCAGGTTGACGGCGCCACCGCCGCCCGTGGTGATGCACACCGCATCGGTGGCGCAGCCCGGCGCGGCGCCGCCCGAAGTACCGATCAGGCGGGCACCCCGCGTCGCGCTGGCCAGCAGGTTGACGCTGCCAGACGTCGACGCGATGTTGGCGGACACACCTGCGTTGATCTCGGCGTCGGCCGTATTGCCGGCCGCGGGCTGGATGGTGATGTTGTTGGCCGCTGCCACACTGACGCTGCCTGCGGTGGCCTGCACCTTGCCGGTGACCAGCGCCGAGCCCAGGCTCGCCAGCTGCACGTTGCCGCTGGTGCTGGTGATGTCGGTGACCGTCAGGGCGTTGGTGCCATCGCCCACGATGTCCACATGGCTGGCGGCGTTGACCTTGTTCAGGTTGACGGTTGCGGCCAGCAGGCCGAGGTTGGCCTGCTGGCCAGCACCCGCCGCCGCCACCACGATGGGGCCCGTGCTGTCGATCCTGACGCGGTTCGCGCTGGAGGCACCCACGGAGCCGCTGCCCGCTTCCAGATACACCGAGCCACCATTGGTGGCACTGACATGGGTCCCGCCGCCCGAACTGCTGATGCCCTGGACGGACTTGATGCCAACCGCCGCCGTCGCGAACGTCAAACCGGTTTCCGCCGACTGCGTCGTCACGCTGCCCACCGTCACCGAGCCGACGTTGTCCACCTGGATGTAGCGTGCCGGCGGCATCGGCGACGAATCGTTGTTGACGATGCTGGTCAGCGTGGTGTTGACGCTGTTCTTGATGATGATGTCGCCGGCCGTATTGCTGATCTCGAATGCAGCAATCTGGTTGATGTTGCTGTTCAGCGTCACGCCGTCGGTCGAGGTGGACTTGAAGGTCGGCGCCAGCACGCGCTGCGTCTGTGCAAGCGGGCCGCCGGTCTGCACCTGCACAAAGCCCGTGCCACCGTTCTCAAGGCCCGCCACCCCGTCCACGGTACCGATCGTCAGGGTGGAGGTATTGCTGTTGTTCAGCGCGAAGTTGCCCGTGCCGTAAGCCCGGCCGCTGATCTCGGTCAGTGCGTTGGAGCCGTTTGTCAGCGTGACCGACCCTGCATCCGCGTTGAGCTTGTTGATGCTGATGGAGCCGGCCTGCGTGATCGAGCCGATGTTGCTGTTGATCAGGCTCAGCGAGTTCGTGCCGGTGGGCGCGATCGCGCCAGCCACGTTGATGCCCCCGGTGTAGGTCCCGCCGCCGATGACCAGGACCGAGGCCGTGACGTTGTTGATCTCGGCGCTGGTCAGGTTCAGGGCGGTGGTTTCGGCACTGCCGCCGAGGGTGATGGGCCGGCTGGTGGTGACCGGCACGAACATGGTTCGTCCGGTCCCCGAATTGATGCCGCTCGCCACGTTGACGCGGTCCGCCACCAGCTTGATTTCGCCACCGGCGGTGGTCAGCGTCGTGCCGGCAAGGTTGACGTCGTAGTAAGGGGCAGGTGGGGGAGGGGCTGCCGGCACCTGGACGCCGGAGCCCGTGATCGTGAGCGTGGCCCCACCGGTGCCGGCCACGCTGCCGCCCGACAGCGAGACACCGGTCGCACCCGCGGCCGAGGGCGCCGACACCGCGCCGCTGATGGAAATGTTGCCCGACGACGAAACCGAGCCCGCAACTGCGGTCGCGACGAGCGCGGTCGCGGTGCTGGAAGACGACACGCTGGCGCTGGCCGTCAGTCCGCCCGCACCCGCCTGCAGTGACGCGGTTGAGCCGATGTCCAGACCCGTGGCCGACGCAATGCCAACGGTTGTCGCGCCGGTCAGTTGCATGAGGCCGCTGGACTGGACGGTGCCGTTGACCAGCAGGCCGGTGCCGTTGGCGGCCGACGGGTTGTTCAATGTCCCCGACAGCGTGACACTGCCGCCGGAGCTGACGATGGTGGAGCCTGCATTGGTCTGGATGCCGCGGCTGTTGGCATACGCAGTGTTCCCGGCGGTACCCGTCACACTGATGGCGCCGCTGCTGGTGACCCTGGCACCCGTGTCCAGCAGGACGCCTGTCGTGCCTTCCACATACCCCGAACTGCCCGTGATGCCGGTCAGGCTGACCGCACCGCCGGCAGACGACACGGTCGAGTTGGTCAGCAGCATGGCGCTGGGCGTGCCAAAACTGGCGGTGTGGCTGGTGAGCTCCGCGTCCAGCGTCACGCTGCCGGCCCCGGTGTTCTGCACAACGGCTGCCAGTGAACTGCTGTCCTTGAGCGTCAGCGACCTGGATGTCGGGGCGGCACCGTCGCTGCTACCGCGGCTCTTGAGCAGCAAATTGCCCCCGGAGGCGGTGAGCGTGCTGCCCGAAATCAGCACGCGCGAATTCAGGCTCTGGACCGTGAGTCCGTTTGAAGCGTTGACCGTGGACCGGTCAATCCACACGCCCTGTGAACCGGTTCCGGTCGAGCCATCGATCGTGACGAGGCCGCCCGTGAGCACAGGGGTCCCGGTGAACTTGACAATCTGCACGCCCATGCCCGATGACGACGTGCCCACAATGTCCAGTTGCCCTGCGCCTGCATTGACCACCGGATCCGTCATGTCCACGCCGTTGCCGGCGTTGCCGCCGGCGCCTTTGAGGCTGATGTTTCCCCCGTTGGAGCCGAGCGAGGCACCAGACCCGAGCTTGACGGTGCCACCCGAGGTCGAGGCAACACTGTTGTCGAAGGAGTGACCCGACTGGAAATCCAGGTTCAGCTGACCGGCGGTGGCCTTGACCGTGACGCCGGCATCCACTTCCACATTGCCATGCGCCACCAGCCGGAGCGTGGCTGCACCCCCCGCCGACTTGGTGATGTTTTCGGCCACCCGGATCTGGGTTTCGTTCGGTGTCGGCGCTGCTGCCGGGCCCGTGGTCTTGATGGTGACGTTGGTACCCGCATTCAGCGCAGTTTCGATGATGGACGGCGCAATGTAGGACGACTGGTTCGTGTTTTCGCCGCCGTACGTGCCCGGGAACGTTGGCGTCACCGCCGGCCCACCCGTGGCAGCAATCACGATTTCAAGCGGGTCGAGCAGCCAGCTGCCGGCCCTGCCGCTGGCGGCGCGTGCGTTCACCGCCGCTGCCGCCTGCACATCCAGCAAAACCTTGCCCGATGTTTCCACATTGCCGCCATCACCCCCGTTGATGCCGCCGCGGGCGCTGATGTCCGCCGCCGTGCGCGTGGTGCCATCGCTCCAGAGCACCACCGTCCCGCCGGGTCCCTGGTCGGTGGCGTCCGCGCGGACGGTACTGCCCGCTTCCGCCGTAGTCTGCATTGCGTTGCCGATCCGGGCGTCCTGTCCCTGCCAGCCGCCGCCCACCAGCACCTCGCCGCCGCCGGCGGCCCCGCTGGCATCGATGACGGCGCCACTGCGCAGCCTGACCTTGCTGGCCGTGGCATGAATCTGCCCGCCCAGGCTGGCTTTCTGTGCGGTGACGCGGCCGGCAACGTCTGCCTCGCCCTGTGCCTTGAGCACCACCTTGCCGCCTTCGGCCGTGACGGCCGTCGCCTGAATCAGGCCGCTGTGGCGCAACTGCCCGGCAAAAACGCCCACCGCGTCGCCCTGGATCTGCCCTAGGTTCACGGCCTGGTTGTCCGGCGCCTGCAGTTCCAGGCGGATGCCTTCCAGGCCCCGGCCCGTCAGCTCGACCTTCTGGCCGGCAGCAATCACGGTGGCGCCGTTGGGCGACTGCACGACAGCCTGCTCACCGGTCTGCACCTGGGGCGCAATCAGCACCACGTCGCCGCTGCGCGCCACGACCTGCCCGTTGACGCCCAGAGAGCCCGCGAGCCCGCCATCGCCAAAGCGCAGGCGCCCGGCCAGCGCATCGGCCTCGCTCATGCGCAGCGTTGACGCCGTGAATCCCGCCGTGTCCACCACCGCGCCCGCCCCCACCGCAATGCCGGCCGGGTTCACCAGCACCAGCCGCCCGTTGGAGCTCAGCGTGCCAAAAATGGCGCTGGGGTCGTTGCCCACCACCCGGTTGATGGACGTGCTGCTGGCGCTGGGCTGGTTGAACTGCGTGAGCGTGCCCGCAGGCACCGAGAAGCTTTGCCAGTTCAACGCACTGTGGCCGCTGCCTGCGCCGTTGGTGGTGGTGATGACGGTCTTGTTGCCCTGGCTGGCGACACTGGCGCTGCCGTGGATGGCCTGCAAGCCGGCGGGTTGGGCCCGGGCGACGGGCGCGCCCGATGAAAATGCCGCCGCCACGGCCAGCGCGGCAGCGGCAGGCCGGAAGCCGGCGACCGCCGGGCTCGAAGCTGGCAGGCCGGAAAGGGGGGCAGGACGGTATCGCACGGGGTAGTTCTCCTGCAGAAAGCGCCCTCGACTCCCGCGCGTTCCGCTGTGGCTGACTGGCAGCGCATGACCAAAAAAGTTCGCTAGTGACAGTAGCACAGCGCCCGGGGCGGGGCAACAGCGCGGCCTGTGAAAAAAGCCCCGCCCGGCCCTGCCCGCGCCGGCTTGTGCGGCAAATGTCACGCTCTTCGTCAGGCCCGCTCGCGCAGAACGGCCTGGGCGGCGCACAAATCAGCCCAGGCCTTGGCCTTGTCCGGCAGGTTGCGCAGCAGGTAGGCCGGGTGGTAGGTCACCACCAGCGGGACGCCCTGGTACTGATGCACCTGGCCGCGCAGCTTGCCGATGGGCTCGCTGGACTGCAGCAACGCCTGCACCGCAAAGCGCCCCATGGCAAGAATGATTTTGGGCTGCAGCAGCGCGACCTGGCGCTTCAGGTACGGTTCACACTGCGCCATTTCATCGGGCTCGGGGTTGCGGTTGCCGGGTGGCCGGCACTTGAGCACATTGGCAATGAACACCTTGTGCTGCCGGTCCAGGCCCAGCGCCTTGAGCATGTTGTCCAGCAGCTTGCCGGCCTGGCCAACAAAGGGCTCGCCCTGCAGGTCTTCGTGTTCGCCCGGCGCCTCGCCCACGATCAGCCAGTCGGCGCGCTCGTCCCCCACGCCAAACACGGTGTTGGCGCGGCCCTCGCACAGTTTGCAGGCCTGACAGCCGGCCACGGCACCGCGCAATGCGGCCCAGTCCATGACGTCCACGCCCTCGGGGCGGCTGCGCGCCGGGGTCAGGCCCGTCACCGCTGGCGCCGCGTGCACCGACGGTGTTGGAACCGGAACCTGCACCGGCTGCGCCGCGCGCGCCACAAACGCAGGCTCGGGCGACGATGGTGGGGCCGCATCGGCCAGCGGGGCCCAGACGCGCACCCCCATTTCGGCCAACATGGCACGCTGGCGCTCGTCCAGCGCAAGGCTTGCAGGCGCCGCGTTCATAGGCGCAGGCTCATGACGACGGCATCCTCGCGCCGCCCTTGACCGGCCGGGTAGTAGCCCTTGCGCTCGCCAACCCGGCGGTAGCCATGGCGCTCATAGATTTGCAGCGCCCGCTGGTTGCTGACGCGCACTTCCAGCCAGAGCCATTGCGCACCCTGCCCGCGCGACCAGATGGCCAGCGCGTCCAGCATTACGCGGCCCCAGCCCTGGCCCTGGTGGTCGGGTGCCACGGTGATGTTCAGCAGGTGCACTTCGTCCACGCCCTTCATGGCGATGAAATAGCCCAGGATGGCGTCGTCGGCCAGCAGCAGCTGGGCCTGGTAGCCCGCCTTGAGCGAGTCGGTGAAGTTGCCGCGCGACCAGGGCTGGGCGTAAGCCGTCTGCTCGATCGCCAGCACGGCGTCGAGCCGCGCTTCGGACAGCGGCTCGAAGCGGGCTTCGACGGCTTTGAAAACGGCGCTCATGGCTCGGTGGCTGGTGGGTGGGTGGCAGCGCGCTCGGCGGCACGCTCGTCGGTGGTTTTGGCAACTTTATCGCGAATGTAGCGGGGCAAGGCCTGGTCCGGCAGCACCGCCAGGCCGGCGGCCAGCAGGGCGGGCGCCAGGCGCAGCATGGCCGCCGCCGTGGGCAGGGCGTCGATGCGCTGCGCGGCCTCGCCGGGCAGCCGCGCGCCATAGGCGGCAAAGGCGTTGCCGGCCAGCCAGCCGCCGTCCGCCATCACCACGGCTTCGGGCGCCAGCAACTGGAAGTCGCCGCGTTGCTGCCAGTGGCCGGCCTGCCATTCGTAAGCGGCGGTGTAGACCTCGTCCATGCGTGCGTCCAGCACCGCCTGGACGCGGGTGGCGCCGCTGCGTTCGCGCGCGTCCTCGGCGACCGCCATCAGCGTGTCCACCGGCAGCACCGGCACACCGGCGCCAAAGGCCAGGCCCTGCGCCACCGAACACGCCGTGCGCAGCCCGGTGAACGAGCCCGGGCCGGCGCCGAACGCAATGGCGTCCAGCCCGGTCAGCGCGAGACCGGCATCGGCCAGCAAGGCCAGCGCCTGCGGGATCAGCGTGGCCGAGGCCTGTGCGCCGCCGGCGCCGCTGTGCTGCCACAGCTGCAGCCGTCCGTCGGCGTCCCACCGGCCGACGGCCACCGACAGGCGCTCGGTGCTGGTGTCAAAGGCGAGCAGCTTCATCCGGCTCCACCTTTCTGGTCATTTATGCCGCCAGCCCTCACGGATACTGCGTGAGGCGCTACTAAATTTGTAGCAACCGGCGGCACGGCGGCGGCCCGCACACCGAACAGGATGCCGCCGGTGACCAGCACCAGGCCGGCCAGCAGGTTCCAGTGCAGCGGCTCCCCCAGGAAGAACACCGCCCCCAGCGCCGACAGGCCCGGCACCAGCGCGGTGATCATGGTCGAGCGCACCGGCCCGTAGTGCCGGATCATGGTAGTGAAGGTGATGCCCGAAATCACCACCGAGCCCCAGCCCTGGAACAGCACCTGGAACAGCACCTCGCCGGCAGGCGCTGCCGCCAGCTGGCTGGGCACGGCCCCGGTGACCGCCAGCAGCGCATAGGCCGGCACGTAGGCCAGCAGCGCAAACACGGTGATGGCAATGGTGGCATGGACCGCATCCAGCTTGTGGCGGCGCGCCAGCACGCTGTAGGTGGCCCAGCAGAAGGCGGCGCTCATGAACAGCAGGTCACCCTTCCAGACTTCGCCACCCGAAAACGCCTGCAGCAAGCTGCTGCCGCCCACCAGCAGGTCGCCGCTGACAATCAGCACCAGCCCGGCCGCGCGCGCCGGCGTGATGCGGTCGCGCAGGATCAAGGCGGCCAGCAGCGTGGTCCACAACGGCAGGCTGCCCGGCATCAGCACCGAGGCATGCGCCGCCGGGGCATAGAAAAAGCCCGCGTAGGCCAGCATGGCATAGAGCAGGCCGCCGAACAGGCCGGTCAAGGCCGTCAGTCGGAACGACAGCGGCGACAGGCCGAGCCAGCCCGGCAGCCGGCCGCTGCGCACCAGCCAGATGCCCCAGGGCACCAGGATCAGGCTGGCACCCACGATGCGGGCAAAGGCCAGATCGAACGGGGTGAGGCTGCGCTGGGCCGAGGCCCGGGCAATGACGATGAAGGATGTCCAGATCACGACGGTGACGACCGCCGCCGCCAGACCCACCGTTCTGGGGGACAGGCCCGCGAGAGAACGCATCGCCCGATTATCGGCGCCCTCGATAATGAACGCATGACCCCTGCCCGCCGCCTGCTCGCCCTGCTGACACCCCTGCTGGCGGCGGCCACCGTCGCCGCCCAGACCCTGCCGCCCGAGGTGGACGCCGCGCTGGCCCGCGCCAGGGTGCCGCGCGATGCGGTGACGCTGCTGGTGACCGAGGTCGATGGCAAGACCGCACCACGGCTGGCGCACCGCAGCACGGTGCCCATGAATCCGGCCTCTTTGATGAAGCTGGTGACCACTTACGCGGCGCTCGACCAGCTGGGCCCGGCGTTCAGCTGGGCCACGCCGGTGTATGTGGAAGGCGCGGTGCGCGACGGTACGCTGTTCGGCAACCTGCACATCAAGGGTCAGGGCGACCCCAAACTGGTGGTGGAGCGGCTGTGGCTGTTGCTGCGCCGCGTGCAGGGCCTGGGCGTGCAGCAGATCGCGGGCGACATCGTGCTGGACCACAGCGCGTTTGAGACCATCGACCCCAACCCGGCAGCGTTCGACGGCGAGCCGCTGCGACCCTACAACGCGGCCGCCGACGCGCTGCTGCTGAACTACAAGGCGCTGGTCGTCACGTTCGTGCCGGACCGCACCGCCAACACCGCGCAGGTGCAGGTGGAGCCGCCGCTGGCCGGCCTGCAGGTGCCCGCCAGCGTGCCGCTGGCGGCTGGCGAGTGCGGCGACTGGCGCGGCGCACTCAAGGCCGACTTTGCCGATCCGGCGCGCCTGCGCTTTGCCGGTGGCTATCCAGCCGCCTGTGGCGAGCGGACATGGCCGGTGGCCTACAGCGACCCGCGCAGCTACGCCCCACGAGCGGTGGCGGGCCTGTGGGCGGCCATGGGCGGCAAGCTGGCCGGCCAGGTGCGCGCCGGCAAGGTACCCGCCGGGCTGGCGCCGGCGTTCGAGCTGCAATCGCCTGTCCTGTCAGAAGTGATCCGCGACATCAACAAGTACAGCAACAACGTCATGGCGCAACAGCTGTTCCTGACGCTCAGCCTCCAGCAAAAGGGCCAGGGCACCGCCGAAGGCTCGCGCGAACTGCTGCGACAGTGGTGGCAGGCGCGGTTCGGCGCCGCCGACGCGCCGGTGATCGACAACGGCTCGGGCCTGTCGCGCGAGTCGCGCCTCAGCGCCCAGGCACTGGCGCGGCTGCTGCAGGCGGCCTGGGCCTCGCCGGTCATGCCGGAGCTGATGGCGTCATTGCCCATCACCGGAGTCGACGGCACGCTGCGCCGCAGCCGCAGCAAGGGCGGCACCGCCCACCTGAAGACCGGCAGCCTGCGCGACGTGGCGGGCGTGGCCGGCTACGTGCTGGGCGCCAGCGGCCGCCGCCATGTGCTGGTGGCGTTGATCAACCACCCCAACGCCAACGCGGCGCGACCAGCGCTGGAAGCACTGGTCGACTGGGCTGCCAAGGACACCACGCCATGACCCTGCCCGACTTCATTGGCTACCTGGCCGCCTTCCTGACCACCAGCAGCTTTGTGCCGCAAGCCTGGCTGACTTTCCGCACCCGCGACGTGCGCGGCATCTCGCTGGGCATGTACAGCGTGTTCACGGCCGGGGTGGCGCTGTGGCTGGCCTATGGCATTGCGCTGGGGGCCTGGCCGATCGTGGTGGCCAACGCGATCACGCTGGCGCTGGCGCTGGCCATCCTGGTGATGAAGCTGCGCTTTCGCTGACGCGGCGCGTCGCGTTGGTGACGCGCACCCCACCGCACCCCGTGATTACCCCGTGACGGCGCGGGCCGAAGCAGGCATAGCATGTTTATTGCAAAAACGAACGCCCGTTCTATTTCCAACACAGGAGTGCAACATGATGAGACGACATGGACTGACCGCGGTGGCCGCCGCCTGCCTGCTGGCCGCCTGCGGTGGCGGTGGCAGCGATGACAACGCGCGCGGCGCCCTCAAGGAAACCCCGCAAACCGTGGCCACACTCACGGCGGCCCAGCTGGACACCAGCACCGCCGCCAGCGGCCTGCAGGCCCTGAGCGGCAAGGCCAAGTGCGATGTGCGTGTGGTGGCCCTGAACTACGCCACGGTGGGCGTGGCAGGCGAAGCCACCAACGCCTCGGGCGTGATGCTGGTGCCCGGTGGCAGCTGTACCGGCCCGTTCCCGCTGGTCGCCTATGCCAAGGGCACCGACGTGCAGAAGCCGCGCACGCTGGCCAACCCGGCTGACTCGGAAACCGGCCTGCTGATGGCCATGTACGCGGCCCAGGGCTACGCCGTGGTCGCCACCGACTACCTGGGTTTTGCCAAGTCCGGCTACAGCTACCACCCGTACCTGCACGCCGATTCGGAAGCGACCAGCATCATTGACGCCATCCGCGCGGCGCGCGGCGCGGCCACCATGCAGGGCATTGGCCTGTCGGGCAAGGTCATGCTGACGGGCTACTCACAGGGCGGCCATGCCTCGATGGCCGCGCACCGCGCCATCGAGCGCGACGTTCCGAGCGAAATCAATGTGGTGGCAGGCGCTCACCTGGCCGGGCCGTACAACCTGTCGGCTTCGCTGCGCATCCCGACGGCCATTGCCGGCGTGCAGTTCTTCGTGCCCTACCTGGTCACGGCCTGGCAGAAGATCTACGGCAATATCTATACCAACGTCACGCAGGCGTTCAAGCTGCCGTATTCCAACTACATCGAAAACCTGCTGCCCAACCCGACGCTGACCTACACCACGCTGGTCACCTCCGGCACGCTGCCGGGCGCAGCCGGCGAGACGCCCAACCAGGCGCGCGACGCGGTCTTCCAGTCCGCCTTCCTGGCGGACGCACAGACCAACACCAACAGCCCGCTGTACCTGGCCGCGAAGAAGAACGACCTGCTGGGCTGGAACCCGAGGGCGCGCACGCTGCTGTGCGGCGGTGCGGGTGACCCGACGGTGCCGCCGGCCGTGCACATGAACGTGGCGCAGGCCGACTTCACCGCACGGGGCCTGAGCAACGTCACCTCGGTGGATGTGGACCCATTCGTGCAGGCCACCTACGGCCCGGGCGGCCGCGCCCCGACCGACCCGGCCTCGGCCGCGTTTGCCACCTACTACAGCAACTACCACGGCACCTATGAGCCGCCGTTCTGCCACGCGCAGGCCCGTGCGGTGTTCGACACGGTCAAGTAAGGCCTTTCGCCCCAACGAAAAAGCGCCCCGCGGGGCGCTTTTTCATGCGGCACGCCAGGGGCGCGTTACCAGCGGGCACGCACCCGGTTGTAGGCGTATTCGCCAAACAGGCGGTGCGCCTGGGGCGTGGGGTAGATGCGGTCGGCAAAGACGTACCTGTTGTAGTCCACCCCGGTGACGATGGTGGCGGTGTTGCACAGGGCTGAGTTGATCTGCCCATTGCCGATGCCGATGCCAGCGCCCGCGTCCACCGAGGTACACACCACCCCGGCGGCGTCGAGCAGGTTGTAGCTGGACGGCACCGCCGTGACCAGGTTGTAGTGCAGCGCGGCGTCCACATACAACACATTCGCGCCCAGATCGACGATGGACACCAGCAGCTCTTCGTTGAAGCGCAGGCTGGCCTCTTCGAGCAGGCTGCCCTGGCTGATGGCCGCAGCCCACGGTGAGCGACCCAGGTTGTAGGCGCCCGTGACCACCACATACTTGCCACCCGCGGCGACCAGCCGGCGCACCTGGGCACCCAGTTCACGGCCGGCCTGCCGCACATTCACCACCATCTGCGCACCGGTCTGGGTGCCGGCGGTCACGGCCGCCATCTGGGCCACGATGTCGCTGATGCCGCCGCCGATGACCAGCACATCGCGCGGGCCGATGGTGTTGGTGGCCAGGAAGCTGTCCACCTGCTCGGTGATGGTCAGGGTGGTGGTACGGCCCGCCGCATCAGGCTTGGCCGTGACGCGGGCGTTGCCACGCGCGTACGACTGGCCACCGGCCGACTGGGCGACAAGCCCCGCGCCAAAAAGCGACGCCATGTACTGCGACCAGACGTTGGCGCTGCCGTCGTTGACGGTGTAGCGCGTGCCGCCCTGGCCCACGTCGCTGAACCCGTCGCCAAACGCCACGAAGCGCGACGGCGTCAGGGTGGACTCGATGCTGCTCGAGCCGCAGGCGGCGAGCAGCGCCGCCGATGCACACACCGCAGCCATCGCGGCCCGGCGCAACCAGTTTCTTGCCATTGAGATCTCCAAAGTGCTTGCCGGGTAGTTTAACGACAGGGGGCAGCCCCGGCCTTCAGCTCGCGGCAGCGCGCTGCAGCCGGTCGCGCACACCCGCCCATTCGGGCGTGTCGGGTGGCGTCTCGACCCAGATCAGGGAAACGCCCGCCGCATCAAAGTCGCGCAGCACCGCGAACAGCTGCTGCGCCGTGGCGGCCGCATCGTCCGGCATGCGCCGGCACAGCACCTGCGCCGACGGCGTGCGCGGGATGAAACGGGCGTAAACCGCCATCGCGCGGGCATCGGCGCCCAGCAGGTCCAGCGCGGTCTGCAGGGCGCGGGCGTCCATCAGGCGGACCTTGGCGTCGGGGGCGTAGTGCGCCTCCAGCGTGCCCGATGCCCTGGGCGCCTGCGACGCCATTTCCTGCGGCGTGCGCACCGGCTGGCCGCAGACGGCCGCCAGCTGGGCAGCGGTGAGCACGCCGGGGCGCAGCAGCACCGGCACACCGCGCGTGCAATCCACAATCGTGGACTCAATGCCCACCGCGCACGGGCCGCCGTCCAGCACCAGCAGGTCGTCGCCGAATTCGGCGCGTACATGGGCCGCCGTGGTCGGGCTGACGCGGCCAAAGCGGTTGGCGCTGGGGGCGGACAGGCCGGCCACCGGCGGCGTGGCCGCCGCGCAGGCCCGCAGCAGCGCCTGGGCCACCGGGTGCGACGGGCAGCGCAGGCCGATCGAGCCCTGGCCGCCGGCCGAGGCGCTGGCCACGCCCGCGCGCCGCGGCAGGATCAGCGTCAGCGGCCCGGGCCAGAAGGCCTGCATCAGGGCCTGTGCAAACGGCGGCACGCTGGCGGCGAAGTGCGCCACACCCGAGGCGTCTGCCACATGCACGATCAGCGGGTGGTCGCTGGGCCGGCCCTTGGCCGTGAAGATGCCCGCCACCGCCGCGTCGTTGTCCGCGTCGGCGCCCAGGCCGTACACAGTCTCGGTCGGAAAGCCCACCAGGCCACCCGCAGCGAGGCGCTGCGCGGCCTGTGCGATGACCGAGGCATCGCGCCCGTCCAGAATCATCAGAACGCCTCAATGCCCAGCAGTGCTGCGGCCTGCAGGGCCGTGGCACGCACGCGGGCGGCGTCCGGGCCTGTGATGTTCAGGTGTCCCATCTTGCGGCCGCGCCGCGCCTCGGTCTTGCCGTACAGGTGCAGGTGGGTGCCGGGCAGGGCCAGCACAGCGCCCCAGGGCGGCGTGACGGGCTCGCCACCGGCGCGCAACCACAGGTCGCCCAGCAGGTTCAGCATGATGGCGGCGCTGTGCTGGCGCGGCTGCACCAGCGGCAGCCCGGTCATGGCGCGCACCTGCAGCTCGAACTGGCTCACGTCGCAGGCGTCCATGCTGTAGTGGCCGCTGTTGTGCGGGCGTGGCGCCATTTCGTTGACGACCAGCGCGCCGTCGTCCAGCACAAAGTACTCCACGCACAGCACGCCCACATAGCCCAGGCCTTCTGCTATGGATTTTGTAGCGGCTACCGCAGATTCCATGCGGGCTGGTGGCATGTTTTGCCCATGAACCTCGGTCACGGCGAGGATGCCGTCGCGGTGCAGGTTGCGCTGCGGCGGCAGGTGGACCATCTGCCCGTCGCGTCCGCGCGCGACGATGACAGAGATTTCGGCCGCCAGCGGCAGCATCTTTTCCAGCACACAGGGCACGCGCTTGACGGCGTCCCATGCGCCGGCCAGCTCGTCGCGGGTTTTCACACGGATCTGGCCCTTGCCGTCGTAACCCAGCCGCGTGGTCTTGACGATGCCGGGCAACAGGTCGTCCGGGACGGCCGCCAGCTGCGCGGCCGTTTCGATCACCGCATAGGGTGCACAGGCCACGCCACACCGCGTGAAGTGGGCCTTTTCCAGGGCGCGGTCCTGCGCGATGGCCACCGCGTCGCCCGCCGGGGCCACCGGCCGCGTGGCGGCCAGGGTACGCAACGCGCCGGCCGGCACATTTTCAAATTCGGTGGTGATGGCCGCGCTCAGGCGCGCCAGCTCGGCCAGGCCGGCCGGGTCTTCGTAGCCGGTCTTCACGTGGTGGTGGCTCACCAGGCCAGCGGGGCTGCTGGCGTCGGCATCGAGCACGGCGGTGAAGTACCCCATCTGCTGCGCGGCGTGCGCGAACATGCGGCCGAGCTGGCCGCCGCCCATCACGCCCAGCGTGGCGCCCGGAAGGATTTCGGGACCGCTCATACGGAAGGCGGCAGCGTCATGGCACGCGCGGCCTCGGTCTGCCGGGCGCGAAACGCTTCGAGCTGGCTGCGCAGGGCGGCGTCTTCATTGGCCAGCAGGGCTACCGCGAACAGTGCCGCGTTGGCGGCGCCGGCGTTGCCGATGGCAAAGGTCGCCACCGGCACGCCCTTGGGCATCTGCACGATGCTGTGCAGCGAGTCCACGCCCTGCAGGTGGCGGCTGGCCACGGGCACGCCCAGCACCGGCACCGTGGTTTTGGCGGCGATCATGCCCGGCAGGTGGGCCGCGCCGCCGGCGCCGGCGATGATGGCCTTGAGCCCGCGCGCGGCGGCGCCCTGCGCGTAGGCAAACATGTCGTCCGGCATGCGGTGGGCCGAAACCACGCGGGCCTCATGGCGGACACCGAATTCCTGGAGAATCTGCACTGCGTGCTGCATCGTGTCCCAGTCCGAGCTGGACCCCATCACCACGCCGACTTGAATTGAGCTCATCAATGCTCCCAAAGATTGAATTTTACTTTTAGCCCCCGAACTGCCCGCCATGATCGACGTCACCCTTGAAAATTTTGAGTCCGAGGTCATTGCCGCCTCGATGCAAACGCCCGTGCTGGTGGACTTCTGGGCGCCCTGGTGCGGGCCCTGCAAGGTCATTGGCCCGCTGCTGGAAAAGCTGGAGACCGAGTACGCGGGCCGCTTCAAGCTGGTGAAGATCGATTCCGACCAGGAGCAGCAACTGGCCGGGGCCTTTGGCATCCGCAGCATCCCGACGTGCATCCTGCTCAAGGGCGGCCAGCCGGTGGACGGCTTCATGGGCGCGCTGCCTGAGGGCAAGATCAAGGAGTTCCTCGACAAGCATGTGCCGGCCGCCGGGGAGCTGGAGGCCGAAGCCGCCGAAGAGGAAGCGCTGGACGCCCTGGCCGATGGTGACCCGGAAGTCGCGCTGGAAAAGCTGCAGCATGCCGTGGCCACCGACCCGGCCAACGACGACGCGCGCTTTGATTACGTGAAGCTGCTGCTGCAGCTGGGCCGGGTGGATGACGCCAAGGTCGCCTTCGCCCCGGTGATCGCCAAAACTGGCACGGTACGGCGTTTTGACTCCCTCCAGCGCTGGCAGGATGCTATTGATTTTGTAGCGACTCACGCAGATGGGGAGGGGGCTGCGGCCGGATTTGATGCGAGGATCAGTGCGAACAAGCGGGATTTCGAGGCCCGCTTCGGCAAGGCCCGGGTGCTGATGGCGCAGCAACAGTGGACGGCCGCGATGGACGAGCTGCTGGAAATCCTGATGCGCGACAAGGCCTGGAGCGACGACCTCGCGCGCAAGACCTACATCGCCATCCTCGACATCATCGAGCCGCCCAAACCCAAGGTAGCCGAAGGCCAGATCCCGCCCGACGATCCGGTGGTGGCCAGCTACCGGCGCCGGCTGTCCAGCGTTGTGCTGAGCTAGGACCTGGCAACACCACTTCCGACACCTCAAGCGTGGCCATGAAGCAGCGCCTTTCCTGCGCTGCTTCGGCCACGCTGCTTTGAGCGCGGACATGTCATTCCTTTGCGGGATAACCCCGCGCAGCGCCGACCAGCGCCAGTTCGGGCATCATGCACAATTGTGACAATTTGAAACAGAACAGGAATTACCATGGCGCTCACTTCCCAGGAACGAACCGACATCATCAAGCTGACGGTGATGATGTTCAACAGCGCCCTGGGCGCCAACTACCTGACAGACCTGACCCGGTCATTTGAAGCCAATGGCCGCGATCTTGCAAAGCTGGCGGTTGAGCTGGCCGCAAGCAACCTGTTCCGGTCGATCAACCCACCGACGCAGACGCCGGAGAATTTCGCAGCGACCCTGCTCATCCCCCTGGGCCTGCAAGGTAACGCCATCGCCTTCGAATTCGTTCTGGCCAAGGTCAGGGCCGGCGTGGACAAGGGCCAAATCGCCTATGACGCTATGGTGGCGCTGACCAACACAACGGCCCCGCAGTTTGCCGACGCCAAAACACTGCTGCAAAACAAGACCGTCGTCTCGGAATACCACACGCTCACCAAGCCCAACGCCACCACCGAGTATGCGACGCTCAAGCAGCTCCTGGCCGGCGTCACCGTGGACCCCGGCTCCGTCGGCCTGGCCACGACGGGGCCCGTCTCGTCGTCGCCTGCGCCTTCGCCCCTGAGCTTCACGCTGACCGCCGGCACCGACAACATGACCGGCGCCGCCACGGACGACACGTTCACCGCCACCACCGCCACACTGCAGCCGGCCGACACGATTGACGGCGCGGGCGGGACGGACACCTTCACCTTCACCAACACATCGGCCGCCGCCCTGCCCGCCGCCAGCTTCAAGAGCATCGAAGTCTTCAACATCATCGCCACGTCCAACCTCAATTCGACCGATGTCTCGGGTCTGGCGGGGATGACCAAATTCAATGCCGACCGCGCGACGGCGACCATCACGGCCACCAATGCAGGCGCCGGTGTGCAGTACGGCATCCTGGGCGACAACGCCACGCTGTCCCCGGGCTCATTCAACTTTGGCTATGCCGCAGGCGCGACGGTGGCCACGCTCAACCTGCAAAACGGGGTGAAGTCCAATGCCGGCACCAACGTGTTCCTCACCGGTGCGGGCGTGACCTCCACGGTCGTCAACTCCACCGGCGCGGCCAACGCCCTGAGCGTCACCGGCACGGCGGGCGTGATCGTGACACCCGCCAGTTCCACGTCCATCACCATCAATGCATCGACCGATCTGACCGCCGCCCTGTCGTCCACGAACGACACCAAGCTGACGGTGACCGGCGCGGGCGTCGTGGACCTGCGTGGCGTCAACTACGGCTTTTCACTCAACAAGAACATCATCACCATTGACGCATCCGCGCAGACAACTGGCGGCACGCTGGTCCAGGCCGGCAACCCGAGCAACGCCAGTACGCTGAAGTTCATTGGCGGCGGTGGCAACGACGCCGTGGGCCTGGGTACCGTGCTGGCCACGGGTGCATCGCTGGACGGCGGTGGCGGCACCGACACGATCCGCACCAACAACGCCACCTTCATCACGGGCGTCACGGGTGCCTTCATCAAGAATTTCGAAGTGGTCGACATCGCGGCAAACATCACCGTTGACCTGGACCACCTCTCGGCCAACAACACGCTGACCGGCCTGCGCCTGGGCGGCGCGAGCAACGTGGTGAACAACGTGTCGGCCACGGTTGGCGCCAATGTCACGGTCTATGCCTCGGGCTCGCCCAACCTGAACCTCAAGGGCGCCACCACCGGCGGGCAGATCGATACCGTGACGATCGAGGCGAACGACGGCCTGGCCGCCGTCAACACCATCAACCTGGGCGCGCCCGGCCTGACGGGCTCGGAAATCCTGAACCTCAAGGCCACAGACAACATCATCATCAGCGGCCTGAACAACGCGACCGCCCTGACCAGCATCACCGTCACGGGCGCCGCGAATGCGACCGTGACCAGCGGCGCCGTCGCTGTAAATTCAGGCATGACGGTCGATGCCAGCGCCGCGACCGGCAACTTCACCTTCAACGGCACGGGCGCCACGGGCAACGGCTACACCCTCAAGGGTTCGTCGGGCACGAACGTGCTCACCGGCGGCGCCGCGCCTGTCACTGTGGACATCACCAAGTCGACCACCAAGGCCGACCAGGTGCTCATCACCTCGGCCACCGGCAGCACCGCCACCGTGTTCCAGACCATCTCGGGCTTCACCAACGCCGCGGGCACCGGCGACAAGCTCGATCTGATCAACAACGTCACCATTGCAGGGAACGCGGGCGCCGCTGCCACGGGTGTGACCAACCTGTCGGGCGCCATCACCAGCGGCATGGTCACGTTTTCGGGTACGGCCGCCGCCGGGGCGACGCTGCAAGACAAGATCAATGCCGCCGCCACGCTGGCGGGCACGACGCAGTACAACGTCGTCGGGTTCGAGCACGGCGGAAATACCTACATCTATGAACAGGGCGACACAACGGCCACCTACGCAGCGGGCGTGGACGTGGTCGTCCAGCTCACCGGAGTGACCGGTGTGACCGCCCTGTCCACCGGCGCCTCCGCTGCGGCGACTGTGTACGTGGTGTAGGCCCTGGCCTGCGTCAGCGAAGGCTCTGCTGGCAACAGCATGCCGGCTCGCGGCAGGCGCCTGACGACGATCAGGCCGTCAGGCGCTGCAGCGCCTCGCGGTACTTGGCGGCGGTGTTCTCCACCACCTCGCGCGGCAGACGCGGCGCCGGCGGGCTCTTGCTCCAGGGCTTGCCGTTGACCTGGGCGGTTTCCAGCCAGTCGCGCAGGAACTGCTTGTCGTAGCTGGGCGGGTTGCGCCCTTCCACGTAGCTCTCTGCCGGCCAGTAGCGCGACGAATCGGGCGTCAGCACTTCGTCCATCAGCACCAGCGTGCCGTCGCGGTCCAGCCCGAACTCGAACTTGGTGTCCGCAATGATGATGCCCTTGGTCGCGGCAAACTCGCTGGCGGCCTTGTAGATGGCGATGCTGATGTCGCGGATGCGCGCGGCCAGATCCGCCCCGACGATCTCCACCGTCTTCTCGAACGTGATGTTCTCGTCGTGCTCACCCGCCTCCGCCTTGGCGGCGGGCGTGTAGATCGGCTCGGGCAGCTTGCTGGCGTTTTTCAGGCCGGCCGGCAGCTTGACGCCACACACGGCCTGGCCTTCCTGGTACTCCTTCCAGCCGCTGCCGGCCAGGTAGCCGCGCACCACCGCCTCGACCGGAATCGGCTTCAGGCGCTTGACCAGCATGGCCCGGCCCCTGATCTGCGCCGCCTCGGCCGGCGACACCACGCTGGCCGGGTCGTCGCCCGTGAGGTGGTTGGGGCACAGGTGACCCAGCCGCGCAAACCAGAACAGCGCCATCTGCGTGAGCAGTTCGCCCTTGCCGGGAATCGGCTCGCCCATGATCACGTCAAACGCACTGATGCGGTCACTGGCGACCATCAGGATGCGGTCATCGCCCACGGCATAGTTGTCGCGCACCTTGCCGCGCGCAAGCAGCGGCAGCGAAGTCAGGGCGGAGGTGTGCAGCGCGGCGCTCAATGCACCACCTGGGCCAGCTCGCCCTGGCTGTACTTGGCGGCCACGACTTGCAGGCTCTCGCCCTTGATCTTGCCGGCCTGGCCTTCGCAACCGAACTCGATGTAGCGCTGCTTGCAGATCTGCTTGGCCGCTTCACGCGCCGGCTTGAGCCACTCACGGGCGTCAAACTTCTCGGGGTTCTCGTGCAGGAACTTGCGCACCGCGCCGGTCATGGCCAGGCGGATGTCGGTGTCGATGTTGATCTTGCGCACGCCGTACTTGATGGCGTGCTGGATTTCCTCCACCGGCACACCGTAGGTTTCCTTCATCTGGCCGCCGTACTGGCGGATGATGGCCAGCAGCTCCTGCGGCACGCTGGACGAGCCATGCATCACCAGGTGGGTGTTGGGGATGCGGCGGTTGATTTCCTTGATGCGGTCAATGGCCAGGATGTCGCCGGTGGGCTTGCGGGTGAACTTGTAGGCGCCATGGCTGGTGCCGATGGCAATCGCCAGGGCGTCGAGCTGGGTGCGCTTGACAAAGTCGGCTGCCTGCTCGGGGTCGGTCAGCAGCTGCTCGCGCGTCATGGTGGCGTCGGTGCCGTGGCCGTCCTCCTTGTCGCCCTTCATGGTTTCCAGGCTGCCGAGGCAGCCCAGCTCGCCTTCCACCGTCACACCCAGCTTGTGGGCCATGTCCACGACCTTGCGCGTCACGTCCACGTTGTAGTCGTAGCTGGCGATGGTCTTGCCGTCGGCCTCCAGGCTGCCGTCCATCATGACCGAGCTGAAGCCGAGGTTGATCGCGCCCTGGCAGACGTCGGGGCTCTGGCCGTGGTCCTGGTGCATCACCAGCGGGATCTGGGGGTACATCTCCACGGCGGCCTGGATCAGGTGCTTGATGAACGCCTCGCCTGCGTATTTGCGCGCCCCGGCGCTGGCCTGCAGGATGACGGGGGCGCCCGTTTCCCTGGCGGCCTCCATCACGGCCTGCACCTGTTCAAGGTTGTTGACGTTGAAAGCTGGAATGCCGTAGCCATTGGCGGCGGCATGGTCCAGCAGCTCGCGCATCGAGACGAGTGCCATGTTGAAATCCCCGGGGAAGTTGCGGTAACTGGTTGGTAACTTCCGCGATTTTACTTGGCATCGCCTGCGCGCAGGCCCAAAAACGCCAGCACTTCGGCGCGCACCGGGGCCAGAAAGCGCAGGGGCCGGGCCATGGCGCCGATCACCGTGCCATGGCTCACGCCGTCCAGCACCTTCGCCGCGACCGGCACCCCTGCGGCCTTGAGCCGCTGCCCCAGGCCCACCGTGTTGCGCTGTGGGTCCACCAGGTGGTCGCTGCTGGCGGCCAGCAACAGGGTGCGCGGTGCGGCCGGCGTGACATGGCCGAACACCTGGGAGTCGCGCGGCGTGTCGGGCCAGTTGAAGGCTTTTTGCGTCTCCGGGTTCTGGATGGGCAGGAAGTCGTAGGGTCCGGCAATGCCGATCAGCCCGCTGACCTGCGAACGCTGCGGCCCCAGCCAGCGCGGGTCCAGCGCGAGCATGGCAGCGTTGTAGGCGCCGGCGCTGTGGCCCATCAGCACCACCCGGGCCGGGTCACCCCCCAGTTGCGCGGCGTTGGCCAGCACCCAGCGCACGGCGGCAGCGCCGTCGTCCAGAAACGCCGGGTAGCGCACTTCCGGGTAGAGCCGGTAGTCGGGAATGGCCACGATGGCGCCCGCCGAGGCCAGGGCCTCGCCCACAAAGCGGTAGGCCGAGCGCTCGCCCGAGTTCCAGTTGCCACCATAGAAAAACACCACCACCGGCGGCGGTCGGTCCGCGGGCGGGTTCAGCGGCAGGTAAAGGTCGAGCTGCTGGCGCGGGCCGCTGCCATAAGGCACGGCCTCGCGGCCCCGGTAGGTGCCGGTAGGCACCAGCGCGTTGAGGGCTTCCACCGCCGAGCAGCCGGCCAACAGTGCACTGATGGCGGCCAGCAGGCCGGTGCGGCGGGTCATGACGGGGCGTGCAGTGGGGTCGGGCGACGGCAACATCTGCAGCCCTTACGGCCCGGGTCGCCGGACGGATTCAGGTCGCCCGGCAGATCTTGAGCATGTTGGTGCCACCGGGCGCCCCCATCGGTTCGCCGCACGTGATGGCGTACACATCGCCGCTGCTCACGATGCCACGCTTTTTCAGATCACCTTCGGCCTGCTCCAGCGCGGTGTCGCGGTCACCACTGGTGTCCATCAGCAGCGGACGCACATTGCGGTACAGCGCCATCTTGCGCTGCGTCGCGAGTTTGGGCGTGAGCGCGTAGATCGGGATGTGGATGCGGTGGCGACTCATCCACAGCGGCGTGGAGCCGGAATCCGTGAGCGCCACGATGGCCTTGCAGCCCAGGTGGTGGGCCGTGAACAGCGCGCCCATGGCGATCGACTGGTCAATGCGGTTGAAGGTCATGCCGGTGAAGTCGGCGTCGAGCTTCACGTCCTCGGCCTTCTCGGCTTCCACGCAGATGTTGGCCATCTCGATGATGGTTTCCAGCGGGTACTTGCCTGCCGCGGTCTCGGCGCTCAGCATCACGGCGTCGGTGCCATCCAGCACCGCGTTGGCCACGTCGCTCACCTCGGCGCGGGTGGGCACCGGGTTGGTGATCATGGACTCCATCATCTGGGTCGCGGTGATCACCACCTTGTCGTGCTGGCGCGCCAGCCGGATCATGCGTTTTTGCAGCGCCGGCACGGCGGCGTTGCCGACCTCCACCGCCAGGTCGCCGCGGGCGACCATGATGCCGTCGCTGGCCTTGAGGATCGCCTCCAGGTGCGGGATCGCCTCGGCGCGCTCGATCTTGGCAATCAGGCCCGGCTTGTGGCGGTGCTCGGCACCGGCCACGTTGCACAGCTGGCGCGCCATTTCCATGTCGGTGGCGTTCTTGGGGAAGCTCACCGCCACGTAGTCGGCCTGGAAGCTCATCGCGGTGCGGATGTCTTCCATGTCCTTGGCGGTCAGCGCCGGCGCCGTCAGGCCACCGCCCTGCTTGTTGATGCCCTTGTTGTTGGACAGTTCGCCGCCCAGCTTGACGCTGGTGTGCACCTGCTCGCCGCGCACGGCGTCGACCGTCAGCACAATCAGGCCGTCGTTGAGCAGCAGGGTGTCGCCGGCCTTCACGTCGCGCGGCAGCTCCTTGTAGTCCAGCCCCACGCCCTGGAGGTCGCCGGGCTCGGTGCGCGAGGCGTCCAGCACAAACTTCATGCCGGGCTCCAGCATCACCTTGCCGTCGGCAAACTTGCCCACGCGGATCTTGGGGCCCTGCAGGTCGGCCATGATGGCCACTTCGCGGCCGGCGCGTTGGGCGGCGGCGCGCACCAGCGTCGCCCGGTCGATGTGGTCCTGCGCCTTGCCGTGGCTGAAGTTGAGGCGCACCACATTCACGCCAGCGCGGATCATCTGCTCCAGCAGGACCGGGTCGCTCGACGCCGGACCCAGCGTGGCCACAATCTTGGTGCCGCGACGCGGCCGTGAAATGTCTCCAGACATGAGCACTTTCATTGCTTGTAATTAAGTTTCCATTTTCGCACGGAACCGGTTACGAAACGGTTACCAACGGACTGGCCCTTTGATCCGCATCAGTATGCACGGCTGCCGGTCTGGCTAGCATCACGCGATCGTTGAATCGCCCCTGCCTTCGCGCAGACCCTTGCATGACTGCCTCCCTCACCCCGATCCCGCCGCAGGCCCCCCTGCCCCACCGCAAAACCCTGCGGGCCTGGTTGACGCCTCTTTCCGCGCGCACGACAGGCCGCGCCGTGGTGCTGCTGTTGCTGGATTACGCGCTGCTGGCCGCCGCGTTGTCGGTCACGGTGCTGGCCAGCGCCCTCTGGCTCAAGCTGCTGGGCGGCCTGGCCGCTGGCTTCGTGATCGGGCGGCTGTTCATCATCGGCCATGACGCCTGCCACCAGAGCCTGACGCCGCACCGCGCGCTCAACAAATGGCTGGGGCGCATTGCGTTCCTGCCCTCCATCACGCCCTACAGCCTGTGGGATGTGGGCCACAACGTGGTGCACCACGGCTACACCAACCTCAAGGGCACCGACTTCGTGTGGGCACCGCTGACGCAGGCAGAGTTTGCGGCGCTCTCACCGGTCCAACAGCTGTTGAACCGCATCTACCGCAGCGGCTGGGCACCGGGCCTGTACTACATGGTCGAGATCTGGTGGAAGCGCATGTTCTTCCCCAACCGCCGCCACATGCCAACGCGCCGCCGCGTCTTCATCCTGGACAACCTGCTGGTCAGCGGCTTTGCGCTGCTCTGGGTCGGCGCCATGGCGACACTGGCCGTGGCCACCGGCCAATCCGTCGCGCTGCTGCTGCTCACGGGTGTCGTCGTGCCCTTCCTGTTCTGGTGCGCCATGATCGGCTTTGTGGTCTACGTACACCACACGCACGTGAAGGTGGGCTGGCATGACGACAAGGCGGCCTGGGCCCGTGCGCAGCCTTTCGTCTCGACCACGGTGCACCTGACCTTTCCGCTGCGCATCGGCGCCCTGGTGCACCACATCATGGAGCACACGGCCCACCACGTGGACATGAGCATCCCGCTGTACCGCTTGAAGAACGCGCAGCAGATGCTGGAAGACATGCTGCCCGGGCGCATTGTGGTCCAGCGCTTTTCCTGGCGCTGGTACTTCGAGACGGCGCGGCGCTGCAAGCTGTACGACTTCACGCGCCGCTGCTGGACGGACTACGCAGGCCGCGCCACCAGCGCACCCCAGCCCGCCTGAGCGGGGTCGCCGGGCGCTCAGCCCGCGGCGCGCCGTTCCAGGATCTCGAAGGCCGGCAGTGTCTTGCCTTCCAGCACTTCCAGGAAGGCGCCGCCGCCGGTGGAGATGTAGCCCACGTCTTTTTCAATGCCGTATTTGGCGATCGCGGCCAAGGTGTCACCGCCACCGGCAATGCTGAACGCGCTGGACTCGGCGATCGCCCGCGCAATCACCCGCGTGCCGTTCTCGAACGCGGCGAACTCGAACACCCCCACCGGGCCGTTCCAGACGATGGTGCCGGCCGCCTTGAGCTGGGTCGCCAGCCGCGCGGCCGTCTGCGGGCCGATGTCCAGGATCAGGTCGTCCTCGGCCACGTCCGCGGCGGCCTTGACGGTGGCCGGTGCGTCGGCGGCAAAGGCCTTGGCGGTGACCACGTCGGTCGGGATCGGCACCTCGGCACCGCGCGCGGCCATGGCCTCAATCACCTTGCGCGCTTCACTCACCAGGTCGGCCTCGGCCAGGCTCTTGCCGATCTTCAGGCCGGCGGCCAGCATGAAGGTGTTGGCGATGCCACCACCCACGATCAACTGGTCCACATTGCGCGACAGCGCCTCCAGGATCGACAGCTTGGTGCTGACCTTCGAGCCTGCCACGATGGCCACCAGTGGCCGCTTCGGGTTGGCCAGTGCCTTGTGGATGGCGTCAATTTCCGCCGCCAGCAACGGGCCGGCGCAGGCCACCTGCGCGAATTCGGCGATGCCGTAGGTGGTGCCCTCGGCGCGGTGCGCGGTGCCAAAGGCGTCGTTCACATAGATGTCGCACAACGCCGCCATCTTGCGGGCCAGCTCGGGGTTGTTCTTCTTCTCACCCTTGTTGACGCGGCAGTTCTCCAGCAGCACCACCTGGCCGGGTGCCACGGTCACGCCGTCCACCCAGTCGCGAACCAGCGGCACCTCACGGCCCAGCAGCTCGCCCAGGCGCCGGGCCACCGGGGCCAGCGAGTCTTCGGGCTTGAACTCGCCCTCGGTCGGGCGGCCCAGGTGCGAGGTGACCATGACCGCCGCGCCGGCGTCCAGCGCGAGCCGGATGCAGGGGACTGACGCGCGGATGCGGGTGTCTTCGGTGATGGCGCCGCTGTCGTCCTGCGGCACGTTCAGGTCGGCCCGGATGAAAACGCGTTGGCCCCGGGCCTTGCCCTGGGAACAGAGATCGGAGAAGCGCAGGACGTTCATGGTGAGGCTTTGTCGTGGGCAAAGCCTGCCATTTTAGAAGCCCGCGCCGGCTGGAAGCCCGCCCCGGCGCAGCTGTTACCAGCCCAGCCCGATGTGCAGCGGCAGATAGACCGCCATGCCGGCCACGATGGTGACCAGCACGTCGCGCCGCCAGGCATAGGCTGCGGCGCCGGCGGCGGCGGCGAATAGCCGCGCGTCCTGCCAGGTGGCCACCAGCTGGCCCTGGCTCATGACAACTTCCGGCACCACCACGGCCGCCAGCGCGGCGATGGGCGCGTACTGCAGGCCCCGCTGGGCCCAGTGCGGCAGGCTCCAGGGCTTGCTGGAGATGAAGAAGAAACTGCGCGCCACCACGGTGACGCAGCTCAGCCCGGCAATGACTGCCAGTGTCCATCCGTCTGTCATGTCGACCTCATGCGGTGGTCCCTTGTGGCGCCGGTGGCTGCGGCTTTTCCAGTGTGAGGCACAGGATCACTGCCACCGCAATCGCCACCACAATGTTGAGCTTGAGCGGCAGCGCATAGGCCACCACGGCCGCAGCGCCCGCCACCGCCGCCGACACCACGCGCAGCCGGGTGGTGGCCAGCGAACACAGAATGCCCACCAGGCACAGGATGCCGGCAAACCCCAGCCCCCAGGTGGTGGGGATGAAGTTTGCTAGCGCCACGCCGACCACACTGGCGCCCACCCAGCTCGCCCAGTTGACGCAGCAATTGCCCGCCAGGTAAGCCTCCTGCGCGCGGCGCAACGCCGGCTCGCCGGCCGGCCGGGGGAAGCGCCGGGTGAACAGCACGTAGCTCAGGTCGGCCGTCAGGTAGCCGTGCGTCAGGCGTTGCCACAGCGGCAGGTGCATCAGGTAGGGCCGCAGGTGCAGGCTGAACACCACAAAGCGCAGGTTCACGCAGAAACCGGTGGCCAGAATCACCCAGACTGGCGCGCCGGCCACGATCAGCGGAATCGACGCCAGCTGCGAACTGCCGGCAAACACGCACAGCGCCATCAGCAGGGACTCCAGCACGCTCATGCCCGACTTGACCATGGCCACGCCGGTCATCAGCCCCCAGGCCGCGATGCCGGGCGCCTGCGGCCACATGTCGCGCGCACCGGCGCGAAACTCGGGATGGCTGTAGTGGGAACGGAGGAAGAACATCAGCTGAACACCATGCCCGGCTTGATGTCGAAGCCGCGCAGGAAGTCCGCCACCGGCAGGCGCTTTCCCCCCGCGCGCTGCAGCTCGGTCAGCCGCAGCACGCCCTTGCCGCAGGCGATCGAGATACCGGTTGCATCTGAAGACAAAATCGTGCCACAGCCCGCGCCGGAATTGCGTGAGACGCTATCAATTTCATAGCGCCAGAGCTTCAGCAGTTCACCGTCCAGCTCGGCCACGGCGCCCGGAAACGGGTCAAAGGCGCGGATGCGCTGGCCAATCACGGTGGCCGGCTGGGTCCAGTCGATGCGCGCCTCGGCTTTTTCGATCTTGTGGGCGTAGGTCACGCCGTCCTGCGGCTGCTTGATGGGCTGCAGGCCGCCACAGGCGGCGAGTTCCAGCGCTTCGACGACCAGGCGGCCACCCAGCGCCGCCAGCTTGTCGTGCAGGGTCCCGGTGGTGTCGGTGCCGGCAATGGGCAGCTTCTCCACCAGCAGCATGTCGCCGGTATCCAGCCCGGCGTCCATCTGCATGATGGTGACGCCGGTTTCCGCGTCCCCGGCTTCAATGGCGCGGTGGATGGGGGCGGCGCCACGCCAGCGCGGCAACAGCGAGGCATGGATGTTCAGGCAACCCAACCGGGGCACATCCAGCACCCACTGCGGCAGGATCAGCCCGTAGGCCGCCACCACCATCACGTCCGCCTGCGCCGCTTCGATGGCGGTGCGGGCGACGGCGGCATCGTCCGGGTACTTGCCGTCCAGCCGCAGGCTGCGCGGCTGGGCCACGGCGATGCCCTGCGCCTGCGCAAACTGCTTGACGGGAGACGCCTGCAGCTTCATGCCACGGCCTGCGGGCCGGTCAGGCTGGGTCAGCACCAGCGGCACCGTGAAACCTGCGGCGTGCAGCCGCTCCAGCGCGACGCGGGCGAACTCGGGCGTGCCCGCAAAAATGACCCGCACGCTGCCTATTCCCGGTCTGGCGCGTTGACGAATTCCATGCCCTGCTGGGTGCGCTGCACCACCTGGCGGCTGTCCAGGTACACCCAGAAGAACATGTCGCTGCCGTCGTTCCAGCGGTAGGTCATGACGTCGCCAGCCCAGCTGCCGACCCGGTCCACGCGGGCCGGCGGACCGAACTCACGCTCCACCTCGGCACGCGTCCACTGGCCGTCCACGATGCGCGCGAACTCGGCAGGCTTGAGCACCTGGCGCGACGACAACACCTTGCCAGCCGCGTCCAGGTCCACCATGTAGGCGTACTGGCCCATGGGCTGCAATGAATACTGCAGCCGCTCGCCGGCCGGCAGCGGCACGCTGCGGGTGGGCGCGCCCAGCTGCTGCACGACGGCCGCGCGCGGCGTGCCCGGCGCGACCTGGTAGGCGCCCAGGCCACCGGCGCAACCGGACAGCGCCACGACACCGGCGAGCAGAAGGGCGGCAGCGCGGCAGCTGGGGCTGCGGGCGGCTTTCATGCGGCCCGCCTCGCCTTGATCATCTTGGTCTTGATGCGGTTGCGCTTGAGTGGCGACAGGTACTCCACGAATACCTTGCCCAGCAGGTGGTCCATCTCGTGCTGGATGCACACCGCCAGCAGGCCTTGCGCTTCAACCGTGCGCGACTGGCCCTCGCCGTCGAGCGCGCTGACCTTGATGGCGCTGGCGCGCTCCACCCCGTCGTAAATGCCGGGCACCGACAGGCAGCCTTCCTCATTGACCTGCTTGTCGGCGCTGGCCCAGACGATTTCCGGATTGATCAGCACCATCGGCTCGTTGCGCTTCTCGGACACGTCGATCACGATCAGCCGCTCATGCACATCCACCTGGGTGGCCGCCAGGCCAATGCCGTTGGCGTCGTACATGGTCTCCAGCATGTCGGCGATCAGCGCCTTGATGCGCGCATCCACCGCCGCGACTGGCTTGGCCACGGTGTGCAGTTTCGGGTCGGGGTAACAAAGAATGGGGAGCAGGGCCATGAAATCTCGCGTGCAATGTCGCTATTTTCGCCACTTTTCCGGGGCCCGGCACGGGCAAACGCCCATAAACGTTGCCCAATCAAGGGCTTGAGCGCAAAATCGCCAGTGATTTATGAAGACTTTTGGCCGTCCACCGCGCTCCCAAAGCGGTCCGGCCAGCCCGGGGGGCAGTGTGATGCAGCAACACAGGAAACAACAGATGATGGCGCAAACCTCTGCCGCCCGCGGCCTGGGGGGCCTGCTGGCGGCAGCCGCCCTGCTGGGCAGTCTGCCGGCGCAGGCCCAAACGCCTCCGGCCGTGACGTCCGGCCAGCGCGCCACGGCCGACCAGGTGGCCCAGGCGGGCGTGCCGCTGAGCGAGCTGGCCCCCGATGCCCCCGACAACTACACCGTCAAGAATGGCGACACGCTGTGGGCCATCTCCGGCCTGTTCCTCAAGAGCCCGTGGCGCTGGCCCGAGCTGTGGGGCATGAACCTGCAGCAGATCCGCAACCCGCACCGCATCTTTCCCGGCCAGCAACTGTTCCTGGACAAGAGCAATGGCCGCGCCCGGCTGCGCATGGGCCAGGCGGGCGCCGAAGGCGAAGCCCCGACAGAAACCGTGCGCGTCTCGCCCCGCACCCGCTTTGAGACGCTGGCCGACACCGCCATCCCGACGCTGCAGACCAACCTGATCGAGCCGTTCCTGGCCGAGCCGGTGATCCTGGCCGAGGGGGTGCTGGAACGGGCCCCGCGCATCGTCGCCACCCAGGAGGGCCGCGTGCTGCTCAGCCGTGGCGACCGCGCCTACGCACGCGGCGGCGAGGCGCCGATCGTGGACGACCCGAAAAAGACCACCAACTACCGGGTGTTCCGCAATGCCACGGCACTGCGCGACCCGGTCACGCGCGCCGTGCTGGGCTACGAGGCGCAATACGTCGGCAAGGCCACGCTGGTGCGTGGCGAGAGTCTGCGTGACGTGACAGGTGCCGACGGCAAGACCACCAGCACGCCGGTACCCGCCACCATTGACATCGTGGCCTCCAAGGAAGAAATGCGCGCTGGCGACCGGCTGCTGCCCGAGCCGCCGCGCCAGCTGGTGAGCTACGTGCCCCGCGCGCCCGAGATCCGGGTGCAGGGCGCCATTGTGTCCACCTATGGCTCCACCGTCTCGAATGCCGCGCAGAACCAGATCGTGGTGATCAACCGCGGCACGGCCGATGGTGTGGAAAGCGGCCACGTACTGGCCATCCTCAAGGACGGCCAGAGCCTGGTCGACCGCGATGGCGACAAACGCACGGCCATCAAGCTGCCGGACGAGCGCAACGGCCTGCTGATGGTGTTCCGGCCGTTCGAGAAGCTGTCCTATGCGCTGATCCTCGAAATCACCGAAGGCGTCAAGATCGGCGACCGCGTGGTCAATCCGCGCTGAGCCTGACCGCACCCCGTGGAGCGCGAAGACCTCGCCGCCTGGTTGCGGCTGACCTTGACCGACGGCGTCGGCAACGACAGCGCCCGCCGCCTTTTGGCAGCCTTTGGCCTGCCACAGGCCATTTTTGAACAGTCCAGTGCCGCCTTGCAGCAGGTCGTGACACCGGCCCAGGCCCGCGCCCTGCGCGAAGTGCCGGCCGGTCTGGCCGACTTGCTGGCGGCCACGCTGCAGTGGCTGGACGGCCAGGACGACAACGGCCGCCGTCGCGTGGTGGCGCTGGGCGACGCCGAATACCCGGGCGGCCTGCTCAGCATCGAAGACCCGCCGCTGGTGCTGTACCTGCTGGGCGCGCCCCTGCCGCCAGACTCTGCGGGGCGCAGCATTGCCATCGTGGGCAGCCGCAATCCCACACCCCAGGGCGAAGGCAACGCCCAGCAGTTCGCCCGGGCGCTCAGCAGCGCGGGGCTGACCGTGGTCTCCGGCCTCGCGCTGGGCGTGGACGGCGCCGCGCACCGGGGCGCGCTGGAGGGTGCCGCCGCCGGCCAGCTGGCCACCATCGCGGTGGTGGGCACCGGGCTGGACCGGGTCTATCCCAAGCGGCACCTGTCACTGGCCCATGCCATCGCGCGCCAGGGCGTGCTGGTCAGCGAGTACCCGATCGGCACGCCGCCGTTGGCGCAGAACTTCCCCAGACGCAACCGGCTGATTGCCGGCCTGAGCTGCGGCACGCTGGTGGTGGAGGCGGCCCTGCAGTCGGGCTCGCTGATCACCGCGCGCATGGCCGTCGAGCAGGGCAAGGAGGTGTTCGCGATCCCGGGCTCCATCCACGCCACCCAGTCGCGCGGCTGCCATGCGCTCATCCGTCAGGGCGCCAAGCTGGTGGAGTCGGCCCAGGACGTGCTGGAAGAGCTCCGTCTGGAGGCGCCATCGGTTGCTACTAATTTGATAGCGCCTCACGCAGATCCGCAGCGGGCTGCAGGCCAAAATGACGCGCAGACCCGGTTGTTGCAGCAGCTCGGCTTTGACCCGGTCAGCCTGGACGCACTGATCGCGCGCACCGGCACCGATGCCGCCACGCTGCAGGCCTGGTTGCTGGAACTGGAGCTGGCGGGCCGGGTGGCACGGCTGCCGGGCGGCCTGTTCCAGCGCACCGGCGCTGCCTGACGCCGCGCCGCCACAGGCGGGCACGGCACGCCGTGTGGCGCGCCGGTTTTCTGTGCTAGATTGGGGTCATGTTTGAAGTGCTCGTGTTCGTCTACGAAAACTACTGGCGAGGCGATGCGTGTCCTGAACTGCAACAGTTGGGGCGCAAACTCACTGCCGTCGGCTTCGAGGCCGACGAGATCCGCGAAGCACTCGCCTGGCTGGACGGCCTGAACCTGGCGGCGCGCAGCGCCCAGCAGATCGTGTTGCCGGCCGCCGAGCAGCCGGCCCCGGTGCAGTCACCCGACAGCATGCGCGTGTATTCCGTGGCCGAGCAGGACCACCTGGGCGCCGAAGCCCTGAGCTTCGTGACCTTTCTTGAGTCGGCTGGCGTGCTGCCCGCGGCCATGCGCGAGATCGTGATTGACCGCGCCATGGCCGCGCCGGGCGACCCGATTTCGCTGGACGACCTGAAGATCATCGTGCTAATGGTGTACTGGAGCTTCGGCGAGGAGCCTGACTCGCTGGTGCTGGACGAACTCTGCGACGACGTCGAACAGCGCATTGCCCATTGAGGCGTTGCGGCTGATCTTTACACGGCACCCCCCTCAAACGCGGGATGGCCCCGGCGGGCTGCACTGGCTACCTTCGGTTCCAGTCGGATTTCTGCACTCTGGAGCCCCCCATGACCCGTTCTTCCCGTCAACACCTGCTGGTGCTGTTTTCCTGTGTGGCCGCCATGGGCCTTCCGGCCTGCGGCGGCAGTGACGGCGGCAGCACCGTCGCGGCCACCCCCGGCCCAGCGCCTGCGCCAAGCCCTGCGCCCGCGCCTGCAGCCGCCACCGTGGTGTCCGGCGCCGCCGTCAAGGGCCCCGTGGCCAACGCAACCGTCACGATCAAGAGCGCCAGCGGCGCCACACTGGCCACCGGCAGCACCAACGCCAGCGGCGCCTACAGCATCAGCGTGCCGGCCAACAGCGGGGATGTCGTCATTGAAATCACCGGCGGCACTTACATCGACGAAGCCACCAACGCCAGCACCGCACTGGCCACGCCCCTGCGCAACGTGCTCACGCTCAATGGCGGGACGGTGGAGGGCTATGTCACGCCACTGACCACGATGGCCTACACCTACGCCTTTGGCACGGCCACCACCGGCGTCACGGCCAGCGCCTTCAACACCCGCGCCGCCAGTGTGGCCAGCCAGTTCCAGCTGACCAGCCTGAACACGCTGCCCGTGGTGAGCGGTTCGCTCAATACCTACGGCCAGGTCCTGCGCGGCCTGTCACAGTACCTCGCCACCAACAACGTGACACTGCAGGCCTTCACCACCACCGCCTACACGCCGACGCAATGGACGGCCTTCACGTCGCTGTACAACACGGCATACCGCACCGCCAACCCCACGTCGACGGTCAGCTTCAATTTCGACGGCGCCGGCCTGACGGTATCGGGCACTGGGACGGGCGGCGGCACCGGCACCTGCGGCATCGGTGTCTCGGGCACCGTCGCGGCGGCCGGCATCTCGGTGCCGCTCAACCTGAACTTCTGTGTGGCCGGAATTGCGGCCGGTTCCTGCAGTGCAGGCAATTCGAGCCTGAGCCAGGCGCTGTCGGGCCAGGGCGGGCTGGCCGGTGCGGCCAACCTGCAGTACACCTACTCGTCCACCTGCGCCGCAGGCGCCACCACCATCACGCTGCGCTAAGCAAAAGGCGCCCGGGAAGGGCGCCTTGGACAAGCAGAGCCGCCTTCGGGCGGCTTTTTTCACGACTGCAGCAGGCGCTCGGGGTTGGCATCCAGCTTGGCCAGCGCATCGCGCGTGGCGCGTACGGTCAGCGCCTCTTCCTCCGCCGGTACCAGCAGGCCCGCCTGCAGGTAGGCGGCGAGCCGCCGCGCCTGGATCAGATAGCTGCGCCCGTCGGTCGATGCAAACAGGTGCAGCTGCTTGCGGTCGCTGCACCACGCGTACTGGACCTGGCTGGTCTTGCTGTTGTGGTCCAGCGTGAACCAGGTGCCCGGCTGAAGTTCCTGTGCCCAGGCCAGCATGGCCGCGCTGGGGTTGGAGCCGCCATCTGCCACCACCTCGATCATGGAGGTGTCGATGCCCAGCATGAGCTCAATGCTCTCGGCGTCCAGCGGCAGGTCGGCCGACGGGTCGTCGCCGACAAAATCCTCAAGGTTGGCCAGGCGCTTGGCCATGGCGTCGATGCGGGCCTGCGGGATGGCTTCCGTCTTGGACAGGAAGGCATCGGCCAGCGTATCGCCAATGATCTTGATATGCGCCTCCTGCGCCGAACCCTGCACGCCCATAAGCGTCATGCCCTGGCGCAGCCGCTGCAGCAGCTTGGGCAGGTCCTGAATCACGCGCGCGCGGTCGTTGCGGTTGGGCTTGGCACTTGCCGCCCAGACCAGGTCGGACGCACACTTCTTGAGCGCAATGGTTTCCTCGTGCTGCGGCCCGTTCTTCACAGCCGCCACGGCCAGCACGTCGGCCCAGACCTTGAACAGGAAATCGCGGATCTCGTCGCGCACCGGGATGTCCTTGAGCATGTTGCGCATCTCGATGGTGTACTGCACCGACATGGTTTCCTTCTGCTCCACCTGCTGCGCCACGCTCACCAGGCGCTGGGTGGCACCGTTTTCGGTAAGGAACTTTGCCAGGAACTTCTGGAACTCGTCGTACACCAGCTGGAACACGCGGCGGCCGGTCTCGGGATACTGCTCGATCACCTGCACCACCCGCTTGATCTCGCCTTCCATGGCACTGCCGTTGATGGCACTCGCGTCAAAGCCCATCACGCAGGAACCCATGCGGTCGATCAGCTGGCGCGCCGGGTGCTGCAGCGTGCCGAAGAATTCCGGCTCGGACAGCGCCACGCGCAGCACCGGCATCTGCAGGCGGGCAAACCACACGCGCACCGACGGCGGAATGCGCTCCTCGGCCAGGATGCTCTGGAACATCAGCGCCACGATTTCGATGGTGGCCTTCTCCGATGACGTCGCCGCCTTCTTTTTCAGTTCGCCGGTCTTCTGGCGCAGGGCGGTCGCGACCTGCTCGACGCCCGCATCGTCAAAGACCATCACCTCATGGACCGTGCCTTCGACCGTGGCCGCGGCACCTTGCTGCGACAGCGCTTCGGCCAGGGCCGGCGAAGGCCGCGTCACATGCGACATGTCAAACCCTGCGACCCGGTCGGTCAGCAGGCGCTTGAGCTGGCCGATCACGCCGGTCGCCCGCATGCGGGCGCGCGCCAGCGGCGTGGTGCCGGTCATCATGCGGGTTTCTTCGGACGCAGGCCCACGGCCGTAACCGCCGGCAACGGAATGACCGCCGCCCGCTGGGTCACCACCGCCCGGGTAGCCGCCACCCTGGAAGCCCGGGCCCCCGCCGCCGTAGTCCCCACCGCCGGCAGGCCCCCCCTGGCCACCGCCTGGCCCGGCGTAACCCTGGCCTCCTGCGTAGCCCGGCCCTCCGCCCCCGTAGCCTTGAACGCCACCACCGGCTGGCCCACGACCCCCCGCTTGGCCCGGCTGGCCGGCGTAGCCCTGCCCACCGGGCCCGCCACCGCCATAGCCGCCCTGCCCCGCGCCGCCCGCAGGGCCGCCCGGGCCGCCACCGTAGCCCGTCTGTCCACCACCCCCGTAGCCGCCGCCCGCACTGGAGCCAGAAAATCCGCCGCCGCCTGTGTTGCCACCCCGGCCACCGCCGCCGTAGCCACCACCCCCGTAACCACCCCCCGGGCTGGAGCCCGCAAAGCCACCGTTGTTGTCCGGCTGACCCTGGTTGGCTTGTTCATTCGGATCGGGAGAGCCCCCACCAGGGCGCCGCTGGGGCGGCGGGGGTGTCGAGCCGCGGCGAACCCGCGCCGACAGGTCGATCTCCGGCAGCACACCGTTGCTGACCAGGAACTCGTTGGTCAGGCGGTAGGCTTCAATCAGCTGCTCAACCATGTGCTGCTGGATCACGTCCTTGACCAGGCCCCAGGTTTCGCGCGGCAGACCCGCAGCAATCCACTGCTCCACCAGTAGCTGGGACACCACCTCCGGACGCAGCACATCGTGGATGGCCAGGTCGTCGCCGCCCTCCAGATGCTGGATCCGCAGGCGCAGGTCGTTCAGCTCCCAGGTCACCTTGTCCAGAATGGACAGGGCCAGACGCGAGGACAGGATTTTCTTTTCCACCACCTCGTCGCCAATCAGTTCGAGGCTGGAGGCTTCCAGGCGAACCCGCGCCGTGGCGGTGGGCGGAATCAGGGCGCGGCGCCATGCCTTGGGGGTGCCTGCCACCCACGCCTTGCGCAGCCGGTCGAAGTCCAGCATCGCGTCACGCCGGTCCTGCATTTCCTTGGTGCTGGAACTCTGGTCCACCAGCTCGATGAGGCGCGCATAAATGGCGTCGGACATCGGGCCCATGACGCCTTCCGCCTGGGCAATGAAATGCTCACGTGCCTGGCGTGCAAGCGCCGAGGCGGCAAGTGATGGCGGGTTTTCAGCCACCGGTCAGGCCCTCAGACCGCGGCACCCGCGTTGGGGTCGTTCGGGTCGCCTTCCTTGCGGGGCGGCGTCTTCATGAGGTCTTCACGCTTGATGCCCAGCCACATGGCAATGGCCGCCGCCACGAACACCGACGAGTAAATGCCGAAGCAGATGCCGATGGTCAGGGCGAGCGCGAAATAAAAGAGGGTCGGACCGCCGAACAGCAGCATAGACAGCACCATGATCTGGGTGGAACCGTGGGTGATGATGGTACGGCTGATGGTTGAGGTGATGGCGTTGTCAATGATTTCCACCGTGCTCATCTTGCGAAAGCGGCGGAAATTCTCACGAATCCGGTCGAAAATTACCACGGATTCGTTGACCGAGTAGCCGAGCACGGCCAGTACGGCGGCCAGCACGGCCAGCGAAAACTCCCACTGGAAGAACGCAAAGAATCCGAGGATGATGATGACGTCGTGCAGGTTGGCGATGATCGCCGCCACCGCAAACTTCCATTCGAAGCGCAGCGCCAGGTAGATCATGATGCCCACGACCACCATGCCCAGCGCCTTGAGGCCGTCAGTGGCCAGCTCCTCCCCCACCTGGGGCCCAACGAACTCGGTGCGCCGCAGCGTGACGCTGGGGTCCGAGGCCTTGAGCGCCGCCATCACCCTGTCGCTTTGCTGGGCCGAGCTGACGCCTTTCTGGGCCGGCAGGCGGATGATGACGTCGGCGGCGGTGCCAAAGTTCTGGACCTGCACATCGGAGAAGCCCAGGCCGGCCACGGTGCCGCGCACCTTTTCAAGCTCGGCCGGTTGCGAATAGCTGACTTCCATGACCGTGCCGCCGGTGAATTCCACCGACAGGTGCAGCCCGCGGGAGAACAGGAAAAAAACCGCCGCGGCAAAGGTCAGGAAGGAAATCACGTTGAAGATCAACGCGTTCTTCATGAACGGGATGTCGCGACGGATCTTGAAGAATTCCATGCTGGCTACTCCCTCACTCGGCTTTGGTTATAGCGCCATCGGGCGCAGGCCGCCAGATGGTACCAATCGACACTGTCTTGAGCTTCTTCTGCCGGCCGTACCAGAAATTGACCAGGCCGCGCGAAAAGAAAACCGCCGAAAACATGGATGTCAGGATGCCGATGCAATGCACCACGGCAAAGCCGCGCACCGGCCCGGAGCCGAACGCCAGCAAGGCCACGCCCGCGATCAGCGTGGTGATGTTGGAGTCAAGGATGGTGGCCCAGGCCCGGTCGTAGCCCGCGTGGATCGCCGCCTGCGGTGCAGCACCGTTGCGCAGCTCCTCTCGCACGCGTTCGTTGATCAGCACGTTGGAGTCAATCGCCATGCCCAGTGCCAGCGCCATGGCCGCCATGCCGGGCAGCGTCAGGGTGGCCTGCAGCATGGACAGCACTGCTACCAGCAACAGCAGGTTGACCGCCAGGGCGATGCCGGAGAACAGGCCGAACAGCATGTAGTACACCGCCATGAAGGCCACAATGACCACAAAGCCCCAGGCCACGCTGTGAAAGCCCTTGGCAATGTTCTCTGCACCCAGGCTTGGGCCGATGGTGCGCTCCTCGATGATCTCCATGGGAGCAGCCAGTGACCCCGCACGCAGCAGCAGCGCGAGGTCGCTGGCTTCGTTGACCGTCATCGATCCGGAGATCTGGAACCGGTTACCCAGTTCACTCTGGATCACCGGCGCCGTCAGCACTTCGCCCTTGCCCTTTTCGAACAGCAGGATTGCCATGCGCTTCCTGATGTTCTCGCGGCTGGTGTCACGCATGATGCGTCCGCCCTTGGCGTCCACGGTCAGGTCCACCTTCGGCTGCTGGGTCTGCGAATCAAAGCCCGGCTGGGCATCGCTGAGGCTCTCGCCGGTCAGGATCACCTGCTTCTTGACAATCACCACCCGGCCGTCGCGTTCCAGATAGCGCTCGGAGCCGAAGGGCACCGGCCCGGTGCCGAGTTCTGCCGAACGCGCCTCGGAACTTTCATCCACCAGCCGCATTTCCAGCGTGGCGGTACGACCCAGGATGTCCTTGGCCTTGGCGGTGTCCTGCACCCCCGGCAACTGCACCACGATCCGGTCCAGCCCCTGCTGCTGGATCACCGGCTCGGCCACACCGAGCTCGTTGATCCGGTTGTGCAGGGTCACGATGTTCTGCTTGAGCGCCTGCTCCTGCACACGGCGTGCGGCTTCGGGCTTGAGGCTGGCCGTGAGCTTGTACTCGGTGCCTTCCGCCACATCGCTGGTTTGCAGGTCGGGAAACTGGTCACCAATCACCCGGCGGGCCGCTTCCAGCGACGCGGCGTCACGAAGCCGGACTTCGACCACCTGGCCGTTGCGGGCGATGCCGTTGTGCCGCACGTTCTTTTCGCGCAGCCCGAAACGGATATCGCCGGCATACGCCTCGGCCTTCTTTGTCAGCGCGGCCTGCATGTCCACCTGCAGCATGAAGTGCACGCCGCCGCGCAAGTCCAGCCCCAGGTACATCGGGGCCGCATGCAACGCGGACAGCCAGCGGGGCGAGCGCGACAGGAGGTTCAGCGCCACCACATAGCCGGGGTCGGTCGCATCGGGCACCAGTGCCTTCTGGATCGCATCCTTGGCCTTGAGCTGCACGTCGGTGGAGTCAAACCGGGCCCGCACGGAAGTGCCATCCAGGGTCACGCCCTCGGAAGCAATGCCTGCGGCCTTGAGCGCCTGCTCCACCCGCGCCAGCGTCGTGCTGTCAACCTTGATGCCGGACTTGGCGGACGAGACCTGCACCGCCGGGGATTCGCCGAAGAAATTGGGCAGGGTGTAAATGGCCCCTACCAGCAACGCGATCACGATGATCACGTACTTCCAGACCGGATAACGGTTCATGTGTGGTTCAACCCGAATGGCAGGCAGCGCGGGCAACCCGCGCCACCGCCTTTACTTGATGGTGCCCTTGGGCAGGACCTGCACCACGGCGCTGCGCTGCAGCTGGATTTCAACGCCGCCCGCAATTTCCACGCCGATGTAGCTGTCGCCCAGCTTGGTCACCTTGCCCAGCACACCACCTGCGGTGGCCACTTCGTCACCTTTGGCCAGTGCCTCGATCATCATGCGGTGCTCCTTCTGGCGCTTCATCTGGGGACGGATCATCACAAAGTAAAGCACCACAAACATCAGCACCAGCGGCAGCATGCTCATCAGGGACGACTGCATGTCACCCCCGGCAGCGGCGGCAGGGGCGGTTTGGGCAAAGGCGGAAGAAATGAACACGGTGGCTCCAACGAGTGATGAACACAAAAAACCCGCAGGCAGGCGCACTCCCAGGTGCGCGCCCGGCGGGAGCCACCGATTGTATTCGGCCCCTGCCGGTAATTAGTTGTAACCAGCCGCGCCGCAGGGGTGAATCGGGGGTGTTGTGGCCCGGCGCCGGATCAGGCCGCCTTGCGAACCGTCTCGGGGTGTGGCCACTGCTGCATCAGCGCCGCCCACTTCTGGCGCGCCGCCTTGAGGTTGCGCTCCTTCACATGGCCAAAGCCCTTGATCTGCTCCGGCAGGCAGGCAATTTCGAGCGCCAGCGCATGGTTGCCCGCGTTCAGCGCGTCCAGCACCTGGCCGATGCTGGCGCGGTATTCGCCAATCAGCGCACGCTCGGTACGGCGCTCTTCGGTGCGGCCGAAGATGTCCAGCGGCGTGCCGCGCAGGCCCTTGAGCCGCGCCAGCAGCTTGAAGGCCAGGCCCATGGCCGGCCCGAACTGGCGCTTCTGAAGCTCGCCCTTGTCGTTCTTTTTGGCCAGCAGCGGCGGTGCCAGGTGGTAGTTGAGCTTGAAGTCGCCTTCAAACATGCTGTTGATGCGCGCGTGGAAGGCGGCATCGGTGTGCAGCCGCGCCACCTCGTACTCGTCCTTGTAGGCCATCAGCTTGAACAGGTAGCGCGCGACCGCTTCGGTCAATGCCGTCTTGCCGAGCGGCAGTTCGGCCAGCCGGACCTTTACAACGAAGTCCTTGTACGTCCTGGCATAGGCCGCGTTCTGGTAGTCGGTGAGAAATTCCACACGGCGCGCCACCAGCGACTCCAGCGTCTCGCGCTTGCGCAACTCGATCACCTGCGCAGGCGCCAGCAGCCGCTGCACCGCCGCCCAGTCGTGCGCGGCGTGGCGGCCCCACTCAAAGGCCGCCTTGTTCTGCTCCACCGCCACCGCGTTGAGCTCGATCGCACGCAGCAGCGATTCGCGGCCCAGCGGAATCCAGCCCTTTTGCCACGCGTAGCCGAGCATCATCGGGTTGGTGTAGATGCTGTCGCCCATCAGTCGCGTGGCGGCCGCGTCGGCGTCAAAAATGCCCACACTGTCCTGGCCCACGGCCTTGGAGATTTCGGCGGCACAGGCCTCGGCCGGGTTCTGCCAGCCGCCGTTCTTCACAAAAGCGGCGGTCGGTGTGCTGTGCGAGTTGAGCGCCACACGGGTGCGGCCTTCGCGCATGCGCAGCACGGTTTCCTTGCCGGCGGCAACGATCGGGTCGCAACCAATGATGCAGTCGGCGCCCGCCATGCCTACCCGCGTGGTGCGGATGTCGTCCGGGTGGTTGCCGATCAGCACATGGCTCCATGTAGCGCCGCCTTTTTGCGCCAGGCCGCCGGCGTCCTGCGTGACGATGCCCTTGCCCTCGATGTGCCCGGCCACGCCCAACAGCTGGCCGATGGTGATGACGCCGGTACCGCCCACGCCTGCCACCACAATGCCGTAGGCACCCTGCATGGCGGGGATGACCGGCTCGGGCAGCACGCCCAGGCTGGCAGGTGACGGTGCCTGCGACTTCGCCTTGCCCCTGAGCTTGCCGCCTTCGACCGTGACGAAGCTGGGGCAAAAGCCCTTGGTGCAGGAAAAGTCCTTGTTGCAGGTGCTCTGGTTGATGGTGCGCTTGCGGCCGAATTCGGTCTCCAGCGGCTCCACGCTCAGGCAGTTGGACTGCACGCCGCAGTCGCCACAGCCTTCACACACCAGTTCGTTGATGACCACGCGCTTGGCCGGGTCCACCATGCTGCCGCGCTTGCGGCGGCGGCGCTTTTCCGTGGCGCAGGTCTGGTCGTAAATGATGACGGTGGTGCCCTTGATGTCGCGAAACGCCCGCTGCACCGCGTCCAGCGTGTCGCGGTGCTGGATGGCGATGCCCTCGGGCAGCCCCTTCACGCCGTGGTACTTCTCCGGCTCGTCGGTCACGATGGTGATCTTGACGGCGCCTTCCGCCCGCATGCTCTGCGCGATCTGCACCACGCTGTGGCCCTCGGGCCGTTCACCGACCTGCTGGCCGCCGGTCATCGCCACCGCGTCGTTGTACAGGATCTTGTAGGTGATGTTCACACCCGCCGCAATGCTCTGGCGCACCGCCAGCAGGCCGCTGTGGAAGTACGTGCCGTCGCCCAAATTGGCAAAGATGTGCTGATCGGTGGTGAAAGGCGCCTGGCCGGTCCAGGGTACGCCCTCGCCGCCCATCTGCGTGAAGCCCACCGTGCTGCGGTCCATCCAGGTGGCCATGAAGTGGCAGCCAATGCCGGCCATGGCGCGCGAGCCTTCGGGCACGCGGGTGCTGGTGTTGTGCGGGCAACCCGAGCAAAACCAGGGCTGGCGGTCGGCCTTGACCTCCACCACCTGCATCGCACGTTCCTTGGCTTCCAGGATGGCCAGCTGGGCATCGATGCGGGCGGCCATGTCGCCATCCACGCCCAGCTTCTTCAGGCGCTGGGCAATGGCGCGCGCGATCAGCGCCGGCGACAGGTCGGCGTTGGCGCGCAGCAGCTTGTTTTCGGTCGGGTTGGCCATGGACCATTCGCCGCCCGAGTAGTCGCCCTCGACCTCGTTGAACTTGCCCAGCACATTGGGCCGCACGTCGGGGCGCCAGTTGTACAGCTCTTCCTTGACCTGGTATTCAATGACCTGGCGCTTTTCCTCGATGACCAGGATCTCGCGCAGGCCGGTGGCGAATTCGCGCGTGCCCTGGGCCTCCAGCGGCCAGACCACGCCCACCTTGTGCAGGCGGATGCCCAGCTGCCGGCAGGTGGCGTCGTCCAGGCCCAGATCGATCAGGGCCTGGCGCGTGTCGTTGTAGGCCTTGCCACTGGCCATCAGGCCGATGCGGTCGTTCGGGCCCTCGATCACGTTGTAGTTGAGGCGGTTGGCGCGGATGTAGGCCAGCGCGGCGTACCACTTGTAGTCAAACAGGCGCGCCTCCTGCTCCAGCGCATGGTCGGGCCAGCGGATGTGCACGCCACCGGGTGGCATCTGGAAGTCAGTGGGCAGCTTGATCTGCACGCGCTCGGGGTCGATCATGGCCGTGGCGCTGGACTCCACGATTTCCTGGATGGTCTTCATGCCGGCCCAGACGCCGGCATAACGGCTCATGGCGAAGGCATGGATGCCCAGGTCCAGGATTTCCTGCACCGTGGCCGGAAAGAACACCGGCAGCCCGCAGGCCTTGAAGATATGGTCGCTCTGGTGGGCCGCGGTGGAGCTCTTGGACACATGGTCGTCGCCCGCCACGGCGATCACGCCACCATATTCGGTGGTGCCGGCCATGTTGGCGTGCTTGAACACGTCGGAACAGCGGTCCACACCCGGGCCCTTGCCATACCAGATGCCAAACACGCCATCAAACTTGTTGGTGCCATCCGGGGAAAAGCCCAGCTGCTGCGTGCCCCACAGCGCGGTGGCGGCCAGCTCTTCATTGACTCCCGGCTGGAACACGATGTTCTGCGCCTTCAGGTACTTGCTGGCCTTCCACAGGGCCTGGTCGTAACCACCCAGCGGCGAGCCGCGGTAGCCGCTGATGAACCCGGCCGTATTCTTGCCCGCCAGCTGGTCGCGCAGGCGCTGCAGCATGGGCAGCTTGACCAGGGCCTGCACGCCGCTCATGAAGGCGCGGCCGTAGTCCAGCGAATACTTGTCGTCGAGCGTGACGGTTTCCAGCGCTTTGCGGATGTGCTCGGGCAGCGGGGCGTTCATGTGTCAGGTCTCCTGCGGTCTTGGTTTCCTGCCTTGTGGGCGGGGCGAATGGGCCGGCACCCGGATAGGGCGTGGCCTCTAGTGAGATGCAAAGTGTATGCCGGGTCCCCGGATAAGTCTTTGCTTTCTATGCCCGGATATTGTTGAATTGAGAAAGAATCTTTCCCAAAATACCCGGTTATGGAAACACTCGACAGATTTGACATCGCCATCCTCACCGAGCTGCAGGCCGACGCCCGGCTGACCAATGCCGAACTCGCCCAGCGCGTGGGCCTGTCGGCCGCGCCCTGCTGGCGCCGCGTGCGGGCGCTGGAAGAAGCCGGCTTCATCAAGGGCTACCGCGCCGAGATCGACCGCCACAAGATCGGCCTGGGCGTGCTGGCCTTTGTGCGGCTGGACGCCAACCGCAACACCGGCGAGCTCACGCGCGAGATGGAAGAGGCCATCCGCAAGATCCCGGAGATCGTCTCATGCCACTACATCAGCGGCGCGGGCACCTTCGAGCTGCAGGTGGTCAGCCGCGATCTCGACAGTTTTTCCCAGTTCGCCCGGCAGGTGTTGATCAACCTGCCGAACGTGAAAGACCTCCACACCAGCTTTTCACTGGGGGAGGTCAAGGCCAGCAGCAGCCTGCCGCTGGCGCACCTGAAGGCGCAACAATAGTTTGATATGCAGCGTGTGCACACCATTCTGGGCCGACGACAGCCAATCAAATCAAGCTCTTGCCACCCGGCAAACTGATTTCAAACACTCAGTGGTCGCGGGCTGTCAGGCCGCGACGGCGCGTCAACTCGCCCGTCGAACCACCCCTCGACTGCGCCAACCCCCTAGTGGCGAAATCGACAATCCGGCATTTGGCGGCAAGGCAGGAACTGGCATTGCCGCAGGTCGTTCGTTTTGCAGGCGCAATTTCTGGCAGTGAGCCATGAACCCGAGGTGAAGGCAAAAAATCTTCGATTTGAACGCCTTGTTTTTCTATCAAAGGCACTAGGCCAAACTGTATTGAAACAGCCCCCTCGACAGCGCACCAGCAACTACCCAAACGGCAAATTCACAACAGGACATTGGTGTTTGCCCCGGCAAGAAAAAATTTCAAAATCAAGGGTTTAAATGAAGGTCAATGTACATGCTCTGTCGACCAGAGGGCCTCTCTCTAGAGTGGTGTTGCGAGCTTAGAAAGTTCTCATTGCTGGAGATACTGCCCGCCAGTTGCCGGATTAAACAAGTGAAGCTTGCCATTGCGAACGGAGGCCTTGATGCAACCGCTGAGCCACCGCGACCAGGCGTTGCAAAGTTCGCTCTTGGCTTGATCGACCCGCCACTTACCTTTGTCCCAATCACTTGGGTTCGCGCCGTGAAGTGTTCCATCGGCTTCAAAAACATAAATAACGCGGGGTACGCTATATCCGTTGGCCAAGGTGACGTTGCCGACCATCTGCTTGCCGCGGACGACCGAATCGATTTCCGCAGCAGTCAGAGCCTTGTCGGGCATCTTGGACACATCCACCATAGGCAGGTTCGACGGGGTCGTGGCACAGCCCATCATGGCGAGAGCCAGCATGGCGGAGGCCGACAGCCAAGCAAACTTGTTCATGGAAAACCTTCCGTTCTTATATAGCTCTTGTTGTGAACACTGTGTCGGCAAAAGCGGTCACTGATCAATCTGCCGAATGTAAAAGACCTCCACATCAGCTTTTCGCTGGGGGAGGTCAAGGCCAGCAGCAGCCTGCTGCTGGCGCACCTGCAGACGCAAGGATAGTTTTGAAGCCTTGCATCTTGGTCGATCTTACTCGGCTGACTTGAAATATAGAAATTGGAAATCTGTGTCCCACTTGCCACCACGAGCAGCGCTTTGACGTCCCCACGCAGCAACACCGAGAGTGTCAGGGATGATTATGATCCTCGTTTGTTTGCAGTCCTCAAGCTCTTCGGATGCGCCCTTGGAGTCCATCACAAAATTCCCGTATTTGTTAATGGAAAACTTTGCAGGAAAAGTGGTTGCAAAACATGGGTTTTCGCGGATGTAAGACTTAAACTGTTCTCGTTTTGGCCAAAGATACAACTCATAAACACCACCCCTTGTTGTCTTACCGGTCAAGATGATCACGTTCTTGGAGATAAGCTCCCGCGCCTTTGCCGTCTTCACGGCAACTACCTCAGGGTCGGTTGTGAGGCTTCTATCCTTGCCTGCGTCGTAATCCGCCACCGCGATTGCAGGAAGGACAAGAACCAGGCCGGCACAGACTTTTGAAAAAGAGGAGTTCATGGGAAAGAGTTGATAGCGCTAACTGTGCAAACCTTTTCGACTTTACTAATCTCACACCAAAAAGATAAGGGGTTTTCGGCACAAGCTAGCAGGAGCCTACCGCTGAGAAAACTGTCCACCTGTCCGCGGCCAACCTGTGGATGGCGCGCAAGAAGCTGATGGCGATGATGGGAGAAATCCGTGCGAACCCGGCGTGAAGCGCAAGCCGAGGGGCGGATTGCGCTGCGAGGCGCACTAGGGACAGGGCGGTTTGGCGCTGCGCGTCCAGTTCTGGGATCTCGTCGGGTATCGCGTGACGAATTCACGACTTGATCAGACCTCCCCTAGCGTTGAAGGTACACGGTCCCACGGGCATTAACCATGTGAAGCTTCCCATCGCGCACACTGACGACCGCACAGTCCGGAAACCACCTAATCCAATCCCAGCAGAGCTCATTGGTGTTTTCGGTAACGCGCCAGCGGCCCACGTCGGAGTATGCAGGGGGTGCTGCGCCTCGCAGAATCCCATCGCTCTCGTAGACATGAACAACGTTCTGCACGTCGTTTCCACGGGCTCTAGTAATGTTTCCAATCATTTGCTTCCCTCGAATGACCGCAACAATTTCCGCGGCTGAGAGCACCTTACCGTTCTCTATTCGTGAGACATCAATCGTAGGGAGCGAGGAGACTGGTCCAGTCGCACAACCGGCGACGGCAACAGACCAGACAAACATAATGTGAAGACGCATGTTTTTCATGAGCACTCCTAGTCGGTGATTCGATCGGCGTTAGCAAATAGATCAGGCTTGCAGAACGTAAAAGTCGGAGAGATCAACTGATTCGCGCTGGCGCTTTATCTGGACAATCTCCATCAGGCCGATCCTTTCGGCTCAAATATTAGTGCCAATTACTGTCTATGCATCAGTATTTATTTTGTTAAGACCAATGCCCTTCCAAATCACGTTAAAAAAATGCCCGACACACCATCAGTGTGCCGGGCCGCCGGATGAACCGGGCATTCAGACAGACATTTCTTCAGTCGATCAGCTGCCGATCACGCCGCCGTCATTCTTGGTGATGACGATGGTGGCCGAACGCGGGCGGGCCAGCGCACCGCCGGGCCCATAGCCCGCATTGCCCGGCCAGTGGCTCAGGTACTTGGTGGGGTCGGCAATGTTTGCCTTGGTGATGGTCTCGCCCGGATGCTGGATGTTCACAAACACTGTTCGGCCGTCCGGCGTCTCGGTGATGCCGGTGATTTCGCAGTCCTTCGGACCCACCAGGAAGCGGCGCAGCTTGTCCGCCGCTGGCTTGGCACCGACGCGGGTGGTCACGTCAAGCTTGCTGCCGTCGGCCTTGGTGTAGCTCAGCGTCGTGGTGGTGCCGTCGCCCACCTGGCCGGGCACGCCCACCAGCATCATGCAGTTGGTGGCGTCGGTGTAGGCGCCGTCATCGGTCTGGATGAAGCACAGCCCGGTACGGGGGCTGAACCACAGGCCGTCGGGGCTGGAGAAGTCCTGGTCGGCCGTCAAGGCCGACAGGTTCACCTGCGTCAGGCTGGCGTCGGACTGGGCACCGAACAGGTACACGTCCCAGGTGAAGCTTGTGGCAGTGCTGCCGTCCGTGCCTTCCTTCATCCGGATGATGTGTCCATTGATGTTGCCCGGCGCGGTGGCGGCCGTGGGCGCGTCGGTGTAGGCGCGCGGATTGGCGGCGTCCAGCGCTTGCTGGCCCGAGCCGCTCGGCTCGACCTTGCGGTTGCTGTTGTTGGTCAGGGTGTAGTAGATCTCGCCCGTGGTCGGGTGCACGGCGCACCACTCGGGGCGGTCCATCCTGGTGGCGCCCACGGCGTCGGCCGCCAGCCGGGCGTTCACCACCACATCGGCGTTGTCGGCAAACCGGTAGGTGGTGTAGTTGGCGACGGCGGCAGTGGCCAGGCTCAACTCGATCCACTGGCCGGTACCGTCCGCGTTGAACTTCGCCACATACAGTTTGCCGTTGTCCAGGTATTTGTCACCGGTGGTGATGCGGTTGGCCGGGCTGGCGTCGGCGGCGTCCCAGCTGGTGGCAGAAACAAACTTGTAGATGTACTCGCCGCGCGAGTCGTCTCCCATGTACACCGCCAGTGGCTTGCCAGCGGTGAGCTTGCCAAACGCAGCGCTCTCGTGGGCAAAGCGGCCCAGTGACGTGCGCTTGCGGATGGCCTGGGTCTTGTCGTAGGGATCGATCTCGACGATGTAGCCGAACGTGTTCAGCTCGTTGCGGTAGTCGTCGCTGCCGTCCGCCGAGGTACCGGTCTGGCTGATGTTCCAGCGGGCGTACTTGTCATCCGTGCCTGCCGTCTCCCAGCCATGCCGGCTGGCGGCGCCTGCATCGCGGCCGTAGCGGCGCAGCGACACCACGCTTTTGGCCGCGGCGCCCCCGCGGGCGGTGTCGTCAGTCGCCGAGCGGGTGAAGTATCCCGCCCAGTTTTCTTCGCCGGTCAGGAAGGTGCCCCAGGGCGTGTAGCCGGTGCCACAGTTGTTGATGGTGCCGCGCGCGTCGTTGCCGGTCGTCGAGAACCGGGTCTTCATCAGCGCGTTGCCGCGGGCCACGCCGTTGATCTGCACTGGCGTGAGCGGGGTCACGCGGCGGTTGAAGCTGGACGCCTTGTCGTACGCGAACCGGCCCGACACCTTGCGCACTTCCACGATGGACACGCCGTGCGCGGGGATTTCCTTGTCGGCCTCGGCCGCCGGGCGCGGGTTGGCCGTGACGCCCGCGGCATGCAGGAACTGGTCGGTCAGCGCCTCATGGTTCATGGCCAGCAGGCCACGGTCGGCGTTGTTGGCGTCGCGGCCGGTGCCGGCGGCGTCCAGGCCGAAGTACTCCATGCCGTCGTGGTGATCGCCGGCACGGTTTTCGTAGCCGGTATCGGTGCCGTCATTCTTGAAGTCAGGCGTGGCGGCCGTCAGCGGGTCGCCCAGCGCATAGAGCACGTTGGCGGTGTAGCCGGTGGCAACCGTCAGGACATCGGCCGTGCTCTTGGGCACCGCCGGGAAGGCGAGCTTGATGCCGGTGTCGACAGGTGCCGCCACCGCGGCCGAGTCGCCACCCCCACAGGCCGACAGGGCCACTGTGCCCAGCACCGCGCTGCCCGCGGTACCAAAGCCGGCCTTGAACAGGCTGCGCCGGCTCAGGCGCGCATCAATGATGTCGGAGATGGAGGGGTTTTGGCTGGTGTTGCAGTCTTCCGTGTCATGGCGCTGCAGGGCCGTCTGCTCGGGTCGGGTCGTCGCGTTCATCGGGGTTTGCCTTTCGGTCGGTGTTGAAACTCAAACCGGCAAGGCTAGGCAGCGCCGATGACAGCGCCATGGCGGCACGATGACAAAACAGTGAAAGGGGGCAGCGGCGTTCAGTCGCGCGCGCAGCGCGCCGCCAGCGGCAGCAGCGGGTAGCGCACGATGGCCTCGCGCCCCGTGGTGCCCAGGCCAAACTCGGCCTTCATGCGCGGGTTGCTGTACACCGTTTGCTGCGGCGTCAGGCCACCCGCGTCGCGGTAGAGCACCTCGCGCCCGCGTGTGCCGTCCAGCACGGCGGTGTCGTCGACAAAGCGAACGGTGAACTCGATGCCGTGCTCGCACACATAGCGCGGCAGGGCCGGGCCCGTGGCCGGGCCGGCGCAGCCGGCCAGAAGGGCCACACCACCCGGTAAAGCCAGCAAGATCCGCGCGCGAATGTTCATTTCGGCCACAGCACCCACAGCTGCAGCGGCTGCTTGAGCCGGCCAGCCAGCTCGCCCGCCTCGGGCCCCCAGCCGGTGAAGTAGTCGGCACGCACCGCGCCGACGATGGCGCTGCCGGTGTCTTGCGCCAGCACCAGCCGCTGGAGGTTGATCTGCGGACCGCTGGAGGCCAGCCACACCGGTGTGCCGTAGGGAATGCTGTCGCGGTCCACCGCGATGGAGCGGCCGGGTGTGAGCGGCACGCCCTGCGCGCCGCGCGGGCCGAAGGCGGCGTCCAGCTCGGCCAGCGGCTCTTCGCGGAAGAACACGGTGCGCGGGTTGGTCCAGAGCATTTCGTTCACGCGCTGCGGGTTCTGCCGCGCCCAGGCCTTGATGCCGGGCCACGACGCGTCGCGCAGCAGGCCCTGCTGCAGCAGCCAGCTGCCGACGCTGCGGTACGGCTGCTCGTTGCTGCCGGCAAAGGCCAGGCGCACCAGGCGCTGGCTGCCATCGGCCTCGGTGATGCGCACCCGGCCCGAGCCCTGGATCTGCAGCACCAGTGCGTCGAGCGGGTCGGCCAGGTACGCAATTTCCCGCCCGCGCAGGGCGGCACGCGCCTCGGGCAGGGTGTCGATTTCCTGCCGCGTGTACCAGGGGCGGCGCGTGGCCAGCGTGGCGGGCGGCCGGTACAGCGGCACGGTGTGGCTGGCGCTGGGCTGGCGGCTGGCCTCCAGGAGCGGTTCGTAGTAGCCCGTGAGCAGGCCGTCGGCGGGGCCGTTCAGCGGCTCCACCCGGTAAGGCTGCAGGCGCTGGCGCAGCCAGGCGCGCTGCTCGTCGGCGCTGACGATGCTCAGGCGCCGCACCTCGCCGCACAGCGGTGCAAACACCGGGCCAGGCCGTTCGCAGCTTTTGAGCCAGGCGTTCCACGCGTCAAACAGGGTGTCGCCGGCAAAGCCGGGCAGTTCGGCCCATCGCACCGGCGTCCAGCGGCTTTTGGGCTGCTGCAGCGGCGGCGGCAGCGCGGCGGTGTCGTCGGGCGTGACCGACGGCAGGGCAGGCCCGGTGGGCAGTGGCACAGAGGCTGCAGGCGGCTCGGGGGAAGGCTGAGGGGCAATTGGCGGCGCGCTGCCGCAGCCCGCCAGCGTTCCTACAATCAGCACCGTTGCAACAAGCCAGGGGAAACGCGTCATGGGTCTGATTTTGCTTGAAGCGCTGCTGGCCCTGGCGCTGCTGGTGGGCATTGTCTGGTGGACCATGTTTTCGGGCCGCAACAAGGGCGAACTGCCGGACGACAAGGCCACCCAAAACACCCGCGACTCTGAACGAAAATAGGCCGCAGCCCTCACCAAACCTGCGTGAGGCGCTATCAATTTAGTAGCAATTAAAGATCGCGCAACAGGTTGGCCAGCTCCACGGCCGATTTCACTTCCATCTTGTCAAACACCCGCGCGCGGTGCACTTCCACCGTGCGCACGCTGATGTCGAGCTGGTCGGCAATGAGCTTGTTGGGCAGGCCTTCGACCACCAGCCTCATCACGTCACGCTCGCGCTCGGTCAGCTCGGCCAGCCGGGACTGCAGCCGCGTGGCCTGGCGCCGGGCCTCCAGCGTGCGCGCCGACTGCGCAATGGCCTGCTCGATGCGGTCCACCAGGGCATTGTCAGAGAACGGTTTTTCGCAAAAGTCGAAGGCGCCGCGCTTGACCGCCTCCACCGCAGTGGGCACGTCGGCATGGCCGGTGAGGAAGATCACGGGCAGCGCTGCGGCCAGCCCGCGCTCGATGAGCTTTTCAAACAGGGCCAGCCCGCTCATGCCGGGCATGCGCACGTCCAGCAAGACGCAGCTCGGGTCGCGCGGCACAAAGCCGCCCTGGAGAAAGCGGTCGAATTCCTCGCCGCTGGCAAAGGTTTCGCTGGGCAGATGGCGCGAACGCAGCAGCCAGGCCAGCGCCTCGCGCACGCTGGCGTCGTCGTCGACGATGAACACGGTGGCGTTGAGGGCGGGTTGCATCAGGTGGGTGTGGCAGCAGGAACCGGTGCCGCGGCAGGGGTTGCCACCGGCAAAGTGAATTTGAAAATCGTACCCTGCGGCGGGTGGGGCTCGAACCCGAGGAATCCCCCATGCTGCTCGATGACCGTGCGACACAGGCTCAGGCCCAGTCCCATGCCTTCGGCCTTGGTGGTGAAGAACGGCGTGAACAGCTGCTGCGCCACTTCGGACGGAATGCCCGGGCCGCGGTCGGCCACCGAGAATTCGAGCCAGCCCTTGGTGCTGTTTTCGCTGCTGCTGGCACGGCGGACCTGGATGACCAGCGATTTGTCCAGCGTGCCGGCGGCGTCCATGGCCTGCATGGCGTTGCGCGCCAGGTTCAGCAGCACCTGCTCGACCATGGTGCGGTCGCACAGCACCGCAGGCAGGGTGGCGGCCAGCCGTGTTTCCACCCGCACGCCCAGCTTGCGCGCCTGCAGGCTCACCAGCGGCATGATGGCGTCGAGCAGCACCTGCGGCGCCACCGGCTCGCTCGCCTGGTCACGCCGGCGCACGAAGTCGTGCACGCTCTTGATGACCTTGCCGGCGCGCTCAGCCTGCTCGGCGATGCGGCGCATCGCCACTTCGAGGTCGGCCACGGCATGGGGGCCGTCCTTGAGCAGGTTCATCGAACCGGTGGCGTAGCTGGAGATCGCCGCCAGCGGCTGGTTCAGTTCGTGGCTCAACAGCGACGCCATCTCGCCCACCGTCGCCAGGCGCGCCGTGGCCTGCAGCCGGTCCTGGCTGGCGCGCGAGAGTTCTTCCACGCGGCGCTGCTCGCTGATGTCCAGGAACGCGCTCATCCAGCCGGTCTGCACGCCGCTGGCATTGATCAGCGGCGCCTCGATGATCAACACTGGAAAACGCGAACCGTCCTTGCGCATGAAGACCGACTCAAACCCCTCGCGCGGCGGTGCATGCTGGCCCGCCAGCCGGATCGCCTGGCGCTGCTGGTACTCGTCGGCGAGCTCGGGCGGCCAGTAGGGCGCCGGCGTGGCATGGCCCAGCAGTTCCTCGGCCGTGAAGCCGACCATCTGGCAAAAGGCCGGGTTCACATAAGTGATGCGGCCCTGCAGGTCGCGCGCCCGCAGGCCGGTGACGAGCGAATCCTCCATCGCCTTGCGAAACGCCAGCGCTTCGGCCAGGTCATGCTCGGCGCGCAGGCGGCGGCGCATGTCCTTGCCCAGCAGCACCAGCACCGACACCAGCGCGATCGACATGGCGGTCACCAGCGCCGTCAGCACGTTGGGAAACAGGTCGGGCGCGCCACGCCAGCTGTCGATGCGCAGCACCAGCGTGTTGCCCGGCAGGTCCACCAGCTGCTGGGCGGTGAAGATGCGGCTGCCGCGCCGCGCCACCCCGTGCAGCGCCAGCCGGGTGCCGTCGGCCTCGGTGAACGACACCTCCTGGCTGCGGGTGAGCTGCTTGGCGATCATCTCGGTCAGGATGTCCTGCAGCGAATAGGTGGCCACCAGGTAGCCCGTCAGCTCCCCGGCCGTGACCTGCGGCATGCACAGCTCCATCACCTCCACACCCAGGCCGTCGATTTGCGGCACGAAGTAGCTGGTGGAATAGGCCGCCGCCGCGATGCGGCGCGCGTTGTTGCAGGCCAGCGCCACGTCGGCCTGGGCGTTGTCGCGCCCCAGCCGCGCAAACACCGGCCGGCGGAAGGGCGATTCGGCGGTCAGCACGGGCACCAGCTTCGCGTCACGCCACTCCACGCGCAGCCACTCCCGATGCTCGCGCAGCAGTGTCGCCGCCTCGGCCTGCCAGCGCTCGGGTGTCGGGTTGCCGGCCTGCAGCGCCTGGAGCGTCTGGATGTTGCGCGTGAGCGCGTTGCGGATGTCGCTGACCGCGTCAGCCGTGTCGCGCTCGAGCTTGCTCTGCACCTGGCTGGCCTCGTAGCGGCCGGCCAGCCAGACCAGCGTGACCAGCAGCGCCGCCACCAACGCCACCAGCAGGCTCCAGAGCGACCAGCGCCAGGGCGCCGACAGGCGCCGCAGGGCGGGGGCTTGCGCGACCGCGCGGCTGCCGATGAACTTCACAGGACGCGATGCTCCAGCGCGGGCAGCTGGCGGCGCACGCTGGTCAGCCGCGTTGCGTCCAGCTCGGCCAGTACCACGCCCGGTCCTTCGGGCTGCCGGGCCAGCACCGTGCCCCACGGGTCCACCACCATGGAGTGGCCCCAGGTGCGGCGACCGTTCTCATGCGTGCCGCCCTGCGCCGGGGCCACCACGCAGGCCAGGTTCTCGACCGCGCGGGCCCGCAGCAACACCTCCCAGTGGGCCTGGCCCGTCACGAAGGTGAAGGCACTGGGCACCAGCAGCACATCGGCCGCCAGTGCGCGGTACAGCTCGGGGAAGCGCAGGTCGTAGCACACGCTCAGGCCTACCCGCCAGCGGTGGCCGTCGCGCGAGGGCAGCTCGAAAGCCACTGGCGTGCGGCCGGCTTCGATCACGCGTGATTCGTCGTACCGCTCGCGGCCGTTGTCAAAGCGGAACAGGTGGATCTTGTCGTAGTGCGCCACGCAGTCCCCTGCGGGTGAAAACACCAGGTTGGTGTTGCGCACATGGTCGGCATCACTGGCCACCATGGGCAGGGTGCCACCCACCAGCCACAGGCCCAGCTCACGCGCAGTGCTGGCCAGAAACGCCTGCACGGTGCCACTGCCGGGCGGTTCGCGCAAGGCCAGCTTGTCAGTGTCCTGGTGGCCCATGAGGCAGAAGTACTCCGGCAGCACGGCCAGCTCGGCACCCTGCTGCGCCGCCTCGCGCAGCAGCGCATGGGCGGCGCGCAGGTTGGCATCGAGCGACGCGCCCGAGACCATCTGGATCGCAGCTGCCTTCATGCCGTCGTCTCCTTGAAACCTGCCCTATTGTCCTGCCGGCTTGCGCGGCACCGGCGTCACGCGCGGGTCGGCCCAGGTACCGTCGATATGGAACTCCTGCGTGGCCGCGCGGATGAGCGGGTTGCGCAGGATCATCTGGGCCAGGAAGCTGCCCAGCCCGACCACCGGGTTGATGACCGTGGCCACCAGCGAGGCCGTACCGGCGTTGATCTCGGGCACCACCACCACCTTCAGGTCCTGCGTCTCCTTCGCGATGTCGGCGGTGCCTTCCATCAGCACCGCTGCGTTCACGCCCTTCATCTGGAGGTTGTTGGTGGCGGCGATGCCCTGCTGGATGGTGACATCGCCGCGCACGAAGTCGAACGAGAAGCCCTCGCTGAACACGTCGCGGAAGTCCAGTGTCAGCCGCCGCGGCAGCGCCTGCAGGCTCAGCACGCCGAGCAGCTTGGCCAGGCCCGGGTCGGCCTTGAGGAACTGGCCTGATTCGATGTTGACATTGAAGTTGCCGTTCAGCGTGGGGTAGTCCAGCGTGAGCGGCGAGCCGATCCACGCGACCTGCCCCTCCATGCGGCCCTTGCCGCGACGCACCACGTCCTTCATGCCGAAGCGTGCCAGCAGTTGCCCCGAGTCGGCGATGTCGAGCTTGAAGTTCATCACGGTGCGGCGCGGCTCCACCGGGTTGCGGGCCGGGCGCGGCCCGCCCGCCGGCGCGGCCTGGGCATTGAGCGCAGCCCAGTTGCCGGTGGCATTGAATGTGGCCTCGGGCATGCTCACATTGAGCTTGTTCAGGCGCCATTCGCGCACCCCGCCCTCGCGGGCCACCGCCGCACCGCCCCGGTTGACAGCGTCAATTTCCACCCGGCCCAGGCGCTTGCCCCGCAGCTCCAGGTCATCCACCACCACGTCCAGCGCCGGGATGCTGGCGGGCTGCTGGTCCAGCAGCCGCTCGACCTCGCTGGCCTCGGCGGCGGCAATGCTCAGGCGCGCCAGCCGCGCATAGACCCGGCCCGCCCCCGCGCCCGACGGCTGGCGGTATTCGAGGTAGCCATTGAGCTCACGCGCGTCCAGGTTGGCGCGCCAGACCAGGCCTTCGCGCGAGCCGCCCACCACCACGTTGTGCAGGGTGCGCCCTTCCACCGACAGCTCGCGTGCGCGGACGGCGAGGATGGTGGGCAGGTAGTTGAGTGCCGGGTTGGCGGCAGCGCCCGCGGGTGGATCGCCCGCCGCGATGGGTGCGCCGGACGCGCCCGACAGGACACGCTCCCATGCGTCCACGTCAATGGTGTTGAAGTTGATGTTGGCCATCACCCCCTGCTCGGGCGCGGTGGCCGACTCGCCGGGGGCCAGCCCGACGCCGATGGCGCCCCGCACCACCCGCGCCGGCTCGACCGACAGGTCGCGCACGTAGTTGACAGTGACGGCCCGGCCGATGTCGAGCGACAGCTGGTCCAGCAGCCGGGCGCCGGGCAGCAGCGACTCGCGCAGCAAGGTGTTTTCATAACGCAACGGCACCGCTGCGTCCGCCGGCTTGTTCAGCGGTGGTGGCAGGTTGATGGCCAGCCCCTGCAGGCTGCTGGCGACCGACAGCTCGGCCACACCCCGCCGGAAGCCGAGACTGGCGGTGTAGGCCGTGCTGCCCTGCATGCTCTGCGCCAGCCGCGAGACAAAGCCCAGCTCGCGGGCCTGGCGCAGGCCATCCGCCGTGACCTGCCCCTGCGCACGAAACAGCAGTGGCGCTTCGGTGGCACCGGCCGGCAGGCTGCGGCTGCCGCCTTCGAGCCGCATGTCGCCGCCCAGCATGCGGGCCTGCACGCCCGCCAGCGTGAAGCCGTTCTCGGTGAAATTCAGCACGCCGCGGGCGCGCGCCAGCACCGGGCTGTCGGGCGTGATCTGCACGTCGTTGCCGGCCAGCGTGAGGCTGCCCTGCACCCGCGAACGGTCGATCGACATGACGGGCAGGACCAGGCCGAGTCGCACTTCGGCGTTGCCGGTGGCGGTGGTCCGGGCCAGCGCGTTGCCCATCAGCGCCGACAGCGGCGAGGCATTCACCACCGCCAGCGCTTCATTGAGCGGGCCGCGCACCTCGGCGTTCACGGTCACTGTGGTGGTGTGGGCCAGGTCCGGAATGCGCGCCTCGGCCTTGTTGACCTGCAGGCCCGGGGCGCCACTCAGGCGCGCCGTGGCGCCCTTGACCTGCATGCCGCTGCGCTCGAACACCAGCTCGCCCGACAGCTGCGTGAGGCTCGGCCAGGGCGCAGACCCGCGCGGCGCGATGCTGCGCGGCACGAACGCAAAGGTGGCGTCCTTCACGTTGGCCGAGATGCGGAACTCGCCCAGCCGCGGGTCGTTGAATGGCAGGTCCCAGAGATCGCCCTTGATGCGGAACCGGGCGCCGCTGGCCTTGCCCTGGAGCACCGAGTCGCGCACATAGTCGCGCGCCGGCTTGGCGATGCGCTGCGGCAGGTAACGGTGCACCCGCGTGCCCTCGGCACGGCTGAGTGTGGCCTGCAGGTCCAGCACGCCGGGAAAGCGCGAGCGCGAGCCGGAGACGGCCGGGTCACTGGTGCGCCAGCTCACCTCGGCCTGGCCCTCGGCGTCAGCGTTGGCGAACTTCAGGTTGCCCAGCGTGAGCGCAATGGCGCCGCCATTGATCTGCCATTGGGCATCGGTCGAGAACTGGTCCAGCGCCACCACCGGATCCTCGAACACGCCGGGTAGCTCCAGCGCCCCTTTCTGCACGCTCAGCCGGGCCTTGCCGCCCGCCTGGGTGAAGTCGAACTCAACACTGGCGCCGCGGATGCCGGGCACGCCGGCGGGCGCATGGGTGGCGGTGCTGCCACGCGGCAGTGTGGCGGGGCGGGCCGCCACCTCCAGCGCCGTGGCGCGGCCCTTGGCCTGGTACTTTTCCGGCGCACCCAGTGGCCCCTGCCAGCGCGCCTGTACCGACTCCACCAGGCCCCGCGGCGCATGGGCGGCCAGCAGCGCGTGGGTGGCGGTGCCCAGCGGCAGCCGGGTGGCGACCTGGCTCAGCGCGGCCAGGTCCAGCCGGTCGGCACGCAACTCGCCCTGCGCCAGGATCTTGCCTTCGGCGCCGGTCCAGGTCAGCGCCACATTGCCACCCGGCCAGACCAGTCCGTCCGGGGTACGGAACTGCAGGTCGCGGGTGGAGAACTCGAAACCGTTGGCCAGCCGCCGGCCGGCCAGCCGGCCCGAAACCGCGGCCAGCGCCAGCGGCTGCAGTTGCGGACCCAGTGTCACGTCCACCGTGTCCAGCGCAATGTCGGCGGCGCCGCCGGACACCTCGCCCTTGTTCACGTCGGCCCACAGGCGCAGCGCCCCGAGTCCCTGGGTGATGTTCACGCCCAGGTCGGCGTGGCGGCGCAGCTGGGCCACGTCCACCTTGGCAAAGTCGGCAAACAGCTGGCCGTCCCAGTCCTGCCAGCGGCCCGCCCGCGTGCTCAGCAGCGGCTGACGGAACTGGCCACGCAGGCTGAAGCGCTGTCCCCAGCCCGGCGGGGGCGTGGCGTCCAGCCGCAACGCGTGGCGGCGGGCACGGTTGCGCGCCACAAAATCCACGTCACTGAGCACCAGAGGCTCGGAGCCGCGCAGCTCGTCTGTCCAGCGCACCGTGCCGCCACGGATCACCAGCTCGGTCTGGCTGAAGAACCAGTCGGCCGCCCGGCCATCGCTCTGGTCACCGCGCGAAAAATCGAGGCCCGCCACATACACGCGGCCATTGGCAGCACGGCGGATGTCCAGCGCCGGCTGGTCGATCACGAGTTGCTCGAAGCCGAGGTTCCACAGCGAGCGCGGCGACAAGCCGGCCACCACCCGCGGCAGGCGCAGCGCCTCGCGGCCCTGCGGGTCCAGCAGCACCACGTTGCCCAGGGCAAAGGACGGCACCAGCCCCTCGGTACGGGCGCTGATGTCGCCAATGCGCACCGGCACCCCCAGCACCCGTGAGGCCTCGATTTCCAGGGCCGGGCGCAGCTCGCCGATTCGCGGCACAATCCAGCCGTGTAGCGCGCCCCAGGCGAGCGCCAGGACCAGCCAGGCCGCCAACAACAACCACAACAGCCAGCGCGCCACCACGGCAAGGGTTTTGAGCTGGCGCGAGGGGGACGGCGGGGAGTCGTTCATTGAACAGGTGAATGTCTCAGGAATTATGACTGGCAGCGGTCTGTTGGGTTCAATGCACAGCAATGAAGTTCTGTTAACCGGCGAGTCCGGCGCGCTGGCAGGCCATTCGCGTCTGGTGCAGCGCCTGCGCCGCCGTTATGCGGCCGAGCTGGCCCTGCTGCCCGATGGCCCGCCGGTGCAGGCCACCATGGCCGCGGCCTACGCCGCCCTGCGCGCCATCCATTCCGACAGTGGCACCGCGCTGCGCATCCTGCGCCAGCTGGTGATGGAGCGGCTGGTGCGGCTGGACTGCGACGAACAGGCGCCGCTGGCCACCATCACACGGGCCGTGACCGAGCTGGCCGAATTCGCGCTCGACATTGCCTGCAACCAGGCCCTGCGCGAGCTCGACGCCGTGCACGGCGCGCCACTGGGCCCCGGCGGCCAGCGGGCCGAGCTGTGGGTGGTGGGCATGGGCAAGCTGGGCGCGCGCGAGCTCAACGTGTCCAGCGACATCGATCTGATCTATGTCTACGACCATGACGGCGAAACGGCGGGCAATGCCGAGGGCCGCAACCGCATTTCCAACCACGAATATTTCGGCAAGGCGGTCAAGGCCATCTACAGCCTGATCGGCGACACCACCGAGCACGGCTTCGTGTTCCGGGTGGACCTGGCGCTGCGGCCCAACGGCAACTCCGGTCCGGCCGCCGTGTCGCTGGGGGCGCTGGAAGAGTATTTCCAGGTGCAGGGCCGCGAGTGGGAGCGTTTCGCCTGGCTCAAAAGCCGCGTGATCGCGCCGCGCAGCTGCGTGGACGGCGCCGCGGCCGCGCCACGCGAGGGCACGGCCACCGCGCTGCGCGGCGTGGTGCTGCCCTTCGTGTTTCGCCGTTACCTCGATTACAACGTGTTTGACGCACTGCGGGTGCTGCACCGGCAGATCCGCGAACACGCGGCCAAGCGCAGCGCCGGCCGGCCCGAGCGGGCCAATGACGTGAAGCTTTCGCGTGGCGGCATTCGCGAGATTGAATTCACCGTGCAGCTGCTGCAGGTGGTGCGCGGCGGCCAGTTTCCGGAGCTGCGTACCCGGCCCACGCTGGCGGCGCTGCAGCGCGTGGCCGCCGCCGGCCTGATGCCGCAGGCCACCGCCGACGGGCTGGCCCGGGCGTACGAATTCCTGCGCCGCGTGGAGCACCGCATCCAGTACCTGGACGACCAGCAGACCCATGTGCTGGCCGGCTGCGACGACGACCTGACCTGGATTGCGCGCACCATGGGCTTTGCCAACTGCTGCCCGTTCCTGAGCGAGCTCGACACCCACCGCGAACTGGTGGCGCAGGAATTCGACAAGCTGCTGGGCGGCGGCGCGCGCGAATGCGGCAAGGGCGGCTGCGGCGGGCCGAAGGCGGCGCGCCAGGCCGCAACGCCCGATCTGGAAAGCCTGCTGGCCGGGCTGCCGCCGCAGTTCCGCGCGCGGGTGACGCTGTGGCGCGAGCACCCGCGCGTACTCGCACTGCGCGACGACGCCCGCGAGCGGCTGCTGCGGCTGGTGCAGCGCACCGCGCTGTGGCTGCACGAAGGCCGCGTGACCGAGGAAGCGGCGGTGCGCATTGCCGACTGGATCGAGCCACTGCTGCGCCGCGAGAGCTATCTGGCGCTGCTGCTGGAGCGCCCGGCCGTGCACGAGCGCCTGCTGCGCCTGCTGGGCGCGGCCAAATGGCCCGCCCGCTACCTGTTGCAGCACCCCGGCGTGATTGACGAGCTGGCCAGCGACGCGATGCTGTCCGAGCGCTTTGTGCCGGACGACTTCGAGCGCGAGATGGAAGCGCGCCGCCGCTCGCTGCAGATCACCGGCGAAGACGACGACGAAGCCCTGCTCAACCTGCTGCGCCGCGCCCACCATGCGGAGGTGTTCCGCACCCTGGCGCGCGATGTGGAGGGCCGGCTGAGCGTGGAGCAGGTAGCCGACGACCTGAGCGCACTGGCCGACGCGCTGCTGCGCGTCACCACCCGCTGGTGCTGGCAGCGCCTGAAGAACCGCCACCGCGACGAGCCGCAGTTCGCCATCATTGGCTACGGCAAGCTCGGCGGCAAGGAGCTGGGCTACGGCAGCGACCTGGACATCGTGTTCGTGTACGAAGACGACGACGAGCGCGCACCCGAAGCCTACGCCGCATTTGTGCGCAAGCTGATCAACTGGCTCACGGTGAAAACCGCCGAGGGCGACCTGTTTGAAATCGACACCGCGCTGCGGCCCAACGGCAGCTCGGGCCTGCTGGTCACCACTTTCGACGCCTATGCCCGCTACCAGCAGCAGCGCGGCAGCAACACCGCCTGGACCTGGGAACACCAGGCCATGACGCGGGCCCGCTTCGTGCTGGGGCAGCCCGCACTGCAGGCGCGCTTCGACGCCGTGCGCGAGGCCGTGATCACCGCGCCGCGCGAGTTGCATGCCTTGCGCGGCGAGATCATGGCCATGCGCGACAAGGTGCGCGCGGCCCACCCGGTGCGCGGCGAAAGGTTTGACGTCAAGCACAGCCCCGGCGGCATGGTGGACGCCGAGTTCGCGGTGCAGTACCTGGTGCTGTCGCAGGCCTGCGCGCACCCGGCGCTGGTGCCCAACCTGGGCAACATCGCGCTGCTGCAGCGTGCCGAAGCGGCCGGCCTGCTGCCCCCGGGCGTGGGCCAGGCCGCCGCCGACGCCTACCGCGAACTGCGCCGGGTGCAGCACCAGGCGCGCCTGAACGAAGCGCCCACCCAGGTCGAGCCGCCCGCGCTGCAGGCCGAGCGCGACGCGGTGCTGGCGCTGTGGCGCGCGGTCTTCGGCTGACCGCCCCTGCGGGATATCCCAACCCTTCAAGCTGGCGGGTTTTGTCACATTAAATTAATCAATCGATTGATTTAATCGGGCACAATGCGCGCCATGCCCAAAACCAAGTCCGACCCGGCCAGCCCGCGCCTGCCCCGAAGCGACGGGCTGGAGGCGCGCACCCGGCTGCTGCACCAGGCCCTGCGGCTGTTTGCCGAGCAGGGCTTTGCCAAGACGTCGACCCGCGAGATTGCCAGCGCCGCCGGGGCAAACATCGCGGCCATCAGCTACTACTTTGGCGACAAGGCGGGCCTGTACCGGGCCGCCTTCGTGGAGCCGCTGGGCAGCCCGAAAAACGATATCCCGCTGTACCACCCCGAACACCTCAGCCTGCGCCAGTCGCTCGAAGGGCTGTTCGGCGGCTTTCTGGAGCCGCTGCAGCGCGGCGAGGTGGTGCAGCAGTGCATGAAGCTGCATTTCCGGGAGATGCTGGAGCCCACCGGCCTGTGGGCCGAGGAGCTGGAGCACGGCATCAAGCCCGCGCATGCCGCGCTGGTGGACGTGCTGCGCCGTCACCTCGGCCTGACGCGGGCTGACGACGAGCTGCACCGGCTGGCCTTCAGCATCACCGCCATGGCCCTGCAGCTGTACATGTGCCCGGACGTGATTCGCGAAATCCGTCCGGCGCTGATGAAAGGCGCCGGCGCCCCGGCACTGTGGGTGCAGCGCCTGGCCGACTTCGCCGAATCCATGGTGGCCGGTGAAGCGCAGCGCCGCCGCACCACCGCCTCCCCGGAAACCACTGTCCGAAAGAAAACCCCGACATGAAATTCCCGCACACTGCCGGCGCGCTGCTGGTCACGCTGCTGCTGGGCGCCTGCGCCGCCCCCAAACCGCCCGCCAGCGTGCCGCTGGCGGCCCCCGCGCAATGGCTGGCCCCGCTGCCCCATGGCGGCGAGCTGACCGGCCTGCGCGACTGGTGGCAGCGCCTGAACGACCCGCTGCTGGTCGAGCTGATCGACGCCGCCCAGACCGCCAGCCCCAGCCTGGCCAGCGCCCGGTCACGCATCGAGCAGGCGCGCGCCACCCGGGTGGCGGCTGGCGCCGCGCTCGGCCCGACGCTGGACGCCCAGGCCAGCGCCCAGCGCAGCAACACGCAGATTGCCGGCACCGTGGCCAGCACGGCCCAGCTCGGCCTGCAGACCGCCTGGGAGATTGACCTGTTTGGCGGCAACCGGCTGGGTGCCCAGGCCGCCCAGGCCCGGCTGGACGGCGCGCAGGCCCAGTGGCACGAGGCCCGCGTGAGCGTGGCAGCCGAGACCGCCAGCCAGTACATCAGCCTACGCAGCTGCGAACGCCAGCTCGCGGTAGCGCGCAGCGACGCGGGTTCCCGCGCCGAAACCGCGCGACTGGCCGAGCTGACGGCCCGAGCCGGCTTCACCGCGCCGGCCAGCGCGGCACTGGCGCGTGCCAGCGCCGCCGAAGGCTCGGCCCGCGCCACGCAACAGCGCGCGCAGTGCGAGGCGGCCCTCAAGGCACTGGTGGCGCTGACCGCCATCCCTGAGCCTGATCTCAAGCCAAAACTGGCTGCAGCCCGCGTGGACATTGCGCAAGGCGCTATGTTTTCGATAGCAAATCTGCCAGCCAGCGTGCTGGCCCAGCGGCCCGACGTGTACCAGGCCGAGCGCGAGCTGGCCGCCGCCAGCGCCGAGGTAGGCAGTGCCCGCGCCCAGCAGCTGCCGCGGCTCAGCCTGTCGGGCAGCATCGCCGCTGGCGGTGTGCGCAGCGGCGGCGTGAGCAACGACGCCCGCACCTGGTCGATCGGCCCGCTGGCACTGACACTGCCGCTGTTCGACGGCGGCCGGCTGGCCGCCAACACGGACGCCGCCAGCGCCCGCTACACCGAAGCCGTGGCGCTGTACCAGGGCCGTGTGCGCCAGGCCGTGCGCGAGGTGGAAGAAGCCCTGGTGAACCTGGACGCCAGCGCCGCCCGCAGCGAAGACGCACGGGTGGCCACCGAGGGCTACCGCGCGTCGCTCAACGCCACCGACGCGCGCTACCGTGCAGGCCTGGCCAGCCTGGTGGAGCTGGAAGACGCCCGCCGCACCGCGCTGGCCGCCGAGACGGCCCTGATTGACCTGCAACGCGAACGCGTGGCCGCCTGGATTGCGCTGTACCGCGCCGCCGGCGGCGGCTGGGAACGCCCGGCCACCACGGCTGCTGCCGCGACCACCCAACCCTGATGCCCCTGATTCACGGAACCCTGCCCACCATGACGCCCTTCCAACGCCATCCCGCCACCCTTGCCTCCGTCACGCTGGCCGTGCTCACCCTGACCGGGGTGGCGCTGTGGTCCAGCCAGTCGAACGCCCAGGACGACAAGAAGCCCGCCAGCAAACCCGCCCTGACCGTGAGCACGGTGCAGCCGCAGGCCACGCGGCTGCCGATCAAGCTGGCGGCCAACGGCAATATCACCGCCTGGCAGGAAGCCAGCGTGGGTGCCGAGGCCAACGGCCTGCGCCTGACCGAGGTGCGTGTGAATGTGGGCGACCGGGTGAAAAAAGGCGATGTGCTGGCCACCTTTGCCGCCGACACGCTGCGCGCCGAGGCCGCGCAGGGCAAAGCCAGCCTGATGGAGGCCGAGGCCAACGCCGCCGAAGCCGCCGGCAACGCCGAGCGCGCGCGCAGCCTGCAGGCCACCGGTGCGCTGAGTGCGTCGCAGATCAACCAGTACCTGACGGCGGAGCAGACCGCCAAGGCCCGCGTGGAGGCCGCCCGCGCGCTGTACCAGGCGCAGCAGGTGCGCCTGAACCAGACCAGCGTGCTGGCGCCCGACGACGGCGTGATCTCCGCACGCGCCGCCACCGTGGGCGCCGTGGTGGGCGCGGGGACCGAGCTGTTCCGCATGATCCGCAAGGGCCGGCTGGAGTGGCGCGCGGAAGTCACCTCGGCCGAACTGGGCCGCATCACCGCCGGCACCACCGCCATGGTGACAGCCGCCAGCGGCGCCCGGCTGGAAGGCCGGGTCCGCATGGTGGCGCCGACCGTCGACCCGCAGACCCGCAACGCGCTGGTGTACGTGGATGTGACGCCGCTGCCCGGCAACGCCGGGGCTGCCAAAGCCGGCATGTTCGCGCGCGGCGAATTTGACCTGGGCGCCACGCCCGCACTCACCGTGCCACAGGCCGCGGTGGTGGTGCGCGACGGTTTCAGTTACGTGTATCGCGTCAACCCCGACAACCGCGTGAGCCAGGTCAAGGTGCAGACCGGCCGGCTTGCCGGCGACCGGGTGGAGGTGACCGATGGCCTGACGGCGGACGTGAAGCTCGTCGCCTCGGGCGGCGGCTTCCTGAACGACGGTGACCTGGTGCGGGTGGTGGCGAAATGATGAACGTCTCGTCCTGGTCGATCAAGAACCCGATTCCGGCGGTGATGCTGTTCGTGCTGCTGACGTTTGCCGGCATGCTGTCGTTCAACGCGATGAAGGTGCAGAACTTTCCGGACATCGATCTGCCCACCGTCAGCATTACCGCGTCGCTGCCGGGCGCGGCGCCCGGCCAGCTGGAAAACGACGTGGCCCGCAAGCTGGAGAACGCGGTCGCCACGCTGCAGGGCCTGAAGCACATCTACACCAAGGTGCAGGACGGTGTGGTCACGCTCACCGCCGAGTTCCGGCTGGAAAAGCCGGTGCAGGAGGCGGTGGACGACGTGCGCTCGGCGGTGCAGCGCGTGCGCGCCGACCTGCCGGCCGACCTGCGCGATCCGATCGTGCAGAAGATGGACCTGGCCGGCCAGCCGGTGCTCGCCTACACCATCAGCTCCGCCCGCATGGACGACGAGGCCCTGAGCTGGTTTGTGGACAACACCGTGGCCCGCCGCCTGCTGGCCGTCAAGGGCGTGGGCGCCGTCAACCGTGTGGGTGGCGTGACGCGCGAGGTGCGCGTGGCGCTGGACCCGCAAAAGCTGCAGGCGCTGGGCGCCACCGCCGCCGACATCTCGCGCCAGCTGCGCCAGGTGCAGACCGAGAGCGCCGGTGGCCGCACCGACCTGGGCACGGGCGAACAACCGGTGCGCACGCTGGGCACCGTGGGCACGGCCCAGGAAGTGGCGGCGCTGGAAATCGTGCTGCAGAGTGGCCGCACCATCAAGCTCAGCGACGTGGCCACCGTCAGCGACACCGTGGCCGAGCCGCGCGCCGCCGCCCTGCTCAACGGCAAGCCGGTGGTCGGCTTCGAGGTGTCGCGCAGCCGGGGCGAGAGCGAAGTGGCGGTGGGCGCCGCCATCGTGAAGGCGCTGGACGAGCTGAAGGCCCAGCACCCCGATGTGGAGCTGACGCAGGCGTTCGACTTTGTGACACCAGTGAAGGAAGAGTACGACGGCTCGCTCAAGCTGCTGTACGAGGGCGCCATCCTGGCGGTGCTGGTCGTGTGGCTGTTCCTGCGCGACTGGCGTGCCACGTTTGTGTCGGCCGTGGCGCTGCCGATGTCGGTGATCCCGGCCTTTGTGGGCATGTACCTGCTGGGCTTTTCCATCAACGTGGTGACGCTGCTGGCCATGTCGCTGGTGATCGGCATCCTGGTGGACGACGCGATTGTGGAGGTGGAGAACATCGTGCGCCACCTGCGCATGGGCAAGAGCCCCTACCAGGCCGCGATGGAGGCCGCCGACGAAATCGGCCTCGCGGTGATTGCGACCACCTTCACCCTGATTGCGGTGTTCTTGCCCACCGCCTTCATGAGTGGCGTGGCGGGCAAGTTCTTCAAGCAGTTTGGCTGGACGGCTTCGCTCGCAGTGTTTGCGTCGCTGGTGGTGGCGCGGGTGCTCACGCCCATGATGGCGGCCTACATCCTCAAGCCCATCGTCACCGCGCATGTGGAGCCGGGCTGGATGAAAACCTACCTGCGCATGGCCGGCTGGTGCATGAAGCACCGCTTCAGCACCATGGTGATGGCCACGCTGTTCTTCTTTGGCTCGATCGCGCTCATTCCGCTGCTGCCCACCGGCTTCATTCCGCCGGACGACAACTCGCAGACCCAGGTGTACCTGGAGCTGCCGCCGGGCTCCACGCTGGCGCAAACACTCGCCAGCGCCGAGCAGGCGCGCGCGATGATCGCCAAAGTCGAGCATGTGAAGAGCGTGTACACGACCATCGGCGGCGGCAGCGCGGGCGGCGACCCGTTTGCCATGAGCGGCGCCGCCGAGGTGCGCAAGGCCACGCTGACCATCCTGCTGGCCGAGCGCAGCGACCGGCCGCGCAAGCAGGGCATCGAAAACAACATCCGCGCCGCGCTGGAACCGCTGCCCGGCGTGCGCAGCAAGGTGGGCCTGGGCGGCTCCGGCGAGAAGTACGTGCTGGTGCTGACGGGCGAAGACCCGAACGCGCTGCAAGCCGCCGCCGTGGCGGTGGAAAAAGACCTGCGCACCATCCCCGGCCTGGGGCAGGTCGCGTCCACCGCGAGCCTGATCCGCCCCGAGATTGCGGTGCGGCCCGACTTTGCACGCGCCGCCGACCAGGGCGTGACCAGCGCCGCCATCGGCGAGACGCTGCGCATCGCCACCCAGGGCGACTACGACGTGGGCCTGGCCAAGCTCAACCTGTCGCAGCGCCAGGTGCCGATCGTGGTGAAGCTGGCCGACGAGGCACGCAAGGACCTGGGCGTGCTGGAACGCCTGGCCGTGCCCGGCACCCGCGGCCCGGTGATGCTGGGCCAGGTGGCCACGCTGGAGCTGACCGGCGGGCCGGCGGTGATTGACCGCTACGACCGCTCGCGCAACATCAACTTCGAGATCGAGCTGTCGGGCCTGCCGCTGGGCGATGTGGCCGCTGCGGTGCAGGAGCTGCCGGCGGTGAAGAACCTGCCAGCCGGCGTGAAGGTGGTGGAGATCGGCGATGCCGAGGTGATGGGCGAGCTGTTTGCCAGCTTTGGCCTGGCCATGCTGACGGGCGTGCTGTGCATCTACATCGTGCTGGTGCTGCTGTTCAAGGACTTCCTGCACCCGGTGACGATTCTGGCGGCACTGCCGCTGGCGCTGGGCGGCGCCTTTGTGGGGCTGCTGATGGCGCAGAAGAGCTTTTCCATGCCGTCGCTGATCGGGCTGATCATGCTGATGGGGGTGGCGACCAAGAACTCCATCCTGCTGGTGGAGTACGCCATCGTCGCGCGCCGCGACCAGGGCATGAGCCGCTGGGACGCGCTGATGGACGCCTGCCACAAGCGCGCGCGGCCCATCATCATGACCACCATCGCCATGGGTGCCGGCATGCTGCCGATCGCCATTGGCTGGGGCGCGGCGGACCCGAGCTTCCGCAGCCCGATGGCGGTGGCCGTGATCGGCGGGCTGATCACCTCCACCGTGCTGAGCCTGCTGGTGGTGCCGGTGGTGTTCACCTACCTCGACGACCTGGAACTCTGGCTCAAGCGCATGGCGGGCAAGCTGCGCCGGGCACCCCGAGACGCCACACCGCAAACGCCGTGACGCGGCGGGCCGCTACGCCAGTGCCGGCGGGCGGCTGCGCTGCACCACCACAGCCGCGGCCAGTGCCCGCCCCAGCTGGCGCACGGGACGCTCCACTGCCACAAAGCCGAGCCCGGCCGCGGCCAGCGTCAGCAGCAGGGCAGCGGCCACCAGCGGCAGCCCCTGCAGCGCGAAGGCCAGCACCAGCAAGGTGAGGGCGCCGTTGTGGAACAGATAGACGCCGTAGCTCAGGTTGCCCGTCCACCGCACCAGGCCCGCGTGCAACGGACGCCGCTGCAGGCGCGCCACCACCGCGACAGTGATGCCGGCGTAGCCCAGCGCGGACAGCAGGCCCAGGTGGGCGGCAACAAAGGTGCGCAGCGGGTCGGCACCGCTGGCCGGCGCTGCAAGGTGCGTGTATGCGGCCAGCGCCAGCAACCAGCCGCCGCCCACGGCCCCCGCGAGCAAGGATGCAGCCGGCCCCGGGCGCTGGCGCACCCCGTACCAGCCGATGGCGCCAACCAGAAATTCACACAGCAGCCCGGACAGGTGAAACGTCGCCACCGCCCAGCCACCCATCTCTGCCAGCGGCCCGGCCAGGCCGGCCACGGCCAGGTGCAGGCCCAGCGCCAGCACCAGCAGCGGCCCGAAGCCGGCACCGTGGCGCACAAACCAGGACAGCAGCGGCAGCAGCAGGTAAAACTCCACCTCGACCGGCAGGCTCCAGAAAGCGGCGTTGTAGTGCTGGGCCACGTCGCGTGACAGCGTGTGCAGCATGAACACATGGTCGAGCAGGTACAACGGGGGCTGGCCCTGCGCCCAATGCAGGGCCACATAGGCGGCCAGCGCCACCAGGTACAGCGGGTAGATGTGGAACAGGCGCCGCAGCAGGTGGGGCAGCAGGTCCACCCGGCGGCCAAACAGCCACGGGCCAAAGACAAAGCCGCTGAGCACGAAGAAAAGGTCCACGCCCGTCTGGCTGAAGCCCAGCCACGCCGGGCGCCCGGCAAACTGCAGCTGGTAATGGGCCAGCAGCACCATGAGCGCGGCCACGCCCCTCAGCAGTTCGATGCCTTGCAGCTGCGGATCTTGCGCGGGTGAAGTCACGACAGCCCATGGCAGAGTGGAACTGCCAGTCTGCGGCGGGGCCGCAGGGCCTTGTGTAGGAAATCAGAACCGGGCGCGTGTAGGCGCAGGCCATGACTGGCCCCTGCTGCGCCGGCGGATCACGCGAAAGTATGGACCGTGGTTCAGCCGCGCCGGATGCGGCTCACCAGCGCGGTGGTGGAGTAGCCGTCCACGAACGGGATGGCCAGCGCACGGCCGCCCCAGCTTTCCACCAGCGCCGTCTCGGCCAGGGTGCGCATGTCGTAGTCGCCACCCTTCACGTAGAGCTGGGGCCGCAGCTCTTGCAGGAGTTTGACCGGGGTGTCTTCGTCGAACCAGGTCACCAGGCTCACGGATTCCAGCGCGGCCAGCAGCGTGGCACGGTCGGCTTCGTTGTTGAGTGGCCGGTCGGGGCCCTTGCCCAGGCGGCGGGCCGAGGCGTCGGTGTTGACACCCACCACCAGGCTGGCGCCCAGCGCCCGGGCCTGCGCCAGGTAGGTGGCATGGCCGCGGTGCAGCACGTCAAACACACCATTGGTAAAGACCACCGGGCCCGGCAGGGCGGCCACGCGCGCGGGCGCGTCGGTGCGCGCGACGATTTTTTGCAGGAAGCCGGGGGCGTTCAAGCCGCGCGGGGCGCTGCGCCCGGGCCGCCCTGGGCCAGCGTGGCGGCCAGCTCCTTGCGGTAACGGTTGAGCTCCTGCACGCTCTGGAAGCTGCGGTCCATCAGCAGGCTCATGTTGTGCAGGATGCGCTCGACCACCTTGCTTTCCCAGACGGCGTCAAAGTTGATCTGCTTGTCCAGCCATTGCTCCAGCCACTCCGGGTTGGGCAGGCGGCTCTGGATGGTGTCGCGCGGGAACAGCGCCTTGTTCACATGCAGGTTGGTCGGGTGCAGGGCCTGCGCGGTCCGCCGGGCACTGGCCATCAGCACGCCCACCTTGGTGAAGGCCGCCTTGGCTTCGTTGCCGAAGTTGTTGATCGCGCGCTTCATGTAGCGCAGGTAGGCACCGCCGTGACGGGCTTCGTCCTGGCTGAGCGTGGTGTAGATGTGCTTGATGACCGGCTCGGTATGCCATTCGCTGGCGCGGCGGTACCAGTGGTTGAGACGGATCTCGCCGCAGAAGTGCAGCATCAGCGTTTCCAGCGCCGGGGCCGGGTCGAATTCGAAGCGCACTTCGTGCAGTTCCTTTTCGGTCGGGGCCAGGTCGGGGCGGAAGCGCTTGAGGTATTCCATCAGCACCAGCGAGTGCTTCTGTTCCTCGAAGAACCAGATCGACATGAAGGCCGAAAAGTCGCTGTCGTCCCGGTTGTCGCGCAGGAACATCTCGGTGGCCGGCAGGGCCGACCACTCGGTGATGGCGTTCATCTTGATGGTCTGCGCCTGTTCGTCCGACAGCTTGGTGGCGTCGAAGCTGGCCCAGGGAATGTCCTTGTCCATGTCCCAGCGGACGGACTCGAGTTGCTTGAAGAGTTCAGGGTAAAGCATGGCTGACTTTCGTGACTGCCCTTATTTTAGGCGGGGAGTGTGACAAAAAGGCCTTACAAATCATCGAGGTTTGACAGGGTATACGCCGCCTGCCGGCGGATGGATTCGCGCTCTTCGCCGCTGAGGCGGCCGATGTTGCGTGCCATCAGCACCGTCCGCGGGTTTTTCATCAAACTGTCTTCATGCCGGTCCAGGAAGTTCCAGTACAGCGTGGTCATGGGGCAGGCGGTGTCGCCGGTTTTCTGCTCGGGGTTGTAGGCGCAGCCCTTGCAGTAGTTGCTCATGCGCTTGATGTACTGGCCGCTGGCGATGTAGGGCTTGCTGGTGAAGCGCCCGCCGTTGGCAAACAGTGCCATGCCCGCCGTGTTGGGCAGCTCCACCCATTCCACTGCGTCCACGTACACCGCCAGGTACCAGTCGCTCACCGCCTGCGGCCGGATTTCGGCCAGCACCGCGAACTGGCCCGTGACCATCAGCCGCTGGATATGGTGGGCATGGCCGTGCGCCAGCGTCTGGCCGACGACGTCGCGCATGCAGGCCATGCGCGTGCGGCCCGTCCAGTACCAGGCGGGCAAGGCGCGCTGGTGATTGAAGTGGTTGGCGTCCTTCATTTGCGGCATGTCCAGCCAGTACACGCCACGAATGAACTCGCGCCAGCCCAGGATCTGGCGGATGAAGCCCTCCACGCTGGCCAGCGCCAGCCCGCGCTCGCGGTAGGCGGCCTCGGCGGCGGCGATCACCTCGCGCGGGTCCAGCAGGTGCAGGTTCAGGCTGGTGGCCAGCAGCGCGTGCCAGCCCCAGGGCGTGTTCGTCCACATGGCGTCCTGCTGCGGGCCAAAGCGCGGCAGCCGCAGGTCGATGAAGCGCTGCAGCGCCTGCAAGGCCTGCTCGCGCGTCACCGGCCACTGGAAGCTGGCGAGCGAGCCGGGGTGGCCGGCAAAGTACTGCTCCACCAGCTCGAACACCTGGCGGGTGATGCGGTCGGGCTCAAACCATGCGGGGGCGGGAATCTCGCCCGGCCCGCTGGCCGGGTAGCCCTTGCGGTTGTCGGCATCAAAGTTCCATTGCCCACCTTCGGGCTCGCGGCCCTGCATCAGCACGCCGTGGCGGCGCCGCATCTCGCGGTAGAAGAACTCCATGCGCAGCTCTTTCTTGTCGCCCGCCCAGCGCGCAAACGCGTCGCGCGTGCACATGAAGTGGCTGTCCGGCAGCACCTGCAGCGGCACGCCCACGGCGCTCGCAGCGTCCTGCACGGCGGCCAGCATACGCCACTCGCCTGGCTCGCAGACTCTAAGCATTTCGGGCTGCAAGCCGCGCAGTGCTTGCGTGAGGCGCTCCTGAAATGATAGCAATTCAGGTTGTTCGTCGAGCCGCACGTAGGTGTAGGGCCAGCCCTGGCGGTGCACCTCGTTGCAGAAGTGGCGCATGGCCGACAGGAACAGCGCGATGCGCGCCTTGTGGCTCCAGACGGCCGTGCCCTCGCCCGGCGCCTCGATCATCAGCACCCGGTCGTGCGCGGGGTCAAACCCTTCCAGCGCCGGGTTGCCGAGCCAGAGCTGGTCGCCCAGGACCAGCACCAGGTGGCGCAGTGGCGCACTCATGGCTGCCCCTTCGGTGCCGCCGCGCGGCAGCGGTCGGAGCAGTACTTGACGGCGTCCCAGGTGCGCGCCCATTTCTTGCGCCAGCTCATCGGCCGACCGCACACCGCGCAGGGTTTCTGTGGCAACGTGGCCTTGTTGCCCTCGAATCCTGTTTGACTCATGGCGCGTAATACCTTTCAGGAGATTTCATGTTCAAGCCCGCCGCCCTTGTTGTAGCCCTGACCCTGCTGCCCCTGGCAGGCCAGGCCCAGACCCCGCCTGCCGCACCTGCTGCCTGCCCCGCGCTGCTGCAGCACACGCTGCCGCGGCTGCAGGACGAAAAACCCCAGTCCCTGTGCCAGTACGCCGGCCGCGTGCTGCTGGTGGTCAATACCGCCAGCTTTTGCGGCTTCACCCCGCAGTACCAGGGGCTGGAGGCGCTGCACAGCAAATACCGCGACCGTGGCCTCGTGGTGCTGGGCTTCCCGTCGAACGACTTCTCGCAGGAAACCGGCAGCAACCAGCAGATTGCCGACTTCTGCGAAAGCACCTTTGGCGTGAAATTCCCGATGTTCACCAAAACCACCGTCCGCGGCACGCAGGCCCACCCGTTCTACAAGACACTGGCCCAGCGCACCGGCCAGGCGCCGCAATGGAATTTCCACAAGTACCTGGTCGGCCGTGATGGCAACGTGGTCGCGTCCTATCCCAGCGCCACCGGACCGGAGAGCCGGGAGCTGGTGGCGGCCATCGAAAAGCAGTTGCTTGCAAAATAAAACTGTTTAGTCATAATACGACCAAACGGTTTTCCAATCAATCCGCTGCCCATGGCCATGTTCACAAAAATTTACGCGCGCACCGATGCCCCCGCAGGGAACTGCGGCGGGACGGACGCGCTCTATACAGGCACATGGCAGGGAAGCCAACAGTTCTTGCTGCGAAGCCTTCCGGGAGCAGTTAGCCCGGATGAAATCCTGAAGCGCCTCTTCTCCTCCTCCCTCCCTCCCTCCTTCGCTTCGGGGCGCTTCGCGGCATTTTTATTTCCGGCGGCACGCTGGCACCACACATGAAGGTCGCCATCGTCGGCTCAGGCATCTCGGGCCTGGCGGTTGCGCACACGCTGCGCGGCCACGCAGACATCACGCTGTTCGAGGCCGGTGATTACTTCGGCGGCCACACCCATACGGTGGATGTGACGCTGCCCACGCCGCAGGGCCCGGTCACGCACGGGGTGGACACCGGCTTTCTGGTGTTCAACGAGCGCACCTACCCGAACCTGATCAACCTGTTCGCCGAGCTGGGCGTGGCCACGGCCAAGTCCGACATGTCGTTTTCCGTGCAGGTGCCGGGCGCCCGCAACGGCGGCACGCTGGAGTGGAGCGGCTCCAGCCTGGCCACCGTGTTCGCCCAGCGCGGCAACCTGCTGAACTGGCGCTTCCTGCGGATGCTGCGCGACCTGCTGCGCTTCAATGCCCTGGCCACCCGCATCGCCGAAGCCGGCCGCGACGCCGACCTGCTGCAGCCGCTGGGTGACTTCCTGCGCGACAACCGCTTTTCCGACGAGTTCCGCGACTGGTACTTCCTGCCGATGATCGGCTGCATCTGGAGCTGCCCGACCGACCAGATGCTGAAGTTCCCGGTCAGCACCATGATCCGTTTCTGCCACAACCATGGCCTGATCCAGGTGGCCGACCGGCCGCAGTGGTGGACCGTGACCGGCGGCGCGCGCAACTATGTGGAAAAAATCATTGCCCACATCCCCGACAAGCGCCTTAACACGCCGGTGCAGCTGATCGAGCGTGACGACGACGGCGTGCGCATCATCACGGCGGGTCGTGCCGAGCGGTTTGACAAGGTGGTGCTGGCCACCCATTCCGACCAGGCCCTGGCGCTGCTGCGCCAACCCACAGCGCAGGAAGAAGCGCTGCTGGGCGCCATCCGCTACCAGCCCAACCGGGCGGTGCTGCACACCGATGCGTCGGTGCTGCCGACCAACAAGTCCGCGTGGGCTGCATGGAACTACGAGCGCGCGGCCGGGCAGGACCGCGAGTCGGCCCAGGTTTGCCTGCACTACCTGCTGAACATGCTGCAGCCGCTGCCCTGGCAGCAGCCCGTGGTGGTGTCGCTGAACCCGTTGCAGGACATCCCTTCCGGGCAGGTGATCGGCGCCTACGACTACGCGCACCCGGTGTTCGACCTGGCCGCCATCCGGGCCCAGCAGGAGCTGCCCGGGTTGCAGGGCCGGCAGCACACCTTCTTCTGCGGCGCCTGGATGGGCTATGGCTTCCACGAAGACGGCCTGAAAGCCGGGCTGGGCGTGGCGCGGCAACTGCTGATCGAGTCCGAGCGTGCGGCCGTGATGGCGCTGGATCTGGAGATGACGGCATGACGCCGGCCAGCACGGTCGCGCAGGCGCAGCTCGGCTTCGGCCAGGTGCGCCACACGCGGCTGCGCCCGGCACGCAACGCCTTTGCCTACCCCACCTACTTTCTGATGCTGCCGCTGCGCACGCTGCACCGCCAGGGCAGCCCGGCGCTAGCCCACAACCGGCCGGCGGCACTGAGCTTTTTCGACCGCGACCATGGCGACGGCCGCGCCAATGCCGTGCAGTGGCTGGACGAGCTGCTGCACCGTGAAGGCATCACCGACGCCACCGGCGAGGCCTGGCTGCACTGCTACCCGCGGGTGCTGGGCTACACCTTCAAGCCGGTGAGCTTCTGGTACTGCCACCGGCCCGACGGCACGCTGCGCGCCATCGTGGTGGAAGTCAACAACACGTTTGGCGAACGCCATTGCTACCTGCTGGACGCGCCGCGCTACGGCGCCGAGCTCACCGCCACCAAGGTGTTCCATGTGTCGCCGTTCTGCAAGGTGGAGGGCGGCTACCGCTTCCGCTTCCTGCGCACCCAACAGGGCGACGCCGAACGCACGGTGGTGCGCATCGACTACGACGACGCGGCCGGCGCGCTGCTGCAGACCAGCGTCAGCGGCACGCTGGAGCCGGTGACGGCCGCCGCCATCCGCCAGGCGCTATGGCGCTACCCGGCCATGACCTTGGGCGTGATGGCCCGCATTCACTGGCAGGCGCTGAAGCTGTGGCTCAAGCGCGTGCAGTTCTTCCGCAAGCCGGCGCCGCCCGACATTTTCGTAACCGTTGAACAGCCCACGCAACGATGAACACGACCACTGCTTCCCGTCTCTCGATTCCCGCGGGCGCCCCCGGCGCCGCGCGCACCGCGCTCGGGTTGCTGCAGCGCCTGCAGCACGGCACCCTGATGGTGCAACTGCCCGACGGCTCCACACAGTGCCTGGGCAATGGCGAGCTGCCGCACGCGGCCATCACCCTGAAAAACTGGAACGTCTGCGCTGCGGCGCTGAAGTCGGGCGACATCGGCTTTGCCGAAACCTACATCGCCGGCGACTGGACCACCCCCAGCCTGACCGACCTGCTCAAGGTCTTCATCCGCAACCGCAAGGATGTGGAAGACGTGATCTACGGCAGCTGGGCCGGCCGGCTGCTGTATCGCATCAAGCACCTGCTGAACCGCAACACCCGTACCAACAGCCAGAAGAACATCCACGCCCACTACGACCTGGGCAACGCCTTCTATGAGCTGTGGCTGGACGGCACCATGAATTACTCGTCGGCCTGGTTCGAGGGCGACCTCAACCGGCCGATGCGCGACGCGCAGCTGGCCAAGGTGCGGCGCGCGCTGCGCATGGCGAATGTGCAGCCGGGCGACCGCGTGCTGGAAATCGGCTGCGGCTGGGGCGCCCTGGCCGAAATGGCCACCACCGAGTTCAAGGCCTCGCTGACCGGCGTGACACTGTCGACCGAACAACTGGCCTTTGCGCGCAAGCGCATGGAGAAGGCCGGCACGACGGGCCAGGCCGACCTGCGGCTGCAGGACTACCGCGACATCCACGATGGCCCCTACGACGCGGTCTGCTCGATCGAAATGGTCGAAGCTGTCGGCCGCGAGTACTGGCCCACCTACTTCCAGAGCGTGAGCCGGCTGCTCAAGCCGGGCGGTCGCGCCTGCGTGCAGAGCATCGTCATCGACGACAGCCTGTTCGAGCGCTACATCAATTCCACCGACTTCATCCAGCAGTACATCTTCCCGGGTGGCTGCCTGCCCTGCCCGCGCGAGTTCCGCGCGCAGGCGCGTGACGCGGGGCTGCTGGTGGTGGACGAATTCGCGTTTGGTGCCGACTATGCCGAGACGCTGCGGCGCTGGCGCGACAAATTCCTGGCCGAGAAAAGCCAGGTCCTGCAACTCGGTTTTGATGAGAGGTTTATCCGCATATGGGAGTTCTATCTCGCCTACTGCGAGGCGGCCTTCGCCATGGCGAATATCGACGTCGTGCAGTACACGCTACAAAAACAGTAGCAATCTACGCAATGCTGGCGGGGGCTGCAGCCGGTTTTGGCTTGAACGCCCAGGCCAGCGGCGGCGCCGCAGCGCAGCTGATCGGCGCGGCCCGGCTGACCGTGTGGGGCTTTGAGGTCTACAACGCGCGGCTGCTGGCCGCACCGGGCTTCCAGCGCGACCGCTATGCGCAGCACCCGTTCACGCTAGAGCTGGCCTACCTGCGCAGCTTCGACGGCAGCGACATCGCGCAGCGTTCGCTCAAGGAAATGCAGCGGGTGGACGACTTCAGCGACGCGCAGGCGCAGAAATGGCTGGCCGAAATGACGCGGCTGTTTCCCGACGTGAAGCGCGGCGACCGCCTCGCGGGCATCTACACGCCCGGCACGGGGGTCCGCTTCGTGTTCAACGACAAACCGCTGGGCGAGGTGCGCGACGCCGACTTCGCCCGCGTGTTCATGGGCATCTGGCTGTCACCGAAAACGTCGGAGCCGGCGATGCGCGAGCAGCTGCTGGCGGGAGCCGCGCCTTGACCCAGGCCTTCCGCTGGCGCGACGGGCTGGCCTATGGCCTGCTCGGGCTGCCGCTTGCCTTTGTGGCGCTGCCGCTGTACGTGATCCTGCCCAACCACTACGCGCGGGAGTTCGGCGTGCCGCTGGCCACGCTGGGCGCGGTGCTGCTGGGCGCACGGCTGTTTGACGCCTTCATTGACCCGTTGATCGGCCGCGCCTCCGACCGGCTGTTTGCGCGCTCGCCGCGTGCGGTGCTGGGCTTTGGTGCGGGGGCAGCCGTGCTGCTGGCCGCCGGCTTTGCGCTGCTGTTCTTTCCCCCCACCCGCGCGCCGGACGCGCTGGTGCTGTGGGCCACGCTGGTGCTGGTGCTGACGTATGCGGCCTACAGTGCGCTCAGCGTCGCGCACCAGTCCTGGGGGGCCATGCTGGGCGGCGACGAAGCGCAACGCAGCCGCATCGTCTCGTGGCGCGAGGGGCTGGGCCTGGTCGGCGTGCTGCTGGCGTCGGTGCTGCCGCTGGCCATCGGCCTGCCCTGGACGGTGGCCGTGTTCAGCGCGCTGCTGGCGCTGGCGTGGTGGGCCTGGACCCGCGCCCGCGCGCCGCAGCCCCGCACCGACCGGCACCCCGCCAGCCTGTGGTTGCCCTTTTCGCGCCCGGCGTTCCGGCGGCTGCTGGCGGTGTTTGTGCTCAACGGCATTGCCAGCGCGGTGCCGGCCACGCTGGTGCTGTTTTTCGTGCAGGACCGGTTGCAGGCGCCGCGCAACATCGAGCCGGCGTTTCTGGGCAGCTATTTCCTGTGTGCGGCGCTGTCCATCCCGCTGTGGCTCAAGGCAGTGGGCCGTTTCGGCCTGGCCCGCAGCTGGCTGGCCGGCATGGCGCTGGCCATCGCCGTCTTCGTGTGGGCCACCCAGCTTGGGGCAGGCGACGTGTTGCCTTTCATCGTGGTGTGCGCGCTGTCTGGCGTGGCGCTGGGCACCGACCTGGCCCTGCCCGGCGCCATGCTGGCCGGCGTGATTGCCGATGCCGGCGACCGCGGCCAGGCCGAAGGCGCCTACTTTGGCTGGTGGAACTTCGCCACCAAGCTCAACCTGGCGCTGGCCGCCGGGCTGGCACTGCCGCTGCTGGGCCTGTTTGGCTACACCCCTGGCGCGCGCGGCGAAGAGGCCCTGACTGCGCTGGTCGTGGCCTATTGCCTGCTGCCCTGCGTGCTGAAGCTGCTGGCGGCGCTGGCGCTGTACCTCACCATCATCCGACACAAGGCCTCCGCATGAAACGACGCGCCCTTCTGGCCGCCACCGGCGCAGCCGCACTCACCGCCCTGACCGGCTGTGCCGGCCCGCAAGTCAGCGACTACGCCGCCGAAAAACCGGTGCTGGACCTGCGCCAGTACTTCAATGGCGCGCTGGACGCCTGGGGCGTATTCACCGACCGCTCGGGCAAGGTGGTCAAGCGCTTCACCGTCGTCATGCAATGCAGCTGGCAGGGCGACGACGGCGTGCTGAACGAAGACTTCACCTACTCCGACGGCACCAAACAACGCCGCATCTGGCGCCTGAAAAAGCTGGCCGACGGCCGCTACACCGGGCGTGCCGACGACGTGGTGGGCGAAGCCACCGGCCAGGCGCGTGGCAACGCCTTCAACTGGAAATACACACTGGCGCTGCCCGTGGACGGCCGGGTGATCGACGTGCAGTTTGACGACTGGATGTACCTGATGACCGACAAGGTCATGCTCAACAAGGCCGTGATGAGCAAGTTCGGCTTCACCCTCGGGGAAGTGACCTTGTCCTTCACCAAACGATGATGTTCAAAACCGACACCAGCCCGCGCCCGGCCAGCGCAGACCGCTATCAAAATAATAGCAAACGGGGATGGTTCGCACCGCTGAACCCGCCCCAGCCCAACTGGCAGGGCCGCACCGTGTGGCTGGTGGGCGCCTCCAGCGGCATTGGCCGGGCCACGGCCTCGGCGCTGCATGCGCAGGGTGCACGGGTATTCCTGTCGGCCCGCAATGGCGCGGCGCTGGACAGCTTCGTAGCTACTCACCCCGGGGCGTACGCGCTGCCACTGGACGCTGTGGACCATGCGGCCGTGCAGCAGGCCGCGCGGGCGATCCTGGCCATCGGGCCGCTGGACTGCGTGGTGTACTGCGCCGGCTACTACCGCGAGATGCGCGCCACCGAGTTCGACCTGGCCGAAATGCTGCGGCACGAACAGGTCAACTATGTGGGCGCACTCAACGTGCTGGACGCCGTGCTGCCGCACATGCTGGCGCGGCGCAGCGGCCACATCAGCCTGGTCAGCAGCGTGGCGGGCTACCGCGGCCTGCCCAAGAGCCTGGCCTATGGGCCGACCAAGGCGGCGCTCATCAACCTGGGCGAAACGCTGTACGTGGACCTGCGCGACCAGGGCATCGGCGTGAGCATGATCAACCCCGGTTTTGTGGAAACGCCGCTGACCGCCCAGAACGAGTTCCGCATGCCGGCACTGATCACGCCCGAGCAGGCGGCGCAGGAAATCCTCAAGGGCTGGCGCAACGGCCGCTTTGAAATCCATTTCCCGCAGCGCTTCACGCTCTGGATGAAAACCCTGCAGCTGCTGCCGATCCGGCTGTATTTCGCCATCATTCGCCGCTTTACCGGGCTATGAGGGACGCGGTCGAGCGCATCGAGGCGTTTTTCACGGCGCTGACGCCCGCCGATGTGGCGCGCATGGGCGCGTTCTACACCGCCGACGTGACCTTCAAGGACCCGTTCAATGAAGTGCGTGGCTTGCCCGAGGTCCAGCGCATCTTCACCCACATGTACGAGGCGCTGGACAATCCGCGCTTTGTCATCACCGGCCGTGTGGTGGACGGGGCCCAGTGCTTCCTGGTGTGGGAATTCCGCTTCGCCTTCCGGAACTTCCACAAGGGCGTGGAACAGGTGGTGCGCGGCGGCTCGCATATGCAGCTGGCGCCGGACGGGCGCATCGCGTCGCACCGCGACTACTGGGACGCGGCCGAAGAACTCTATGAAAAGCTGCCGCTGGTGGGTGGCCTGATGCGCTGGCTCAAGCGCCGCGCGAACGGTTGAGGCAGAGGTTTTGCCGCCGGGCCGCCCCAAGGCAAAACGCGGCCCCCTCGGGGGGCAGGGTGCTACACGAAGTGAGCAACCGTGGGGGCCACTCAGGCCGGTTTGCTGTCGATGAAGCTCTGGCGCTGGGCCAGTTTTTCGTGCAGGCGGGCCAGATTGGGGTGCTTGGCGCGCCAGTCGATGTCGGCAAACCGGAAATCCAGGTAACCAAGGGCGCAGCCCACGGCAATGTCGGCCAGGCTCATGTGGATGCCCGAGCAGAAGGGCTTGTCGCCCAGGCCCTTGCTCATGGCTTCCAGGCTGGCGTGGGCCTTTCCCATCTGGCGGTCGATCCAGGCCTGGCTGCGCTGGGCCTTGGTGCGGCCGGGCCAGTTGGCTTCCAGCCGGGCGAGGATCAGGGCGTCCAGCACACCATCGGCCAGGGCTTCCCAGGTCTTGACCTCGGCGCGCTCACGGCCCACGGTGGGAATGAGCTTGCCCACCGGCGACAGCGTGTCCAGGTATTCCACGATCACACGGGAGTCAAACAGCGCCTCCCCACCTTCCATCACCAGGCAGGGCACCTTGCCCAGCGGGTTGGACTGGCCGATGGTGGTGTCGGCCGACCAGACGTCTTCGGGCACGAACTGGTAATCCAGCTTTTTCTCAGCCATGACGATGCGCACTTTGCGCACGTACGGGCTGGCAACGGCTCCGATCAACTTCATGGGGCGTTTCTCTCTGAATGTTTGACTTGTGGGATTCAGCGCCAGATTTTAGGACAAGCACGCGTTTTGCCTGTGGCAGGGTCACGACATCCACGCCAGGCACTGGCACGACGGGGCCGCCGCCTACAATTCGCGCATGACTGTCTCCACGATTGCGGCGTTATCGCCGCTGGACGGCCGCTACGCGGCCAAACTGGCGGCCCTGCGCCCGCTGATGAGCGAACAGGGCTACATGCACCGCCGCGTGCAGGTGGAAATCGCCTGGTTCATCAGCCTGAGCGACGCGGGTTTCGCCGAATTCAAGCCGCTGAGCCCCGGAGCGCGCACTTACTTGCTGGGGCTGGTGAAGAATTTCTCCGAAGCCGACGCAGTGGCCATCAAGGAGATCGAGAAGACCACCAATCACGACGTCAAGGCGGTCGAGTACTGGATCAAGTCGAAGTTCGAGGCCCGGCCCGAGCTCAAGGCGGCCAGCGAATTCGTGCACTTTGCCTGCACCAGCGAAGACATCAACAACACCAGCCACGCGCTGCAGCTCAAGGGCGGGCGCGACGCCGTGCTGCTGCCGGCGCTGGACACGGTGATCGCCAAGCTGCGCGAGATGGCCCATGCCCATGCCGCCGTGCCCATGCTCAGCCGCACCCACGGCCAGACTGCCAGCCCCACCACCGTGGGCAAGGAACTGGCCAATGTGGTGGTGCGCCTGGCCGCGGCGCGCGAGCGGATTGCCGGCGTGAAGCTGCTGGCCAAGATGAACGGCGCCGTGGGCAACTACAACGCCCACCTGTCGGCCTGGCCCGACTTCGACTGGGAAGCGTTCGCCCGCAAGGTGGTGGAGACGCCCGAACCGCTGGGCCTGGGCCTGACGTTCCAGCAGTACAGCATCCAGATCGAGCCGCACGACTACATGGCCGAGCTGTTCGATGCCGTGGCGCGCGCCAACACCATCCTGGTGGACCTTTCGCGCGACATCTGGGGCTATGTGAGCCTGGGTTACTTCAAGCAGCGGCTGAAGGCGGGCGAGATCGGCTCGTCGACCATGCCGCACAAGGTCAATCCGATCGACTTCGAGAACGCCGAAGGCAACCTGGGCCTGGCCAACGCCCTGCTGCGCCACCTGAGCGAGAAGCTGCCCATCAGCCGCTGGCAGCGCGACCTGACGGACAGTACGGTGCTGCGCAACATGGGCGTGGCGCTGGGCTACGCGGTGCTGGCCTACCAGTCGCTGATGACCGGCCTGAACAAGCTGGAGCTGAACGAGGAGGCGCTGGCCGACGACCTGGACGCCGCCTGGGAAGTGCTGGCCGAGCCGATCCAGACCGTGATGCGCCGCTACGGCGTGCAGGGCGCCTACGAAAAGCTCAAGGAAGTCACGCGCGGCAAGACTGTGCGTGCGGAAGACCTGCACGGGCTGATCCGCTCGCTGGAGATTCCGCAGGCCGAGAAGGACCGGCTGCTGGCCATGACACCCGCCAGCTACACCGGCAAGGCCGCGGAACTCGCGCGCCGCGCCTGAACGGCACGTTTTGGCTCTCAAATCCACCATCTTCAAGGCGGCGCTGCAGATCGCCGACATTGACCACGGCTACTACGCCGACCATGCACTGACGCTGGCGCGCCACCCGAGCGAGACCGACGAGCGCATGATGATCCGGCTGGCAGCGCTGGCGCTCAACGCCTACCAGCTGCAAAGCGTGTGCAACGGTGACGGCACGCTGGGCTTCGGCGCTGGCCTGTCTGACCCGGACGACCCGGACGTGGTGCTGCGCGACTTCACCGGCCAGGTGCGGCTGTGGATTGAAGTCGGCCAACCCGAGGACAAACCCGTCATCAAGGCCTGTGGCAAGGCCGACCAGGTGCAGGTGGTGTGCTTCAGCCACGCCGCCGAGATCTGGTGGCGCGGCATCGAGAACAAGCTCACACGACCGCAGAACCTGAGCGTGCTGCGCGTGCCCACGGCGGCATCGCAGGCGCTGGCGAAGCTGGCCCAGCGCAGCATGCAGCTGCAGGCCACGGTGCAGGAGGGGGTGCTCACGCTGGGCGATGGCGCCCAGACGGTGGACATCGAGCCCGTGCGGCTGAAGTGATCACGGCATGGGCCGGCCACAGGCCCAGCAATGGTCAAAGCCGCCCTCCACCGTTTCGCCGCAGGCACAGACCCAGAGCCGCTGCGGCCGGTGCTGCAGCTCGCGCAGCAGGGCGCGGGCTTGCGGCTCCTGCTCGTCATGGGTCAGCCAGACTTCGGGCAGGCACTGGTCAGGCGGCAAGTCGCCGGCGACCGAGCCCAGAAAGTAGCGCTGCAGCGTGGCCGGCAGGCCGGCCTGGCACAGCATGTCGACCCACAGCGCGGCAATGGCGACGTTGGGGGCCTGGGTCAGGCGCAGCATCGGGTCAGGCCGCCGCCGGGTCTTTGGCGTCACGGCCTTCGACCGCGCGCTCGGCGTAGCGGTTGAAGCGCCAGGCTTCGCTTTGCAGCGTGATGCGGCGCCAGACCTGCCGCTTCTGCGCCGGGCTCATCTCGGGCCAGTGCTGCACTTCCTCGAAGCTGCGGCCGCAGCCCTTGCACTCGGCGTCGCCCTGGCTGGTGGAGCAGATGGCAATGCAGGGCGTGTCGGGCGTGCTGTCGTACCAGGCCTTCCAGGCGGCATAGGCCTTGGGCGGGAAGCCCTTTTCGGCGGCCTCGTCCTCGTGGTAGTAGATCATCAGCGCATACACCTCGGCCAGCGCGCGCAACTCGGGGCCGAGCGTGACGCCGTCGGGCGACGGTGTCTTCTCGCGCCAGAAGTTGATGGCGGCTTCGATGTCGGTGATGTGGATGGCAGCCATGGGGCCTTCGGGGGGAGGGGCATGATAGCGCGGCGCCGCCGCCCGTGCTGGAAGGGGCCGGCCGTAGGACAAACCCGCGAACCGGCCCGTCAGACGCTCACTTTTTGATAGCGCCTCACGCAATACCGGCGCGGGCTGCAGGCCTGTTTTGCTTGAAGCCTGTGGAAACTGCTTAGGTGTGGCGGCTTGCCAACGCCCGTCAAGGCTGGTTTAATCCGCTTCACGAAGGGGAGTAGCTCCCCACCGCGGTTGCACAGGGAGGTGCCAAAGGCATCGCAACCATGGTGATCAGCAAGTCGTCAATACGAAGTACTCCTTCCGGCTTGTTGGGCAAATATCTGCATGACTCCATGCCGAGCAAGACCTTCGATTGGAACCTGGTCCAGGTTTGGTCGAAGTGCGCTTGTGATTTCCCGCGATCACAACTCCATTGGCTGAGCCTGTTCCGGTTGTAAATCGATACAACTCGGAGTTTTCGTCATGGAGTTTCTCTCTGCCCCCTGGTGGTCGGCGTTGCTGGCCATCATCCTCATTGACCTGGTGCTGGCCGGTGACAACGCGATCGTGATCGCGCTGGCCGCCCGCAACCTGCCCACCCACCTGCAAAAGAAAGCCATCGTCTGGGGCACCGTCGGCGCCATCGTCGTGCGCTCGGCCATGACGGTCGGCGTGGTCTGGCTGCTCAAGATCCCCGGCCTGATGCTGGTGGGCGGCATTGCGCTGCTGTGGATTGCCTACAAGCTGATCGCCGACGATGGCGATGGCGACCATGACGGCCCGGTGGCCACCACCTTCTGGGGCGCCATGAAGACCATCGTGATTGCCGACGCCATCATGGGCGTTGACAACGTGCTCGGCGTGGCCGGCGCGGCGCACGGTTCGTTCGACCTGGTGGTGATCGGCCTGCTGGTCAGCATCCCGATCGTGGTATTCGGCAGCACGCTGGTGCTCAAGCTGGTGGAGCGCTTCCCCGCCATCATGTACATCGGCGCGGCCGTGCTGGCTTTCACAGCCGGCAAGATGATCGTCAACGAAAAGTTGCTGGCCGAAATCTTCAAGGGCCCGGACACGGTGCACCAGCTGGCCTATTGGGCGGTCTGCGTGCTGGCCATTGTGAGCGTGCTGCTGGCCGGCTGGCTCAAGAACCGCCGCAGCGGCGAACCGGGCGAACCCGGGCATGCCGCCTGAAACCCTTTTTTCACCGCCCCCAACCTTTTTCAAGGAGCACATCATGGACAAAATCATTGTGTATGTGGACGATGCCGCCCACGCACAACAACAACTGACCCCCATGAAGAGCCGTGAGCAGACGGGTCGCCCGGCCGCCGCCACCCACTGGGTGCTGGTGGCCTGCGCGCCCCGGATGACCCACCGCATCAGCAAATGGGTGAGCCACAGCGCGCGCGAGAACTGGCGCGCCAAGTGGTCCGACAAGCTGTTCGGGGAACTCACGCCGGGCCTGCTGGCCAGTGGCGACACCGTGACGACAGTGCTGGCCAAGGGACCGCTGCCCGAACTGACGGACCGCCTCAAGGCGGAGCATGGCACCTCGCGCGTGCTCGACGCACGCCGTCCGAAGTTTGGCCAGGACCTGCCGCCCGTCACGGCCGACCAGCCCGCCCCGCGCGACAGCCGCTGGGAGGTGCCCGGGGCCGTGCTGGGCATGGGTGCGATGCTGGTGCTGGCGGCCGAGTAAACCCGCCCCCGCAATGGCGGGGGGTGCTATGCTCCTCCGCCATGAAGCTCCTCTCGAAATGGCTGCTCAGCGCCGCGGCGCTGCTGCTGGTGGCCTATATTTACCCGGGCGTCGCGGTCAAGAGCTTTGGCGCCGCGCTGGTGGCCGCATTCGTTCTCGGTCTGCTGAACACGGTGGTGCGGCCTGTGCTGGTGGTGCTCACGCTGCCAGTGACGCTGGTCACGCTGGGCCTGTTCATGTTCGTGATCAACGCGCTCATGTTCTGGGCTGCGGCGTCGTTGCTGGACGGCTTTCATGTCAACGGCTTCCTGGCCGCGCTGCTGGGCTCGCTGATCTATTCGGTGCTGGGGCTGGTGATTGAATCAGCGCTCGAGCGCCTGTTCCCGAAGCAGTGACTCCACCCGCCGGGTGCGGGTGTCAATGATGGACGCCTCGATGTGGTCGGCCCCGAGCGTGCCGCCACGCGCCATGCTGCGAGCCAGTTCCTGCGCGGCCTTGAACCGGTCGATTGCCGCGGCGTAGTCCAGCAGCGCCACCTGGGCTTCCGCCTCGGCACGGATGGCGCGCAAGGGCCGGTTTTGCGCGGCGTCGCTGGCCGCCAGCAGCTGCCAGGCCGCCGCGTCGCGCGGGTGCAGTGCCACCCAGGTCTGCAAGTGCTGCGCGGCTTCGGCCGGCTGACCGGCTCGCAGCCGTGCCTGGGCATGGAGCAATACATCCGGACGGCCGGAGGCCTGCGCCGGCAGCAGGCTGACCGCGCGCGGGGCATCGCCTGCGGCCAGCGCGATCTCGGCCACCAGCAACCGCGCCAGACGCGTCCCGGCAGCGTCGGCGCGCGTGAGTGCCGCAAGGCCTGCTGCCAACTGGCCAGCCTGTGCCGTGTCGCGCAGCTTGAGGCTGGCCAGCGCGGCGCCGTACAGCGCGCCGGCCTGGCGCGCCGGGGACTGGCCAGGCAACGCCGCCGACGAGGCTTCGGCCACACGCGCACGCAGTGCGTCCACCCCGGCGCCGGACAGCACCCGCGCCCGCGCGGTGACCATGGCGTGTTCGAACGACAGCGCCGGCGGTGTGGCGCTGCGCCCTGCCAGCTGCTGGCGTGCCTGCATGTCGGCCATGCGTTCGGTCGTCATGGGGTGTGAGCGCAGGTACGGAAACGCACCGTTGTCATTGAGGCGCGAGGCCTGCTGCAGCTTGTCAAACATGGTGACGAAGCCCGCCGGCTCAAAGCCCGCCTGCGCCATCACCGCGTAGCCCACGCGGTCGGCCTCGCGCTCCATGTCGCGCGAGAAGTTGAGCTGGTTCTGCATGGCCAGCGCCTGGCTGCCGGCCAGCACCGCATTGGCGGCATCGGGGTTCTTGCTGGCGGCAATGGCACCCAGGATCATGGCGCCGATCATCAGTGGCGTCTGCCGGTTCTGCTGGGTGATGAGCCTGGAAATGTGACGCTGCGTGACGTGGCTGAGTTCGTGGGCCAGAACCGAGGCCAGCTCGTCACGGCTGGAGACCGCAGCGATCAGGCCGAGGTGCAGGCCAAGGTAACCGCCGGGCAGCGCAAAGGCGTTGATGCTGCGGTCCTTGCCCAGCAGCACCTCCCAGGCGAAGCGCTGGTCCAGCTCGGCGCTGAGCTCGCCGCGCTGCCGCGCCGCTGCCAGCAGTGGTTGCCAGATGCCCTGCACATACTCCGACAGTACCGGATCGTCGATGTAGTCCGGGTCGCGGTAGAGCTCCCGCGCAATCCGCTCGCCCAGCCGGCGCTCGGCTGCGGTGGCCATTTCACTGCCGTCGCCGAGGGTGGGCAGCTGGGCTGGCGCACCGGCCGGAAGCAGGCCGCCAGTTGCTATCAAAATGATAGCGGCCCACGCAATAACGGTGCGGGCCAAGGGTCGATCGGTCCATCTTCGGCGTAACGTGGTGGGACCCTGGCGACACGGGCAGTCTCGGGGGCTGGGCATGGTCGTATGATGCGCCTCGGACGTGTAGGTTCTGTAAACGATTTTTACCGGCGTGCAACGCAGCGATGAGCGCACTGACCCATTTTGACGCACAAGGCCAGGCCCACATGGTGGATGTGGGAGACAAGGCCAGCACACGCCGTGTGGCCGTCGCGTGCGGCCGCATCACCATGCAGGCCGCGACCTTCGCACTGGTGGAAAGCGGCACGGCCCGAAAAGGCGATGTGCTGGGCATCGCGCGGATTGCAGGGATCCAGGCCGCCAAGAAGACCAGTGACCTGATACCCCTGTGCCATCCGCTGGCCCTCTCGCATGTTGCGGTGGAATTCGAATTGCTGCCCGAGGTGCCGGCGGTGTCATGCACGGCGCGCGCCGAGA
>JAXMEQ010000012.1:0-81890 GCA_046348225.1 Ramlibacter sp.
AGCGACATCCTGACCGTGCCCGACGCCATGGGCCTGGGCCTGAGCTTCGCGCTGGGCGAAGGCCCGAAGTTCGCGTCGCCCGTGCGTGACGAGGCGGCCGTGAAGGCGCTGCAGGTGCCCGACATGAACAAGCTCAAGTACGTGTTCGACGCAGTCACCTCGATCCGCCGCGCGCTCAACGGCCGGGTGCCGCTGATCGGCTTCTCGGGCAGCCCCTGGACGCTGGCCTGCTACATGGTGGAAGGCGCCGGCTCCGACGACTACCGCCTGGTCAAGAGCATGCTCTATGGCCGCCCTGACCTGATGCACCACATGCTGGCCATCAACGCCGACGCCGTGGCCGCCTACCTGAACGCGCAGATCGAAGCCGGCGCCCAGGCCGTGATGATTTTCGACAGCTGGGGCGGCGTGCTGGCCGACGGCGCCTTCCAGGCCTTCAGCCTGGCCTACACCGCGCGCGTGCTGGCCCAACTCAAGCGCGAACACGACGGCGTGAAGATTCCGCGCATCGTCTTCACCAAGGGCGGTGGCCCCTGGCTCAAGGACATGGCGCCGCTGGACTGCGAGGTGCTGGGCCTGGACTGGACGGCCAACCTTACCCAGGCCCGGGCCCTGGTGGGCGGCAGCAAGGCGCTGCAGGGCAACCTCGACCCGAACGTGCTGTTTGCCCCGCCGGACGCGATCCGCGCCGAGGTGGTCAAGGTGCTGGAGGCCTATGGCCCGGGCGCCGGCCACATCTTCAACCTCGGCCACGGCATCAGCCAGCACACACCGCCGGAACATGTGTCGGTGCTGGTGGACGAAGTGCATGCCCATTCACGCCGGATGCGCGGGTAGAACCTGCTGTCACACGGCCGTCATCAGGGTGTTCCCTAGGTCCAACGGTTTGCAAAAACTTTGCCAGCGCGCTTGACTTATGCACAAAAGTTGTGCTGCGGCGCGCAAAAAATCTAAGCCCCAAGGCACTGTTGCTATAAAACCAATAGCGCCCGCAAGTTGTTGATTCATAAGGGTTTGTGAGTTTGCTTTTTTTGCAGGCAATTCAGCCAAAGCCTTGATTTTCAAGGCCTCGCGGCGACTCAGGGCAGGATATCAACAAAGTTATCCACAGAAACTCTGGATCATTGGCAAATCACTTTGGAATCAATCACTTACTGCCGCTTTCGCTAGTTGACCTTAAGAAAAATACCTAAGCGAACCCTGTTTCATGTCGCATCGCCTTGCCGTCCTGGTTGCGTCACCGGCCCACAGCTCGATCCGCGGGCCACTGAGCTATCGAAGTGAGCTTCCACTCGCGCCCGGTACGCTGGTGCGCGTGCCCTTGGGGCGTCGCGAGGTACTGGGACTGGTGTGGGATGCCGCCGTGGACGACGACGCCGGGCGGCTGGCGATGGAAGACAAGCCGGTGGCTGCGGTGCTGGAGGGCATTGCACCCCTCGCGCCGACCTGGCGACAACTGGTTACTTTTTCAGCGAACTATTACCAGCGCAGCCTGGGCGAGGTGGCGCTGGCCGCCTTGCCGCCCCAGCTACGCGACCTGACCGGCGTGCAGCTGGCGCGCCGGCTCAAGCGCCGCGGCGACGCCACCGCACCGGCGCCTGCCCCGGCGGCGACCGACCTCACGCCCGACCTCACGCCCGGCCACGACGCTACGCCCGAGCAGGCGCAGGCCCTGGCGCAGTTCGAGGCCCATGCAGGGCCCTTCCTGCTGTACGGCGCCACCGGCAGCGGCAAGACCGAGGTCTACCTGCGCGCGGTGCAGGCCCTGCTGGCGCGGGCGCCGCAGGCCCAGGCGCTGGTGATGGTGCCCGAGATCAACCTCACGCCGCAGCTCGAGGCACGCTTCGTGGCGCGCTTCGGTGCCGACGCCGTGGTGTCACTGCACAGCGGCATGACCCACCCGCAACGGCTCAAGGCCTGGCTGGCCGCCCACACCGGTGCGGCGCGCATTGTGCTGGGCACGCGCATGGCCGTGTTCGCGTCCATGCCGGCACTGGGCCTGATCGTGGTGGACGAGGAACACGACCCCAGCTACAAGCAGCAGGAGGGCGCGCGTTACTCGGCGCGCGACCTGGCCGTGTACCGCGGCAAGCTGGAAGGCGCCAAGGTGCTGCTGGGTTCGGCCACGCCGTCACTGGAGAGCTGGCAGGCCTGCGAGAAGGGCCGCTACCAGCGCCTGGCCATGCCCTCGCGCATCGGCGCGGGGCGGCTGCCGGCGGTGCGGCTGGTGGACATGAACCTGCAGCCCAAAAAGGCGGTGTTCTCGGTGCAGCTGCTGGACGCCATCCGCCAGCGGCTGGCGCGCGGCGAACAGTCGCTGGTGTTCCTGAACCGGCGCGGCTACGCACCGGTGCTGGCCTGCACCGCCTGCGACTGGAAGAGCGAATGCCCGCACTGCAGCGCCTACCGGGTGTTCCACAAGATCGACCGCACGCTGCGCTGCCACCACTGCGGCTTCACCGAAAGGGTGCCGCGGGCCTGCCCGTCATGCGGCAACGTGGACATCGCGCCGCTGGGCCGCGGCACCGAGCGGCTGGAAGAACACCTGGCCGAGCTGCTGGCCGACGCGCGCAATGCCCAGGGGCAGCCAGTGCGCATCGCGCGCATGGACGCCGACAGCACGCGGCTGAAGGGCGCGCTGGAAAGCCAGCTCGCGCAGGTGCATGCGGGCGAAGTGGATGTGCTGGTGGGCACGCAGATGATCACCAAGGGCCACGACTTCCGGCGCATCACGCTGGTGGCCGCGATCAACGCCGACTCGGCGCTGTTCTCCAGCGACTTCCGCGCCCCCGAGCGGCTGTTCAGCCTGCTGATGCAGGCGGCCGGCCGCGCCGGCCGCGACGCCGCCCAGGCCGGCGCCAGCGAGATGTGGGTGCAGACCTGGCACCCCACCCACCCGCTGTTTGCGGCCCTGCGCCAGCACGACTACCCGGCGTTTGCGCGCCAGCAGCTGGCCGAGCGCGAGCAGGCCGCCATGCCGCCATTCGGCTTCCAGGCGCTGGTGCGGGCCGAGGCCCGCACCCAGGAGGCAGCCCAGGCCTTCCTGAACGCGGCCAGCGCCGCGGCCGCCGGGGTGGAAGCCCACGACCAGGTCACGCTGTACTCGGCGGTGCCGATGAGCGTGCAGCGGGTGGCCAATGTGGAACGCGCCCAGATGTTGATCGAAAGCAGCTCGCGCACGGCACTGCAGCGCTTTCTGGCCGGCTGGCACGAGGTGCTGCAGGCCACGAAGGAGAAAGGCCTGATCCGCTGGGCGGTGGACGTCGACCCGCTAGCGGTCTGACGCCTTGCGCAGCTGCAAGGCGGATTCGTAGAGCGCGTTGCGGCTGCCGCCGGTGATGTCGGCGGCGAGCTTGACGGCGGTCTTGAGCGGCAGCTCCTTGAGCAGCAGCGCCAGCACCCGCTCGCCGTCGTCGGCCGCAGCGGCCACGGGCACGGCGTGCAGCACCACGGCAAACTCGCCCCGGCTGCGCTGCGCGTCGGCGGCCAGCCAGGCGGGCAAGACGGCGCAGGTGAGGGTGGCAATTTCTTCAAACTGCTTGGTGATCTCGCGCGCCAGCGTGACCGGGCGATCCGCGAGCGGCACCAGCGCCTGGGCCAGCGCCTCGATGCGGTGCGGCGCCTCCAGCAGCACCACGGCGCGCGACTCGGTTGCGAGCGTCTGCACGGCCGCGTCGCGCTCGCCCGCCTTCGCAGGCAGAAAGCCGGCAAAGACGAAGCCACTGCTGTCGGCCACGCTGCCGGCCACGCTGAGCGCGGCGGTGATGCTGCTCGCGCCGGGCAGCGGCACGGTGCGCAGGCCGGCCGCCTGCACCGCCGCCACCAGGCGCGCGCCCGGGTCGCTGACGGCCGGGGTGCCGGCGTCGCTGGCATAGGCCACGCGCTGGCCGGCGCGCAAACGCTCCACCACCGCCTGCGCGGCCTCGGCCTCGTTGTGCTGGTGCACCGCCAGCAATTGCCCGGCGGGCTTGTCGATGCCATAGGCGCGCAACAGGGCCTGGGTGTGGCGGGTGTCTTCACAGGCCACGGTGTCGGCCAGCTGCAGCAGGTGCAACGCACGCAGGCTGATGTCGGCGAGGTTGCCGATGGGGGTGGCCACGACGTACAGCGCACCTTGCGGATAATGCTGCGAAGCCGCCGCGTCGCGCGCGGCCGTCAGGGCAGAAGCATAAGAAGCGCTCAATGGATTTCCTCAAGCCAACGCCAACCACCAAGCAACGCGGCGACGCGGCCGAAGACCGCGCCCTGGCGCACCTGCAGGCCGCGGGCTTGCGGCTGGTGACGCGCAATTATCGGACGCCGGGGCGTGGCGGCGGCGAGATCGACCTGGTGATGCGCGCACCTGACGGGACGCTGGTGTTTGTGGAAGTGCGCCAGCGCGCCAGCCGCTCGCATGGCGGCGCGGGCGCCAGCATCGGCGGCGTGAAGCAGCGGCGCATCATTTTTGCGGCCCGGCACTACATTGCGCGACTGGCCAGCCCACCGCCCTGCCGCTTTGACGTGGTGCTGCTGGAAGGCGACGAAACCCAGTGGCTCCAGGCCGCATTTGACGCCTCTGGCGCGGCCTGAGCCGCTACACCCGGTTGCAGGAGCGGCGGTTATCATCGCCTCCCATGCTCGAGCAACGCATCCAACAGCATTTCATTGACAGCGCCGACCTGAAGTACCAGGCCGCGCAGACCCTGAGCAAGCCGATTGCCGCCGCGGTGCAGGCCATCCTGGCCTGCGTCACCAGCGGTGGCAAGGTGCTGGCCTGCGGCAACGGCGGCTCGGCCGCAGACGCCCAGCATTTCTCGGCCGAGTTCGTGGGGCGGTTCGAGCGCGAGCGGCCCGAGCTGGGCGCGATTGCGCTCACCACCGACAGCTCCATCCTGACGGCGATTGCCAACGACTACGACTACAACGTGATCTTCGCCAAACAGGTGCGCGCGCTGGGCCAGGCTGGCGACGTGCTGCTGGCGCTGTCCACGAGCGGCAACTCGGCCAACGTGCTGGCCGCCATTGAAGCCGCGCACCAGCGCGAGATGACGGTGGTGGCCCTGACCGGGCGCGGCGGCGGCCGGATCGGCCAGGCGCTGCGCGAAACCGACGTTCACATCTGCGTGCCGCACGAACGTACGGCCCGCATCCAGGAAGTCCACATCCTTGCGCTGCACTGCATCTGCGATGGCGTGGACACCCAGCTTCTCGGCGAACAGGAAAACCCGACATGACCCAACTCCACCGCAAACTGCTGTTGTCCCTGCTGGCCGCCGGCGCCCTGGCCGGCACCCTGAGCGCCTGTGCGCCGCTGATCGTCGGCGGCGCCGTGGTGGGCGGACTGGTGGCCACCGACCGCCGCACCTCGGGTGCGCAACTGGAAGACGAAGGCATCGAGCTGCGCGCCGCCAGCCGCGTGCGCGAGGCGCTGGGCGACCGTGCCCATGTCAACCTGACCAGCTACAACCGCCAGGTGCTGCTGACGGGCGAAGTTCCGAGCGAGCAGGCCAAACAGCAGGTGGAGCAGATCGTCAGCCGGGTGGAGAACGTGCGCGCCATCGTCAACGAGCTGGCCGTCATGGGCAACTCCACGCTGGGCCAGCGCTCGTCGGACACGCTGGTCACGGGCAAGGTACGCGCGTCGCTGGTGGATGCCAAGGACCTGTATGCCAACGCCTTCAAGGTGGTCACCGAGCGTGGCACCACCTACCTGATGGGCCGCGTGACCCAGCGCGAAGCCGACCGTGCCACCGCCATCGCGCGCACCGTGGGCGGTGTGCAGAAGGTGGTGCGGATTTTCGAACTGATCAGCGAGCAGGAACTGCAGCAGATGCTGCCGCAGGCACCCAAGCCGGCGCAGGGCGCCAGCGCCCCGCGCAGCTGAACCGCCTCCGGGGCCCTATTTCAGCCGGGTGATCAGGCTGGACGTGTCCCAGCGCTGGCCGCCTTCTGCCTGCACATCGGCATAGAACTGGTCCACCAGGGCCGTGACAGGCAGCCGGGCACCATTGCGCTTGGCCTCGTCCAGCACCAGGCCGAGGTCCTTGCGCATCCAGTCCACGGCAAAGCCGAAGTCGAACTTGCCGGCAATCATGGTCTTGCCTCGGTTGTCCATCTGCCAGCTCTGGGCGGCGCCCTTGCCAATGACTTCGAGCACTTTCTCCATGTCCAGCCCGGCCTTCTGGCCAAACGCAATGGCCTCGCTCAGGCCCTGCACCAGCCCGGCGATGCAGATCTGGTTGACCATCTTGGCCAGCTGGCCGGAACCGGCATCCCCCAGCAGCGTCACAGCCCGCGAGAACGCCATGGCCACCGGCCGGGCGGCGTCAAACGCGGCCGCGTCGCCACCGCACATGACGGTGAGCAGCCCGTTCTGGGCCCCGGCCTGGCCGCCGGATACCGGGGCATCCACAAAGTGCAGGCCCAGGTTTTTGGCAGCGGCATACAGCTCACGCGCCACATCCGCCGAGGCGGTGGTGTGGTCGACAAAGATGGCGCCCGGCTTCATGCCGGCAAAGGCCCCGTCGGCGCCGAGCGTGACCGAGCGCAGGTCGTCGTCGTTGCCGACGCAGCAGAACACGATGTCGGCGGCCGAAGCGGCCTCGCGCGGTGTGGCGGCCGCCTTGCCCTTGAACTCGGCCACCCAGGCCTGGGCCTTGGCGGCGCTGCGGTTGTAGACGGTGACGTCGTGGCCGGCCAGGGCCAGGTGCCCGGCCATGGGCAGCCCCATGACGCCAAGGCCGAGAAACGCGACGCGGCGCGAAGGGGCGGATTCGTAGGTTTTGGGGTTGGTACTGCTCATGGAAATCCTCGGGTGGTATGACAACCCGATTCTAGGAGGCCGGGCGTTCCCGGTCTGCCACGGCGTAATGCGCGACCCCGCCGCCAAAGGACCAGTTCTCGCGCAGCGTTTCCACGAGGTTGATCAGTACATCGTCGGCCAGGAATCCGGTCTCGCGCGCGGCGTCGCGTGCCACCTGCGCGTAGAAGGCCTCCTTGCGCCCGACGGTACGTCCCGGCGCCAGGAACACCTGGATGAAGGCGACCCGGTCCGAATGCCGCACGCCCAGGTATTCCGGCGTGCACACGATCTCGTCCGGCGCGCGGCGCGAGATCAGCTGGAACAGGTCGTCGGGCGGGACAGTGAACTGCTCGACCAGGGCCCTGTGCACGGCCTGGGACAGCGCCGCGGCCTCGGTGCGGGACGTGGCAGCGGGAGTGTCGATTCGAACGAGGGGCATCGGTTTCTCCAGGGGGTTGCGGGAGAAACCGACTTTGCCCGGCCAGCCAGCGGGCGGAAACCACCGGGGCGGCAAAACGCCTTTGCGCCCTGCGCAAGGGCTTCAGACGATGGACAGGTGTTCGGTACCGGAGGCCAGGTCCTGGTTCTTGGCGCGCTGGCTGTTGAGCTTGATCTGCAGCCGCAGGTCGTTCACCGAGTCGGCGTTGCGCAGCGCGTCCTCGTAGGTGATGAGGTTGTTCTCATAGGCGTCAAACAGCGCCTGGTCGAAGGTCTGCATGCCCAGGTTGCGGCTCTTCTTCATGATTTCCTTGATCTCGGAAACCTCGCCCTTGAAGATCATGTCGGAGATCAGCGGGCTGTTGAGCATGATTTCCACCGCCGCCTGGCGGCCCTTGCCGTCCTGCTTGGGCACCAGCCGCTGCGAGATCATGGCCTTGAGGTTGAGCGACAGGTCCATCAGCAGCTGCGCGCGCCGCTCCTCGGGGAAGAAGTTGATCACCCGGTCCAGCGCCTGGTTGGCGCTGTTGGCGTGCAGCGTGGCCAGGCACAGGTGGCCGGTTTCGGCGAACGCGATGGCGTGTTCCATGGTTTCGCGGTCGCGGATTTCACCCATCAGGATCACGTCGGGTGCCTGACGCAGCGTGTTCTTGAGTGCCGCTTCCCAGCTGTCGGTGTCCAGCCCCACTTCACGCTGGGTCACCACGCAGTTCTTGTGCGGGTGCACGAATTCCACCGGGTCCTCGATGGTGATGATATGGCCGTAGGAGTTTTCGTTGCGCCAGTCCACCATGGCCGCCAGCGTGGTGGACTTGCCCGAGCCCGTGGCGCCCACCAGGATGGTCAGGCCGCGCTTGGTCATCACCACTTCCTTGAGCACCTGGGGCACGCCCAGGCCGTCGATGGTGGGCAGGACTTGCGGAATCACCCGCAGCACCATGCCGACCTTGCCCTGCTGCACGAACGCATTGACCCGGAAACGGCCGATGCCGGGCGGCGAAATGGCGAAGTTGCATTCCTTGGTGCGCTCGAATTCCGAGGCCTGCTTGTCGTTCATGATCGAGCGCGCCAGCGACAGCGTGTGGGCGCCGGTCAGCGGTTGGGGCGAAACCTTGGTGACCTTGCCGTCCACCTTCATGGCGGGCGGGAAGTCGCCGGTGATGAACAGGTCGCTGCCGTTGCGGCTGACCATGAGCTTCAGCAGGTCGTTGATGAATTTTGTAGCCTGGTCGCGCTCCATGAGAGCACCTCCTTAACTTAAAGCAGATTCAGTGTGCCTGCGGCAATCTGTACCAGCAGCGCCGTGGAACCGGCTTTGCCGGGCCACTGGGGCCGCCCCCTGCAAGGGGGAGGCGTAGCGCACGCAGTGCGCGCAGCCTGGGGGTGTGCCATGTTAGCCCGGGAAATTTTCGGGGATTTTTGCCTTGCTGCGCGCCTCGGCCGGGCTGATGATGTTGCGCTTGACCAGGTCGGTGAGGTTCTGGTCCAGCGTCTGCATGCCAAAGCTGTTGCCGGTCTGGATCGCCGAGTACATCTGCGCCACCTTGGCTTCGCGGATCAGGTTGCGGATGGCGCTGGTGCCCAGCATGATCTCGTGCGCAGCGACCCGGCCCTGGCCGTCCTTGGTCTTGCACAGGGTCTGCGAGATCACGGCCTGCAGCGACTCCGACAGCATGGCGCGCACCATTTCCTTCTCGTCGGCCGGGAACACGTCAATGATCCGGTCGATCGTCTTGGCCGCGCTGGAGGTGTGCAGCGTGCCGAACACCAGGTGGCCGGTTTCGGCGGCCGTCATCGCCAGGCGGATGGTTTCCAGGTCGCGCATTTCGCCCACCAGGATGGCGTCCGGGTCTTCGCGCAGCGCGGATTTCAGCGCGGCCGCGAAGCTCAGCGTCATGTTGCCCACTTCGCGCTGGTTGATCAGGCACTTCTTGGACTCGTGCACGAATTCGATCGGGTCTTCCACCGTGAGGATGTGGCCGTACTCGGTTTCATTGAGGAAGTTGACCATCGCCGCCAGCGTGGTGGACTTGCCAGAGCCGGTGGGGCCGGTTACCAGCACCATGCCGCGCGGCTTGAGCGCCAGGTCGCCAAAAATCTTGGGCGCGTTGAGCTGCTCCAGCGTGAGGATCTTGGACGGAATCGTCCGGAACACGGCGCCGGCACCGCGGTTCTGGTTGAAGGCGTTGACGCGAAAGCGTGCCAGGCCGTCGATCTCGAACGAGAAGTCGACTTCCAGGAACTCTTCGTACACCTTGCGCTGGGTGTCGTTCATGATGTCGTACACCATGCCGTGCACCTGCTTGTGGTCCAGCGCGTCCACGTTGATGCGCCGCACGTCGCCGTGCACGCGGATCATCGGGGGCAACCCGGCAGACAGGTGAAGGTCGGAAGCTTTGTTCTTGACGCTGAACGCCAGCAGCTGGGTAATGTCCACAAGTCCCTCGATGGTTTGCTACGCTTGGCGATTATGACGACGATTGGCGACAACCTCCAGCGCGTAAGAACCCGCATCGCCAGCGCCTGTGCGGCGCACGGGCGCGACCCGGCCGACGTGCAGCTGCTGGCGGTGTCCAAGACCTTCGGCCCCGAGGCCGTGCGCGAGGCGCATGCCGCGGGGCAAACCGCGTTTGGCGAGAACTACATCCAGGAAGCCGTGGAGAAGATCGCGCTGCTGCAGGACCTGCCGCTGCAGTGGCACTGCATCGGCCCGATCCAGAGCAACAAGACGCGGCTGGTGGCCACCCACTTTGACTGGGCGCACACGGTGGACCGGCTGAAGATTGCCCAGCGCCTGAGCGAGCAGCGCCCCGACGGCCTGGCGCCGCTGCAGGTGTGCATCCAGGTCAACATCGACGGCGGCGCCACCAAGGCCGGCGTGGCACCGGACGAAGCGCTGGCGCTGGCGCGCGAAGTGGCCCGTCTGCCGCGGCTCGCGCTGCGCGGGCTCATGACCATTCCCGAGCCCGCCGCCGACCCGGCGGCCCAGCGGGCGGTGCACGAGAAGGCCCGCGACCTGTTCGACGCCCTGCGCGCGCAGGGTCTGGCACTGGACACCCTGTCGATGGGCATGACGGCCGACCTGGAAGCCGCCATCGCGGCCGGCAGCACCCTGGTGCGCGTGGGCACCGCGATTTTTGGCGGCCGTCCCTACGGTGCGGCTACAGCAGCTTGAGCTGCGTCGAGTTCTTCACCTCTTCCATCACCGCGTAGGTGCGCGTCTCGCGCACGCCGGGCAGTTGCCACAGCACCGTGCCGGCGAAGTGGCGGTAGGCCGCCATGTCGGCCATGCGGGTCTTGAGCAGGTAGTCAAAGCCGCCCGCGACCATATGGCACTCCATGATCTCGTGGTGCACCTGCACGGCGGCCTTGAACGCGTCGAACACGTTGGGCGTGGTGCGGTCAAGCAGCACCTCCACAAACACCATCATTCCGGCGCCCAGTTTCAGCGGGTTGAGCCGGGCCTCGTAGCCCAGGATGTAGCCGTCGCGCGTGAGGCGCTGCACCCGCGCCAGCACGGCGGTGGGCGACAGGGCGACCGCCTCGGCCAGCTTGAGGTTGGACAGGCGCCCGTCCTGCTGCAGGACATTCAGGATTTTCAGGTCGATGCGATCAAGGTCAGTCAGTGATTCGGCCATGGGTAGTGATTTATTCGGTAAATATCCCGAATTTAGCGTGAAATTCACCAACAAACCCGCCACCATCACGGCATTGCTCACCTGACCCCGACAACTGCCATGAACCCGACGCAACGTCTGCCCTTCCCCTACCGCCCCGAAGCCGCCACCGTGAGCGACCGCCTGCGTTCGCTGGAAGGGGCGCTGGACTGGGCCGCCGCCGCCCAGGCCGCCCAGCCCTGGGTGCAGGCGGTGCGCCAGAACCCGCCGCCGTTCTGGGCCATGGAAAGCCTGCTCAAGGAGTACCCGATCTCCAGTGCCGAAGGGCTGGCCCTGATGCGGCTGGCTGAAGCCCTGCTGCGCGTGCCCGACGCCGAGACCGCCATTGCGCTGACCGCCGACCAGCTCGGCCGGGCCGACTTTGACGGCGCGGGCGACGGCGCACTCGCGCGGCTGTCGTCCAGCGCGATTGCGCTATCGAAGAAGTTCCTGCCCGACCAGGCCGACGAGACGCCAGGCCTGATGGCCCGCCTGGGGGCCCGCTCGGTGGTGGCTGCCACACTGCGCGCGGTGCAGCTGCTGGGCCGCCAGTTCGTCTTGGGCCAGACCATTGGCGAGGCCATGGACGAGGCCGCCGCCGCGCGCCAGCGCCAGGCCAACCTGCGGTTCAGCTATGACATGCTGGGCGAAGGCGCACGCACCGGTGCCGACGCGCAGCGCTACCTGGCCAGCTACCAGAACGCTATCAAATCCATAGCGACTCACGCAGATTCCACGCGGGCTGTAGCCGAAAATGATGGCATTTCCATCAAGCTCAGCGCGCTTCACCCGCGCTATGAAGATGCCCAGCGCGAGCGCGTGCTGGCCGAGCTGGTGCCGCGGGTGTGGACGCTGTGCGAACAGGCCGCGCGCGCCAACATCAACCTGACCATCGACGCCGAGGAAGTCGACCGGCTGGAGCTGTCGCTGGACGTGTTCGAAGCGCTGGCCGCCCTTGTTGCGCAGGCGCACCCGCATTGGCAGGGCTTTGGCCTGGCGCTGCAGGCCTACCAGACCCGCGCGCTGGAGCTCATTGCCCATGTGGCGGGCATCGCGCGCAAATACCAGCTGCGCCTGATGTGCCGGCTGGTCAAGGGCGCGTACTGGGACGCCGAGATCAAGCGCGCACAGGAGCTGGGCCTGCCGGCCTACCCGGTGTTCACCCACAAGCACCACACCGACGTGAGCTACCTGGCCTGCGCCCGCGCGCTGCTGGACGCCAGCGACGTGATCTACCCGCAGTTCGCCACCCACAACGCGGCCACGATCGCGGCCATCCTGCAGATGGCCGCGAGGGCTGGCAGCCCCTTCGAGCTGCAGCGGCTGCATGGCATGGGCGAGGGCATTTACCGCGAGGTGCTGAAGAACCCGCTGATCAGCTGCCGTGTCTATGCCCCGGTGGGCCAGCACCGCGACCTGCTGGCCTACCTGGTGCGCCGCCTGCTGGAAAACGGCGCCAACTCGTCCTTTGTGCACCAGCTGGCCGACGAGTCGGTGGGCATGGACGAGTTGCTGATCTCGCCGCTGCGCCTGGAGCCCCATTCGTCGCTGCCGCTGCCGCCGGATGTGTACGGTACCGTACGCAAGAACAGCCTGGGCCTGGACCTGACGGTGCCCAGCATGCGCGCGCCCCTGCTGGCCGCCTACGACACGGTCACTGTGCCGGCCGTGCCCGAGGCCAGCGCTGCGCAGGCCGGCGACGCCGTGGCCCGCGCCCGGGCCGCCTTTCCGGCCTGGGCCCGCACGCCGGTGGCGCAACGCGCCGCCGTGCTGCGCGAAGCTGCCGACGCGCTGGAAGCCGACATGCCGCGCTTTTGCGCGCTGCTGGTCCGCGAAGCCTTCAAGACCTGGGGCGACACCGTGGCCGAGGTGCGCGAGGCGGTGGACTTCCTGCGCTACTACGCCAACGAGGCCGAGCGCATCATGGCGCCCATCGCCCTGCCCGGGCCGACCGGCGAAAGCAACGAGCTGCGCCTGACGGCGCGCGGCGCCTGGGTCGCCATCAGCCCCTGGAACTTCCCGCTGGCCATCTTCATGGGCCAGGTGGCGGCGGCGCTGGCCACCGGCAACACGGTGCTGGCCAAGCCGGCCGAGCAGACCCCCGGCGTGGCGCTGGAAGCGGTGAAGCTGCTGCACGCCGCCGGGGTGCCGGCCGATGCGCTGCAGCTGCTGCATGGCCCGGGCGAGACGGTGGGCGCGGCGCTGGTGGCGGCCCCGGGCGTGGCGGGCGTGGTGTTCACCGGCTCGACCCAGGTGGCCAAGCTCATCCAGCGGGCACTGGCGGCCAAGGACGGCCCTATCGTGCCGCTGATTGCCGAGACCGGCGGCATCAACGCCATGCTGGTGGACAGCACCGCCCTGCCCGAGCAGGTAGCCGACGCCGTGGTGCAAAGCGCTTTCCGCTCGGCTGGCCAGCGCTGCTCGGCCCTGCGCCTGCTGTGCGTGCACGCGGCCATTGCCGATGGCGTGATCGGGATGATCGAAGGCGCCGCGAAAGAGCTGGTGACGGGCGACCCGGCGCAGTTGTCCACCGACGTGGGCCCGGTGATCGACCGCGAGGCGTTTGACGGCATCACCCGCCACCTGCAGCGCCTGGACACTGAGGCAAAAGCACTTGTCACCCGCACCCCTGCTGCGCAAGGCGCTATGAATTTCATAGCACCCCAGGCATATGAAGTTGGATCGATCGCGGACCTGAAGGCCGAGATCTTCGGCCCGGTGCTGCACATCGTGCGCTGGCAGGGCGACCCGCAGGCCGTGATCGACCAGATCAATGCGCTCGGCTACGGCCTGACGCTGGGCATCCAGACCCGCATCGACAGCCGCGCCCAGGCACTGGCGGCACGCGCCCATGTGGGCAACGTGTACGTGAACCGCAACATGATCGGCGCCGTGGTGGGCGTGCAGCCGTTTGGCGGCGAAGGCCTGAGCGGCACCGGCCCCAAGGCCGGCGGCCCGCACTACCTCCACCGCTTTTGCGCCGAGCAGACGCTGACCATCAACACCACGGCCGCCGGCGGCAACGTGGCGCTGCTCGCCTGAGCGGCCGCGGCGCACGCCACGGCACTACTTCGCAACGGGCGCACCGAACGGGCTGACGCCCGCGCTCGCCGAACGCGGCTCGCCTTGCGCAGCCCGCATCGCCTCAAAGGCTTCGGGCAGGCTGCGCGCGTTGGCCACCCCGGGGGGCGGGGGCGGCTGCGGCGCCTGGCGTGCGGCCTCGATGGCCACCACGAACAGCGCGGCCGGGTCGGCCGGCGGGGCATTCACCCCCGGCGTTGCAGGGACACCGCCCACCCCTGCGGCTGGCGTCGCCGCCACCGGGGTGGCACCCGGCGCCAGCGCGGGCAGCGCCGGTGGCGCCTCGGCGGGCCGCACCAGCACCACACCGGGCGGCACCGGTTGCGGCTGCGGCCACAGCGCCCATGCCACCGCCAGCAAGCCCAGCGCGGCAATGCCGGTCACGCTCAGCTGAAAGGGGGTGGGTGTACGCATGGCGACAGCTTACTTGGCGAGGTTCTGGAACAGGCTGGCGTCTTCCGGGCTGCCGTACTGCACGGCGCCTTCCTTCGGACGCGAGACCGAACCGGCCGACACCCCGGTGCGGATGGTGTTGACCGGCGCCACGCTGATCGCGCCCGTACTGCTGACCGTCAGCTCAAACACGGTCCAGACGTTGTTGCTGCCGGTGAAGCCCGAAGCCGGCGGGGTGTAGTTGTACACCGTGCCATTGGCGAACTCCAGCCGGACATTGGCGCCGGACGTGCCGATGTTGCTGCTGCCGGAGAAGTGGTGCACGGAATAGCGGTACACCCCGGCGCGCAGCCCGGTGGTGGTGCTGGTGGCCGGGCAGGTGATGGTCTCGGGCCCGTAGCTGCTGGTGTCGTCCACGTCCAGGCCGCAGATCCCGCCACTGGTACGTGCCGAGTAGTACACATGCCAGCGCGTTGTGCCGTCGGCGTTGGGGCCGGTCATGTGCGAGTCCAGGTCGCTCGGGTTCTGGCCCCAGGTCAGGATCACGCGGAACTGGCCACTGGTCAGGCCACCGGTCTGCCCTGCGGCGGGCGACAGTGCCACCGCCACGTTGTTGGTGGCGGTGCACGACAGGGTGGCCGCCTGCGTGGTTGACACATAGCCTGACGCCGCCACGCCGATGGAGGCTACGCCCGTGGGCAGGCTGGTGAACGAGGCCACGCCCGACGAATTGGTGGTGGCCGTGCGGCTGCCAATGGTCACGGTGGCGCCGCTGAGCGGGGCCGAGGCGCCGCGCACCGAGTTGTAGACCTGCACGTCTGCGTTGGCACAGGTGCTGGCGCCGGTGCCGCCCGACTGCGTGATGGTCTCGGGCACCAGGTGCAACGTGACCGGGTCAAACCGGAATATGACGTTGTAGCTGACCTCGGTGGTGGTGAAAGAGCCGGGACTGAAGGGGTTGGCAATCGGCGTGAGCACGCGCACGTTTTCCATCAGGACCCGGTCCTGTGCGGTGCCGGTGCCACGCGAACTGGAAAAATCAATCGTCACGCCCTGGGCCCAGCCCGCGCTGGAAAGTCCCGCGATGACCAGAGCGGCCACCGAACGCTTCAGGGTTGTCATCTTCTTCATGGGGATACCTCTCGTTTTGCCTTGAAACCGTTCGCCGGAAATGACGAACACCAAGGCCAGTCTGTAACGTCTGGCCGGTGCCGTCACCTGCGAAAGCGGCAAAGCTTGAGGTGCGTCAAACACCGCGGCGAAGGGGCCGCGGTGTCGCATGCCTACTTGACGAGGCCTTCAAACAGGCGCCCATCTTCCGGGCTGCCGTACTGCACGGCGCCTTCCTTGGGGCGGCGCACCGAGCTGGCCGAGGTGTTGCGCGTCACCGTGTTGACCGGTGCCACGCTCACGCTGCCACCGCTGCCGACCGTGAGCTCAAACACCGTCCAGACGTCGTTGGCGGCGCTGAAGCCCGACGGCGGCGTGTAGTTGTAAACCGTGCCGTTGGCGAACTCCAGCCGGACGCTGGCGCCCGAGTTGCCGATGTTGCCGGTGCCCGAGTAGTGGTGCACCGAGTAGCGGTACACCCCGGCGCGCAGCCCGGTGGTGGTGTTGGTGGCCGGGCAGGTGATGGTCTCGGGCCCGTAGCTGCTGGTGTCGTCCACGTCCAGGCCGCAGATGCCGCCGTTGGTGCGCGACGAGTAATACACATGCCAGCGGGTGCTGCCGTCGGCATTGGGGCCGGTCATGTGCGAGTCGAGGTCGCGCGGGTTGGCGCCCCAGGTCAGGATGACGCGGAACTGGCCACTGGTCAGGCCGCCGGTCTGGCCCGCAGCGGGCGACAGCGCCACCGCCACGTTGTTGGTGATGCCGGCGGTGCAGTCCATGGTGGCCGTCTGGTTGGCCGACACATAGCCGGGCGCCGCCACCGCCAGGCTGACGAGGCCGGCCGGCAGCCCGGTGAGCGTGGCCACGCCGGACGAATTGGTGGTGCCCGTGCGGGTGCCGGCGGTGATGGTGGCGCCCACCAAGGGGCTGGCCGCGCCGCGCACCGAGTTGTACACCTGCACTTCGGCGTTGGCGCAGCCGGTGGTGGTGGAGCCACCGCCCGTGCTGCCGCCCCCGCTGCTGCCGGTCGGCGTGACGGTCTCCGGAATCAGGTGCAGGGTGGTCGGGTCAAACCGGAACACCACGTTGTAGACCGCTTCGCTGGTCGTGAACGTGCCGGGGCTGAACGGGTTGGGGATGGGCGTGAGCACGCGGATGTTTTCCATCAGCACCTTGTCCTGCGCGGCGCCGGTGCCCCGCGAGCTGGAAAAGTCGATGGTGAGCTGCGCCCAGCTGGCACTGCACAGGCCGGCCAGCGCCAGCGCGGCCAGGGTCTTCTTCACGGCGAATCGGGTTGTCATGGTTCTGTCTCCGGTGAGGTCAATGGACGCCAGCCACGCGCCAGCGATGGCTGGATTATGGCCGGTGCCCGCCGGCGCACCATACCCAATTCTGGTGATGGCGCGGCCAGCGACGGGCCGCCCGACGGCATGTCGCGTCGATGACGGGGCGGCGCGCGCGGGCGGCGCCACAATATCCGCATGCATGAACTGCGCGCACCCCTGACGGCCCAGCTGGTGGAGTGGCTCGTCCAGCCCGGGGACACGGTGCGTACCGGCCAGCTGCTGCTGGTGCTGGAGGCCATGAAAATGGAGCACGAAGTCCGGGCCACCGCAGACGGACGGGTGCGCGAGCAGCTGTACGCCCCGGGTGACACCGTGAACGAGGGCGACGTGCTATTGATTTCAGAGCAGCTCACGCAGTATCCACGCGGGTCGCAGCCAGACTCGACCCCTGCGGCCGACCCCGGGCACGGTGCGGACGGCGCACCAGCGCGGGCCGACCTGCAGCGCCTGCAGGCGCGCGAAGCCCTGACCCGGGACGCCGCACGCCCCGACGCGGTGGCCAGGCGCCACGCGCAGGGCCTGCGCACCGCGCGCGAGAACATCGCCGACCTGTGTGACCCGGAGTCCTTCAGCGAATACGGCGCACTGGCGGTCGCGGCCCAGGCCCGCCGCCGCAGCGCCGACGACCTGGCGCACAACACCCCGGCCGACGGCATGGTCACGGGCGTGGGCAGCATCAACGGTGCGCTGTTCGGGCCCGAGCGCAGCCGCGCGGTGGTCATGGCCTACGACGCCACCGTGCTGGCCGGCACCCAGGGCATGCGCAACCACCAGAAGACCGACCGGCTGCTGGGCCTGGCGCTGCAGCACAGGCTGCCGGTGGTGCTGTTTGCCGAGGGCGGCGGTGGCCGGCCCGGAGACACCGACATGCCCATCGTGGCAGGCCTGCATGTGACCACCTTTGCCAGCTTTGCGCGGCTCAACGGCCAGGTGCCGGTGGTGGGCATTGCCGCCGGCCGCTGCTTTGCCGGCAACGCGGCACTGCTGGGCTGCTGCGACGTGGTGATTGCCACCCGCGGCAGCAACATCGGCATGGGTGGCCCGGCCATGGTGGAAGGCGGTGGCCTCGGTGTCTTCAGGCCGGAACAGATCGGCCCCAGCGACGTGCAGCACCGCAACGGGGTGATCGACGTGCTGGTGGACGACGAAGCCCAGGCCGTCGCCGCGGCCCGGCACTACCTGGGCTTCTTCCAGGGCCGTACCACGGCATGGACGGCGCCCGACCCGCTGGCCTTGCGCGAGGTGGTGCCGGAGAACCGGTTGCGCGTGTACGACACCCGCGCCGCCATGGCCGGCCTGGCCGACGCCGGTTCTCTGCTGGTGCTGCGCAGCGGCTTTGGCCCGGGCATCCACACGGCGCTGGCGCGCATTGAAGGCCGGCCGGTGGGGCTGCTGGCCAACAACCCGGCCCACCTGGGCGGTGCGATCGACGCCGACGCGGCCGACAAGGCCGCGCGTTTCATGCAGCTGTGCAATGCCCACGGGCTGCCGCTGGTCAGCCTGGTCGACACCCCGGGCTTCATGGTGGGTCCGGAGGCCGAGCAGACCGCCCAGGTCCGTCATGTGAGCCGCATGTTCATTGCGGCGGCGCACCTGCGGGTGCCGTTTTTCAGCGTGGTGCTGCGCAAGGGCTATGGCCTGGGGGCCATGGCCATGTGCGCAGGCGGCTTCCACGCGCCGGCCTTCACGGTGGCCTGGCCCACGGGCGAGTTTGGCGCCATGGGGCTGGAGGGCGCCGTGCGCCTGGGCTACCGCAAGGAACTGGAAGCAGCCGCCGAGGGCCCCGCGCGCGAGGCCCTGTACCGGCAGCTGGTGGCCCAGCAGTACGAAGCAGGCCAGGCCCTGAACATGGCCGCCACACTGGAGATTGATGCGGTGATCGACCCGGCGGACACCCGGGCCTGGCTGGCGCGCGGCCTGGCCTCAGCCCGCGTGGCGCCCGATGCGCAGCCGCCCGCCATCGACAGCTGGTAGCGGGCCCGACGCTGCAGGTTTGCGACCCGCGTGCTAAGCTGAGTGCCCTGTTTTTCCAGCGCGAGACCACCATGCCCGGACTGCTTCCCCACGTCGACCCCGACGGCCTGCTCGAATTCTCGGTCGTCTACACCGACCGCGCGCTCAACCACATGTCGCGCAGTTTCCAGGGCGTGATGAAGGACATCTCGGCCATCCTCAAGGAGGTCTACCACGCCCGCTCAGCCGTGCTGGTGCCCGGCAGCGGCACCTTCGGCATGGAAGCGGTGGCGCGCCAGTTTGCCGGCGGCAAGCATGTGATGGTGATTCGCAACGGCTGGTTCAGCTACCGCTGGACGCAGATTTTCGAGATGGGCGCGATCCCCGCCTCGCACAGCGTGCTCAAGGCCCGCCCCGCCGGCACGGGGGCGCAGGCGCCCTGGGCACCGGCGCCCATCGCCGAGGTGCAGGCCGCCATTCGCGCGGAAAAGCCGGCGGTGGTGTTTGCGCCCCATGTGGAGACCGCGGCCGGCATGATCCTGCCGGACGATTACCTGCGTGCCGTGTCCGATGCGGTGCACGAGGTCGGCGGCCTGTTTGTGCTGGACTGCATTGCCTCGGGTGCGATGTGGGTGGACATGCAGGCCACCGGCGTGGACGTGCTGGTATCAGCCCCGCAAAAAGGCTGGAGCAGCTCGCCCTGCTGCGCGATGGTGATGCTGAGCGAACGCGCCCGCCAGGCGATTGACGGCACCACCAGCTCCAGCTTCGCCTGCGACCTGAAGAAGTGGCTGCAGATCATGGAAACCTACGAAGCCGGTGGCCACGCCTACCACGCCACCATGCCGACCGACGCGCTCACGCGCCTGCGCGAGGTGATGGTGGAAACACGGGCCTACGGCTTTGACAAGGTGCGCAACGAACAGATCGAACTGGGGCGCAAGGTGCGGGCATTGTTTGAAAGCCGCGGCATCCCGAGCGTAGCGGCCGAAGGCTTCAAGGCGCCCGGCGTGGTGGTGAGCTACACCACCGACCCGGAGATCCAGTCGAGCAGGAAGTTTTTGGCCGAAGGCCTGCAGACGGCCGCCGGTGTGCCGCTGCAGTGCGACGAAGGCCCGGAGTTCAGGACCTTCCGCATCGGGCTTTTTGGCCTGGAGAAATGGCACCACGTGGACCGCACTGTGGCCCAGCTCGAAGCCGCACTGGACCGCGTGGGGCTTGGCGCCCAGGTGGGCCAGTCAACCGAGGCCGCGCTGGCCTGAGCCCTCAGTGCAGCAACGCCACGGCACCTGAGAACGTCAGGAAGGCCGCAGCCGTGGTGAGCAGGATGATGCGGGCAATGCGGCCCGTGTCGGCCCCGAAACGCTCGGCCAGCAGCGACACATTGCTGGCACTCGGCAGTGCCGCCACCAGCACCATCACCGTCAGGGTGAACCGGTCCAGTGGCAGGCCCAAGGCAATGGCCGCGGTGCCCGCACCCCAGACCAGCACCGGGTGCAACAGCAGCTTGGCCAGCACCACCGGCACGTAGTCGCGCGGCGGCATCGGGCCATGGGCTTCGCGCGCCGCGACGATCTGCGAGCGCGCCAGCACCGCGCCGATGGTGAACAGCGCCACTGGCGACGCCGCGTCGGCCAGCAGACCCAGCGTCTGCATCACCGGCCTGGGCAGTTCGAACTGCAGCGCAGAGGCCAGCCCGCCCAGCAAAATGGCCCAGGGCATGGGGTTGGTGGCCACGCCCTTGAGCGCATTTTTCGCGGCTTTGCTGGCGCCATGCTCGTCGGCGCCGTCCAGCCGCGACAGCGCGATGCACAGCGAGGTGGTGATCACCAGATCGATCAGGATGGTGACGATGGCCGGCCCGGCGGCCTGCGCGCCCAGCAGCGCCACCAGCAGTGGCACGCCCATGAAGCCGGTGTTGGGAAACGCCGCCACCAGCGCACCGAACGAGGCGTCGTTCCAGCCGATGCGCTCGTTGCGGCTGAAGCGGATGGCCAGCGCCACCATGGCCAGCGCGCACAGCAGGTAAACGGCCATGGCCGCGCCGTCGAGCAGCTGTGCAATGGGCGTGCTGGCACCAAAGCGGTACAGCATGCAGGGCAGCGCAAAGAACAGCACAAAGGTGTTCAGCCCGGGAATGGCCTCCAGCGGCAGCATGCCGCGCCGCGCGGCCAGGTAGCCGCACAAGACCAGGGCAAAGAACGGGAAAGTAACGAGCAGGACGGACAGCACAGGCCGTATTGTCCTTGCTCGGCAGGCGGGGTGGATGTCAGCAGGCTGACGAAAAAGCCATCCGTCGCCGGTGGCGGCCAGTCACGGGGCGGCTACTCCGCCCGCGCCCCCGTCGCCCTGGCCACCTGCTGCCAGCGCTGCCAGTCGCCCTGCACGGCGCGGGCAAAGGGCTGGCTGGCGGCGTACTGGATCTCGGCGCCGCGTTGCCACATCTGGCCGCGCAGGGTGCTGGCTTCGGTCACGGCGCGGATGTCGGCACTGATCTTGTCCACGATGGCCGGCGGCGTGCCGGCCGGTGCGAACAGCCCGTACCACTGGTCGGACGCAAAGCCGGGGTAACCGCTGGCGGCGATGGTGGGCACGCCCGGCAGGCGCGTGGTGGGCTGGGCGCCGGTGACAGCCAGCGCCCGCAGCTTGCCGCCTTCGACCAGCGGCAGCGCCGACACAATGATGTCCATCATCATCGTGGTGCGGCCGGCCACCAGGTCCGGCAGGGCCTGGGCGCTGCCGCGATAAGGCACATGCGTGAGACTGATGCCCGCCTGCGAGACAAACCACTCGGTCGTCAGGTGCGGCAGCGAGCCGCTGCCGTTGGACGCATAGCTCAGCTTGCCGGGCTGGGCCTTGGCGGCGGCCACCACGTCCCTGACGCTGCGGTACGGCGAATCAGCGGGCACCACCAGCACCAGCGGCGAGGTGGCGAAACCGGCAATCGGCACCAGATCGGTCAGCGGGTTGTAGCCGAGCTTGGGGTAGATGTGCGGCGCAATGGTGATGCCGGCCGGAATGCCCATCACCAGGGTGTAGCCATCCGGCGCACTTTTGGCGCCGGCTTCGGTGCCAATGGTGGAGCCGGCACCGGAACGGTTTTCAAACACCACCGGCTGCTGCCATTTTTCGGCCAGGGCCTGGCCGATGGCGCGGGCCGCATAGTCGGTAGCGCCCCCGGCCGGAAACGGGATCACCAGCCGCACCGGTTTGGCGGGGTAGCTGGCGGCCCGCACAGCCGGTGCCGCCAGTGCGCAAGGCAACAGGGCCGAGGCGGCCAGCAGGCGGCGGCGTGAGACGGTAGGGACTGACATGGATGCACCTTTTTTGAACAGCAGTGCAGCCACTCGCGCAAGCTTCATGCCACATTGCCACGCGGCCCGCCCGGTATGATTCGCCGCTCCTCCTGCAGTACCCTCCCCCCGATTTTTCATGTCCACCGGCCTCAACCTTGCCCAACAGGAAGCTGTGAACTACCTGCACGGGCCCTGCCTGGTGCTGGCGGGCGCCGGCTCCGGCAAGACGCGCGTCATCACGCACAAGATCGGGAGGTTGATCCAGGCCGGACTGGAACCGCAGCGCATTGCCGCCATCACCTTCACCAACAAGGCGGCCGCCGAGATGCGCGAGCGTGCCAGGAGCCTGATCGGGCGCGACGCCAAAAGCGTGCTGGTGTGCACCTTTCACGCACTGGGCGTGCGCATGCTGCGCCAGGATGGCGCGGCGCTCGGCCTCAAACCCCAGTTCAGCATCCTGGACAGCGACGACGTGACCAGCATCCTCAAGGACGCCGGCGGCAGCACCGATGCCGCCACCGCGCGCCAGTGGCAATGGGCCATCAGCCTGTGGAAGAACATGGGCTTGAGCGCTGCTCAAGCCGAAGCACAAGCCACAAGCGACGGCGAGCGCGTCACCGCCCGCATCATGGCCCGCTACCAGGAGCGCCTGGCCGCCTACCAGAGCGTGGACTTTGACGACCTGATCGGCCTGCCGCTGAAGCTGTTGCAGGAGCACGCTGACGTGCGGGCCAAGTGGCAGCAGCAGATGGGCCATGTGCTGGTGGACGAGTACCAGGACACCAACGCCACCCAGTACGAGGTGCTCAAGCTGCTGGTGGGCGAGCGCGGGCGCTTCACGGCCGTGGGCGATGACGACCAGTCCATCTACGGCTGGCGCGGCGCCACGCTGGACAACCTCAAGCGGCTGCCGCAGGACTTTCCGAGCCTCAAGGTCATCAAGCTGGAGCAGAACTACCGCTCCACCAGCGCCATCCTGCGTGCGGCCAACAACGTGATCGGCCCCAACCCCAAGCTGTTTCCCAAGACCCTGTTCAGCGAGCTGGGCGAGGGCGAGCCGGTGCGCATTGTGGATGCCGACAACGAGGAGCACGAGGCCGAACGCGCCGTGGCGCGCATCCAGTCCATCCGCGCCAACGGCCTGGGCCAGGAATGGCGGGAGTTTGCCGTGCTCTACCGCGCCAACCACCAGGCCCGGGTGCTGGAGCAGGCGCTGCGCAAGGCCAACATCCCGTACAAGGTGTCCGGCGGCCAGAGCTTTTTTGACCGCGCGGAAATCAAGGACCTGTGCGCCTGGTTCCGCCTGTGGGTCAACAACGACGACGACCCCGCCTTCCTGCGTGCCATCACCACGCCCAAGCGCGGCATCGGCCACACCACGCTGCAGAACCTGGGCACCTTCGCCAGCCAGTACAAGGTGAGCCTGTTCGAGGCGCTGTTCTCCCCGTCACTGGGCTCGGTGCTGCAGGCCAAGGCGGTGGGCAGCCTGCACGAGTTCGGCCGCTATGTGAACGACCTGGAATACCGCGCCCGCCACACCAGCGGCGCCGAAGACGCCCGCGCCTTCATGCTCGACTGGCTCAAGGACATCGACTACGAAAAGCACCTGTACGACGGCGAAGACAGCGAAAAGCTGGCCGCCGCGCGCTGGACCAACGTGCTCGACTTCTGCGACTGGATGTCGCAGCGCTGCGGCGGCACGCTGGACGATACGGCCGGCGTCAGCCTCGAAAGCGAAAAGAAAAGCCTGCTCGAAGTAGCGCAGACCATCGCGCTGCTGTCCACCATCAGCGAGCGCGAGCAGGACCAGAACGTGGTGACGCTGTCGACCCTGCACGCCGCCAAGGGACTCGAGTGGCCGCACGTGATGCTGGTGGGCGTGACCGAAGGGCTGCTGCCCTTCAAGCTGGGCGATGACGACAACCCCACCGGCCGGGCCGATGGCCCGATGAGTGAAGGCATCCTGCAGCGCCTGCAGGAAGAGCGCCGCCTGATGTACGTGGGCATCACCCGCGCGCAGCGCAGCCTGGCGGTGAGCTGGACCAAGCGGCGCAAGAAGGGCCGCGAAATGGTGGCGGCCCAGCCCAGCCGCTTCATCGCCGAGATGGCGCTGGAGCAGGCCACCACCAAAGAAGACCCGCGCGCCAAGCTCAAGGCGCTGCGCGCCGAATTCGCCAAGAAGGCCCAGGACGCCGCCGACGCCAGCGCGGCCAGCGCCACATGAAGATCGCGACGCCGCTGTCAGTTGCTATGGTTTTTATAGCGGCTTGCGCAATACCGGTGCGGGCTGCAGCCCAAAACGCCCAGACCCCGGTAGCAACGGCTGCCTGCCCTGCCCCGGACGACCTGCAGCCCGCCCACCTCTGGGGCCTGTGGCAAGTGCGCTTCGGCGACGAGGCGGGCGCCGCCACCGTCCTGTTTGAAAAGCACCCCGAGCGCGGCGAGAGCCTGCGCGGCGCCATCAACCGCAACAGCGTGCAGGCCCTGCTGGCCGGCGACGTGGACGATGGCGTCCTGACACTCGACGAATCAGACGACGGCCGACACATTAGCGCCGTCTGGTCTGGTAACGTCGTCGCCGGCTCATGTGGCAAGGAGTTCACTGGAACATGGCGACGCGCAAACGACACCACCGAACGCAGCTTCGTGCTGCGCAAGCTGCCCGGCTGGCAGTAAGTACCCTGGCCGCCGGCCTGCTGGCGGCGGCACCTGCCGGGGCGCAGACGCCTGCGGCTGCCCAGGCCGGCTGGCAGGCCTGCACCGCCACCGCCGACAGCAGCGCGCGGCTGGCCTGCTTTGACCAGTGGGCGCGCCAGCAGCAGGGGCCTGCCGCCAGCAGCGCCAGCGCCAGCAGCCTGCCCACCAGCGCGACCCCTGCCCCGGTGCAGTCGCTGCTGCCGGCCACGCGGGTCATCTCGATCACCACCGACGAGGGCTGCCACGACCCGCAGTACTCGGCACTTTCCCGCTTCTGGGAGCTGGAGGCCGGCAGTGACTGCGGCACCTTCGGCATTCGCGGCTACCGGCCGATCAGCCTGTCGCTGGTGGGCGCGGACGGCGTGAACAACCGGCCGGTCTCGGAAAACCCGACCAATGTGGCCACGGCCACCCAGGCGTACAACACCACCGAGACCCGCATCCAGCTGTCGGTGCGGACCAAGATCGCGCAGAGCCTGTTGACCCAGGGTCACCCCACACTGAAAGATTCGCTGTGGTTCGGCTACACCCAGCAGTCGTACTGGCAGCTGTTCTCGGGGGGCATCTCGCGGCCTTTCCGCAGCACCGACCACGAGCCCGAGCTGGTCTATGTCTACCCCACCGACGTACGGCTGCCGGCGGGCTGGCGGCTGCGCTACAGCGGGGTCGGGCTGGTGCACCAGTCCAACGGCCAGAGCCTGCCGCTGTCGCGCAGCTGGAACCGGGTCTACCTGATGGCCGGCATGGAGCTGGGCAACCAGTTGCAGCTGACCGGGCGCCTCTGGAAGCGCCTGCCCGAGAACAAGGCCAATGACGACAACCCCGGCATCAGCGACTACATCGGCCGGGCCGAGCTGGGCGCGCAGTGGAACGTGAACCGCGACAACACGCTGGGGGCAACGGTGCGCCACTCGCTGCGCGGGCAGGGCCACGGCTCGGTCCGGCTGGAGTGGCTGCGCACGCTGGCCAGTGCCCCGGGCGGCGGGCCGCTGAGCGGGCTGCGCCTGCACACCCAGCTGTTCAACGGCTATGGCGACAGCCTGCTCGACTACAACCGCCGCCGCACCGTGTTCAGCGTGGGCATGAGCCTGGTGGACTGGTAGCGCCATGGCCCGCGTCTTCATGCTCGGCGCCACCGGCACCATCGGCCAGGCCACGGTGCGCGCCCTGCTGCGCCAGGGCCATGAGGTGGTGTGCCTGGTGCGCCCGCGCGCCGGCGTCGCGGGCCGGCTGACGGTCGACGACAGCACCCGCCTGCTGGCCGGCGCCACCGTGCGTTTCGGCGACGTGACCCGGGCGGACTCGCTGGCGCAAGACGGTATCCGGGGCGAGCGTTTTGACGCGCTGGTCTCATGCCTGGCCTCGCGTACTGGCGCGCCGCGCGACGCCTGGGCCATCGACCACCAGGCCCATGTGCTGGCGCTGGACGCCGCACGCGGTGCCGGCGTGACGCAGGTGGTGCTGCTGTCGGCCATCTGCGTGCAAAAGCCGCTGCTGGCCTTCCAGCAGGCCAAGCTGGCGTTTGAGAAGGCGCTGGTCGACTCCGGCCTGACGTATTCCATCGTGCGGCCCACGGCGTTCTTCAAGTCACTGTCAGGCCAGGTGGAGCGGGTGCGCCGGGGCAAGCCGTTCCTGGTGTTTGGCGACGGCACGCTGACCGCCTGCAAACCCATCAGCGACGACGACCTGGGCGACTACCTCGCCGGCTGCCTGAGCGAGCCGCAACGGCACAACCGCATCCTGCCGATTGGCGGGCCGGGGCCAGCCATCACGCCGCGCGAACAGGGCGGGCTGCTGTTCCGGCTGCTGGGCCAGCCGCCGCGCTTCAAGCAGGTGCCGGTGGCGCTGCTGGACGGCATCATTGGCGTGCTGGGCACGCTGGGCCATGTGGTGCCGCCGCTGGCCGCCAAGGCCGAGCTGGCGCGCATTGGCCGCTACTACGCCACCGAATCCATGCTGGTGCTGGACCCGGCCACCGGCCGCTACAGCGCCGAGGCCACGCCCTCGTACGGCCGCCAGATGCTGCAGGACCACTACGCCGCGCTGCTGCGCGGCGATGCCACCGCCGAGCGGGGCGACCACGCGGTGTTCTAGCGCCTACAGCGCGAAGTCGTACTCGATCGTGATCGGTGCGTGGTCGGAGAACTTCTCGGCCTTGTAGATCGCTTCGGTGCGCGCCAGGGCCGCGAACTTTGGCGTCGCCAGGTGGTAGTCGAGCCGCCAGCCCACGTTGTTGGCATAGGCCTGGCCGCGGTTGCTCCACCAGGTGTAGGCGGTGTCAGTGGTGGTCGGCTGGAGCTGGCGGTACACGTCCACCAGACCGGTCTGGTCCAGCAGCGCCGTCATCCACGCGCGCTCTTCGGGCAGGAAGCCGCTGTTCTTCTGGTTGCTGCGCCAGTTCTTGAGATCGATTTCCTTGTGTGCGATGTTCACATCACCGCACAGGATGAACTCACGCTTCTTCTTGAGTTTGGCCAGGTGGGGCTCGAACTCGGCCAGAAAGCGGAACTTGGCCTGCTGCCGCTCCTCGCCCGACGAGCCGCTGGGAAAGTAGGCGCTGATGATGGATCGCTTCGCCTTCGGCGTGTCAAAGCGCAACTCCACGTAGCGGCCTTCGGCGTCGAACTCGCCAGAGCCGTAGCCGATGAGCACGTCGCTGGGCTCGTGGCGGGTGTACACCGCCACGCCCGAGTAGCCCTTTTTCTCGGCAAAGTGAAAGTGCCCCTGCAGTCCGGCAAGCTGCTCGAAGCGGCCCGCCACATCGGCCGCCTGGGCCTTGACCTCCTGCACACAAATACAATCCGGGCTGGCTTTTGCAATCCAGGCCTCCACGCCCTTGTTGGCCGCAGAGCGGATGCCGTTGAGGTTGAGACTGGTCAGTTTGAACAAGGATTCCCCCATGGCGGTTGATGCAGGCCCCGACGTGCTGGCCCAGGATTTCGTGCAATTCTCGGTGGATGCCGGCGTTTTGCGCTTTGGTGAATTCAGGACCAAGGCGGGACGGCTGAGCCCGTACTTCTTCAACGCCGGCCTGTTTGACGACGGTGCCAAACTGGGCCGGCTCGCGCAATTCTATGCACAGCGCATCATCGCCAGCGGCCTCGAATTCGACATGATCTTCGGCCCGGCCTACAAGGGCATTCCGCTGGGCGCGGCGGTCGCCATCGAGCTGGCGCGGCTGGGCCGCAATGTGCCGTTTGCCTACAACCGCAAGGAAGCCAAGGACCACGGCGAAGGCGGCTCGCTGGTCGGCGCCCCCCTGAAGGGCCGGGTACTGATCGTGGACGACGTGATGAGCGCCGGCACCGCGGCGCGCGAATCCATCGCCATCATCCAGGCCGCTGGCGCGACACCGCACGCGGTGGCCATTGCGCTGGACCGCCAGGAAAAAGCCACCGAGAACGGCCAGGACGTGGCCCACAGCGCGGTGCAGTATGTGCGCCAGCAACTCGGCCTGCAGGTTTGTGCGATTGCGCGGCTGGCCGACTTGCTCCAGTATCTGGCCCAGCATGCGGGCGACAGCCTGGGCGAACACCACGCCCGGGTACTGGCCTACCGGGAACGCTATGGCGTGGACGACTGACATCAGGACGGCAATGAACATGGGTGCTTGGCGGTGGACGGTTCTGGGCGGGCTGCTGTGTGCGGTGGCAGTACCGGCCATGGCGCAGCGGATCTATACCTGTACTGACGCCAAGGGCCGGCGGCTGACATCTGACCGGCCGATTGCCGAGTGCAACGACCGTGTGCAGAACGAAGTCAGCCCCAGCGGTGTGGTTCGGCGGCAAATCCAGCCCTCATTGACCGCCGAAGAGCGTGCGGCCGAGGAGGTCAAGGCGCGCAAGGCAGCAGAGGCGCGTGCGCTTGAAGCGGAAGACCGCAAGCGTGAACGCGCGCTGCTGGACCGCTACCCGAACCGCGCTGCGCACGACAAGGAACGTGCCACGGCCCTGGCACCCACCGACGAAGTCTTCAAGGCGGCGCAGGCGCGTACCGCGGAGCTGGAAGCGCAGCGCAAGCGGCTGGACGAAGAGGCCGCCTTCTACAAGCGCGACCCGAACAAGCTGCCTCCGGCGCTGAAGCGTCAGGTGGAAGACAACGCCCTGCAGGCGGCCGCCCACAAGCGCTCGCTGGCGGGTATTGACGAGGAGCGCAAGCGCATCAACCTGCGCTTTGACGACGAGCTCGACCAGTTGCGCCGCCTGTGGGCGCTGCAGGGCAAGACGCAGGCCTCAAAATAGGCTGGAGCCCGCGCCGGGACTGCGCAAGGCGCTATAAAAAGTGTAGCGTCTGCCGGAGCAACCTCAACGCAGTCTGTCGCGCAGCAGGTCGTTGACCTGTTGCGGGTTGGCCTTGCCCTTGCTGGCTTTCATGACCTGGCCCACCAGCGCGTTGAATGCCTTGTCCTTGCCGGCCTTGTACTGCGCCACGTTGTCGGGGTTGGCGGCGATCACGTCGTCGACAATTTTTTCCAGCGCGCCGCTGTCGTTCATCTGTTTGAGGCCCTTGGCTTCGATGACGGCGTCCACGTCGTCGCCATCGCCGGTCCACAATGCTTCAAACACTTGGCGGGCCGCGTTGTTGGACACGGTTGCGTCGGCGATGCGTCCAATCAGGGCGGCGAGTTGCCCCGCGCTCACGGGCGACTGCGCGATTCCCAGCTCGCCGGCGTTCAGCCGCCGCGACACCTCCCCCATGATCCAGTTGCTGGCCAGCTTGGGCTGGCCACTGGCCCTGGCGGTGGCTTCAAAGTACGCCGCCATGGCCTTGCTCTGCGTCAGCGTGGTCGCGTCGTACTCGGGCAGGCCGTAGTCGGCGACGAAGCGCGCGGCCATCACGCGCGGAAGTTCGTCCATTTCGCTGCGCACCCGCGCCACCCACTCGGGCGCAATCACCAGCGGCGGCAGGTCCGGGTCGGGGAAGTAGCGGTAGTCGGCTGCGTCTTCCTTGGTCCGCATGGCGCGGGTTTCGCCGGTGTCGGGGTCGAACAGCACGGTGGCCTGCTGGATCGCGTGGCCGTCTTCGATCTGCTCGATCTGCCACCGGATTTCATAGTCGATCGCCTGCTGCATGAACTTGAAGCTGTTCAGGTTCTTGATCTCGCGGCGGGTGCCCAGCGGCGCGCCGGGCTTGCGCACCGAGACGTTGGCGTCGCAGCGGAAGCTGCCTTCCTGCATGTTGCCGTCGCAGATGCCGATCCAGGTCACGATCTTGTGCAGCTCTTTTGCGTAGGCCACGGCCTCCTCGCTGCTGCGCATGTCGGGCTCGGTCACGATCTCCAGCAGCGGCGTGCCGGCACGGTTCAGGTCAATGCCGCTCTGGCCGATGAAGTCCTCGTGCAGCGACTTGCCGGCGTCTTCTTCCAGGTGGGCGCGCACCAGGCGCACGCTTTTCTTCTCTTCCCCCAGCAGGAACTCGACCGAGCCGCCCTGCACCACCGGGACTTCAAACTGGCTGATCTGGTAGCCCTTGGGCAGGTCGGGGTAGAAGTAGTTCTTGCGCGCAAAAACGCTGCGCGGCGCGATGGTCGCGTTGACCGCCAGGCCGAACTCGATGGCACGCTCGACCGCGCCCTTGTTCATCACCGGCAGCGTGCCGGGCAACGCCAGGTCCACGGCGCAGGCCTGCGTGTTGGGCTCGGCGCCAAAGGCCGTGGCGGCGCGGCTGAAAATCTTGCTTTGCGTGGACAGTTGGGCGTGCGTCTCGAAGCCGATGACGACTTCGTAACCCTGGATCAGTTTGCTCATCTCAAAAGCCCTCCGGCGCACGGAGGTGGAAATCGGTTGCCTGCTGCAGCCGGTGCGCAGCGTTCAGCAGCTTCGCCTCGCTGAAATAGTTGCCGATGAGCTGCAGGCCCACCGGCATGCCGCCTTCACCAAAGCCGGCCGGCACACTCATGCCGGGCAGGCCGGCCAGTGACGCGGGCAGCGTGAAGATGTCGGCCAGGTAGTCGGCCAGCGGGTCGTTGCCATGCTCGCCCAGCTTCCAGGCCACCGTGGGGGCCACCGGGCCCGCGATCAGGTCGCACTGCTGGAAGGCCTGCTGGAAGTCGTCGGCAATCATGCGGCGGATCTTCTGCGCCTGCAGGTAGTAGGCGTCGTAGTAGCCATGGCTCAGCACATAGGTGCCGATCATGATGCGGCGCTTGACCTCGTCGCCAAAGCCTTCGGCGCGGGTCTTCTTGTACATGTCCAGCAGGTCGGTGTAGTCCGCGGCGCGGTGGCCGAACTTCACGCCGTCAAAGCGGCTCAGGTTCGAGCTGGCCTCGGCCGGCGCAATGATGTAGTACACCGGGATCGACAGCTGCGTGCGCGGCAGGGAAATCGGCACCAGCTTCGCGCCGAGCTTTTGGTACTGCTGCAGCGCTGCGTCCACCGCCGCCCGCACATCGGCCGCCAGGCCTTCGCCGAAAAATTCCTTCGGGATGCCGATGCGCAGACCCTCGACCGAATCGTGGAGCGCGCGCGTGAAGTCTTCCGCCGGCACGTCCAGCGAGGTCGAATCGCGGTCCGGGTCCGGGCCGCACATGGCCGACAGCAGCAGCGCGCAGTCCTCGGCCGTACGGGCCATCGGGCCGGCCTGGTCGAGGCTGGAGGCGAAGGCGATCATGCCGTAGCGCGAGGCGCGGCCATAGGTCGGCTTGATGCCGGTGATGCCGCAAAACGCGGCTGGCTGGCGGATGGAGCCGCCGGTGTCGGTGCCTGTCACCGCAGGGGCGAGGCGCGCTGCCACCGCCACCGCGCTGCCGCCAGACGAGCCACCCGGGATGCGCGACACGTCCCACGGGTTTTGCGCCGGCTTGAAGGCCGAGTTTTCGTTGGACGAACCCATCGCGAACTCGTCGCAATTGAGCTTGCCCAGCGTCACGGCGCCCGCCTGCGCGAGCTTTTGCACCACGGTCGCGTCAAACGGCGAGCGGTAGCCGGCCAGCATCTTCGACCCCGCGGTGCTGGCGAAGTCTTTGGTGACGAAGATGTCCTTGTGGGCAATCGGCACGCCCAACAGTGGCGCGGCATCGCCTGCGGCGATGCGCGCATCGGCAGCCTGGGCCTGCGCCAGCGTCACGTCTTCGCGCACATCGAGGTAGGCGCCCAGGGCCGCATGTTGCGCGCCGCGCGCCAGAAAATGCTGCGCAGCCTCGACGGCCGACACCTCTTTGGCGCACAGCTTCGCGGCCAGCTGGGCCACCGTCAGGTCATGCAGGGCGCTCATACGGGCACCCCCACGCTTGTCACTTCGTGTACTGCGCTGCCCCCCGAGGGGGCCTTCGCGCCTTGGAGCGGTCCGGCGGCGCTCATTCGATCACCTTCGGCACGAGGAACAGCCCTCGCTCCACCGCCGGCGCACTTTGCTGGTTGGCGTCGCGGTTGTCAGGTTCGCTGACCACGTCGTCACGCAGGCGCAGGGCGATGTCCTGGATGGCCGCAACCGGGTGCGCCAGGGGCTCCAGGCCGGTGGTATCCACAGCCCGCATCTGCTCGACGATGTCGAAGAAACCATTGATTTGGGTCAGCATGCGCTCGCTTTCGTCAGAACGCAGTTCCAGCCGCGCCAGATTGGCAATCCGGTGGATGTCTTGGGGGGTCAAAGCCATAGGAAAAAACGCCAGCGATACCAGATGTAAACGCGAAATTTCGGCCCGTCCCGGGCCAGTTATTCACAGGGGATGGGGTATTATCCCGCCTTTGGTGCAACGGCCGCGAAAGCGGCGGTATTTGCAGGAAAAAGCAGCTTTCAATACGACAACAAGGCGATGGCCGGCCGAGGCGCCGATCATGCCCGCGAGAGGATTTCTAATGTTCGGAGCATTCCGTCGGTACTTCTCCACCGACCTGGCCATCGACCTCGGCACCGCCAACACCCTGATTTTTGTACGCGACAAGGGCATCGTCCTCGACGAACCCTCGGTGGTTGCCATCCGCCACGAAGGCGGCCCGCAAGGCAAGAAGACCATCCAGGCCGTGGGCCACGAAGCCAAGGCCATGCTGGGCAAGGTGCCCGGCAACATCGAGGCCATCCGCCCGATGAAGGACGGCGTGATCGCCGACTTCACCGTCACCGAGCAGATGCTCAAGCAGTTCATCAAGATGGTCCATCCGCGGTCCGTCCTGAAGCCCTCGCCGCGCATCATCATCTGCGTGCCCTGCGGCTCCACCCAGGTCGAGCGCCGCGCGATTCGTGAATCGGCGCTGGGTGCCGGCGCCTCCGAGGTCTACCTGATTGAAGAACCGATGGCCGCCGCCATTGGCGCCGGCTTGCCCGTCAGCGAGGCCAGCGGCTCCATGGTGGTGGACATCGGCGGTGGCACCACCGAGGTGGGTGTGATCTCGCTGGGTGGCATGGTCTACAAGGGCAGCGTGCGGGTGGGCGGCGACAAGTTCGACGAGGCCATCATCAGCTACATCCGCCGCAACTACGGCATGCTGATCGGCGAGCCCACGGCTGAAGCCATCAAGAAGAACATCGGCAGCGCCTTCCCCGGCAGCGAAGTGAAGGAAATGGAAGTGCGCGGGCGCAACCTGTCCGAAGGTGTGCCGCGCTCGTTCACGATCTCCAGCAACGAAATCCTCGAAGCCCTGACCGACCCGCTGAACAACATCGTGAGTGCAGTCAAGAACGCGCTCGAGCACACACCGCCTGAACTGGGTGCCGACATTGCCGAGCGCGGCATGATGCTCACCGGCGGTGGCGCCTTGCTGCGCGACCTCGACCGCCTGCTGGCCGAGGAAACCGGCCTGCCGGTACTGGTGGCCGAAGATCCGCTGACCTGCGTGGTGCGCGGCTGCGGCATCGCCCTGGAGCGCATGGAGCGCCTGGGCTCGATCTTCACCAGCGAATAAGCGCGGGCCTCAGCGATGCCACTCGGTACGCTGGACAGGTCCCCGCCCCCCTTCTTCAAGCAGGGGCCTTCGGCCCTGTCCAAGCTCATGGTGTTCAGCGCGCTCGCGCTGTTCCTGATGGTGGCGGACGTGCGCTTCAAGATCATCCAGCCGCTGCGCGCCACGCTGGCCACGGTGCTGTATCCGGTGCAGTGGCTGGCCATGCGCCCGGTGCTGCTGCTGCGCCATGGCGGCCAGTACTTCGCAGACCTGGAAACAGCCCAGACCCGCGAGGCGGAGGCCCGGCGCAAGCTGGCGCTGCAGTCGCAGCAGGCCGGACAGGTGGACCAGCTCACACTGGAGAACACCCGGCTGCGCAAGCTGCTGGCGCTGCGTGACAAGGTGGCCACCCCCAGCCAGGCGGCCGAAGTGCTGTACGACGCAGCCGACCCCTACACGCGCAAGATCATCATCGACAAGGGTCTCGCCCAGGGCGTCGAAGAAGGCTCGCCCGTCATTGACGAGTCTGGCGTGCTGGGCCAGGTCACGCGCGTGTATCCGCTGGTCAGTGAGGTCACGCTCGTCATCGACAGTGACCAGGCCATTCCGGTGCTGAATGCGCGCACCGGGGCACGCAGCGTGGCGTTTGGCGACCCGGCGCACGCCGGCTCGCTGGAGCTGCGTTTCATGGCCGGCAACGCCGACGTGCAGGCCGGTGACCTGCTCACCACCAGTGGCGTGGACGGCATCTACCCGCCGGGCCTGCCGGTGGCGCGGGTGGAGAAGGTGGAGCGGCGCGCCGACTCGGCCTTCGCCCGCATCTACTGCGCGCCGCAGGCCCTGGTGACGGGTGCCCGCCACGTAATGGTGCTCAAGCCGGTGTCGGCCCAGATCCCGCCGCGCCCGCCGGTCGAGCCGGTCACGGCCGCGTCGCCCAAGAAAGGGGCCCGCAAATGATCATGCGCCCCGGCCAGCAGCTGCTGCTGCCCGCCAACCCGGTGTTCATCTGGGGCAGCCTGCTCGGCGCGCTGCTCATGAACATGCTGCCGCTGGGCCGCACGCCCTGGATGCCGGATTTCCTGCTCCTGGTGCTGGTGTTCTGGAGCGTGCACCAGCCCCTGCGCGTGGGTATCGGCGCCGCCTTCTTTTTCGGCCTGTGCATGGACGTGCACCAGACCGCGCTGCTGGGCCAGCATGCGCTGGCCTACACGGCGTCCAGCTACTTCGCCATCACGATCCACCGGCGCCTGCTGTGGTTCTCGGTGCCGTCGCAGGCGGTTCAGGTGCTGCCGCTGTTCGTGGCGGCCCACGCAATCGAGCTGGCCATCCGGCTGCTCAGTGGCGGCGCCTTCCCCGGCTGGCTGATTGTGCTGTCGCCGCTGATCGAGGCGGTGCTGTGGCCGATCGTCAGCATCATGCTGCTGGCACCGCAGCGGCGTGCGCCGGACCCCGACGAGAACAGGCCCCTATGACCGAACTGCGCAATGTGGAAGCCGACCTGTCGCGCTTTCGCGCGCGGGTCCTGGTGGCCAGCGTGGTCGTGGTTCTGGCTTTCCTGCTGCTGGCCGCCCGCCTGGTGTACCTGCAGGTGGTACGCCATGCCGACCTGGACGAGCAGGCCGAAAACAACCGTACGGCGGTGGTGCCCATCGTCCCCAACCGGGGCCTGATCCTGGACCGCAACGGCATCGTGCTGGCCACCAACTACTCCGCCTACACGCTGGAGATCACGCCGTCACGGCTTGGACGCGATCTTGACGCCACCATCGATGACCTGGCGAAGGTGATCGACATCCAGCAGCGCGACCGCCGCCGTTTCAGGAAGCTGCTGGACGAATCCAAGAGCTTCGAATCCCTGCCGATCCGCACCCGCCTGACTGACGAGGAGGTCGCACGCTTTGCAGCCCAGCGCTTCCGCTTCCCCGGCGTGGAGATCAAGGCGCGGCTGTTCCGGAACTACCCGTGGGGCGAACTGGCCAGCCATGTGATCGGCTACATCGGCCGCATCAACCAGACCGAGAAGAAGTCGATGGAGGACTGGTCGGAAGAAGAGCAGGGCAACTACCGCGGTACGGAGTACATCGGCAAGCTGGGGGTGGAGCAAAGCTTCGAGAAGCAGCTGCACGGCACAACCGGCGTCGAGCAGGTCGAGACCTCTGCCGGTGGCCGCGCCGTGCGCAAGCTGGCCAGCCATCCGGCCACACCCGGCAACACGGTACAGCTGTCGATTGACATCAAGCTGCAGAAGCTGGTGGAGGACATGTTCGGCGAACGGCGCGGTGCGCTGGTGGCGATGGACCCGAAGACCGGTGAGGTGCTGGCGTTCGTGAGCAAGCCCACCTTCGACCCCAACCTGTTCGTGGACGGCATCGACTCGGAAAGCTGGCAGATGCTCAACGAGTCCATCGACAAGCCTCTGCTGAACCGGGCGCTGCGCGGCACCTACCCGCCGGGTTCGACCTACAAGCCGTTCATGGCGCTGGCGGCGCTGCAGACCGGCAAGCGTTCGGCCAGCACCATCATCAACGACGCCGGCTCCTGGAGCTTTGGTGGCCATGTGTTCCGCAGCCACGGCGACCACGGGCTGGGCCCCGTGGACATGCACCAGAGCATCGTCAAGTCAAGCAACGTGTACTACTACTCGCTGGCCAACGAGCTGGGCGTGGACACGATGCACGACTTCATGAAGCCACTGGGTTTCGGGCAGTACACGGGCATCGACATCCTGGGCGAGGTGCGCGGCGTGCTGCCCAGCCAGGACTGGAAGCGCAACTACTACAAGCGGCCCGAGCAGAAAAAGTGGTACGCCGGCGAGACGATTTCGCTGGGCATCGGCCAGGGCTACAACAGCTTCACCATGCTGCAGCTGGCACAGGCCACGGCGGCACTGGCCAACAATGGCATCAAGCACAAACCCCGCCTGGTGATTGCCACGCAGGACGCCATGACGCGCAGCCGCATCCCGCAGCCTGCCGAGCCGCCGGTGGACCTGGGCTTCAAGCCCGAGCATGTGGCCGTGGTGCGCAAGGCCATGGTGGGCGTGACACAGGACGGCACCTCGGCCCGCGTGTTTGCCGGCGCGGGCTACCTGTCGGGCGGCAAGACCGGCACCGCCCAGGCCGTGACCATCGGACAGAAGGACAAGTACAACGCCGCCAAGCTGGAGGAGCACCAGCGCGACCACGCGCTGTACATTGCCTTCGCACCGGCCGATGACCCGAAGATTGCAGTGGCCGCCGTGGTGGAGAACGCCGGCTTTGGCGCCGCCAGTGCGGCCCCCATCACGCGCCGCCTGTTCGACTACTGGCTGCTGGGCCAGTACCCGAGCGAGGAGGATCTGGCCGCCGTGCGCAAGGGCCAGGCCGCGGGCCCGATTGGCAAGCCGCGCAATGCGGCCGAAGTGGCCTGGCCACCCGGCAACGCGGCGCCCGCCACGCCTGCCGCCGCGCCGTAACCCGTTCCTAAACTGCCGCCTGCGCGAGCCAGCGGCCCACGGCATCCGGCATGGTGCGCACATGGCCCGGCAGCGGCCCTTGCGGGAACCCCACATGCCCGCCATGCGCGGGCTGCCAGAGCGTGACATGCGGCCCCACCTCGTGCCCGAGCGGCAGGCTCCAGGCCGGCACAAACGGGTCATTGCGCGCGTTGACCACCAGCGCCGGCACGCGGATGCGGTGCAGGTGCGGCTTGGCCGAGGCCCGGCCCCAGTAGTCTTCGGTGCTCCTGAATCCGTGCAGCGGCGCGGTGAAGACGTTGTCAAACTCGTACAGGTCGCGCGCAGCCAGCAGGGCCTGCCGGTCGAACAGGCCGGGGTGCTGGGCCAGCTTGTCCAGCGCCTTGGGCTTCATGGTGGCGAGGAACATGCGGGTGTAGACCAGCCGGTTGAAGCCACGGCCAATCGCCCAGCCACCGGCCGCCAGGTCGATCGGCGAACACACGGAGGCCACGCCCTGCACCACCGGCGCAGCGCCCTCTCCCAGTTCGCCGGCCCAGCGCATCAGCGCGTTGCCGCCGAGCGAAATGCCCACCACCAGCAGCGGGCCCGCATGGCCCTGGCGCAGGCGGCGCAGCACCCAGTCAATTTCTTCCCAATCACCCGAGTGGTAGGCGCGCGGGCCGTGATTGAGCTCGCCGCTGCAGCCACGGAAATGCGGCACCGCGTAGTCCCAGCCCTGTTCGCGCGCAAAGTCGGCAAAGGCTTCGGCGTAGTGGCTGCGCGAGGAACCTTCCAGCCCGTGGAACAGCACCAGCAGCGGGCGCGGCGACGCATCCGGCGGCACCGCCGGATGCAGAAAGTCCACATCAATGAAATCCCCGTCGGGTGTGGTCCAGCGCTCGCGCCGGTACTGCGGGTGCGGGCCAAACACCCGGCGCGCGTAGAGCGCGGGCCAGATGGTCTGCAGGTTGCCGCCGGGCAGCCACCAGGGCGCCGTGTAGTTCAATGAAGCACCTGCGGCACTTCGGCAATCTCCTGCACCTCGCTGGGGGTGCCGGGGCTCGCATGGTGCGCCACCAGGCGCCAGCCCTGGGCCGTCTTGTGGTACACGTTGGTGGCGATCACCCAGGCATGCCGGGGCCCGTCGGCCGTCAGCACTTCAATGCGTTCCAGCACGTTGTGAACGGCGCTGGCAAGCGACTCCACCTTGCGCACGCGCTCGGGCCGCGCCTGGATGCTGCCGTTGGCGAACATGGCCTCGAAGGTGGCACGGATCGCACCGGCGCCCACCAGCCGGGCACCGCCCGGATGCACACAGACGATCTCGTCCTCATCCGCCCAGCAGGCCATCAGCTTGTCGATGTCGGCGCCTTGCAGGGCCTCGTAAAACGACGCTTCCACGTCATCAGCAGTGCCGCCAAGGGCAGCCGCCTGGAGTTGGGCTTTGGGCATGGTCTGGCAGTTGAGGGAGTTGGGCCGATTTTGCAAGCGTTCAGGCGCGCAGCCACTGCCGCACCGCCAAGCGCATGTCCTGCTGCGCGGCCCGCCACACCAGTTCGGGCGCCGCCACATGGACGCCTGGCGGCGCCAGTTGCAGCGCCAGGTCCACCAGCTCGGCCACGCGCGCGGCACGCACGGGCTGTTCACTGCTGGGCACCATGTACTGGAAGATTGACAGCATCCAGCGGGCCACGCGCTGTGGCAGACCCAGCGGCCGGGCTCCAGCCCCGGGCTTTTGCGCGGAGCGCACGAAGATCACGCGCTCAAACCCGAGCGCCGCCACAGCCTGTTCGTCCAGGCTGGCCAGGCCGCGCTTGAGCGCTTCCGGCAGCCGCCCCTGCGCATGCGGCAGCACCACCGCGAGGGTGCGCACGCCGCCCGCCCGCATCCAGCGGGCGACGGCCACCAGGTCCTGGGGCTGCGGCGTCCAAAGCGCGCGCTCGCGGTCGTAGAAAAGACGCGGGGGGTCGAACATGACCACCCCCGCCTCGGCCGGCACCGGTGGCCAGGCCGCCACATCGGTGCCCGGCAGCACGACGGTGTTGACGCTGCGCAGGCCGTCGGTGAAAGCCTCGCGCGCCAGCACATGGGCCACGCCAAAGCGCTGGGTGCCCAGCAGCCGGCGCAGCACTTCGTTGCCCAGGGTGCCGGTGGCGCCTGCCACCACCAGTGCGGGCAGGCTGACGGCCCCGGACGGGGGCCTCCGGGCCGCCTGCAGGGCTTGAATCGGGTCAACGCGGGAGGGTAGGGACAGGGCCTCGCGACCCCATCCCCCCCAACGAACCGGACGTGCGCCTTTCGACGCATCCGGCTCACGTACGACCACTGAATCGGTAGCTTCGTCAGGCTGCATTGCCCTAGTCTACTTCTCCAGATTAAAGTCCCCGTACCGGGACCGGCTTGGCTACCTCCAAACCCAGGGCGTGTACCCGCCGGTGACAGACCGGGTGCAGGAGCACCCGATTGGAAAGAGCATGGCTCCCCCCATACGCACGGTAGACGATGTGGTGATCGTCCATAGCGCGCGTACTGTCAATGAACTGCTCACACAAGACGCACTTGCCGTCTTGCTGCATCCACAGCTTCAGGCGCTGTGTGTCCCAGATGTCTTGCGACATCCGGGCCGTCAGCAACCGTTCTGCATAGGCAAACCACTCGGGATCAAACGGGTTGTATTCCCCTTTGACTTTCTGGTGGCGAACAATTTTCGTGTCCGCAAGCCGGTACAAGACCAGCGACATCAGATCCCCATTCTTCTCAGGCAAGGTCACCGCCAAATCCCGGCGTGAGCCGGTCTCTGGCCAGTAATGGGCATAGACCCACTTACCAGACTTGCGAGGATGCCGGCGAAGTCCCCATCTCATCAACCTCCAGTAAATCAGATAGTCGAGTTTTGAGAACGTCTCTTTGGCAACCACTCCCTTGTGGTACTCAGCCCAGCCGCGGAGCACTGGATTGAGCTTTCTGATCAGCAGTTCACTTGGAACTGACAGCGAACGTCCGATGATGTCACTCACCTTGCTATAGAACGCTTTCACGTTTTTCTTGCTCGGCTTGATCAGCATCTTTCCGTCGTACTTCCGGAAATTCCACCCTAAAAAGTCAAACCCGTCGTCGATGTGCACGATCTTGGTTTTCTCCTCGGAAAATTGCAGACCCCGCTCGCGCAGGAAGTTCGCAATCCAAGGCTTGACCAGCGTTTCCAAAGTCTCTCGCGAGTCCCCGGTTACAACAAAATCGTCTGCATAACGAACAAGATTCACCTTCCTCTGGCCGGCTGCTTTGGACCCGAGCTCCTCAGTGAGAAACCGGTTGAGTCCGCGCTCCAACCCATTGAGGGTGATGTTCGCCAATGTCGGCGAAATGATCCCGCCTTGCGGCGTTCCCATTTCGGTTCGGTGCAGTTGTCCTCTGTCGATGACACCTGCTTTCAACCACTTGCGGAGCATGCGTTTGTTCATGTGAACATTCGCGAGCAACCAATCGTGATTGATGTTGTCGAAGAACCCCGTGATGTCCGCGTCCAAAACCCATTGGGCCGAAGCCTTTTGGGATAGCGACACGAATAACTGGCTCCGGGCATCATGTGTTGAACGTCCTTTCCGGAAGCCGTAGCTGTTGGGATCAGACACACATTCAGACACCGGTTCCAGCGCGAGCAGGTACAAAGCCTGCATCGCCCGGTCGAACATAGTTGGAATGCCCAGTGGGCGTTCCTTCCCGTTCGCTTTCGGAATCCGGACGCGGCGCAATGGCTTCGCCCGGTATCCCGGTTTGTTCAATCGACACACCGCATTCCATTTGGCCTTCGGTGTAGGCCATAGTTCGCGGTCGACGCCACTCGTCCGCTTCCCTGTGTTTTCGGTAACTTTCCTGACCGCCAATGCCTTGGCCTGCCAGGATCGAACAAGGCTTCTCTGAAGTCGTTTGACCCTTCGATAGTCCTTGTTCATTTCCGCCTGCGCAATGCGCGTCTGCATCTTCCCGACAAACATCTGGATCAGACCCCAGTCTATTAGGTGCCAATCCAGTTGCTTGCCCGGAGACGCAGCGCGAGGTGCAGAAGCACTTCGCTGTGTTGCCATACCTTCTCCAGTGAGGAGGCCCCTTGGGCGAAGGTCTGCCTCTGCGGGCAAACTACCCGCCGGGCCATGTTGAAATTTGCAAAGGCTTTACGCCGTCGCTTCGTAGCAAGTCAGCACGCTTTCGCGTGGGGGCAAATCTCGAACCCCTATCCGGCCCATTACAGACCGGCATTCGCTTTTTGCTTCTTCCTCTGCCCGCTGCACCATGGCCGTCGCTTGCGCTTCGGTTGCCACCCCATACTGGCGGCGGCGGTGCATCGGGTTTACCTCGTTTCCTTTGTTGCCCATCTGGCCGGCAGGCCAGACGAAGGGGTTAGGGACGTTCTCTCCGCCGCGCGTTCGTTAGGGAACAAACTGTGGTGCATGACACACAGCTTCAGACGCGATACCTTTTGGTCGTAGCTCCCCAGGTTGCCCCGGGAGACAAGCGCTAGCTACTTCATAGTGACGACGGTTCTGGCGAACGTTCACATGTGTTTCCCATACCCTGTACCTCGGCCACCCTCCCAAGTCTTGCTCATGGGATTCCTCCAGCTCGCGCCGGAGTTGTGCGCTTGCGCGCGGGTCGTTTATCCGTGGCTTCGCACACCCCAATTACTCGGAATGCACGCACAGACGAGGTCACTGCGTTCCAGCAGTGGTTTCGGTTCGAAACAAGGCAACAAAAGCGGTGCCGCTTTGTTTGCCGCCCGGAGAGGCGGCCGCTGCAGTACATTTATTTTGTAACTGTAGCGTTCAGGCAACAGAAATCCCTGCCGTGAGGCCGAATTTTGTTGCGAGGAGGCCCAAGACGGGCCCCTCCGGTCGAAAAATGCGTGGCATTAATTCGACCATTTCTGAGTGATTTCCGGGGAGGAAATCGTTGCGTTCCCAGAGGGAAAACGCACTCCTATTGAGGCTGATTAGTTCAGCTACAAGAGCGACTTCGAGTCGCACCATGCATCTATGCTACCTTTGCGGCCCACCCTTGGAGGAAAGACCATGAAACGCTGGATTGCGATCCTGACCGCCACCCTGCTGAGCGCCGTGCTGACCGGCTGCGGCTACAACGACTTCCAGCGCCTGGACGAGCAGACCAAGGCGGCCTGGAGCGAGGTGCTCAACCAGTACCAGCGGCGCGCCGACCTGGTGCCCAACATCGTCGCCACCGTCAAGGGCGAAGCCAACTTCGAACAGGAAACGCTGACCAAGGTGGTCGAGGCCCGCGCCAAAGCCACGTCGATGCAGGTGACGCCCGAAACACTGAACAACCCGGAAGCGTTTGCCAAGTTCCAGGCCGCCCAGGGTGAGCTGGGCAGCGCCCTCAGCCGCCTGATGGTGACGGTGGAGCGTTACCCCGACCTCAAGGCCAACAAGGGCTTCAGCGACCTGCGGGTACAGCTCGAAGGCACCGAGAACCGCATCACCGTCGCGCGCAACCGCTACATCCAGACGGTACAGGAATACAACGTGCTGGCCCGCAGCTTCCCGAGCAACCTCACAGCCATGGTGTTCAGCTACAGCCCCAAGCCCAACTTTTCGGTCCAGAACGAAGCCCAGATTTCGGCGCCCCCGCAGGTGGATTTCGGCAAGAAGTAAGTGCCAAATATGCCGCTGGCCCGCATGCAGATTGCGCGAGCCGCTATATTTTTTATAGCATTTGCGCTCTGGCTTCCGTCCTGGGGGCAGGCGCTGCAGCCGGTGCCGGCCCTCACGGGCCATGTGGTCGACCACACGGGCACGCTCGGCGACACGCAGAAGCAGGCCCTGGAAGACAAGCTGGCGGCGCTCGAGCAGGCCAAAGGCTCGCAGGTGGTGGTGCTGATGGTGCCCACCACGCAACCGGAAGACATTGCCAGTTACGCGAACCGCATCGGCAACGCCTGGAAGATTGGCCGTCAGGGCGTGGGCGATGGCCTGCTGCTGCTGGTGGCCAAGGACGACCGCAAGGTCCGCATCGAGGTAGCGAAAACGCTGGAAGGCGCCATCCCTGACCTTGCAGCCAAGCGCATCATTGATGAAGCCCTGACCCCGGCCTTCCGGCAGGGCGATTACGCCGGCGGGCTGGACGCGGCAGCCGACCGCATCATCGCGCTGGTCCAGGGCGAGGCGCTGCCGGCGCCGGCGGCCACCCGTGCACCACGCGCCACCGGTTTCGATTGGGAAGACCTGGCGGTGTTCATGTTCTTTGCGGTCCCGGTCGGCGCGGCCGTGCTGCGCGGCATCTTCGGGCGCAAGCTGGGCTCGCTGCTCACTGGAGCAGGGGTGGGTGGGCTGGCCTGGCTTTTCACCGCCAGCCTGCTGGTGGGCGGCGTCGCAGCGCTGGTAGCACTGCTGGTTGCCTTCTTTTCGAACCTCAACCCGGGGGCCATCACCCGCGGCAGCCGGCGCGGCGGCCATTGGGGCAGCGGGGGCTGGGGTGGCGGCAGTTCAGGTGGCTGGAGCAGTGGTTCGGGGGGCGGCTTCAGTTCGGGTGGCGGCGGCGACTTTGGGGGCGGCGGCGCCTCGGGAGACTGGTGATGTGGGGCAAACTGCAACGCCTGTTCAGGCACCGCTGGCTGGATGAGCACGACGCCCGGCGCGCCGTGCCGCCCGACATGGTGCACCGCCTGATGCAGCGGGTGGCCGCCAGCGAACGTCGCCACAGCGGCGAGATCCGCATCCATGTGGAGGCGGGGCTGCCGCTGAGCTACCTGTGGCGGGGCGCCACCGCACGCGAACGCGCAGTAGCGCTGTTCGGCAAGCTGCGGGTCTGGGACACCGAGCACAACAACGGGGTGCTGATCTACCTGCTGCTGGCCGAACACGCGATCGAACTGGTGGCCGACCGCGGCGTCAACCGCCATGTGCCGCAACACGAATGGCAGGCCATGGTGCACCGCATGGGCGCCGCGTTTCGCGATGGCCGGTTCGAGGACGGGCTGACGCAGGCGCTGGAAGAAGTGTCGGCCGTGCTGGTGCAGCACTTTCCGCTGGCCGAGGGCACGGCCAATCCGAACGAGTTGCCGGACGAGCCGTCGGTCGGCTAGCGCCACCCATGAAAAAAGCCCCGGTCCTGCGAGCGGGGCTTTTTTTGGGGCCGTCGCGGCCTACTTTTTCTGGCGGTACTTGCGCAGCGCCGCAATCTGTGCGGCCATCACGGCCAGCTCGGACTGCGCGCGGGCGATGTCGAGTTCGCCCTTGGCGTTCTTGAGGGCTTCCTCGGCGGCAGCGCGCGCCGCGTTGGCCTTCTCGTCGTCGAGGTCCTTGCCGCGGATGGCGGTGTCGGACAGCACGGTCACGCAGTTGGGTTGCACTTCCAGAATGCCGCCAGCCACGAACACGAATTCCTCGCTGCCGTCGGCCATCTCGATGCGCACCGAGCCGGGCCGGATGCGGGTGATCAGCGGCGTATGGCGCGGGTAGATGCCCAGTTCGCCGGCTTCACCGGGCAGGGCCACAAACTTGGCCTCGCCCGAGAAGATCGACTCCTCGGCACTCACAACATCAACGTGGATGGTGCTCATGATCAGGCGACCTTCTTGGCCTTCTCGAACGCCTCGTCGATGGTACCGACCATGTAGAACGCCTGCTCGGGCAGGTGGTCACACTCGCCGGCGGTGATCATCTTGAAGCCGCGGATGGTTTCCGACAGCGGGACGTACTTGCCGGGCGAGCCGGTGAACACTTCGGCCACGTGGAACGGCTGGCTCAGGAAACGCTGGATCTTGCGGGCGCGGGCCACGGCCAGCTTGTCCTCAGGGGCGAGTTCGTCCATGCCCAGAATGGCGATGATGTCGCGCAGTTCCTTGTAGCGCTGCAGCGTGCCCTGCACGGCGCGGGCCGTGTTGTAGTGCTCTTCACCCACGACCAGCGGGTCGAGCTGGCGGCTCGTGGAGTCCAGCGGGTCCACCGCGGGATAGATACCCAGGGCGGCGATGTCACGGCTCAGCACCACGGTGGAGTCCAGGTGGGCGAAGGTAGTGGCAGGCGACGGATCGGTCAAGTCATCGGCCGGCACGTACACGGCCTGGATGGAGGTGATCGAGCCGACCTTGGTCGAGGTGATGCGCTCCTGCAGGCGGCCCATTTCCTCGGCCAGCGTCGGCTGGTAGCCCACGGCGGAAGGCATGCGGCCCAGCAGGGCGGACACTTCGGTACCGGCCAGCGTGTAACGGTAGATGTTGTCCACGAAGAACAGCACGTCACGGCCTTCGTCGCGGAACGACTCGGCGATGGTCAGGCCGGTCAGGGCCACGCGCAGACGGTTGCCCGGAGGCTCGTTCATCTGGCCGTACACCATGGCCACCTTGGATTCGGCCAGGTTGTCCAGCTTCACCACGCCGGAGTCGGCCATCTCGTGATAGAAGTCGTTGCCCTCGCGCGTGCGCTCGCCCACGCCGGCGAACACCGACAGACCCGAGTGAGCCTTGGCGATGTTGTTGATGAGTTCCATCATGTTCACGGTCTTGCCCACGCCGGCACCGCCGAACAGGCCCACCTTGCCGCCCTTGGCAAACGGGCAGACCAGGTCAATCACCTTGATGCCGGTTTCCAGCAGTTCCTGCGACGGGCTCAGCTCGTCATAGGCTGGGGCCTTGCGGTGGATCGACGCCGACAGTTCCGCCGACACCGGGCCGCGCTCGTCAATCGGGTTGCCCAGCACGTCCATGATGCGGCCCAGCGTGGCCTTGCCCACGGGCACGGTGATGGGGTTGTTGGTGTTGTAGACCATGTTGCCGCGGCGCAGGCCGTCGGACGAGCCCAGCGCAATGGTGCGCACGATGCCGTCGCCGAGCTGCTGCTGTACTTCCAGCGTCAGCGCAGAGCCTTCCATCTTGAGCGCGTCGTAGATCTTGGGCATCTGGTCACGCGGGAATTCGACGTCCACCACGGCGCCGATACATTGAACAATCTTGCCTTGCACTTGAGCCATTTTTTGCTCCAAAAAAATTAAACAGCCGCGGCGCCAGCCACGATCTCCGAAAGTTCTTTCGTGATCGCTGCCTGACGCGTCTTGTTGTAGACGAGCTTGAGTTCGCCGATCACGCTGCCGGCGTTGTCGGTCGCAGCCTTCATGGCCACCATGCGGGCCGATTGCTCGGACGCCATGTTTTCTGCCACTGCCTGGTACACGAGGGCTTCCACGTAGCGCAGCAGCAGGTCGTCAATGACGGTCTGCGCATCGGGTTCGTAGATGTAGTCCCAGCCGTGCTGGTCCCCGCTGGCGCCAGCGTCGGCCTGCATCTTGGCGGCCGACAACGGCAGCAGCTGCTCGACCACCGGTTCCTGCTTCATCGTGTTGATGAAGCGCGTGTAGCACAGGTAAACGGCATTGATTTTTCCCTCGGCATAGGCGTCGAGCAGCACCTTGACGGGGCCGATCAGCTTGTCGAGGTGGGGCGTGTCACCCAGCTGGGTGACATGCGAAACAATCTGCGCACCGATGCGGTTCAGGAAACCCAGGCCCTTGTTGCCGATGGCCACAGCCTGCGACTGCACGCCGTCGGCCTGCAAGTCGCGCAGCTTGTTGGTCACGATGCGCAGCACGTTGGTGTTCATGCCACCGCACAGGCCCTTGTCGGTCGTCACGACAATGAAGCCGGCGGACTTTGCATCGTTCAGCTTCATGAACGGATGCGTGTACTCCGGGTTCGCCTTGCCGAGGTTGGCCGCGATGTTGCGGACCTTGTCGCTGTAGGGACGGGCGGCGCGCATGCGGTCCTGCGCCTTGCGCATCTTGGACGCAGCCACCATTTCCATGGCCTTGGTGATCTTCTTGGTGTTCTCCACCGATTTGATCTTGCCGCGTATTTCCTTGCCTGCTGCCATCAATGACTCCTTGCGTTGTCAGCGGGGATCAGGCGAACGACTTCTTGAACGCGGCAATGGCGGCCGTCAGTTCGGCCTCGGCATCCTTGTCCATGGCGCGGTCGTTTTCCAGCTTGGCCAGCAAGGCAGCATGCTTGTCCTTGAGGTAGGCGTGCAGGCCGTGCTCGAAGGGCAGCACCTTCTTCACGTCGACGTCGTCCATGTAGCCCTTGTTCACCGCGAACAGCGAAGCCGCCATCAGCGCGATCGACAGCGGGCTGTACTGGGCCTGCTTCAGCAGTTCGGTCACGCGGGCACCGCGGTCCAGCTGCTTGCGGGTGGCTTCGTCCAGGTCGGAGGCGAACTGCGCGAACGCGGCCAGCTCACGGTACTGCGCCAGGTCGGTACGGATACCGCCGGACAGGCTCTTGATCAGCTTGGTCTGGGCAGCACCACCGACGCGCGACACCGAGATACCGGCGTTGATGGCGGGGCGGATGCCGGCGTTGAACAGGCTGGTTTCCAGGAAGATCTGGCCGTCGGTGATCGAGATCACGTTGGTCGGCACGAAGGCGGACACGTCACCGGCCTGCGTTTCGATGATCGGCAGTGCGGTCAGCGAGCCGGTCTTGCCCTTGACTTCACCCTTGGTGAAGGCTTCGACGTAATCGGCATTCACGCGGGCGGCACGCTCCAGCAGGCGGCTGTGGAGATAGAACACGTCGCCGGGGTAGGCTTCGCGACCCGGTGGGCGGCGCAGCAGCAGCGAAACCTGCCGGTAGGCCACAGCCTGCTTGGACAGGTCGTCGTACACGATCAGGGCGTCCTGGCCGCGGTCGCGGAAGTACTCGCCCATGGTGCAGCCGGAGTAGGCCGACACGTACTGCATGGCAGCGGATTCAGAGGCAGAAGCCGCCACGACGATGGTGTATTCCATCGCACCGGCCTGCTCCAGCGCGCGCACGACGTTCTTGATCGACGAAGCCTTCTGGCCGATCGCAACGTACACGCAGGTCATGTTCTGACCCTTCTGGTTGATGATGGCGTCGATGGCCACGGCGGTCTTGCCAGTCTGGCGGTCGCCGATGATCAGTTCGCGCTGGCCACGGCCCACGGGCACCATGGAGTCGATCGACTTCAGGCCGGTCTGCACCGGCTGGTCCACCGATTTGCGGGCGATCACGCCCGGCGCAACCTTCTCGATCACGTCGGTCATCTTGGCGTTGATCGGGCCCTTGCCGTCAATCGGCTGGCCCAGCGCGTTGACCACCCGGCCGATCAGCTCGGGGCCGACCGGCACTTCCAGGATGCGGCCCGTGCACTTGACGGTATCGCCTTCGGAAATGTGCTCGTATTCGCCCAGAATCACCGCGCCCACCGAGTCGCGCTCGAGGTTCAGTGCCAGGCCGTACGTCGGCGTGCCGTCGGCGGTGGCCGGGAATTCCAGCATTTCGCCCTGCATCACGTCCGACAGGCCGTGAATGCGCACAATGCCGTCCGACACGGACACCACGGTGCCCTGGTTGCGAATGTCGGCGCTGGCGGACAGCCCTTCAATGCGGCTCTTGATCAGTTCAGAAATTTCTGCGGGATTGAGTTGCATGACTCTTTCCTTCTTTCTTTAGTTAGCTGCCGGCGTTATGCCGTCAGCGCCGTTTTCATTTGTTCCAGACGGGCCTTGACCGAAGTGTCGAGCACCTCGTCGCCCACCACCACGCGAATGCCGCCAATCAGTGACGCGTCCAGCACCACCGAAACGTTGAGCTTGCGGCCAAAGCGCTTTTCCAGCACGGCCGACAGGTCGGCCAGTGCCGCCCCATCCACCGGGAAGGCGCTGTGCACCACGGCATCCGACGAACCGCTGCGTGCGTTCTTGAGCGCACGGAACTGCGCCGCGATCTCGGGCAGCGCTTCAAGGCGGCCGTTCTCGATCACGGTGCGCAGGAAGTTCTTCGCGTTGTCGGGCAGTGCGGTCTTGGCCACACCGGCGATCAGGTCGAAAACCTGCTGGTCGGTGACCTTCGGATTGGCTGCAAAGGCCTGCAGCTGCGCGTTGCCGGCAATGGCTGCAAGCGGCTCCAGCCAGGCGGCCGCCGCGTTCAGGTCTGCCTGCGCCGACTTGAACAGCGCGTCGGCATAGGGGCGGGCAATGGTGGCGAGTTCGGCCATGGCGCTCCTCTTACAGCTCGGTCTTGAGGCGGGACAGCAGGTCGGCGTGGACACCGGCATTGACTTCCTTGCGGAGAATCTGCTCGGCGCCCTTGACGGCCAGTGCGGCGACCTGCTCGCGCAACGCTTCACGGGCCTTCACGGTCTGCTGCTCGGCTTCCACACGGGCAGCGGCAACAATCTTGTTGCCCTCTTCCGTGGCACGGGCCTTGGCCTCCTCGATGATCGCCTGGGCGCGGCGCTCGGCATCGGCCAGGCGCTGTGCGGTCTCGTTGCGCGACTTGGCCAGTTCCTCTTCCACGCGCGCATTGGCGGCAGACAGCTCGGACTTGGCCTTGTCGGCGGCAGCGAGGCCCTCGGCGATCTTGCTGGCGCGCTCGTCCAGCGCGGCGGCGATCGGCGGCCACACGAACTTCATCGTGAACCCGACCAGGATCAGGAACACGATCATCTGAATGATCAGGGTACCGGTGATGCTCACTTTTTCATCCTTCACCCCACGGCGCAACCGCCAAGGGGCATGACGTTGATCCGGTGGTGACTTACTTCGGCAGGTTGGCGATCTGGGCCAGGAACGGGTTGGCGGTGGCGAACCACAGCGCGATACCGGTACCGATAATGAAGGCGGCGTCGATCAGGCCGGCCAGCAGGAACATCTTGGTCTGCAGTTCGCCCATCAGTTCAGGCTGGCGAGCGGCGGACTCAAGGTACTTGCTGCCCATGATGCCGATGCCGATACAGGCGCCCACAGCGCCGAGACCGATGATCAGGCCGGCGGCCAGTGCAACAAAGCTGATAACTTCCATGATGACTCCTAAAGGACTTGGTTAACGAGAAAAGAAAAAGGAAACGCGGAAAAAACCGGGATCAATGCGCGTCATGGGCCTGGCCGATGTACACCAGCGTCAGCATCATGAACACAAAGGCCTGCAGCGTGATGATCAGGATGTGGAAGATCGCCCACGCCGTGCCGGCGATGATGTGACCGATGGCCAGGCCGATGCCGGTCGCCGACAGCGACCAGGCACCGCCCATCAGGGCGATCAGCATGAAGATCAGTTCGCCGGCGTACATGTTGCCGAACAGCCGCATGCCGTGGGACACGGTCTTGGCCACGAACTCGATGATCTGCATCATGAAGTTGAACGGCCACAGCAGCGGGTGCGCGCCAAACGGCGCCGTGAACAGCTCGTGGATCCAGCCGCCGGCGCCCTTGATCTTGATGTTGTAGTAGATGCACAGGACCAGCACGCCTACCGACAGGCCCATCGTGACCGACAGGTCGGCCGTGGGCACCACACGCATGTAATCCTTCATGCCCAGCGCCGGGCCGGTCGTGTGCCAGATGGCGGGCAGCAGGTCCACCGGCAGCAAATCCATGGCGTTCATGAGGAAGATCCAGACGAACACCACAAGGGCCAGCGGCGCCACCAGCTTGCGGCTGTTGGCGTTGTGCACGATGCCCTTGGCCTGGGAGTCAACCATCTCGACCAGGATTTCCACTGCGGCCTGGAAGCGGCCCGGCACGCCCGAGGTGGCCTTGCGCGCCGCCAGCCACAGCAGCCAGCAGCCCAGCACGCCCAGAACGATGGAGTAGAAAAGCGAATCGAGGTTGAAAACGGAAAAGTCGGCAACGCCCTTGGGCGTCTTGTTCTGCAGGTGCTGCAGGTGATGGACGATGTACTCGCCTGCGGTCGGTCCGGTTCCAGTAGCCATCTGATTACTCGTCTGTATATTTCGCCACGTTTTTCGATCGCTTGGGCGCGAAAGCCATCGCCACCCAATACACCTTCATCGTGAGCACCAGCCCCACCAGCAAAGCTGGCCAGCTCAGCGCACCCACCAGCCTCGGCGCCGCGATCAGCATCGCCAGCGACAGGGCCATCTTGACCATTTCCCACAGGAAGAACCCGACCACGGCCGTGCCCGGATTCAGCGAGGCAAAGCGCCCGGTCAAGCCCCGCGCAAACACGGCCGCCGGCAGGACCACTGCCAGGGCGCCGTAACCGGCGGACCAACCCACGTTTTGCCTCCCGGTGATGCCCCATGCGGCCAAAGCCACCACGAGACCCACCACCACCTGCCCTGCCACCACCCACCAGGGGGAAACTGATGGGTTCTGTTCCCGCAGCAGACGCGCCTGCTCGGCGGTCAGCGGCTTGAACGTGTCAGGCTCGCCTGCATCGGTTTCCGGAACGGGCGCGATGGTTGTCATTGGAAATTACGCCCCGTTTACACACCGGAAATTTAGCAAAGCCATTGATTATAAGTAAAAACCCGCAGCGTTCTGCCAAATCCGCCCCGCTTGTCGGATAAGCCGGCAAGTCAAAGGTGTTTTGCACTGCACGCCACAATCGTGGCCGAGAGCCCTGCCCCACCACTCCATGGACGCCCTTCCCTGCATTCACGCCGCGACCCCTGCGGTCATCCACTGCACATGACAGGCCTCTGGCGTCTGGTCGGCGCGCTCCTGGCAGGCGTGCTGGGCGCCAGCGCGGGATGGGCCAACCCCTACTACAACCCGGACAAACCGCACCACACCCCGACCGGGTTCAGAAACAACCACATTGGCACGGTCAACAAGCCGCTGGGCGACTTGCTGCGCTGGCGCTACGAGGCGATCCGCGACGGCCTGCCCAAGCCGCCCGGCAGTCCGACGCCCGTCGTCGCGCCTGACCTTGCCGCCATCCAGGCCAACGCACGGGCCGGTGCGGCCATGGTGCCCGCCGTCACGTGGATCGGTCACGCCACCGCCCTGGTCCAGGCCAGTGGGCTCAATGTGCTGACCGACCCGATCTTCAGCGAGCGGGCATCGCCGGTGCAGATCGTCGGGCCGAAGCGGGCCCAGCCGCCCGGCGTGCCGCTGGCCGACCTGCCGCCCATTGACGTGGTGGTGGTCTCGCACAACCACTACGACCACCTCGACCGCCAAAGCGTGGTGGACCTGAACCACCGCAGCCAGGGCGCCACGCTGTTCCTGGTACCGCTGGGCCTCAAGCCCTGGCTGGAAAATCTGGGCATCACCCATGTGGTGGAGCTGGACTGGTGGGAGCGCCACCGGCACCGGGGTGTGGACTTCTACCTCACGCCGGTGCAGCACTGGTCGGCGCGCAGCCTGGGCGACCGCAGCCAGACGCTGTGGGGTGGCTGGGCCGCATTCGGCCCAGGCTTCAGCTGGTACCACTCTGGCGACACCGGCTACAGCCCCGACTTTGCCGAGACGCGCCGCTTCCTCGACAGCCGCCATCCGCAGGGGCTTGACCTGGCGCTGATTGCGGTCGGCGCTTACGAGCCGCGCTGGTTCATGAAGGAGCAGCATGTCAACCCGCTGGAGGCCGTGCGCATCCACCAGGACCTGGGCGCGCGGCGCAGCATTGGCGTGCACTGGGGCACCTTCGAGCTGACCGACGAGCCGCTGGACCAGCCGCCGCGCGACCTGGCCGCCGCCCGGCAGGCACTGGGCGTGCCCGACGACGACTTCGTTCTCCTGAAGATCGGGGAAACACGCCGGCTGCCGCAACGACAATAGCGGCATGAACCACCCGATTCCCGACCTTCCCTGTTACCTGAACGGCGAATTCACCACGCTGCCCAATGCCAAAGTCAGCGTGCTCGACCGCGGCTTCGTCTTTGGCGACGGTGTCTATGAGGTCGTGCCGGTGTACGCCGGGCGCCCGTTCCGCTTTGCAGACCACATGGCACGACTGGACCGAAGCCTGAAGGAGCTGCGCATTGCCAACCCGATGTCGCACGCCGAATGGCGCCAACTTGCTACAAAATTAGTAGCAACCTACGCAGCATCCACGGGAGTTTCAGCCGAAAACACCGACCAATTGGTGTACATCCAGGTGACCCGGGGCGTGGCACTGCGCGACCATGTGATGCCGCCGGACGTGACGCCCACCGTGTTCGTCATGACCAACCGGATGAAGCCGCCTTCCGCGCAAGACCGCCAGAACGGCGTGGCCTGCGTCACCGCCGACGACTTCCGCTGGCAGAAAGCCCACATCAAGAGCGTGAGCCTGCTGGGCTCGGTGTTCGCGCGCCAGATCAGCGCCGACGCCGGTGCGACGGAAACCATCATGTTCCGCGACGGTTTCCTGAGCGAGGCGGCGGCCAGCAATGTGTGGGTGGTGCGCGGCGGCGAGGTGCTGGGCGCGCCGCGCGACAACCTGGTGCTCGAAGGCATCCGCTACGGGCTGATCGAGCAGCTGTGCCGGGACGCGGGCATCCGGTTCACCCTGCGCCGGGTTTCGCGCGACGAAGTGCTGGGCGCTGACGAGATCATCCTGTCGTCCGCCACCAAAGAGGTGCTGCCGGTCACGCGGCTGGACGGCCAGCCGGTTGGAAACGGGCAGCCCGGCCCCATTTACCAGAAGCTGCATGCCGGTTACCAGCGTGCCAAGCAGGAAAGCCCCCCATGACCGCCCCCACCCCCGTCCCGCCCGCCGGTGCCGACCCCCGCCGTGACTCGCTGATCGAATACCCCTCGCGCTTCCCCATCAAGATCATGGGCGCCAAGGTGGACGGATTCGTCCACGCCATGACGCTCATCGCACACGAATTCGACCCGACGTTTGACGCCTCCACGGTGGAACTGCGCGACAGCAAGGCTGGCAACTACCTGGGTGTCACCATCACCATCACCGCGACCAGCCGCGAGCAGCTCGACGAGTTGTACCGCACGCTGTCCACCCACCCGATGGTGAAGGTGGTGCTGTGACCCCCACCCGGATTGCCTGACATGCTGACGGAGATGCTGGGCCGGGTGGACTACGCCTCCACGGTCTCGGCCATGCAGGTCTTCACCGCCAGCCGCGGCAATGACACACCGGATACGCTATGGATTTGTGAGCACCCGGGTGTTTTCACACAAGGGCTGGCGGGCAAAAGCGAGCATGTGCTGAACCCGGGCGATATCCCGGTCGTGCCGACCACGCGCGGCGGCCAGGTGACTTACCACGGCCCGGGCCAGGTGGTGGCCTACCCGCTGGTGGACCTCAAACGCGCGGGCTACTACGTCAAGGAGTATGTCTACCGTATCGAGGAGGCCGTGATCCGCACGCTGGCCCACTATGGCGTGACCGGCCACCGCGTGGCCGGTGCCCCGGGCATCTATGTGCGCCTGGAAGACCCGTTTTCGCACCTGGCGCTGACCGGGCCGGCCGCGCCTGGCGACCCGTTTCGCGGGCTGGGCAAGATCGCGGCGCTGGGCATCAAGGTCACACGCCACTGCACCTGGCACGGCGTGGCGCTGAATGTGGCCATGGATCTGGAGCCCTACAGCCGCATCAACCCCTGCGGCTACCCGGGCCTCCAGACCGTGGACCTTTCTACAATCGGGGTATCAACCACCTGGGACGAAGCCGCCCGCGTGCTGGGCCAGGAGCTCAGCGCCCTGCTGGCGCCGTGAAGCCAATGAGCTCATCCGAAGTCGTGCGCGACGCGCAAACCACTGAAAACTACAACCCACTGGCCAAGCAGAAGGCGGCGGCCAAGCTGTCGCGCATCCCGGTCAAGGTGGAGCAGGCTGAGGTGCTGAAGAAGCCGGAATGGATCCGCGTCAAGGCCGGCAGCCCCACCACCCGCTTCTACGAGATCAAGCAGATCCTGCGCGAGAGCAACCTGCACACCGTGTGCGAGGAAGCGTCGTGCCCGAATATCGGCGAATGCTTTGGCAAGGGCACGGCCACTTTCATGATCATGGGCGACAAGTGCACGCGCCGCTGCCCGTTCTGCGACGTGGGCCACGGCCGTCCCGACCCGCTGGACGTGAACGAGCCCGAGAACATGGCACGCACGATTGCCAGACTCCAGCTCAAGTACGTGGTCATCACCAGCGTTGACCGCGACGACTTGCGCGATGGTGGCGCCGGCCACTTTGTGGAATGCATCCGCAAGACGCGCGAGCTGTCACCGGGCACGCAGATCGAGGTGCTGGTGCCCGACTTCCGCGGCCGCGACGACCGGGCGCTGGAAATCCTCAAGGCCGCCCCGCCGGACGTGATGAACCACAACCTGGAAACCATCCCGCGCCTGTACAAGGAAGCGCGGCCGGGCTCGGACTACGCGTTCAGCCTGAACCTGCTGAAGAAGTTCAAGGCCCTGTTCCCCGATGTGCCGACCAAGAGCGGCCTGATGGTCGGACTCGGCGAGACCGACGAGGAAATCCTGCAGGTCATGCGCGACATGCGGGCCCACAACATCGACATGCTGACAATCGGCCAGTACCTCGCGCCCACGCTCAGCCACCTGCCAGTGCGCCGCTATGTGCACCCCGAAACCTTCAAGATGTTCGAGGCCGAGGCCTACAAGATGGGCTTCACCCATGCAGCCGTGGGCGCGATGGTGCGCTCCAGCTACCACGCCGACCAGCAGGCGCATGGCGTACTGAACCCGGGCGCATGAACACGCTGTCGGTGCGCGACTACGGTGCCTCCCACGGCAGCCACAGCCACGCGCATTTCCAGATCCTCGTTGGTCTGGAAGGCACCCTGGAGCTGGAAGTCGCCGGGCGTGGCCAGCGCATTGGCCAGGGCGACGGCTGTGTGGTGCCGCCGGGCGAGCGCCACGACTTTGAGGCCATGCGTGGCAGCCGCTGCCTGGTGCTGGACACGGCCGCAGCAGGCTGGGCGCGCTGTGCTGCCCGGCCGCGCCGGCCGGACACCACGCTGGCGCTGGCCCGCTACCTCGCCAGCGCCCTGCAGGCCGGCCAGCGCCAGGCGCTGCATGTCGGACCCCAGCTGCTGCTGGAAGCGTGGGGCCCGGACACCCCCGCGCGCCCACGGCGCAGCATCGACTGGGCGGCACTCGGCGCCTGGGCACAGGCCCGCTGGCAGCAGCCGCTGACGGTGGCCGACCTCGCAAAACAGGTGTTCCTGAGTCCCACACAATTCGCTACGCGTTGCCGCTCGGAAACCGGCCACAGCGCCATGCAGTGGCTTCGAGGCCAGCGACTGGCTCACGCGCAGCAGTTGCGAGCCGCAGGCCTCGGCGTGACCGAGACGGCCCAGCGCTGCGGTTACCGTTCGCCGTCGGCACTGACGGCGGCGCTGCGCCGCGACTTCCAGCGACCCTGACGGCAAACCGCTGCCGCGCGACGGCAAACCGTCGTTCTGCGACGACGCCCGGGCTTACAGTGCGTGCGATGCAAACGACTGCCAAAGCCAACCTGTACGCCCTCGGCGCCATTGCCCTGTGGGCCGTTCTGGCCACGCTGGGGGTGGCGCTCCAGCATGTGCCCCCGTTCCTGCTGACCGGCATCGCCCTGGTGCTGGGCAGTGTGCCGGCCTGGCCCCTGGTGGCACGCCACCCGCGGTTGTGGGCCATCCCGGCCTCCACACTGGCGCTGGGCATCTACGGCCTGTTTGGCTACCACTTCCTGCTGTTCATGGCGTTGCGCATCGCGCCACCGGTGGAGGCCAACCTCGTCAACTACCTGTGGCCGCTGTTCATCGTGGTGCTGGCGCCGCTGTTCCTGCGCGGGGTGTCATTGCGCGCAGCCCATGTCGGAGCGGCACTTGCCGGCTTTGCCGGGGCGGCCATTGCCATCCTCGGCGCGAGTGAGGGCGCAGGCGGCAGCGGTTGGTCCTGGGGCTACCTGCTGGCCTTTGGCGCAGCCTTCATCTGGGGCAGCTATTCGCTGCTGACGCAACGCGTCGCCGCGTTTTCCACGGCTGCCATTGGCCTGTTCGGGCTGGTGTCGGGCCTGTTATCGCTCGGGTGCCATGTGCTGCTGGAGCCCGCGGCCACGCTGTCGGGTCGCGACTGGCTGCTGCTCGCCTTGATGGGTCTTGGGCCGCTGGGCGCGGCGTTCTTCCTGTGGGATCGCGCACTCAAGCTGGGCGATGCGCGGCACATTGGCATCCTGAGCTACATCACGCCGCTGGCGTCCACCACGCTGCTGATGGTGGTGAGTGGCAGGTCCCTGAGCTGGAGCATTGGGGTGGCGGCACTGCTGATCATCGGCGCCGCCATCCTGGGCACACGGGCCCGCTGACGCCGCGCTGCCGGCCGGGTGGCCCGCTGTTCAGGCGGCCATGGCCTGTGCCGGGTCCTCGGCCTCGAGCACCTGCCGGGCCCAGGGCACCAGGCGCTGGGTGTCGGCACGCAAGACCTCCTGCTTGACGGCCAGGATCTGCGCCGGGTGCATCGAGAAACTGCGCAGCCCCAGCCCCAGCAGCAGCCGCGTGAGGCTGGTGTCACCCGCCATTTCGCCGCAGACGCTGATGCCCTTGCCCTGGGCGCGGCATTCCGCAATGGTCTCGGCCACCAGCCGCAGCACGGCCGGGTGCAGCGGGTCGTACAGGTGCGCCACCGACTCGTCTGCGCGGTCGATGGCCAGCGTGTACTGGATCAGGTCGTTGGTGCCAATGGACAGGAAATCGAAATACTTCAGGAAGGTCTTGAGCGTGAGCGCGGCCGCCGGCACCTCAATCATGGCGCCCAGCTTGATCGGCCCGTAGGCCACGCCCTTGTTGTCCAGTTCGGCCCGCGCAAAGTCCACCAGCGCCACGGTATGCCGGATCTCGCTGGCGTGGGCCAGCATCGGGATCAGCATGTTCACCTGTCCGTGTGCCGCCGCACGCAGGATGGCACGCAGCTGGTTCAGGAACATCGCCGGGTCGGCCAGGCTCCAGCGGATGGCGCGCAGGCCCAGCGCCGGGTTCAGGTGGGCGGCGTCACGCTCGCTCGCGTCCAGCGGCTTGTCGGCACCCACATCCACGGTACGGATGGTGACCGGCAGGCCCTGCATGCCCTCCACCGCGCGCCGGTACGCCTGGTACTGCTCTTCCTCGCCCGGCAGGTTGCCCTGCCGCCCCATGAACAGGAATTCGCTGCGGAACAGGCCCACGCCCACGGCCCCCGCGTTCAGCGCGGCGGGGGCGTCGTCCGGCAGTTCAATGTTGGCCAGCAGTTCGATCTTCTGGCCGTCCAGCGTGACGGCGGGCGTGTGGCGCAGGCGGGCCAGACGGGTACGCTCCAGCTCGCCCTGGCGCTGCTTGAAGCCGTACTCGGCCAGGATGATGGGCGACGGGTCGACAATCATCACGCCGGCATCGCCGTCGATGATGACCCAGTCGTCCTGGCGCACCAGCTGGCTGGCACTGCGCGCGCCCACCACCGCCGGGATGTCCATGCTGCGCGCGACGATGGCGGTGTGCGAGGTCTTGCCGCCCACGTCCGTCACGAAGCCGGCAAACACGCTCTGCTTGAACTGCAGCATGTCGGCGGGCGACAGGTCGTGCGCTACCAGCACCAGCGGCACGTCCATGGTGTCGTCCAGCAGCAGGTCCTGCTGGGTACGGCGGCGCGGGGTGGTGGGCGGCGCCACCGGTGAGGCCACGCCTTTCATGTAGCGCAGGATGCGTTCGACCACCTGCTCCAGGTCAGCCTTGCGGCCGCGCAGGTATTCGTCTTCCATCTCGTCGAACTGGCGCGCAATGCCTTCCAGCTGCGTGGTCAGGGCCCACTCGGCGTTGTAGAGGCGCTCGGTGATCCAGTGCTTGACGCCGCTGATGAGCTCTTCGTCCTGCAGCAGCATCAGATGCACGTCCAGCAGCGCAGCCAGCTCCTGGGGCGCTTCCCTCGGCCCCATGGTGGCGATGCTTTGCTGCAGACGGTGGATTTCGTCGACCACGGCATTGCGTCCGGCGCGTACGCGCGCAATCTCGGTCTCGATCTGCGTGGGCTCGATGAAATAGTGCGCCACGTCCACGCGGCTAGACGCCACCAGCACGGCCCGCCCGATGGCAATGCCGCGGGCAACCGCCAGGCCGTGGATGGAGAAGGTCACTCACCCTCCCCGAACTTGTCATGGATCAGGGCCAGCAGCGCGTCCATGGCTTCCTGTTCGCGCTCGCCGCTGGTCTCGATGCTGACTTCGGTCCCGATGCCGGCGGCCAGCATCATCACGCCCATGATGCTCTTGGCGTTGACGCGGCGTTCGCCGCGGCTCATCCAGACATCACAGGGAAAGCTGCCGGCCAGCTTGGTGAGCTTGGCGGACGCGCGGGCGTGCAGGCCCAGCTTATTGCTGATGGTCGTGGTGGTCTTGATCATGTTTGCGTCGGGCCTGGTTTTGCGGCGCGGTGATGGCGACTTGCATCACGCCCTGGGTGCCACCGGCCACCGCGCGCGTGGCCAGCGCGTCCAGCGACTCGTGGCGATAGCTCACGCTGCGCAGGAGCATGGGCAGGTTGGCGCCGGTGATCAGTTTGGACCTGACGCCGTCCACCAGCTTTTGCGCCACGTTGCAGGGCGTCGCACCAAAAATATCCGTCAGCACCAGCACGCCCTTGACGCCCGGCGCGTCGCCCAGCTGCGCCAGCGAGATGCGGGCGGCACCCAGCGTCTCGTCCGGCGACACATTGGGCTGGACATCCAGCGCGGCCACATGCGCGGCGCAGTCCGGGAACACGTGCAAGGCGCATTGCCGCAGCGCGTGGGCCAGCGGGGCATGGGCGATGATGAGGATGCTGTTCATGACGGCGTGGAGGGATTGGCTGGATTATCAGGGCTGGCCCGCAGAAACCACGCATAGGACGCCACGCTGCACGCGAGGAACACGCCAACGGCCGCACGGAACGCGTCTACCGTGCCCAGGCCCGCGGCCGCGAAGCCGTCCACCAGCAGCCCGATGCCCCACTGCACCACGAACACGCCGGCAAATATCACCAGGTTGTAGGCCGACAGCGCACGCCCGGCCAGCGCAGGCGCGAACGCCATGCCCACCGCCGGCTGGGCCAGGGAAACGAATGTGGATGTCATGCAAAAAATGGCCCAGGCCCCCGCCCCTGCTGCGTCGCCCGCTATGATAATGATAGCAAGAACGATCAGGCTGGAGGGCAGCCCCCAGGCAATCAACCGGTTGGTGGTAAGGCCGCGGCGCGCCAGCATCGGGTTGAGCAGCCCCCAGCTCCAGAAGGTGCACAGCATGGAAACATTGATCCAGAACAGGCCCTGCGCCGCCTCCAGTGGCGCATAGCCCGCCACCTTGACCATCCACGGGCCGGCCCACAGCGTCTGGAACGCGATCATGCCGCCGTAGCTGAAAAAGCCGATCGGCGTCATGCGCTGGAAGTAGCGGTTCCGCCAGACCTCGGCATAGCTGCCGGGCGCAGGGGCCGTGGCCGAGGTGGGTGTCGCCGCCTGTGACCAGGCCGGAACGGCCCACGCAATCACCGCCATCGACAGCAGGATCATCAGCGCCAGACCCCAGAACAGCGGCCGCCAGCCGGCCAGTGGCATCAGCCACTGCACCGGCAGCGTGGAGGCCACCATGCCGAATGAGCCGGTCATCAGCATCCATGAATTGGCGCGCAACTGCGCAGCGGGCGCCAGCCAGCGCCGGAAACCCGTGAGCGGCGCCATCAGACAGGCACTCACGCCCACACCGCAGAGCACGCGCGCGGCCAGCAGGCCCGAGAAACTGGTGGCGAGCGCAAATGCCCCACATCCCACCACCGCCACACCGAGGAACGCCAGGATGACTTTCTTCGGTCCGTGCCGGTCGAGCCAGGTGCCCAGTGGCAGCTGGGTCGCGGCAAAGCCCAGGAAATAGCCGCCGGCGAGCAGACCCAGGTCGCGCGCATGCAGGCTGAACTCCTGCGTCAGCGTGGGCGACAGCGTGGCCGTGATCGCGCGCAGCAGCGCCGAGAAGAAGTACGCAAAGGCAAACGCCAGGAACACCGTGATGGCCAGGCGGCGGGACAGCAAGCTCATGACGCCCCCACGCCCGGTGCGGCCGGGCTGCCCCCCGAGGGGGTGCGAGCTTGCTTGAAGCGGTTCTGCGCGGCGCTCATTTGAACCGGAGGCTCGCGAAAAAGGTGTCGGTGGCTTCGGGCGCCAGCGTGTCGGCGTACACCACGGCCTGGAACACGCGCCGGCCCTGGGTGAAGTACATCGCCTGGCTCTGCACCGGCTTGCCATTGGCGCGCTGGCCAGTGGCCGTGGTGCGCACGGGCGGTACCGCTGCTGCGGCGCCCGCCACAGTCTGGGGCTGCTCCCCGGAGACCCGCCCCCGCAGGTGAGCGAGCGTTGCGACCTTCCACTGCGCTACCACCTCCGGCGCGCGGGCCGGGTCGGCGATTTCGGCATGGGCCACCGCAAAGGTGGCGTTGCCCGCGTCGCAGCCCAGCATGGTGAGTTCGGTGTCGCGGCCCGCAAACGGCACGGTGCGGGCACCGCGGTCGGGCTTGCACGGCAGCAGCAGCGACAACGTGGTCGGCTCGGCGCGAACTTCACGCCAGTTCAGGGTGGGGTTGCAGGCGGCCACCAGCAGGGCCGCGGCCAGGATCAGAAGGCGCATCCGCCCGATTATCGGTTTGCGCCGAAAATGCGGGCCATGAACTCACTTGACGGCATTCGTGTGCTGGACCTGTCCCGCGTGCTCGCGGGGCCCTGGTGCACCCAGACCCTGGCGGACCTCGGCGCTGACGTGATCAAGATCGAGCGCCCGGGCAGCGGCGATGACACGCGCAGCTGGGGACCGCCGTTCCTGAAGGACGCTGACGGCAAAGACTCGGCCGAGTCGGCCTACTACCTCGGCACCAACCGCAACAAGCGCTCGGTCACCTGCGACATTGCCCAGCCCGCCGGGCAGGCCCTGGTGCGGGACCTGGTGCTGCACTGCGACGTGTTCGTGGAGAACTTCAAGGTCGGCGACATGGCGCGCTACGGGCTCGACTTTGATTCGCTGCGTCAATTGAACCCCAAACTGGTGTATTGCAGCGTGACCGGCTTCGGCCAGACCGGCCCCTACCGGGAGCGCGCCGGGTACGACTATGCCGTGCAGGGCATGGGCGGGCTGATGAGCGTGACCGGCGAGCGCGACGACCTCGGCGGCGGCCCGCAGAAGGTGGGTGTGGCTGTGGCGGACCTCTTCACCGGCCTGTATGCCACCGTGGCCATCCTGGCCGCTGTGCGTCACGCCGAACGGACCGGGCAGGGCCAGCATGTCGACATGGCGCTGCTGGACACCCAGGTGGCCATGCTGGCCAATCTGGGCGCCAATTACCTCGTCAGCGGCAAGGCGCCAGGCCGCGCCGGCAATGCGCACCAAAACATCGTGCCCTACCAGGTGTTCGAGGTGGCGCCGGCGGCGGACGGCAGCAAGGATCACCTCATCCTTGCGGTGGGCAACGACAGCCAGTTTGCCAAGTTTTGCGCCGTGGCTGGCCGGCCCGAGCTGGCCCGCGATCCGCGCTACGCCCGCAACCAGGACCGGGTGCGCCATCGCGCCGAGCTGGTGCCGCAGCTCGAAGCGCTGATGAAAACCCGCACCAAGGCCGCGTGGCTGCCGGCGCTGGAGGCGGCGAAGGTGCCTTGCGGCGCCATCAACAACCTGGCCGAGGTGTTCGCCGACCCGCAGGTGCAGGAGCGCGGCATGGTCCACGCCTGGGCGCATCCGCTCAAAGGCGACCTGAAGCTGGTGGCCAGCCCGATCAAGCTGGGCGCCACCCCGGTGCGCACCGACCTGCCGCCGCCGCTGCTGGGCCAGCACACGGACGACGTGCTGCGCGACCTGCTGGGCTACAGCGACGAAATGCGACAGGCCCTGCGGAAAGGTCAGGTCATCTGATGGCGAATTTCATTCTGGTTCATGGTGCATGGCATGGCGCCTGGTGCTGGCGCGATGTGACGCAGGGGTTGATCCGCGCCGGCCATCGCGCCCATGCGGTCACGCTCACCGGCGTGGGTGAACGGGCGCACCTGATGTCGCCCGCCATCACGCTGGAGACCCACATCAGCGATGTGGTGAACGCGATCGAGATGGAAGAAATGGACGAGGTCGTGCTGGCAGTGCATTCCTACGCCGGCATGCTCGGCACGGCTGTGGCAGACCGCATGCCGAAGCGCCTGCGGCACCTGGTCTATGTGGACGCGGTGGTGCCGCGACCGGGCGAAAGCTGGAGCAGTACCCACGCCAGCGCCACCCGCGAAGCGCGGCTGGCGGCGGCCCAGGCCTCGCCGGACTTCAGTTTCCCGCCGCCAGACCCGGTGGTGTTTGGCCTGCAGGCTGACCAGTACGAATGGGTGAAACGCCGCCAGACACCGCACCCGGGCCACACCTACAGTGCTGCGCTGGCATTCGACCCGCTGCGGGTGGCCAGCGTGGCCCGCACCTTCGTCAACTGCACGCGGCCGCCGCTGGCCACCATTGACGCCATCCGCCCCCGTGTCGTGGACCCCCGGTTCTGGGACGGTGCCTGGCTGGGCGGGGCCGGCGTCCGTGTGGTCGAGCTTCAGACCGGCCACGACCCGATGGTCAGCGCGCCGGACGAGTTGACGCGCCTGCTGGTGGACTGCGCTACTTGAGTGCGCCAAAAACCTTTTTGAGCACGGCGCTGCCGGTGCCGACCGGATCCTGACGGATCTTCTTTTCTTCCTCGCCGATCATCAGGTACAGGCCGTCGAGCGACTTGCCCGTCACGTACTGCTGGATGTTGGCGTCCTCCTTCCTGACGAGGCCCATGCCGGCTGCCTTGGCAGCGACGTTGTTGTACTTTTCCGCCAGCCCGACCTTCTCGGTCGCCTTGGTCACCACCGGCAGGAATCTGGCCGCCAGGGGCGTGCGGGTCTTGTCAGCGAAAAAGCTCGTGACCGAGGTATCACCACCAGTCAGGATCTTGCGGGCGTCCTCCACGTTCATGGACTTCACGGCACTGACCAGCAAGTCCTTGGCCATCGGCACGGCGGACTCGGCCGCCCGGTTCATCGAGGTGACCAGCTCGTCCACCCGCTTGCCCTGACCCAGGGTTTTGAGAAGTTTGCCGGCATCTTCGAGGAAACCGGGCAGCGGAATCCGAACTTTCGGGTTGCCCAGGAATCCGTCCGGTTTGCCCAGCAGGTTCACGGCGGCCACCGCTCCCCGTTCGAGCGCGGTCTTCAGGCCCTGCGAGGCCTCCGCATTGCTCAGGTCGTTGAGGGTCAGCGCCCGGGCCTGTTGCCACGCGGCCAGGGTGAGCAGGCCCAGCGTGGAAGCAGTGGTGGAATTAAACTGGCGACGATCCATGGGTAACCCTCTGAAATGAACAAATCTCTTGCATATGGTGCCGCAGCGGCGGTCGTCCTGGCAATCGCCGGTGGCGTTTTTCTCGCCAGCGGGCCAACGGCCGCGCCGCCGTCGACCTTTGTGCTGCTCGACGGTTCCAGCAAAACCACGACCGACCTGAAGGGCCAGGTCACGCTGGTCAACTTCTGGGCCACCAGCTGCGTGACCTGCGTCGCCGAAATGCCCCGGATCATCGCCACCCACGACAAATACAAGGCCAAAGGCTTCGACACCTTGGCCGTGGCCATGAGCTACGACCCGCCCAGTTACGTAGTGAACTTTGCTGAAACACGCAAGCTGCCGTTCAAGGTGGCGATCGACAACACCGGCGCCGTGGCCAAGGCCTGGGGCGATGTGCAACTGACGCCCACGACCTACATCGTCAACAAGCGCGGCGACATCGTGAAGCGCTATGTGGGCGAGCCCGACTTTGCCGAACTGCACCGCCTGATCGAGAAGCTGCTGGCCGAGACCTGAACATCACCCCCAATGCAAAAAGCCCGCAGGCATCGTGTCTGCGGGCTTTTTTTGGTGTGAGCGAGCGCTTACTGGGTGCGGAAGGCGTCGTGGCAGGCCTTGCAGGTACCGGCCGTCGCGCCAAACGCTGTCTTCAGGTTGTCCAGATTGCCCGTCTTCGCCGCTGCGGCGAGCTTGGTGGATTCAGCAATCAGCTTGTCGCCGGCTTCCTTGAACTTCGCGCCGTCGGACCAGATTTCTGCCTTGGCCTTGGTGGGCAGGCCCTTGTCGGTGCCGGCGCCGAACCCGGCCCACGGCAGCTTCGCCATGTCGGCCACGATGTCGGCGTTCTCGGCAGCGGCCTTGGCGTCAAACGGAATGCGGCCATTGGCCATGGCGCCGATGCGCCCGAAGTGCTGGCCCATCACAAACAGTGCACTCTGGCGGTATTTGATGGCGTCTTCCGGCTTGGCAAACTGGGCGGATGCCGGGACCGAAACCGCCAGGGTGGCGGCAGCGAGGGTGAGCGACGCGAGGAATTTCATGGTTGTGCTTCTCCGTGGGTGAATGAAAGGGGCCAGATTAATTGGTTAGCGCTGGTGGGCAGGTCGAACGCAGAGTCGTCGGCCTGCAAGGCGCATGAAATCTCGGTTTTCTCGAAGACGGACACCGACAAGATCTGTAGACATGTGTAGAGCGAGGCATCGAGGTGAAGCTCCTTCTTGATTATGGCTATCAGCACGTAGGTGGACACGGCGCACCAGATTTGCGTCTTCACCGCGTTCTCGCTGGTGCCCAGGAATTTCTTGATGCGCAGGTGCTGCTTGATCCACTTGAAGAACAACTCCACCTGCCATCGACTTTTGTACAGCGCGGCAATCGTCAGCCCCGGCAGCGTCGTGTTGTTGGTCAGAAAGACCAGCGTCTTGCCCGACTCCGGATCCTTGAAACGAATGCGCCGCAGATGCTCGGGGTACTTCCTTGCCGAGTAGTAGCCGTTGAGCATCACGCGTTGATCGCAGATCACTCCAGTGCCCCGCTCGGTAGGGGCCGAGTACACGCGTCGCGCGTCCATAGGCGACTTGGCCCGGGTGACGAAGAATGCCCCGGCCTGATGCAGCGTGTACAAACGTTCGAAGTCCACGTAGCCACGGTCCATCACGTAGAAGGCGCCGGCCTCGAATGTCAGCATGTCGAGCACGTTCACGTCGTGCAGCTTGCCGTCGCTGATGTGGATGAAGGCCGGGATCGCTCCACGCAGGTCCAGCAGCGTGTGCAGCTTGATGGCCGCCTTGGTGGAACGAAATGGCGCCCACTCGAACAGGGACAGACACAGATCGACCGTGCTGGAGTCCAGCGCGTAGACCGCGTTGTCCAAGCCAACGTCCAGCGCATCGCCGGCGTAGAGTTTGCGGGCCCGACGAATCAGCACGGCCGCCAAGTCCGACCAGATGCGCCAGTCGCGCGACTCGTTGGCGTCGGCCAGCGTGGAACGCTTGACTGGCGAGCGAAATCCCATCGCGTACAGCTTGCTGGCATTGGCCGCCAAACTCGCCTCGATATCGCGCAGGCTTTCGCGCCAGGTCAGTTGCGCAAAGGCCATCGCACGCAACTGCTCGGCACAGGACAGCGTGCGCACGCCCGAGTTGCCGCCGTAGCGATGCACGATGCGCGTGAAGCTCGTCCAAGGCACGAACTCCATGACTTGCGCGAACAAGGTCTTTCCAACATTCACAGGTACTCCTCGGGGGTGTCAACCCCGAGAAATTACCTACTTTTTTGAAATCAAAATTCAAATCGGCACCAAATGAAATCGACCGCAAACCCACGCCAATGCTTGCTCTACAGCTTGCCATGGCTCATTTAACCGGACAGCAGTGGTGCTTCTCCGTGGGTGAATGAAAGGGGCCAGATTACTGGACTGCGGGTTGATCAAAAAGTTCTGCCGGAACTATCGACCTAGGGAATCTACTAACCGGAGCCCGGCGGGGGTACAACAGCAAAATGTGAGCCATCGCCCGCCTGTCAATTCTGGAGGAAAAACAACATGTCGAAAAAAATCCGGGTCTGGGACCTGCCCACGCGGCTGTTTCACTGGGCCCTGGCGGCCTGCGTGATTGGCCTGGTGATCACCGGCAAGATTGGGGGCGCCACCATCGACTGGCATGCCCGGATTGGCTATGCCGTACTGGCACTGCTGCTGTTCCGGCTGGTCTGGGGGCTGGTGGGCGGCTACTGGTCCCGCTTTGCCTCGTTCATCTACTCGCCCGGCAGCGTCATCAACTACCTCAAAGGCAAGGCCCACCCGGACCACCTGATAGGCCACAACCCGCTGGGCGCCGGATCCGTCTTTGCGATGCTGCTGGTGCTGCTGGCGCAGGTTGGCACCGGGCTGGTGAGCGACGACGAAATCTCGTTTACCGGCCCGTTGAACAAGCTGGTGTCCAGCGCCACCGGCCTGCTGGCCACCTCGTACCACAAGCAGTACGGGCAGTGGCTGGTCATTGGCCTGGTGGTGCTGCACGTGGCGGCCATCCTGTACTACCTGGTCCGAAAGAAGGACAACCTGATCCGGCCCATGCTGAATGGCGACAAACAGGGCGGCATGCAGGTTCCGACATCCCGCGACGATGGGCAGACCCGGCTGCTGGCGGCGGTGATTTTTGGCGTTTGCGCAGGATTTGTGGCCTGGCTGGTGCGCTGAGCCAGCTTACAAACGAAACGAGCTGTAACATCCCGACCCACACGTCGTTGGGTCAGGATCTTCATGCGCGGGTTGCTGGTGGCCGCACGGCTGGTGCTGCCGATGGTTTTGTGGCTGCACAGCGCCGTGGCGCTGGCGCAGGTGTGCGCGGTTCCGCAGAACAACGGCGCCAACGTCAGCACGGCAGCCAACCAGACGGTCAATGGTTACTTCACGCCGGCCAATGGCACTTACAGTGCGGGCGCACAGCCGACCATCACGCTGAGCGGAGGCCGTGGCTCCACGACCTGGATGGCGGGCGACATGGCGCTGCTGATCCAGATGCAGTGCGTGGACCTGGACCGCACCGACACCGACGCCTACGGCGACGGCGCTGCCGGCCGGCCCGCCCAGGGCTATCTGGAGCCTTCGGGCACCTGCCGGGTGGGGCAATACGAGTACGTGCCGGCGGGCGTGGGCACCTCGGCCACCAGTTTCGTTGCCGGCGCCGTGCTGCAGTACACCTACGTCCAGGCCAACCCCACCAGTACCACGCCACGGCGCAGCTTCCAGGTGATCCGCGTGCCCCAGTACGGCAACCTCACCCTTGGCGGAACACTGACCGGACTGGCCTGGAACGGCACCAACGGGGGGGTGCTCGCGCTGGATGTGGCCAAGACGCTGAATTTCAGCGGCCAGACCATCGACATGGGCGCGCGGGGTTTCCGCGGCGGTGGCGGGCGCCAAAGCACCACCAACGGCAGCAATCCGCAACGCCACCGCGAGGCCGACAGCGTGTCCCATGCGTCCAAGGCCGAGGGCATCGCCGGCACGCCGCGCTACCTCTGGGAAGACGGCAGCCCGTTCGATCGCGCGACGATTGTGGGGACCTTTGTCGACAACACGGCGACCGGCTATGCCGGCTACCCCGGTACGGGGACCACCGCCGACTTTGATTTCGCGCGCGGCGCCCCTGGCAACGCGGGCGGCGGCGGTCAATACTTTGACGGCAACTACCACAACGGGGGCGGCGGGGGCGGCGGCAATGGCGGTACCGGCGGCCGCGGCGCATTCGGCTGGCGCAGCGCCGGCTGGGCCGGCGTCAACGCCGACTACAGCAATATCGAAGCCGTCACGGGCTACCACCTGGCGGCCTTCGGTGGCGGGGCGTTTGGCGGGGCGGGCGTGGGGCGCGCCGTGCTGGGCGGCGGCGGCGGTGCCGGTGACCACAACGGCAATTCCGGTGACACCAACGGCCCGCTGTCGCGCGGCAAGACCAGCGGGGCCACAGGTGGCGGGCTGGTCATGATCCGCGCGGGCAATCTGTCAGGCAACGGCACGATCGATGTGCGCGGCGGCTCCGCCAACGACCAGGACCTCAATGATGCGGCGGGCGGTGGCGCCGCCGGTGGCAGCGTGATCGTGATTTCACCAAACTGGACCACCGGCGTACTGACCGTCAACGCCCAGGGTGGCCGCGGGGGCGACTCGTGGATCACGGGCGGCTCGGCCCACAGCGGCGGGGGCGGGGGCGGCGGCGGCGTGATTGTGCGCACCGGTGCTGTCACCGCCAACGTCAGTGGCGGCAGCAACGGCGTGACCAACACGGCCGACAGCCCCCCCGGCGGGGCCGACCATGGCGCCTTGCCGGGCAACAGCGGCCTGAATCTGTTGATCACCGAGGCATCGGACCCGGTCAGCAACGCCGGCTACAAGTGCCTGCCGCTGACCGACCTGTCCATCAGCAAGGTCGCCAGCACCAGCACCCTGTCGATCGGGCAGACCACCAACTTCACGCTGACGGTTGGCAATTCCGGGCCCCAGCAGGCCACAGCGGCCACGGTGCTGGACGCCCTGCCCGCGGGCCTGGGCACGCTCAGCTTTGTCAGCGCCGCCGGCTCCAACGGTTCCACCACGCTGACTGCTAGCAGCATCGCCAGCGGCACCACCTTCACCGGCACCGTGACCATTCCGGCTGGCCAGACGCTGACAATCGTGCTGCTTGCCGTGGCGTCAGCCAACGGGGCGCCGGTCAACTACGCGACCGTCAGCGCGCCCGCCAGTGCCAGTGACACCAACCTGGGCAACAACACGGGCAGTGCTGCACTCGTCATCGGGCCCAGTGCCGACCTGGTGGCGACCAAAGCGGCCAGCACGCCCTCGCTGGTGGTCGGGGGAACCACGGATTTCACCTTGACGTTCGTGAACAACGGCCCGAGCGCCGTCACCGGCGCGCGCATCACCGACACGCTGCCCAGCGGCATGGGCACACTGACCTTTGTCTCGGCCTCGGTGGCCGCCAGCGCCACCCTGACCAGCCGCACCATCGCCGGTGCAACCTTCAATGGCACGGCAACGCTGCCGGTGGCGAGCACCCTGACCGTGGTGCTGCGTGCGGTGGCCGGGGCCATTGGCGCGGTGGTCAACACCACGACGGTCTCGCCACCGGCCGGCACCACCGACACCAACCTGTCCAACAACAGTGGCACCGTGACAGTCAATATCGGGCCACAGGCGGACCTGAGCATCAGCAAGACGGCCACCCCCACGTCGATTCTGGTGGACCAGACCACGGTGTTCACGGTGACGGTCCGCAATCTCGGGCCCAACACCGCCACGGGCGCGACCTTCAACGACACGCTGCCGTCAGGCCTCGCGGGCATGACCATCAACAGCATCGCCACTGGCGGCGCCGGCGCCACGGTCACAGCCCGCGCCACCGTCTCGTCCCAGGCCAACGCCACGATGACATTGCCCAGCGGCACCAGCATCACGTTCACGCTGCAAGCCATCGCAGGCGGTGTGGGCCAGCAGATCAACGTGGCCACCGTTTCAGCCCCTGCCGGCGTGATTGACCCGGTGTCGAGCAACAACTCGGCCTCCGCCACGGTGGTCATCCCGGTCAGCACCAACTTGAGCATTTCCAAGACCAACACACTGTCAAGCGTGGTGTCGGGCTCCAGCACCGTCTACGGAATCATCGCCTCCAACAACGGGCCGAACGCGGCCGATGGGGCCATCGTGGCTGACCCGGCCGTCACCGGTCTGGTCTGTACCAGTGTGAGCTGCTCGGCCAGCGGGGGCGCAAGCTGCCCGGCGAGCCCGAGCATTGCGGGCCTGCAAGGCGCCGGACTGGCGGTACCCGTGTTCCCCGCCAGTTCGGCTGTGGTACTTCTGGTCACCTGCGACATCTCGGCCAGCGGGCTCTAGGGCACCGGTGCGCCCGGGTTGAGGCTAAACTGCCGATTCCTCCGCTGCGCCGCCCCCCATCTTGAACAAGCCGCTGATCCAGCTGATCATGCCCAGCACAGAGTCTGAGCTGGGTGCCGCCCGCGAGATCTTCCGCGAATACGCCGTCGAGCTGGGCGTGGACCTGTGTTTCCAGTCTTTTGATGCCGAACTGGCCGGCCTGCCTGGCGACTATGCCGAACCTCGCGGCGCGCTGCTGCTGGCGCTGGTGGAGGGCGAGGTGGCCGGCTGCTGCGCGCTGCGCCCGCTGGACACGGCCGACTACGCCAACGCGGCCGAGATGAAGCGGCTTTATGTCCGCAAGGCCTTTCGCGGCTTCGGGCTGGGGCGCCAGCTGGCCGAGGCTGTGCTGGACGCTGCCCGGCAGGCGGGCTATGACTGCGTGCTGCTGGACACCCTGGACGACATGGAAGCCGCCCGGGCCCTGTACGACGATCTGGGATTCAAGGACATCCCGCCCTACTACCACAACCCCATTGCGGGGGCCCATTACCTCAAGGCAGATCTTTGAGGTTTTTGGGCTCTGGCCCTCGTCAATACTGCGTGAGGCGCTATGAAATTCATAGCGCTTGGATTCAAGCCTTGGCCTGCGCCAGCAGGGTGGCCGCGTCGCTGACCTCGAACTTGCCCGGCGCCTCGATGTTCAGGCTGGCGACCTTGCCGTCCTTGACGAGCATGGAATAGCGGTTGCTGCGCAGACCCATGCCACGGGCCGTCAGGTCCAGCGTCAGGCCGGTGGCTTTGCTGAAGTCGGCGCTGCCGTCAGCCAGCATCCGGACCTTGGTGCCGGTCTTCTGGTCGCGGGCCCAGGCGCCCATCACGAAGGCGTCGTTCACGCTGACACACCAGATTTCGTCCACCCCGGCGGCCTTGAGTTCATCGTATTTTTCGACGTAACCCGGCACATGCTTGGCTGAGCAGGTGGGGGTGAACGCCCCAGGCAGCGCGAACAGCGCAATTGTCTTGCCCGCACTGGCCTTGGCCACGTCCACCGGGTTGGGGCCGATGCTGCAGCCATTGCCTTCGACCTCCGAGTATTCCATCAGAGTGGTGGCAGGAAGCGTGTCTCCGACTTTGATCATGATCAGTCTCCAGAAATGAAAAACGACCCACATTGTGGGCCGTTTTCATTCCGGATGCCGCGAAGGGATTAAACCTCTGCAGCCTTCTCGACCAGGCGGGTGACCACCCAGTTCTTGGTCTTGGAAATCGGCTTGCTTTCGGTGATCTCGATCACGTCGCCGGTGTGATACTCACCCTTTTCGTCGTGAGCGTGGTACTTGCTCGACTTGGCCACAATCTTGCCGTAGAGCTCGTGCTTCACACGGCGCTCCACCAGAACCGTCACGGTCTTGGCACGCTTGTCGCTGACCACCTTGCCAATCAAGGTGCGCTTGAGGGATTTTTTAGCTTCCGTCATGGTCACTCCTTACTTGACAGCCTTGGACGCAGCCTGCTTCTCAGCAAGAATGGTCTTGGCACGGGCGATGTCACGACGCGTCGAGCGCAGCGTGGCGGTGTTGTTGAGTTGTTGCGTGGCCTTTTGCATGCGCAGGCCGAAGTGGGCCTTTTGCAGCTCCTTGACTTCGGTTTGCAGGCCGGCGATGTCTTTCTGGCGCAGTTCAGCAGCTTTCATTTCTTCATTCTCCTGATTACTGGCCGATCATGCGGCTGACGAACGTGGTGCGCAGCGGCAGCTTGGCAGCCGCCAGGCGGAACGCTTCGCGGGCCAGCTCTTCCGGCACGCCGACGATTTCGAACACCACCTTGCCGGGCTGGATCTCGGCCACGTAGTACTCGGGGTTGCCCTTGCCGTTACCCATCCGCACTTCAGCGGGCTTGGTCGAAATCGGCTTGTCGGGGAACACACGGATCCAGATGCGGCCGCCACGCTTGACGTGACGGGAGATCGCACGACGTGCGGCCTCGATCTGGCGGGCCGTCAGGCGGCCGCGGTCGGTGCACTTGAGACCGAAGTCACCGAACGCCACCGAGTTGCCCCGGGTGGCGACGCCGGTGTTACGGCCCTTCTGCTCTTTGCGGTATTTGCGGCGAGCGGGTTGCAGCATGTTTATTCTCCTTTACCGTCGGCAGCGGGAGCGGCCGGCGCGGCGACTTTGCGAACGCGCTTAACGGTAGTTTTCGGTGCATCAGCACCTGTTGCTTCTGCGGGTTTGTCGCTGCCATCGGCAGGCGCCACGTTGCCGGCACCGGCCGGACGGCGCGGGCCGCCACGGCGGTCACCGGCCGGGCGGTCGCCCGGGCGGGCGTCACGACGCGGACCACGCGGACGGCGCTCTTCGTCAGGACGCGGGGTCTCGGCCACGGGCGCATCGTTGCGGCCCAGGGTGTCACCCTTGTAGACCCAGACCTTGACGCCAATGACGCCGTAGGTGGTCTTGGCTTCGGAGAAACCGTAGTCGATGTCGGCGCGCAGCGTGTGCAGCGGCACGCGGCCTTCGCGGTACCACTCGGTACGGGCGATCTCGATGCCGTTCAGGCGGCCAGCCGACATGATCTTGATGCCCTGGGCACCCAGACGCATGGCGTTTTGCATGGCGCGCTTCATGGCGCGGCGGAACATGATCCGCTTTTCGAGCTGCTGCGTGATGCTGTCGGCGATCAGCTGGGCATCGATTTCGGGCTTGCGCACTTCCTCGATGTTCACTGCCACCGGCACGCCCAGGCGCTTGCCGAGCTCTTTCTTGAGCGCTTCGATGTCTTCGCCCTTCTTGCCGATCACCACACCCGGACGGGCCGAGAAGATGGTGATGCGGGCGTTCTTGGCGGGACGCTCGATCAGGACGCGCGACACGGCGGCGTTCTTGAGCTTGGCCTTGAGGTACTCGCGCACCTTGATGTCTTCGGCCAGCATGCCGGCGAAGTCACGGTTGTTGGCATACCAGCGGCTGGCCCAGTTGCGGCTGACCGACAGGCGGAAGCCGGTAGGATGGATTTTCTGTCCCATAGTGTCCTGAGCCTGTTAGTTGCCAACCGTCACGTACACATGGCACGTGGGCTTGCTGATGCGGTTGCCGCGGCCTTTGGCGCGCGCGGTGAAGCGCTTGAGGGTCGTGCCCTGCTCGACGTAGATGGTCTTGACCTTCAGCTCGTCGATGTCGGCACCGTCGTTGTGCTCTGCGTTCGCAATCGCGGACTCCAGAACCTTCTTGACGATCACGGCGGCTTTTTTCTGGGTGAATTCCAGAATGTTCAGCGCCTGATCAACCTTCTTGCCGCGAATCAGATCGGCGACCAGACGGCCCTTGTCGACCGACAGACGGACGCCCCTGAGGACTGCACGTGTTTCCATGGTCATTCCTTACTTCTTCTGGACTTTTTTGTCCGCGGGGTGACCCTTGAAGGTGCGCGTCAGGGCGAATTCGCCCAGCTTGTGGCCCACCATCTGGTCGGTGATGTAGACCGGCACGTGCTGCTTGCCGTTGTGCACGGCGATCGTCAGCCCGATGAACTCGGGCAGGATCATGGAGCGGCGCGACCAGGTCTTGATCGGCTTCTTGTCCTTCGTGGTCACGGCCTTGTCGGCCTTGGCCACCAGGTGATGGTCAACAAACGGACCCTTTTTGAGAGAGCGAGTCATTTGCTACCCCTTACTTCTTGCGACGCGACACGATCATGACCTGCGTGCGCTTGTTGTTACGGGTGCGGTAGCCCTTGGTCAGGTTGCCCCACGGGTCCACGGCATGGCGACCTTCGCCGGTACGGCCTTCGCCGCCGCCGTGCGGGTGGTCGATCGGGTTCATGGCCACACCGCGAACGGTCGGGCGGATACCCATCCAGCGCTTGACACCGGCCTTGCCGAGCTGGCGCAGGCTGTGTTCTTCGTTGGCGACCTCACCGATGGTGGCGCGGCACTCGATGTGGACCTTGCGGACCTCACCGGAGCGCATGCGGACCTGGGCGTAGGTGCCTTCGCGGGCCAGCAGCGTGGCCGAGGTACCGGCCGAGCGGGCGATCTGGGCACCCGCGCCGGGCTTGAGCTCGATGCAATGGATGGTCGAGCCCACCGGGATGTTGCGGATCGGCAGCGTGTTGCCAGCGCGGATCGGGGCTTCCGATCCGCTCAGCAGCGAAGCGCCAACTTCCAGGCCGCGCGGGGCAATGATGTAGCGACGCTCGCCGTCGGCATAGCACACCAGGGCGATGTGGGCCGTGCGGTTCGGGTCGTACTCGATGCGCTCCACCTTGGCGGGGATGCCATCCTTGTTGCGGACAAAGTCCACCACACGGTAGTGATGCTTGTGGCCACCGCCCTTGTGGCGGGTGGTGATGTGACCGTTGTTGTTGCGGCCCGACTTCTGGTGCTGGGGTTCCAGCAGCGGAGCGTAGGCCTCACCCTTGTACAGGTGGTCACGCGTGACCTTCACCACGGCGCGCTGGCCGGGCGAGGTGGGTTTCATCTTGATGACTGCCATGATGTATTCCCCGCTTAAGCGGCCTCCCCTGCGAGGTTCAGCTCTTGACCGGGCTTGAGCATCACGTAGGCCTTGCGAACGTTGTCGCGGCGACCGGTGGACTTGCCGAAGCGCTTGGTCTTGCCCTTGGTGTTGACAACGGAAACGCCCTTGACTTCAACCTTGAACATCAATTCCACAGCGGCCTTGATTTCGGGCTTGGTGGCGTCCTGCAGCACCTTGAACGTCACGGCGTTGGACTTGTCGGCAACCGAGGTGGCCTTTTCGGACACGATCGGGGCGACCAGCACCTGCATCAGACGGCCTTCATCGAACTTGCGTTGTTCGGGGGTGGGGTTCACGCGGCTCATGCGAACATCTCCTTGAGCTTGTCGATGGCACCCTTGGTGACCAGCACCTTCTTGTAGTGCACCAGCGACAGCGGATCGGCATAACGCGGCTCAACGACGAGCACGTTCACCAGGTTGCGCGAAGCCAGGTACAGGTTCTCGTCCACTTCCTCGGCGATGACCAGCACCGACTCGAGGTTCATGGCCTTGAAGCGCGCAGCCAGCTGCTTGGTCTTGGGCGAATCCACCTTCATGGAGTCGACCACGGCCAGGCGGCCTTCGCGGGCCAGCTGCGAGAAGATGGACGCCATGCCGGCGCGGTACATCTTCTTGTTGATCTTCTGGGTGAAGTTCTCTTCCGGGCTGTTCGGGAAGATCCGGCCACCGCCGCGCCACAGCGGCGACGACGTCATACCGGCACGGGCACGGCCCGTTCCCTTTTGCTTGAAAGGCTTCTTGGTCGAGTGCTTGACCTGCTCGCGGTCTTTCTGGGCACGCGTGCCCTGGCGGGCATTGGCCTGGAAGGCGACGACGATCTGGTGAACCAGGTCTTCGTTGTATTCACGGCCAAACACGGTCTCGGGGGCGTCGTACTTCGCCGCCGCCTGACCTTGTTCGTTCAGGAGTTCGAGTTGCATTACTTCGCTCCCTTCGCGTCAGCAGCAGGCTTGGCCTTGACAGCGGGACGCACCGTCACGAAACCGCCCTTGGAGCCGGGAACGGCGCCCTTGATCAGCAGCAGCTGGCGGGCTTCGTCGATGCGGAACACGTCGAGGTTCTGGGTGGTGACGATGTCGTCGCCCAGATGACCCGTCATGCGCTTGCCGGGGAACACGCGGCCGGGATCCTGCGCCATGCCGATAGAGCCGGGCACGTTGTGCGAACGGCTGTTGCCGTGCGAGGCGCGCTGCGAGCTCATGTTGTGGCGCTTGATCGTGCCGGCGTAGCCCTTGCCGATCGAGGTGCCCTGCACGTCGACCTTCTGGCCCACGGCGAACACGTCGGCAGCGGGAACCGTGGCACCGGCTGCGTACTTGGCAGCGGTGTCGGCGGTCACGCGGAATTCTCGGATGATTTCACCGGCTTCAACACCCGCCTTGGCGAGGTGGCCAGCTTGCGGCTTGGTCACGCGCGATGCTTTGCGCGAACCGAACGTGACCTGCAGGGCCACGTAGCCGTCGTTCTCTTGGGTTTTGACCTGGGTCACTCGGTTGTTGGACACGTCCACCACCGTGACAGGAACTGCGTCCCCATCATCGGTGAACAGGCGCATCATGCCCACCTTGCGGCCCAGCAACCCCAGGGAGTTGCTCAGACTCATTTGTTTCTCCAAAACTTCCACCGCTGCCACTGCAATTGGCGACAGCGTTTTGACGTGAAAGAAGGTTGATAAAACCCTGCCAGCAGGCGGCTGGAAAACCAGCCAAAACGGGCAGAGCCTAAAATTATAACGCGGGCCGCCTTTTCAGGCAAGCCCGCGTCTGATTGGGTGCGAAGACCGCTTACTGCAGCTTGATTTCGACGTCCACGCCGGCCGGCAGGTCCAGCTTCATGAGCGCGTCCACCGTCTTGTCGGTCGGGTCGACGATGTCCATCAGGCGCTGGTGGGTGCGGATTTCGAACTGGTCACGGCTGGTCTTGTTGACGTGCGGCGAGCGCAGGATGTCAAAACGCTTCATGCGCGTCGGCAGGGGCACCGGGCCCTTGACGATGGCGCCGGTGCGCTTGGCGGTGTCCACAATTTCAGCGGCCGACTGGTCGATCAGCTTGTAGTCAAAGGCCTTCAGGCGGATGCGGATTTTCTGCTTGGTCGACATGGCGTTACTCCATGATCTTGGCGACCACACCGGAGCCGACGGTCTTGCCGCCCTCACGGATGGCGAAGCGCAGGCCTTCCTGCATGGCGATCGGGTTGATCAGCTTCACGGTGATCGACACGTTGTCGCCAGGCATCACCATTTCCTTGCCCTCGGGCAGCTCGATGGCGCCGGTCACGTCCGTCGTGCGGAAGTAGAACTGCGGGCGGTAGTTGTTGAAGAACGGCGTGTGGCGGCCACCCTCGTCCTTGCTCAGAACGTACACCTCGGCGGTGAAGTGGGTGTGCGGCTTGATCGAGCCGGGCTTGCAGAGGACCTGGCCGCGCTCGACGTCTTCGCGCTTGGTGCCGCGCAGCAGGATGCCGACGTTGTCGCCAGCCTGGCCCTGGTCGAGCAGCTTGCGGAACATTTCCACGCCGGTGCAGGTGGTCTTCTGGGTGTCGCGGATGCCGACGATTTCGATTTCCTCGCCGACCTTGATGATGCCGCGCTCGACGCGGCCGGTCACCACGGTGCCGCGGCCGGAGATGGAGAAGACGTCTTCCACGGGCATCAGGAAGGCGCCGTCAATGGCGCGCTCGGGCGTGGGGAAGTAGCTGTCCATGGCGTCGGCCAGCTTCATGATGGCCTGCTCGCCCAGGGGACCCTTGTCGCCTTCCATGGCGAGCTTGGCGCTGCCGTGGATGATGGGGGTGTCGTCGCCGGGGAAGTCGTACTTGGACAGCAGCTCGCGCACTTCCATTTCGACCAGCTCCAGCAGTTCGGCGTCGTCGACCATGTCGCACTTGTTCAGGAAGACGATGATGTGGGGCACGCCGACCTGGCGGGCCAGCAGGATGTGCTCGCGGGTCTGGGGCATGGGGCCGTCAGCGGCGGAGCACACCAGGATGGCGCCGTCCATCTGGGCGGCACCGGTGATCATGTTCTTGACGTAGTCGGCGTGGCCGGGGCAGTCCACGTGGGCGTAGTGGCGGCTGGCGGTTTCGTATTCAACGTGGGCGGTGTTGATGGTAATGCCGCGGGCCTTCTCTTCCGGGGCCGCGTCAATCTGGTCGTACGCCTTGGCTTCGCCGCCAAACTTGGCCGACAGCACGGTCGTGATGGCCGCCGTCAGCGTCGTCTTGCCATGGTCCACGTGACCAATCGTGCCGACGTTCACGTGCGGCTTGGTACGTTCAAATTTTCCTTTTGCCATTTCAGTTCTCCAAAGAGCATGCCCGTGTGGGGTTTAACGTCTGCATCACATCACTGATCCCGCCGCACGGGCACGGCGGGGTGTGTGATCGCAGACAGGTCTTCAACCAGTTGTTATTTGGCACGCGCCGCAACAATCGCCTCGGCGACGTTGCGCGGAGCTTCAGCGTAGTGCTTGAACTCCATCGTGTAGGTGGCACGGCCCTGCGACATCGAGCGCAGCGTGGTCGAGTAGCCGAACATTTCCGACAGCGGCACTTCGGCCTTGATGGCCTTGCCGCCACCCACCATGTCGTCCATGCCCTGGACCATGCCGCGACGGGACGACAGGTCGCCCATCACGTTGCCGGCGTAGTCTTCCGGCGTTTCCACTTCAACCGACATCATCGGCTCCAGGATGACCGGGTTGGCCTTCTTGCAGCCTTCCTTGAAGCCGAAGATGGCCGCCATCTTGAACGCCAGTTCGTTCGAGTCCACATCGTGGTACGAGCCGAAGTGCAGAGTGACCTTGACGTCCACCACCGGGTAGCCGGCCAGCACGCCTTGCGTGACGGCTTCCGTGATGCCCTTTTCCACCGCGGGAATGAACTCGCGGGGCACCACACCGCCCTTGATGGCGTCGACGAATTCAACGCCCTTGCCGGGTTCGTTCGGCTCGATCTTCAGCACCACGTGGCCGTACTGGCCCTTGCCGCCGGACTGGCGCACAAACTTGCCTTCGGCTTCTTCGACCGTCTTGCGGATGGTTTCGCGGTAAGCCACCTGGGGTTTGCCCACGTTGGCTTCCACGCCGAATTCGCGCTTCATGCGGTCGACAATGATTTCGAGGTGCAGTTCGCCCATGCCACCAATGATGGTCTGGCCCGATTCTTCGTCGGTGTTCACGCGGAACGACGGGTCTTCGTTGGCCAGGCGCGACAGGGCGATGCCCATCTTTTCCTGGTCAGCCTTGGTCTTGGGCTCTACGGCCTGGCGGATCACCGGCTCGGGGAACACCATGCGCTCCAGCGTCACGATGGCCGTCGGGTCACACAGGGTTTCACCCGTGGTGACGTCCTTCAGGCCCACGCAGGCGGCAATGTCGCCGGCGCGGATTTCGTCCACTTCCTGGCGGTTGTTGGCGTGCATCTGCACGATACGGCCGATGCGCTCCTTCTTGCCGCGCACCGGGTTGTAGACGGTATCGCCCTTGGACAGCACGCCCGAGTACACACGCACGAACGTCAGCTGGCCCACGAAGGGGTCGGTCATGAGCTTGAACGCCAGCGCCGAGAACTTCTCGTTGTCGTCGGCCTTGCGGCTGGTTTCCTTCTCGTCTTCGTCGAAGCCGGGCACCGGAGGCACATCCAGCGGCGAAGGCATGAGCTCGATCACGGCGTCCAGCATGCGCTGCACACCCTTGTTCTTGAACGCGGTGCCGCAAAGCATCGGCTGGATTTCGCCGGCGATGGTGCGGGTGCGCAGGCCCTGGGTGATCTCGTCTTCCGACAGGTCACCTTCTTCCAGGTACTTGTTCATCAGGTCTTCGGACGCCTCGGCAGCGGCCTCGACCATCTTCTCGCGCCACTCCTTGGCCTGCGCCACGAGTTCGGTCGGGATTTCCTCGAAGGTGAACTTCATGCCCTGGGACGCTTCGTCCCAGATGATGGCCTTCATCTTGCGCAGGTCGACCACGCCCTTGAAGTTTTCCTCGGCACCGATCGGGATGACGATCGGCACTGGGTTGGCCTTCAGGCGCAGCTTCATCTGGTCCACGACCTTGAAGAAGTTGGCGCCGGTGCGGTCCATCTTGTTGACGAACGCCAGACGCGGCACCTTGTACTTGTTGGCCTGGCGCCAGACGGTTTCCGACTGGGGTTGCACGCCGCCCACAGCGCAGTACACCATGCAGGCGCCGTCGAGCACGCGCATGGAACGCTCCACCTCGATGGTGAAGTCCACGTGGCCGGGGGTGTCGATGATGTTGATGCGGTGCTCGGGGAAGGACATGTCCATGCCCTTCCAGAAGCAGGTGGTGGCAGCCGACGTGATCGTGATGCCGCGCTCCTGCTCCTGCTCCATCCAGTCCATGGTGGCAGCGCCATCGTGCACTTCACCAATCTTGTGGTTCACACCGGTGTAGAAAAGAATGCGCTCGGTGGTCGTGGTCTTGCCGGCGTCGATGTGAGCCGAAATACCAATGTTGCGATAGCGCTCGATGGGCGTCTTGCGGGCCATGATGATCTTTCTTTAAACAGGAAAGGCCCGCTCGTGGCGGGCCGTACTCCAGATGGGGACGGTTCTTAGAAGCGGAAGTGGCTGAAGGCCTTGTTGGCCTCGGCCATGCGGTGCACTTCGTCACGCTTCTTCATGGCGCCGCCACGGCCTTCCGTGGCTTCCATGAGTTCGTTGGCCAGGCGCAGGGCCATGGACTTCTCGCCGCGCTTGCGGGCGGCTTCCTTGATCCAGCGCATCGACAGGGCCAGACGGCGCACCGGGCGCACTTCGACCGGCACCTGGTAGTTGGCGCCACCCACGCGGCGGGACTTGACTTCCACCATGGGCTTGACGTTGTTGATGGCGATGGTGAAGGCTTCGAGCGGGTCCTTGCCCGGGTTCTTCTTCTCGATGAAGTCGAGCGCGCCATAAATGATGCGCTCGGCGACGGCCTTCTTGCCGCCTTCCATGATCACGTTCATGAACTTGGAAAGCTCGACATTGCCGAACTTGGGATCCGGCAGGATTTCACGTTTAGGGACTTCGCGACGACGTGGCATTTTTCACCTCTTTGCTTCAGTTGGCACCGCTTTCGGCGTGTGCCGCGAGAGCCATTCAGGACTCTCACTTACTCGACCCAACAGCGGGTCACTACGCCTGCACGCGCCTGCCAGGGCGGTACGGGCACCAATAAAACGAATCGATCAGGCCTTCTTCGGGCGCTTGGCACCGTACTTGGAGCGCGACTGCTTGCGGTCTTTCACGCCCTGCAGGTCCAGCGAACCGCGGACGATGTGGTAACGCACACCCGGCAGGTCCTTGACACGACCGCCGCGAACCAGCACCACGCTGTGTTCCTGCAGGTTGTGGCCTTCGCCGCCGATGTAGGAGATGACTTCAAAGCCGTTGGTCAGACGGACCTTGGCGACCTTGCGAAGGGCCGAGTTCGGCTTCTTCGGCGTCGTGGTGTACACGCGGGTGCACACGCCGCGACGCTGCGGCGAGTTCTGCATCGCAGGGCTTTTCGACTTGGTCTTTTCGACCTCGCGCCCCTGACGCACCAGTTGATTGATGGTTGGCATTAAAAACGTCCCTAAACGTCAAGAAATGGATAAGACTTTTCCGCCCCAAAAGCGGGAAAGCCCTCCAGTATAGCCTTGTGCGGGAAATCCCGCAATGCTTGAACCGGAAAGTCAGCGAATGCTCACTTGCAACTACTTGATCCAGAGCCGGATGCCGTCCCAGGCACGCCCCAGCAACCCTGCCTGCTCGACGGGTTCCAGTGCCACCAGGGGGACGTCGAGCATCGGCTGGTCATTGAGCAGCACCTTGAGCGAGCCCACCGCCTGGCCCCTGGCGAACGGGGCCACCAGCGGGTCGGGGCGCGCCACCTGGGTCTTGATCCTGGCGGCGCTGCCCGCCGGCACCGCCACCACGATGGCCTGC
>JAXMEQ010000013.1:0-73782 GCA_046348225.1 Ramlibacter sp.
CAGATCGCGCGACAGGCGGATCAGCTTGTCGGACGGCTTCACGGTGTAGGGCAGGCTGGGTTCAGGCGCAGGGGCCTGGGCCATGGCCGCTGCGGCAGCGGCGGCAAGCGCGATGGCAACAAAGGCGTTCTTCATGCGGGCTCCTGTCATTGCGGCGCGATGGTCCGCCGGACAGCGGTTTTGGGTCGAAAGGCCTTGCAGACCGCGTCGTCGGTTTCCATCCAGGGTCCCCCGATCAGGTCCACGCAGTACGGAACTGCCGCAAAGATGCCGGGCACCAGTGGCTCTCCGTCAGGCGATTTGAGCCCTTCCAGTGTTTCCTGGATAGCCCTGGGCTGCCCCGGCAGGTTGATGATGAGGCATTTGTCACGAACCACGGCGCATTGGCGCGACAGGATGGCCGTGGGCACAAAGCGCAGGCTGATCTGGCGCATCTGTTCGCCAAAGCCGGGCAATTCCTTGTGCGCGACCGCCCGGGTGGCCTCGGGAGTCACGTCGCGCAGCGCCGGGCCGGTGCCGCCGGTGGTAAGCACCAGCGAACAGCCGGCATCGACCAGTTCGATCAGGGTCTGGCTGATCAGGGCCTGTTCGTCTGGAATCAGCCGTGGCTCGAAGGTGACGGGATTCCTGAGCGCCCGCGTGAGCCAGTCTTTCAGCGCCGGCAGGCCCTTGTCTTCGTACACGCCAGTGGAGGCGCGGTCGCTGATGGACACGATGCCAATGCGCAGCGGGTCGTGCTCACTCATCGTCGGGCTCCGGAATGGCCTCCAGCTGCTCCTTGACCAGCTGGAAAATTTCGCGGTAGGCGCGGCCACGGCGCGGCGCCAGACCCTGCGAGATGGCGGTCTTGTCCGGCTGGGCGTCCTTGCGCGCCTGGCGCACCAGTGCGCGCAGTTGCTGCGAGTCCGTCGCCGGGTAGCGGCGCAGCCACTCGCCCACGGCCTCGTCGTCGGCAATCAGGCGGTCGCGCCAGTGCTCGGCTTCGTGCAGCGCCTGGGCGGCGGCGGCCGAGCCGCTTTGCTGCTCCTGCAGCGCCGCGCGCACGGCGTCCAGCGTCGTGTCGTCGAGCCCGCGCATGAGCTTGCCCACAAACTGCATCTGGCGGCGCTTGCCTTCGAAATTGGTGATGCGTTTGGCCTCGGCCAGGGCGTCCATCAGCTTTTCAGGCAAGGCCAGTGGTGTCAGCAGGCCGTCACGCAGCGTGAGCAGTGACTCGCCCAGCTTTTGCAGCTCGGTGCTTTCGCGTTTGAGTTCCGTCCGGCTGGCTTCGGTCGTGCCTTTGAGTTCGGCCTTGAGTTCAAGGTCGAGCTCGCTGCCTTCGGCCACGAACTGGCCGCGGACGTAATAGCCTTTTTTGGGTTTGCGTGACATGGTGGGGGTATCGCCGCGCCGGGGAGGCCGGGCGCAAGGCGACAAGTATCATAGCCGCCGATATGAATACAACCGCTTCCCGAGCCGACAGTGGCTTTGCCTACACCCGCACGCAGTTTGAACACCTGGTGGACCACGCCCTTGCGCATGCCCGCAAGCTCGGCGCCACCGATGCCGGTGCCGAGGCTTCGGAGGGTTGCGGCCTGAGCGTTTCGGTGCGCAAGGGCGAACTCGAAACGGTGGAGCGCAACCGCGACAAGTCGCTGGGCGTGACGGTCTATGTCGGACACCGGCGCGGCAACGCCAGCACGTCGGACTTTTCCCCCGCGGCCATCGAGCAGACGGTGCAGGCGGCGTACGACATCGCGCGCTTCACGGCCGAAGACCCGGTGGCCGGCCTGCCCGATGCCGACGACATTGCCCAGCCGCACGAGCAGCCCGATCTGGACCTGTTTCACCCCTGGGCCATCACCAGCGAGCAGGCGGCCACCCTCGCGCTGCAGTGCGAGGAGGCGGCGCTGAAGACCGACCGGCGCATCACCAACAGCGAAGGCGCTGGCGTCTCGGCGCAGCAGAGCCACTTTTTCAGTGCCCATACGCGCGGCTTCCGCGGCGGCTACGCCAGCTCGCGCCACAGCATTTCGGTCGCGCCGATCGCCGGCAAGGGCGACAACATGCAGCGTGACGCCTGGTACAGCTCGATGCGCAGCGCCGATGAGCTGGCCAGTCCGCAGTCGGTCGGCCGCTACGCCGCCGAGCGGGCGCTGAGCCGGCTCAAGTCGCGCAAGATCGCCACCACCCAGTGCCCGGTGCTGTTCGAATCGCCGCTGGCCGCGGGCCTGCTGGGCGGCTTTGTGCAGGCGGTCAGCGGCGGTTCGCTGTACCGCAAGAGCAGCTTCCTGCTGGATTCGCTGGGCAAGCAGGTATTCCCCAAGCATATTGACATCACGGAAGACCCGCACGTTCTGCGCGGCAAGGGCAGTTCGCCGTTCGACGAGGAAGGTGTGCGTTGCAAGGCGCGCAAGGTGGTGGACGCGGGCCGGGTGGAAGGCTACTTCCTGAGCACCTATTCGGCCCGCAAGCTCGGCATGAAGACCACCGGCAATGCGGGCGGGTCGCATAACCTGGTGCTGCGCTCCCGCCTGACGCGCGCGGGCGACGACCTCGACGAAATGCTGCGCAAGCTAGGCACCGGCCTGTTCGTGATCGAACTCATGGGCCAGGGCGTGAACTACGTGACGGGGGACTATTCCCGCGGGGCCAGCGGCTTCTGGGTGGAAAACGGCCGGATCGCCTATCCGGTGCAGGAGATCACCATCGCGGGCAATCTGAAGGACATGCTCAACGGCATCGAAGCCGTGGGCGCCGATGCCTACAACTACGGCGCCAAGACCGTGGGCTCGATCCTGGTCAACCGCATGAAGGTGGCGGGAAGCTAGCCCGCCAGCGCGGCCTTCACGGCGGCGCTCACCTGGCCCATGTCGGCCTTGCCAGCCAGTTTGGCTTTGGCGGCGCCCATCACCTTGCCCATGTCGCTCGGACCTTTGGCGCCGAGTTCCGCCACGATCGCCTTGACCTCGGCGGCAATCTCTTCGGCACTCAGGCGGGCCGGCAGGTAGACCTGCAGGACCTTCACTTCGGCGATTTCCTTGTCCGCCAGGTCCTGGCGGCCGGCTTTCTCGAAGGCCTCAATGCTGTCCTTGCGCTGCTTGAGCATCTTGTCGACGATGGCGATCACGGCCGCGTCGTCCAGCTCGATGCGTTCGTCCACTTCCTTCTGCTTCATGGCGGCCGTCAGCAGGCGGATGGTGCCCAGGCGCTCCGTGTCCTTGGCGCGCATGGCGGCCTTCATGTCTTCGGTGATCTGTTCTTTGAGGCTCATGGGTGACTCCGGTGTCCGGGAATGAAAAAAGCCTGCTTGAGCGTCCCCAGGCAGGCTTTTCGGGTGCCGCGAGGGCAGGCGATCAGTACAGCTTCTTGGGCAGCTGCATGCTGCGCACGCGCTTGTAGTGGCGCTTGACGGCCGCAGCCTTCTTGCGCTTGCGCTCGGCAGTGGGCTTTTCGTAGAACTCGCGCGCGCGCAAGTCGGTCAGCAGGCCCAGCTTTTCAATGGTGCGCTTGAAGCGGCGCAGTGCCACGTCGAACGGCTCGTTTTCTTTAACGCGGATGGTGGTCATTACAGAATGAATTCCAGATTTGTGCGGCCAGAGGGGTCAAGGGAAGATCGGGCCCGTGCTCCATAACCGCTGATGTCCCCCACTTGAACGGTGATCAGGCCGTGGGGGTTTGCCAGCAAAGCCTTGAATTATAACGGTTTTCCGGTCCGGTTCAAGCGGTAGGCGCGGCCGGCGCCGGCAGCGCCATGGCGCAGGCGTGGCCACTGGCCCAGGCCCACTGGAAGTTGTAGCCGCCCAGCCAGCCCGTCACGTCCACCACTTCGCCGATGAAATACAGGCCCGGCTGCCGCGATTCCAGGGTCTGTGAGGACAGGTCGCGGGTGTCCACGCCACCGGCCGTGACTTCGGCCTTCTTGTAGCCCTCGGTGCCGGTGGGGGTGATTTCCCAGCGTCCGAGGCGCTCGGCCAGCAGGGCCAGCGCCTTGTCCGAGGCTTCGTTCACCGGGCGCTGCCAGGCAGCGTCCTGCAGCACCCAGGCGTCCGCCAGCCGCGACGGCACTAGACTGGCGAGTTCGTTGGCAATGCGCTTTCGCGACTGCAGCTTGGCCCGCGCCAGGGCATCCGGCAAGTCCGTCGCCGGCGCGAGGTTCAGCCGGATCGCGCTGCCGGCCTGCCAGTAGCTGGAGATCTGCAACACCGCCGGCCCGCTCAGGCCCCGGTGGGTGAACAGCAGGTCCTCATTGAATGCCATCCGGTCTTTTTTGGTGCCGGTCTCGATCTGGACCGGCAGCGCCAGTCCGGCCAGTTGGGCATAGGGCGTCCAGGCCTCGCCATCAAAGGTCAGCGGCACCAGGGCGGGGCGGGGTTCGACCAGCCGCAGGCCGAACTGCCGCGCCAGGCGGTAACCGAAGTCGGTGGCGCCAATCTTCGGGATGGACAGTCCGCCCGTGGCCACCACCACGCTGGCCGCCAGCACCGTGCCCCAGTCGGTGTCGACTTCGTATCCCGCTGCGCCGTGGCGCAGCGCGTGCACGGCGCAGGGTTGCCAGCGCTGCACGCCCCCCGCCGCACATTCGGCCAGAAGCATCTGGATGAGGTCGTCGGCCGACCGGTCGCAGAACAACTGGCCCTTGTGCTTCTCGTGGAAGCCGATGCCATGCTTGTTCACCAGGTTGAGGAACTGCTGGGGCGTGTAGCGGCTCAGGGCCGAGCGGCAAAAGTTCGGGTTGTCGCTGATGAAATGCCGGTGTGGCGCACGCACGTCGATGTCGCGGTTGGTGAAGTTGGCGCGGCCGCCGCCCGAGATGCGGATTTTCTCGGCCACTTTGTCGCTGTGGTCCAGCACCAGCACCTTGAGCCCGCGCTGGCCCGCCACCCCGGCGCAGAACAGGCCAGCGGCACCGGCGCCGATCACGACGGCGTCAAACTGCACGCTTAGCCTTTCCAGGTGAACGGGAACTTGAATTGCTTCACGAAGCCGTTGGGCACATAGTCGCCCAGCACGCCGTAGCGCTCGGGCCAGAGCCGGGTGCTCTTGACGGCGGTGCCGAACAGGTGGTCCAGAAACGCAAAGTGCGCGGCGTAGTTCCTGTCCAGCGCCTCCTGGTCCTGGCTGTGGTGCCAGTGATGGAAGTTGGGTGTCACGATCAGGTACCGCAGCGGCCCGAGGCGTACGCTCACGTTGGCATGGTTGAACACGGCCTGGAAGCCGACGATGACGATGTAGGCGTCGATCACTTCCTTGGAGAAGCCGAGCACATAAATGGGTGCCAGCACCAGGGTGCGGGTGATCAACACTTCCAGGATGTGCTGGCGCGAACCGGCAAGCCAGTCCATGCTCTTGGCGCTGTGGTGCACCGCGTGCAGCCGCCACAGCAGCGGGACCTGGTGGTAGGCGCGGTGCGTCCAGTACTGCACCAGGTCGGCCACCAGCACAATCAGGAACACGCCGGCCCAGAACGGCAGGCCCTGAACCCAGCCGCGCACACCCTCGTGGGCCGCCCAGCCAAAGAACCGGTGCACCATGAGGTTGGTGGCCAGCAGCACGAAGCCCACGATCATGTGGTTGACGATGAAGTGATGGAAGTCGGTCTGCCACTCGGGGCGGAACACGGGCTGGTCGCGCCGCAGGGCAAAAAGCTTTTCGATAAAGATGAAGATCAGTGACGAGCCCAGCAGGTCCAGGATGAACCAGTCCAGCCCGATGTAGGGCGTGTTGTCGGGAAAGTTCGGGTCCACCTCGACCTTGTGCCCGCCCAGCAGGGCCGACAGCGCCACCAGGCCAAACGCAAAGGCCGACAGCCAGCGGGCGCGGTTGAAGATCACGTTCACCAGCGACAGGCCGCCGGCCACCACCAGCGCACCGAACATGAGTTGCCGGATCAGCGCCACGTCGTAACTCTTGCGCAGCTGTGGCGTCGTGAGGTATTCAGGGAAATGAAACGCCATGACCCCCAGAAAGCAGAGGATGGCCAGGCTCAGGGCAATGATGCCGGTGATCAGCCCCCGGCCCGGCCGGAGCGCGCCATGGCTTTCGGTGAGTTCATTGAGTTTTTCGAGCATGGCACCCCTGCAGTGGCTTCTGGAATGCGCTGCAGTGTAGCGGCCCCGCGCACGACGTCGCCCACCACAATGACCGATGGGCTGGCCAGCCCATCACGCTCGATGGTGGCCCGCAACTGCCCCAGCGTGGTGACAGCGTGGCGCTGGTCGGGCAGGGTGGCGCGCTCGACAATGGCCACTGGCGTGCTGGTTGGCAGCCCGGTGAGCAGTTCGTCCTGGATGCGCTGCGCACCGCTCACACCCATGTAGATCACGAGCGTCAGCTTTGCGTCCCGCGCGGTGGCGGCCAGGGCCCGCCAGTCGGTGCCGTCGTCGCCGGGTTTGGCGTGGCCGGTGACGAAGACCACGCCATGGGCATGTTCGCGGTGGGTCAATGGAACGCCCAGCGTGGTGATGGCGGCCAGGCCCGAGGTGATGCCATTGACCACCTCCACCTGCACGCCGGCGGCGCGCAGGTGTTCCACCTCTTCGCCGCCGCGGCCGAAGATGAACGGGTCACCGCCCTTCAGGCGCACCACGTTCTCGCCTTCGCGCGCGGCCATGAGCATGAGTTTTTCAATGAAGGCCTGGGGCGTGCTCTTGCAACCCCCCCGCTTGCCCACATGGACCACACGGGCCCGCGGCGATGCCAGGGCCACGATGGCGTCGCTCACCAGATCGTCGACCAGCAGCACGGTTGCCGCTTCGATCGCCTTGACCGCCTTGAGCGTGAGCAGCTCCGGATCGCCAGGGCCGGCGCCCACAAGGGTGACTTTTCCGTTGCTGTTCATGATGACTCCACGAGACGCAAGATGTGTTCCACCTGTTGTGCAATCGACGCAGGCACTGGCAAATCGCCGGCCAGTACCGCGCGGATGTAGGCGGCGGTCGCCACCGGGTCGGTGTCGGCGGGCAGGGTAGGCAGGTCCGTCACAGTGCCCTTCTGGGCCTCCTGCAGCAACTGGTGCCGGCCGCGGATGAATCCGTCCATCTGCGGCATGCGGCGCGGGTCGGCCACCACCTCGCCTTCGGTGCCGCGCAGCAGCAGCGCGGTGCTGCCCATCCGCTCGAACACGGCCGCCATGGACACCGCGTATTCCGGGTGGGTGTAGCTGCCCACCACCACCGCCGGGCCGTCGCAGGGGTTCATGAGCTTGACCAGGCTGTGCGCCGGGTTGCGCAGGCCCACGACACGGCGCACGTCCAGCAGGCGCTTGAGGGCCGGGCTCAGCCGTTCGGTCGCGACAAAGGCCAGCTCCCCAATCGCTATCTTTTTTATAGCGCCGTACGCAGGCAATTCAAGGGCTGCGAGCACATTGGGCACTGTCACGCGGGTGGATTCGGTGGCCGTGCCATGCATCAGCACCGGCAGGCCGCGCCGCGCCAGCAGCAAGCCCAGCAACGGGGTGAGCAGCGGCAGCTTGCGTGCCCCGTTGTAGCTGGGCAGCACCACCAGCGGGCGGTCGCTGGCCGGCAGGTGGTTCAGCCGCGCATGGACGGCGTCGAGGAAGCCCGCCATTTCGTCGGGCGTTTCGCCCTTGATGCGCATGGCCAGGCAGAAGCCGCCGACTTCCAGGTCGGTCACCTGGCCGTCCAGCACCTGCCCCAGCAGGTCGGCAGCCTGCGCACGCGTGAGCGAGCGCGCGCCCTGCTTGCCGCGGCCGATTTCCTTGATGTACTGGCTGATTCCCATGCTGGGCTGGATTGTCGGGCAAGCCTGATGACTTATCGCTATATGCCGAATGACGGCCGGACGCCTGTATGGCTCAGGCGGCCTGTCGCAGCGTGATCACGCCCCGTACCAGCCGGCGCAGTTCGGGCACGCAACTGCCACAGTTGGTGCCGCACTGCAATGCGCCCTGCAGTGACGCCAGGCGCTGGTCTTCGCTGCCACGGGTACCGGCCAGGTGGGCCTGGATGGCGGGCTCGCTCACATTGAAGCAGGTGCAGACCTGGCGACCGCGCGACTGCACGGCCACGGGGGCGCTGGCGCCCGGCAGCAGCAGCAGCCGGCCATAGGCCTGCGCGGGCAGCTCGTCCTGCAGCAGGGTCTTGATCCAGGCCTCGGCCCGGGTGTCACCAGCCAGCACAAAGCCCTCGAGCTGGGCCTGCTCGCCCTGGCGCACCAGGCGCATGACGCGGTGCTGCCCCTTCTTTTTGTCGGCGTAGCGCAGCGTGTCGGCCCCTGCCAGGCCGAGCATCCCTTCAATGCGGGCCAGCACTTCGCCGGGTGGGGCTTCGTAGCTGGCCGCGCGGAACAGCACACCGCTGCGTTCGCGGCCGAACGGCACGCAGCTGGCAAACGGGAACAGGGCCATCAGCGGCTTGAGCGCTTCACGCGCGGCCAGTGCCTCGCCTTCCGGCAGCCACGCCACGCCCAGCAAGGCCCAGGGCAACTCGGCGCGCAGCACCTTCACGGCCGCGTGCTTGAGTTCGGGCTGCCTGGAGCTGGGGCAGTATGCGGGCGACGTGAGTGCGTTGACCCCCGCCAGCCGTTCACCCGTGCTGGCGCAGCCGCTCAGGTACTCCGGGCCCCAGTGCATGGCCATGAAGACCTGGCCCAGCCCCATGTCAGTGCTGGCCTGCACCGGCACCACGATGGAGCCACGTCGGCTGGTCACGTGCACCAGCTCGCCGTCCTTCAGGCCGCGGCGCTGCATGTCCTGCAGGTTCATCTGGACGGCAGGTTCCGCCACATGGCCGAACAGCCGGCCCAGTGTGCCGGTGCGGCTCATGCCGTGCCAGTGGTCGCGCAGCCGGCCTGTGCCCAGGCTGAACGGGTAGCGGGCATCGCGCGGTTCGGCCACCGGCTTCCAGGCCAGCGCCGCAAAGCGGGCCTTGCCGTCGGCGGTGGGGAACACGCCGTCTTCGTACAGCCTGGCCTTGCCTTGCGCCTCACCAGGCCGCATGGGCCATTGCAGGGGGGAGGCCTCGAGCGCTGCGTAGCTCATGCCGGTGATGTCCAGGTCGCGGCCGCGAGTGGATTCGCGGTGTTCGTTCCAGACGGCTTCCACGCCCAAGGCCGGGTCGATCACGGAGTAGGGGAACAGGGTGGGGGCGCCCGGCCGGAGCCGCGCCTCCAGCCGTTGCGCGAATTCCGTGGCAATCACCCAGTCGTGGCGGGTGCTGCCCGGCGCTGGCACAGCCGGGCGCACGCGGCTGATGCGCCGCTCGCTGTTGGTCACGGTGCCGGTTTTCTCGCCCCAGGTGGTGGCGGGCAGCAACAGGTCGGCAAATTCGCAGGTGGCGGTGGTGGCAAACGCCTCCTGCACGACCACCAGTTCGGCCTGCTGCAGCGCGCGCCGCACCGTGGCCTGATCCGGCATGGACTGGGCCGGATTGGTGCAGGCAATCCACAGTGCCTTGATCTCGCCGTCGGCCGCCGCCTGGAACATCTCCACCGCCGTCTTGCCGGGCTTGTCCGGCACCGACGGCACACCCCAGAGGGCCGCCACTTCGGCGCGGTGCTCCGGGTTGGCCATGTCGCGGTGGGCGCTGAGCAGGTTGGCCAGGCCGCCCACTTCACGCCCGCCCATGGCATTGGGCTGCCCCGTGAGCGAAAACGGTCCGGCCCCCGGCCGGCCGATCTGGCCGGTGGCCAGGTGCAGGTTGATCAGGGCGGCGTTCTTGGCCGTGCCGCTGCTGGACTGGTTGAGGCCCTGGCAGTACAGGCTCAGCGTGGCGGGCGAGGTGGCGAACCAGCGCGCCGCAGTGAACAGGTCTTCCTTCTTCAGGCCACAGGTCTGGGCCACCAAGTCGGGGGTGCAGTCGCGTACCAGCGCCTTGAGATCGTCGAAGCCGGTGGTGTGGGCAGCGATGTAGCGCGCGTCGGTCCAGCCTTCCCACAGCATGATGTGCAGCAGTCCGTTGAACAGCATCACGTCGGTGCCGGGCTGCAGGGGCAAAAACAGGTCGGCCGCTTCGGCGGTGTCGGTGCGGCGCGGGTCGGCCACGATGATCTTCATGGCCGGGTTGGCGGCGCGTGCGTCTTCGATGCGGCGAAACAGCACCGGATGCGCCCAGGCGGTGTTGCTGCCGGCAATGAACAGGCACTGCGCGTGGGCCAGGTCGTCGTAGCAGGCCGGTGGCGCGTCGGCACCCAGCGTGAGCTTGTAGCCCGCCACCGCACTGCTCATGCACAGGCGGGAGTTGGTGTCCACATTGTTGGTGCCCAGCAGGCCTTTGGCCAGCTTGTTGAAGACGTAGTAGTCCTCGGTGAGCAACTGGCCGCTGATGTAGAAGCCCACCGCGTCGGGGCCATGATCCTGCACCACTTGGGCGAACTTGCCGGCCGCCTGGTCGAGCGCTGAATCCCAGCCGATGCGCTGGGGCACCTCGCCACGCTGCGCGCGGCGCATCGGGTGCAACAGGCGGGCCTGGCGCGTGACGGGCTGGGAAGCGGTCAGGTGCAGGCTGCTGCCTTTGCTGCACAGGCGGCCAAAGTTGGCCGGGTGGTCCGGGTCGCCCCGCACGCCGGTGATCTGGTCGCCCTGCGACTCGATGATCACGCCGCAGCCCACGCCACAGTAGGGGCAGGTGGAGCGGGTCTCGCGCAGGGTCATGCCAGCGCGGTGCGTCGGGCGGGGCCCGCGACCGGACGGGTCAGGTCGGTGGCGTGGGTGGCGAGCTCGTTCGCGTCCAGGTACACCGCACCGTCGCGCACGGCCACGGCAAAGCGCGGCGTGCAGCCCTCGTCGGGCGCCCGGGCACAGCCGTCCTGCAGCCCGATGTTCCAGTTGTGCAACGGGCAGGCCACCGCTTCGCCGTGCACGATGCCCTGGCTCAGCGGGCCGCCCTTGTGCGGGCAGCGGTCCAGCAGGGCAAACACCTTGTCCTCGGCCGTGCGGAACACCGCGATATCCAGCCCCACGGGGCGCGCCACGCGGCGTGAGCCCAGCACCGGGATGTCGTCCACGCGGCAAATGACTTTCCACTCACTCATCTTCTTGTCTCCTCAGGCCACCGTCAGCGGGGCAAACTGGCGTGTGTCCACCGCTGCCTTGTCCATTTCAAACCAGGGGTCGGGCTCGCCATCGAGCGCGAACTGCAGTTGTTCCCACAGCGCCTTGCGGCCTTCGTGGTCGTCCAGGATGCGCTTCTTCACGTAGTCCAGGCCCACGCGGTTGACGTAGTGCACCGTGCGCTCCAGGTACCAGCCTTCCTGGCGGTACAGCTCGCAGAAGGCGCCGGTGTACTCCAGCACCTCGGCGGCTGTCTTGAGCTTGACGAAGAAGTGCGCCACCTCGGTCTTGATGCCACCGTTGCCGGCGATGTACATCTCCCAGCCGCTGTCCACGCCGATGATGCCCACGTCCTTGATGCCGGCCTCGGCGCAGTTGCGCGGGCAGCCGCTGACGGCGAACTTGACCTTGTGCGGGGCGTACATGCGCCACATGGCGCGCTCCAGGTCCTTGCCCATCTGCGTGCTGTCCTGCGTGCCCATGCGGCACCACTCGCTGCCCACGCAGGTCTTCACCGTGCGCAATGCCTTGGCATACGCGTGGCCGCTGGGCATGCCGATGTCCTTCCACACATGGGGCAGGTCTTCCTTCTTCACGCCCAGCAGGTCGATGCGCTGGCCGCCGGTGACCTTGACGGTGGGAATCTTGTACTTGTCCACCGCGTCCGCAATGCGACGCAGCTCGCTGGCGGTGGTTTCGCCGCCCCACATGCGGGGGATCACGCTGTAGGTGCCGTCCTTCTGGATGTTGGCGTGGCTGCGCTCGTTGATGAAGCGGCTTTGCGGGTCGTCCTTCGCCTCCTTGGGCCAGGTGCTGATCAGGTAGTAGTTGACGGCCGGACGGCAGCTGGCGCAGCCATTGGGCGTCTTCCAGTCCAGCGCCTTGAACACATCGGTGATGGTCAGCAGCTTGCGGCCGTCGGGCAGCGGCGTCCGGATGGCGTCGCGCACCGCCTGGTGCCCGTGGTCGGTGCAGCCGCACATGGCCTTGAGCTTGGGCGTGGCGGAATAGTCCCCCCCGGCGGTGAACATCAGGATCTGCTCGACCAGGCCTGTGCAGGAGCCGCAGGACGCGCTGGCCTTGGTGTGCTTGCGCACCTCGTCCAGCGTGAACAGGCCCTTTTCCTTGATGGCCTTGCAGATGCTGCCCTTGTTGACGCCGTTGCAGCCGCAGACTTCGGCGTCGTCGGGCATGGTGGCGGCCTTGCTGTGGCCCTCGTGGCCCGTGTCGCCGATATTGGACTCACCGAACATCAGCTTGTCGCGGATGTCGCTGACGCTGCGGCCGTCGCGCAGCAGCTTGAAGTACCAGCTGCCGTCCACGGTGTCGCCGTACAGGCAGGCACCCACCAGCTTGTCGTCCTTGATCACCAGCTTCTTGTAGACGCCGCCGAACGGGTCGCTCATGACAATTTCTTCGGTGCCCTCGCCGCCCTGGAAGTCGCCGGCCGAGAACAGGTCGATGCCCGTGACCTTGAGCTTGGTGGAGGTGAGCGAGCCGGTGTAGCGGCCAATGCCGAACTGCGCCAGGTGGTTGGCCGCCACCTTGGCCTGCTCGAACAGGGGCGCGACCAGCCCGTAGGCAATGCCGCGGTGGGCGGCACACTCGCCCACGCTGTAAATTCGCGCGTCGGTCACGGTCTGCATGGTGTCGTTGACCACGATGCCGCGGTTCACATGCAGCCGGGCCTTTTCGGCCAGCTCGGTGTTGGGGCGGATGCCCACCGCCATGACCACCAGGTCCGTGTCAATCTCGGTGCCGTCCTTGAACTGGACGGCCCGCACCCGCCCGGCCTCATTGCCCAGCAGCGCCTGCGTCTGGGCGCCGATCATGAACTTCAGGCCGCGCGCTTCCAGCGACTTCTGCAGCAGCTTGCCAGCCACGTCGTCCAGCTGGCGCTCCATGAGCCAGGGCATCACATGCACCACGGTCACGTCCATGCCGCGTTTCATCAGGCCGTTGGCGGCCTCCAGGCCCAGCAGGCCGCCGCCAATCACCACCGCCTTCCTGTACTTCGCTGCGGTCTCGATCATGGTGTTGGTGTCGGCGATGTCGCGGTAGGCGATCACGCCCTGCAGCTCCTTGCCCGGCACCGGCAGGATGAACGGGTTGGAGCCGGTGCACAGCAGCAGACGGTCGTACTCGGCCTCGGTGCCGTCGTCGGCGCGCACCACGCGCTTGACCCGGTCAATCTCCATCACCTTCTTGCCGGCATGCAGCGTGATGTGGTTGTCGGTGTACCAGTCCCAGGAGTTGAGCACGATCTCGTCCAGCGTCTGCTCGCCGGCCAGCACGGGCGACAGCAGGATGCGGTTGTAGTTGGGGTGGGGCTCGGCCCCGAACACGGTGATGTCGTACAGCTCCGGGCTGATCTTCAGCAGCTCCTCCAGGGTGCGGACACCGGCCATGCCGTTGCCCACCATCACCAGCTTCATTTTCTTCATCGTCTTCTCCACAGCGTCATTTCTTTTCCATGTCGACACAGACCACGGCCGGCTGGTGGTTCCAGCGCAGCGTGATGACGTAGGGGTGGCGGCGCACGCGCGAGCGCGAACCCGTGGCGCCCTGCAGCTTCACCGGCACCGAAATGTTCAGCTCCGGCCCCAGCGTCTTGCGGGCGTTGCCGCCCAGGGTGTTGGCGATCTCGCCCACGGCGTCGAGCAGGTTGCCGTCCGACATGTCGGTCTCGTGCTGCAGCAGTAGCAGTTCGCGCAGCAGGCGCGGCGGCATCGACACGATCACCTGGCCGTTGTAGCTGCCGGTGAAGGACACGATGCCATTGAACTCGTAGCCCTCCACGTCGCCGGTGCCGAGGAAAGCCGATGTGATCTGCGGCTCCTGGCCCGTGGTGGTCTTGAAGTAGTGGCGGACCGAGTCCACAAACATCTTGAGCTCGTTTTCGTTCAGGGTGTCCATGGCGCGGTCTTTCAGTGGACGTCGGCCACGTCGAGCAGCGCCAGGCGCAGTTCGTCGTCGCTGAACGGCTTGGCCACAAATCCGCGCGCCCCCAGGCGCAGCGCCGCGATCGCGGTGGATTTGTCGCTCAGGGCGCTGACCACGAGGATGTTGATGCGCGGGAACAGCTGGATCAGTGCCTGGATGCACTCGATGCCGTCCATTTCGGGCATGGTCAGGTCCATGGTCACCACCTCGGGCTGGGTGGCTTTGGCGATGCGCACCGCTTCGGCGCCGTTGCGGGCCAGGCCGACGATGGACACGCCCGACAGCGCACCGGTCTGCACCACGCGCGAGATGCGGGATCGGATCATGTTGGAGTCGTCAACGATAAGCAGTCGCATGGCGTGTTCAGGCGAACCTGATCCGGAATTCCGTGAACTGGCCGGGCGTGGAGGTCAGCATCATCCGGGCGCCGAGCCGCTGCACATTGGCCTGCACCACATCCAGGCCCACCCCGCGGCCGGCGTGCAGCGTGAGTGCCGGAGCTGTAGAGAAGCCGGGCTTGAAGATGTGGGCAATGATCTGGCGCTCATTGAAACTGTCGAGCTGCTGGGCCGTGTACCAGCCCAGCGCCAGCAGTCGCTGGCGCACCCGGGCGGCCGACAGGCCGCAACCGTCGTCGCGCACGGACAGCGTCCACTCGGTTTCGCCGCGCACCAGCTCCACCTGCACCTTGCCTGCAGCGTCCTTGCCCGTGGCCTGGCGCTCGGGGGGCGCTTCGATGCCGTGCACCACGGCGTTGCGGGCCAGCTGGACAGCGATCTCGCGCACCAGGTCGCGGGCGTCCGGTTCCAGATCGCTCTGGCTGCCCATGCGGACCACGGCCTGCACCTGCTTGCCGGTGTCGGCTGCCGCTTCGCGCAGCAGCCGTTCCAGGGCGTCGTTGATGGGCTCCACCGGCTCGGCGCCGGCGGCGGCCGGCCGCTGGATGCCGGTCAGGCCGCGCAGCGCGGAAATCTTGTTGAGAAGGTCTTCCAGCGGCATCGGCAGGGCCAGCAGGGCGTCGCCCACATTGCCGCTGCTGCCACCGGTGTCACGGATGCGCTGCAGCTCGTTTTCGAAGCTGTGGGCCTGGGCGGCCAGGGTGTCTAGGCCGAGTGTGGCCGCGTCGCCCTTGAGGGCATGGACGCGGCGGCAGGCCTCGTTCACGGCCTTGAGGATCGCCGCTTCGCCCTGGGCCGACGAGGTGCTGCGCAGCAGGTCATTGACTTCCAGCAGGCCACGCTCGGCGCGCTGCACAAACTGGCGCAGCATGGCCGGGTCGGCGTCAAACGCCTTGAGCAGCATCGCAAACTCCTTTTGCGAGCGCTGGCGTTCCCCCGTGAGCTTGGCTTCCAGCTCCATGCGGGCCGTGATGTCCTGCACCGTGACCAGCAGGTGGCGCACGGTGTCGCCTTCCTGCACCCGGTTGAAGTGAAATGACAGGTAGCGCCGCTGGTTCTGCCCCAGCCGGTTGCGGACCTGGACTTCCACTTCCGACAGCGGGTTGATGCCCTGGACCAGCGCTTCCTTGACGTGGGGCGAGAACAGCAGCTCCACATAGTCGCGTGCATCGGCCAGCGCCTTTTCCGACACCAGGGTCGCCAGCAGGGCAAAAAAGTTGTCACCCGGCCGGAGGGTGCGGCCAAACAGGTCGTGGGCCGACTTGGACAGCTGCGAGCCGAGCCGGTGGTCCGGCGTCATCAGGAACAGGCCTTCGCGCACGCTCACCAGGATTTCGCGGTTTTCCTCGTTGGCGGCCTCAATGGCTTCGTCGGACGTGCGCAGCCGGCGCAGGAACTTGAACAGGATGAACGCAAAGTTCAGCAGCGCCAGCACAATGCCGCCGGTCTGCACCATGCGCAGGGTGGTGGCGCGGTCCGAGGCCACGGCTTCCAGTGCCGTGGTCAGCTCGTTCATCAGGCCCAGCAGCTTGAGGTTGTTGGTGCGGGCGTAGTCCACCGCAGCCTGTAGTTCTGCGTCGGTGGCGGAGCCGGACAGCACCGGGGCGACCAGCTGCTGGTAGGGCGTCCACAAGGCCTGCGCCTTGGCCAGGATGTCGGCGGCGCGTGGCCCCTCGGCCGGCTGCAACCAGACCGGTTTGCCGTCGCCGCCGGGCACGGTGGCGCCGTTCTGGAAGCCTTTGAGTGTCGCGTCGAACAGCCGCACCGCGGCCGCCAGCTCGTCCAGCTCTGGGCCGGCGGCCACGCCCTTGGCGCGTGCGGCATCCACCGACAGGATGGCCTTGGCGGTGCGCTGGGAAAGCATGCGCTGCCGGCCCGACAGGTTGATGCCCACCGCGTCCTGCGCGATCTGGAACGAGGTGTAGAAATTCAGCACCAGCACGCCCAGGTCAAACAGCAGGAAGAACCCCACCGCGATGATGATTTCGCGGTACTTCCCGAAGGCAAACCGGCCTCCAGCCCGCTTCGGTGCTGCGTGAGGCGCTATTCTTTTTGTAGCGACGCTGGCGGGTGCGCTGAGTACGGCTGTCATGGTTTCTCCCTCCTGGTCGGCATGGCGGGCGGCAGGTTCAGGCCGCCAGCTTCTCCACATGCGCCTGGCGCGTGTAGAGGAAGTCGATCACGGCCTTGCGCGCGCGCAGGTAACGCGGGTCTTCGGCCAGCGCCACGCGGTTGCGCGGGCGCGGCAGGTCCACTGTCAGCACCTCGCCGATGGTGGCCGCCGGGCCGTTGGTCATCATCACGATGCGGTCGCTCAGCAGCACGGCTTCGTCCACATCGTGCGTCACCATCACCACCGTGCTCTCCGTTCGGGCCACTATTTCCAGCAACTCGTCCTGCAGCTTGGCCCGGGTGAGCGCGTCCAGTGCGCCAAACGGCTCATCCATCAGCAGCACCTTGGGCTCCATGGACAGCGCGCGTGCAATGCCCACGCGCTGCTTCATGCCGCCGGAGATTTCGCCGGGGCGCTTCTGCGCGGCGGGCGTCAGGCCCACCAGCGCGAGCGCGGCGTCGGTGCGGGCCTTGAGCTGGGCCTTGGTTTCCGCCGGGATGCCGGCTTCGCGGGTCTGTCCAAACACACGTTCGACGGCCAGGTAAACGTTCTCGTAGCAGGTGAGCCAGGGCAGCAGCGAGTGGTTCTGGAACACCACGCCCCGCTCCGGGCCGGGGCCGGCAATTTCGCGGTTGGCGCACAGCAGCGCGCCCTGCGTAGGCAGGGTCAGCCCGGCGATCAGGTTGAGCAGCGTGGACTTGCCACAGCCCGAGTGGCCGATCAGCGCCACGAACTCGCCCTTGGCCACGGTCAGGTTGATGTCGCGCAGCGCGACAAACGGGCCCTTGGCCGTCTTGAACGTCTGCTCGACGCCCTGGACTTCGATGTACTTGCTGGTCAGGCTGTCGCTCATGATTTCACCTCTTCAAATGTGAAGGCGGTTGCCAGCTTGATCAGCGCGAACTCGAGGATGAGCCCGACCATGCCGATCACGAAGATCGCGATGATGATGTTCTTGACGTTCAGGTTGTTCCACTCGTCCCAGACCCAGAAGCCGATGCCCACGCCACCCGTCAGCATCTCTGCGGCGACGATCACCAGCCAGGCCGTGCCCACGGCCAGGCGCACGCCGGTCAGCATGTAGGGCAGCACGGCGGGGAACAGGATCTTGGTGACGATCTTCCATTCGCTCAGGTTGAGCACGCGCGCCACGTTCATGTAGTCCTGCGGCACGCGCTGCACGCCGACGGCGGTGTTGATCACCATGGGCCAGATCGAGCAGATGAAGATGGTCCAGATGGCCGCCGGATTGGCGCCCTTGAACACCAGCAGGCCGATCGGCAGCCAGGCCAGCGGCGACACCGGGCGCAGCAGGCTGATCAGCGGGTTGAACATGCGGCTCAGGAAGCTGAACCGCCCGATCATGAAACCCAGCGGAATGCCCACCAGCGCCGCCATGCCGAAGCCCAGCGCCACGCGCTTGAGCGAGCTGTAGATGTTCCAGCCAATGCCCTGGTCGTTTGGCCCCTTGCTGTAGAACGGGTCGCTGAACACCGTCACCGCCTGCTTGAAGGTTTCCAGTGGCGACGGGAAGTTGGTGGTGCTGCTGGCCGAGACACCCTGCCAGATCAGCACCAGCAGGCCCAGCCCCAGGATGGGCGGCACCACCCGCAGCCACAGGCCGCGCCAGTCAAACGGGGTGCGCGCCGCAGTCGCCTTGTCGGCGTTCACGGGCTGGGATGCAACGGGCTGGGGTGTGGCGGCGTTCTTCATGGCGGGGGCTGCCTCTCGGCTCGTGGCGGGCTGGGCCACGACGGCGTCCAGCGGGGAATGGAATACGGCGCTGACCATGGTGAGGGCCTCAGGCCTTGACCTTGAACGAGTCGGCGTACTTCTTCGGGTCCTTGCCGTCCCAGACCACGCTGTCGATCAGCTTGCTGGTGCGCATCAGGTCCTTGGGCACCGGGGCCTTGGCGGCGGCTGCGGCTTCCTTGTACAGGTCGATCTGGTTGATCTGTTTGGCAATGCCCAGGTAGTCGGGGTGGTCCTTGATCAGGCCCCAGCGCTTGTGCTGCGTCAGGAACCACATGCCGTCCGACAGATACGGCATGCTGACCGTGCCCTCGTTGTAGAACTTCATGTGGTTGGGGTCGTCCCAGGTCTTGCCCAGGCCGTTCTGGTAGCGGCCAAGGATGCGCTGGTTGATCGCGTCCACGCTGGTGTTGACGTAGCTCTTGTCGGCCACGGTCTCGGCCATCTTGTTCTTGTTCTGCAGGCCGGAATCGATCCACTTGCCGGCCTCAATGATGGCGGCCGTGACGGCGCGCGCGGTGTTGGGGTACTTCTTGACGAACTCGGCCGTGGTGCCCAGTGCCTTCTCGGGATGGTCCTTCCAGATGTCCTGGGTGGTCACGGCGGTGACGCCAATGCCGTCGATGATCGCGCGGTGGCCCCAGGGCTCGCCCACGCAGTAGCCGTCCATGTTGCCCACGCGCATGTTGGCCACCATCTGGGGCGGCGGTACCGTGATGACCTTGGCGTCCTTCATCGGATTGATGCCATAAGTCGCCAGCCAGTAGTAGAGCCACATGGCGTGGGTGCCGGTGGGGAAGGTCTGTGCGAAGGTGTATTCGCGCTTGTCGGTGGTCATCAGCTTGGCAAGGCTTTGCCCGTCCACCGCGCCCTTTTCCGCCAGCTTCTTGCTGAGCGTGATGGCCTGGCCGTTGTGGTTCAGGTTCATCAGCACGGCCATGTCCTTCTTGGGGCCGCTGGTACCCATGTGCACGCCGTAGATCAAGCCCCACAGCACGTGGGCCATGTCCAGTTCGCCGTTGACCAGCTTGTCGCGCACGCCGGCCCACGACGCTTCCTTGGACGGCACGATCTTGACGCCGTACTTCTGGTCAATCCCCAGCACCGAGGCCATCACCACGCTGGCGCAGTCGGTCAGCGGGATGAACCCGATCTTGACTTCCTTCTTCTCGGGGGCGTCGGAGCCGGCCGCCCACACACCGTGGTGCCCCAGCGTTGAAAACAGCGCGGTGGCGCCAGCCTTCTGGATGAAATCGCGGCGCTTCGGGGCGGCGGGGCCGGGGGTCTGCTGGGTCATGTTCAACTCCTGATCTGGATGAGGGAAAAACAAAACGGCGCCCATCTTTCATCTGCGGGAAGCAGACGGAAAATGGACGCCGTTGTCCGGTACAGGCCTTTTGAAGGGCTTGCTGCGGGGCCGCCGTTGGCCCTGCGATACCCAAGGGTAAGCACTAACCGTGCCAGCCGAAATGACCGTTTGACGGGTGTTTTTGGTGGTTTGGGGTTCAACGGGAACCAGCCTGGTGCACCACGCTGGTGCGAGCACGCAATTTGTGCGGCGCAGCAAGCGCTGCCAGCCCGGGCCGGGCGTTACAGGTAATCGGCCATCGACAGCACGGTTTCCGCCACGTCGACGAGCCGGCGGTTCTGGCTCATGGCGGTCTGGCGCAGCATCTTGTGCGCTTCGTCCTCGGACAGCTTGCGCGTGGCCATGAGCAGGCCCTTGGCGCGCTCGACCAGCTTGCGCTCGTTCAGCGCTGCGCGCACCGTCTCCAATTCGTCGCTCATGGCCTGCAGGCGCTGCGCCTGCTCCTGCACCATGCCCAGGATGGAGCGCTCGAGCTGCGGGCCATAGCCGGGGGGCGTGTCGGCGCCGCTTTCGCGCGACAGGGTGTCCAGGAACACCTGCTGGTCGTGCAGTTCGGCCCGGGCCTTGGCGATCTTGCGCTCGCACAGGCTCCGCAGGCTGGCTGCCAGCAACTCCTCGACCGATTTCATGGCGTCGATGCGCAGGGTGCAGCTGTCAAACCAGGTCTGGCTCAGGTTGCGGTCCAGCGCCCCGCCGTCCGGACCGCAACCGATCCGGCGCAGCCGTTCGATCTCGGCCGGGGCGGCGCCCGACTGCGCCGCCAGCCAGGCCTGCACGATGGCCGGCTCGGAGCAGTCGCGAAACACCTGGAAGCAGCGCTCCTGCTGCTCCACCAGGTGCAGCCACTGCTGGCGCGTGGAGGGCTCGGTGTGGCCTGAAGCGAACGCGGCCGAGCCGAACGCGCGCTCCTGACCGGCAAATTCCTTACCCTGCATGAAATTGAACATGGCCACCAGGGCGCGCGAAATCTCGGGGTCGCCGGCGCTGTCGGCGGCCTCAAACACCACGGCCAGCAAGCCGGCAATCAGGCGCACGAACGCGCTGGTGGCCTCGGCCGGGCTGAGCCGGAGCTGGTCTACCTGGAGGCGCACGGCCGGCACGCCGTCCAGCGCGTGCAGTACCCAGGCAATCCGGCTGAACAGTCGCGCCCCATGGCCCCCGCGCTGCGGACCGGTGTCGAGCTGGTCAAAGCGCTGGCGCACCGCCTGTTCGAGCTGCAGGCATTCGGCCAGCTGCAGGCGCCGGGCCTCGGCCAGCCGGGCGCCGCCCGACGCGAGGTACACGTTGGACAGCCCCCGCTCCCGTTGCAGGCCGTGGATCAGCCGCGCAATCACCCCCACCAGCTCGCTGGTGAGCGCAAGCTGCTCCAGCTCGCCGATTTCGCACTGGCACGCCGCCACGAGAAAATTGAGTCCTGATTTCATGCTGCCCCGGTGTTCCCCCTTGGAGCATGGCAGCAACATCCGTGCCGCCCGCCTACACTCGCTGCCATGCTTGTGCTTGGAATTGAATCGTCCTGTGACGAAACCGGCGTGGCGCTGGTCGAGGCGACGGGCGCGACCGTGCCCGCATTGCGGGCTCATGCGTTGCACAGCCAGATCGACATGCACCAGGCCTACGGCGGGGTGGTGCCGGAGCTGGCCAGCCGCGACCACATCCGCCGCGTGCTTCCGCTGGCGCGACAGGTCCTGGGTGAAGCGGGGCGAGCGCTCGCTGACATCGACGTGGTGGCCTACACGCGGGGACCCGGTCTGGCCGGCGCGCTGCTGGTGGGCGCCGGCGTGGCCAGTGCGCTCGGCGCAGCGCTGGGCCGGCCGGTGCTGGGGGTGCATCACCTCGAAGGGCATTTGTTGTCGCCGTTTCTCAGTGCGGACCCGCCGCAGTTTCCCTTTGTGGCCCTGCTGGTCTCGGGCGGGCACACCCAGTTGATGCAGGTCGAAGGGGTGGGCCGGTACCAGTTGCTGGGTGAAACCATCGACGACGCGGCAGGCGAGGCGTTTGACAAGTCGGCCAAGCTCATGGGCCTGGGTTATCCCGGCGGCCCGGCGCTGTCGCGGCTTGCGCAGCAGGGCGATGCGGCCGCCTTCAAGCTGCCGCGCCCGCTGCTGCACAGCGGCAACATGGACTTTTCCTTCGCCGGGCTCAAGACCGCCGTCCTGACGCAGGCCCGAAAGCTCGGTGATGAACTGGAGACACGCAAAGCCGACCTCGCGGCATCGACGCAGGCGGCGATTGTGGAAGTGCTGCTGAAGAAGTCACTCGCCGCGCTGGAGGCGACAGGCCTGAAGCGGCTGGTGGTGGCTGGCGGTGTGGGCGCCAACCGGTTGCTGCGCGAGCAACTCAATGACGCCTGCGCGCGGCGCGGCGTGCGCGTGCACTATCCGGAGCTGCACCTGTGCACCGACAACGGCGCCATGATCGCCATGGCGGCCGCGATGCGGCTGCAAACCGGCGCGCAAACGGCCAGCCGGGCCTACGCCTTCGACGTGAAGCCCCGCTGGCCGCTGGCAGAAATTACCTGATTTCCAGCTGCGTCACGGTGCTGGGCGGCACCAGCTTCGCCAGCGTGAGCGTGAGCACGCCGTGTTCGAGTTTTGCCGCGCTGGCGGCCACGTCGATGTCTTGCGGCAGTTCCCAGGCGGCCTTGTACTGGCGCTTGGCGTCAGCCTTGGTCTCGACGCGAACCACGCTGCCTTCAATGCCGATGGCCAGGTCTTCGCGGGCCACACCCGGCACGTCCAGGGTGAGCGTCCAGACCTTGTCGTCCTGGGCCACTTGCACGCCGGGCTGCGGGGCGGTGAAGAACGCGTCATTGATGAAGCGCTCGAAATTGCGGTCAAAAGAACGGAACGCCGGGGAAACGGCGCGGGTGCGAACAACAGGTGCGAAAAACATGATGACTCCTTGTCAATAAATGGGACTCCGTTGGCAGGTTTTGCGTACAACTTGTGTCCTACACTGCGCGGCGTTTCAACATGCCTGCCGCGTGCTTCCCATCTGTGCGCCGGTGGCTTCTTTTCAAGGGAATCCAGCAATGAAAAAGGGCATCTCGCGGGTCTTGAAATGGCTGTGGCTGGCGCTATTTGTGCCGGCCGTGGCGCTGGCCCAGGCGCCGGTCAAGCTGGCCATGATCGAGGGCCTGAGTGGCGGCAATGCCAATGGCGGCGAAGCCGTGTTCCGCAACCTGGTCTGGGCGCTGGAACGTGTCAACGAGCGCGGCGGCGTCAGGCTGCCCGGCGGGGCGCGGCGGCTGGTGCTGGAGCGTTACGACAGCAAGGGCCAGATCGAGGAGGCGCTGTCGCTGTTGCGCGCGGCCATCGACGACGGGGCGCAGTTCATCCTGCAGGGCAACTCGTCCGCCGTGACCGCCGCGCTGATCGAGGCGGTCAACAAGCACAACGAGCGTGAGCCGCAGCGCCGCGTGGTGCTGCTCAACTACTCGGCGGTAGACCCGATCCTGACGAACGAGAAGTGCAGCTTCTGGCACTTCCGCTTTGATGCACATGCCGACATGCGCATGGCCGCGCTGATGACCGTGCTCAAGGACGACCGGAGCATCCGCTCGGTTTACCTGATCGGGCAGGACTACAGCTTTGGCCAGGCGGTGCTGCGCGAGGCGCGGCGCCAGCTGGGTGCGCAGCGACCCGACATCCAGATCGTGGGCGACGAGCTGCACCCGCTGCTGCGCATCAAGGACTTTGCGCCCTACGCCACGAAGATCAAGGCCAGTGGGGCCGACGCTGTGATCACGGGCAACTTCAGCAATGACCTGACGCTGCTGGTCAAGGCGGCGAAAGAAGTGGGCTTTGAAGGCAAGTTCTACACCTTCTATGGCAACGCACTGGGGGCGCCTGCCGCGATGGGTGAAGCCGGCATTGGGCGGGTGCTGGCCGTGGCCGACTGGCTGCCCAACGTGCCCACGGGCGCCAGCGAGGCGTTCTACCAGGCGTTCCGTGCGCGTTACCCGAAACCGGCAGACGACTACGTGCACCTGCGCATGCAGCTGCTGGTCGAGGCGCTGGCGCAAGCCATCGAGCGGGCGGGCAGCACCGAGGCCAAGCCCGTGGCGCAGGCGCTGGAGCGGGCCAATGTGTCCATGGCGGGGCAGGGCGGCACCATGCGTGCGGCCGACCACCAGTTCCAGCAACCGCTGGTGGTGGGTGTGATGGACCGGCAGGGGGCGCCCGGCGTGAAGTTTGACGTCGAGGGCTCGGGCTATGGCTTTCGCGTGGTGCGTGCGATCCCGGCGGCGCAGGCGCAGCAGCCGCACGCCTGCACGATGGCGCGCCCCTAGGCGCGACGGGATAATCGGGCGATGCGCCAAGCCATCCAGAACCTCGAAGAATCGAAAATCCGTGAAGTGGCCAACGCCGGCATGGGGCGCACCGACGTGCTGGCCTTCTGGTTTGGCGAGAGCGATGAGGTCACGCCCGGTTTCATCCGCGAGGCGGCGATCAACTCCCTCCAGAAGGGCGAGACCTTCTACTCCCACAACCTGGGCTTGCCCGAGCTGCGGGCGGCGATCGCTGCCTACATGAGCCGCCTGCACGGCCCGGTGGCGTCTGACCGCATCGCCGTGACCTCGGGCGGCGTCAACGCGCTGATGCTGGCCATGCAGGCGCTGGTGGACGCGGGCGACGAAGTGGTCGCCGTCACGCCGGTCTGGCCCAACCTGACGGCGCAGCCGCTGATTCTGGGGGCCCGGCTCAGGACGGTATCGCTGCAACCCCGGGCTGGCGCCTGGACGCTGGACCTGCCCGACCTGCTGGCGGCGGTGACGCCCGCCACCCGGCTGCTGGTGCTGAACGCCCCCAACAACCCCACCGGCTGGACCCTGACGCGCGCCGAGCAGCAGGCCATCCTCGCGCATTGCCGCCAGACCGGAACATGGATTCTGGCCGACGAGGTGTACGAACGGCTGTTCTACGAAGCGAGCCCCAATGGCTGCGCGCCGAGCTTCCTGGACCTGGCCGAACCCGAGGACCGGCTGGTGGTGGTGCACAGTTTTTCCAAGAGCTTTCTCATGACGGGCTGGCGCCTGGGCTGGCTGGTGATGCCGCCAAGCCTGACGCCGCACATGGGCAAGCTGGTGGAGTTCAATACCTCCTGCGCCAGCGTGTTCACCCAGCGTGCCGGCGTTGTGGCGGTCCAGCGGACCGATGAGGTCACGCCGGGTGTGGTGGCCCATCTCAAAGCCTGCCGCGACACGCTGGTGCCGCTGCTGCAGGCCCTGCCTGGCGTGCAGGTGGCGCCCGCCCCGGGCGGGATGTACGCCTTTTTCCGGCTCGAAGGCCAGCCCGATGCCCTGGCCACCGCCAAACGCCTGGTCGCCGAAGCCGGCCTGGGCCTGGCCCCCGGCAACGCGTTTGCGCCCGAGGCGCAAGGCTGGCTGCGCTGGTGCTTTGCGTCGAAAGACCTGGCCAGGCTGGTGCAGGGCGTGGATCGGCTGGAATCCTGGCTGGCCACCCAGGCAGCCTGAATCCGTCGCCCGGGCTATAATCCTAGCGTTTTGCATTCCGCAGAACGCACGTTGGGGCGCAGTTCCAGCCCCCAACGCAAGTCAAAAACCCATTCAGGAATTGATATGACCGCTTTGAACAAGGCCGAAGTCGTAAAGGCCAACGCGCGCAGCGCCACCGACACGGGCAGCCCCGAAGTGCAGGTTGCACTGCTGACCGCCCGCATCAACGAACTCACCCCGCACTTCAAGACGCACGCCAAGGACCACCACGGCCGCCGTGGCCTGCTGCGCATGGTGAACCGTCGCAAGAGCCTGCTGTCCTACCTCAAGGACAAGGACGCCGAACGCTACACCGCGCTGATCGCCAAGCTGGGCCTGCGCAAGTAAACAGGATTGAATGACAAGGCGCCTGAGTTAGTTCATCGCTAGCTCAGGCGCTTTGCACTTCGGAGACGGCCAGACGGATACGCGCTGTGTCATTCCACAAGCCACCGGGCGGTGTTTTATGGAATGGCATCGTGTTCAGACCGCCAGCCTCCGGGCCCCGGGTGCAGCCTCATGCACCCCACAACCCAAGGAGCAACGAACATGAGCATTTTCAACAAAGTCACCAAGACCTTCCAGTGGGGCCAGCACAAGGTCACGCTGGAGACCGGCGAAATCGCCCGCCAGGCGTCGGGCGCCGTGGTGGTGGACATCGAAGGCACCGTGGTGCTGGCCACCGTGGTGGCGTCCAAGTCGGCCAAGCCCGGCCAGGACTTCTTCCCGCTGACGGTGGACTACATCGAGAAGACCTACGCCGCCGGCAAGATCCCCGGCAGCTTCTTCAAGCGTGAAGCCAAGCCCAGCGAACTCGAAACCCTGACCAGCCGCCTGATCGACCGCCCGATCCGCCCGCTGTTCCCCGAAGGTTTCCTGAACGAGGTGCATGTGGTCATCCACACCGTCTCGCTGAACCCCGAAGTCGACCCCGACATCGCCGCCATGATCGGCTCCAGCGCCGCGCTGGCCATTTCCGGCGTGCCGTTTGCCGGCCCGATCGGTGCCGCCCGCGTGGGTTACATCAACGGCGAATATGTGCTGAACCCCGGCCAGACCCAGCGCAAGGATTCGCTGCTGGACCTGGTGGTGGCGGGCACCGAAGCCGCCGTGCTGATGGTGGAGTCCGAAGCCCAGCAGCTATCGGAAGAGATCATGCTGGGCGCCGTGGTGTTCGGCCATGAGCAGAGCAAGATCGCCATCAACGCCATTCATGAATTGGTGCGCGACGGCGGCAAGCCGGCCTGGGAATGGACGGCCCCGGCCAAGGACGAGGCCCTGATCGCCAAGGTGACGGCGCTGGCCGAAGAGAAGCTGCGCGCCGCCTACCAGCTGCGCAACAAGCAGGCCCGCACCCAGGCCACGCGCGAAGTGACGGCCGCCACCCTGGCCGGCCTGAAGGCCGAGGGCGTGGAGTTCGACAGCGCCGCGGTCGAAGGCATGCTGTTCGACATCGAAGCCCGCATCGTGCGCAGCCAGATCCTGGCCGGCGAGCCGCGCATCGACGGCCGTGACACCCGCACCGTGCGCCCGATTGAAATCCGCAACAGCGTGCTGCCGCGCACCCACGGCTCGGCCCTGTTCACCCGTGGCGAAACCCAGGCCCTGGTGATCACCACGCTGGGCACCGAGCGCGACGCACAACGCATCGACGCGCTGATGGGCGAGTTTGAAGACCGCTTCATGTTCCACTACAACATGCCGCCCTTTGCCACCGGCGAAGTCGGCCGCATGGGCTCCACCAAGCGCCGCGAAGTGGGCCACGGCCGCCTGGCCAAGCGCGCGCTGGTGGCCGCGCTGCCGAGCAAGGAAGAATTCCCGTACACCATCCGCGTGGTGTCGGAGATCACCGAATCCAACGGCTCGTCGTCCATGGCGTCGGTGTGCGGTGGCTGCCTGTCCATGATGGACGCCGGCGTGCCGATGAAGGCGCATGTGGCCGGCATTGCCATGGGCCTGATCAAGGAAGGCAACCGCTTCGCGGTGCTGACCGACATCCTGGGTGACGAAGATCACCTCGGCGACATGGACTTCAAGGTGGCCGGCACCACCAACGGCGTGACCGCCCTGCAGATGGACATCAAGATCCAGGGCATCACCAAGGAGATCATGCAGGTGGCGCTGGCCCAGGCCAAGGAAGCCCGCATGCACATCCTGGGCAAGATGCAGGAGGCGATGGGCGGCGCCAAGACCGAGGTCTCGCAGTTCGCCCCGCGCCTGTACACCATGAAGATCAACCCGGAGAAGATCCGCGACGTGATCGGCAAGGGCGGCGCCACCATCCGCGCGCTGACCGAGGAGACCGGCTGCCAGATCAACATCGAGGAAGACGGCACCATCACCATCGCCGCCACCGACGCCGCCAAGGCCGACGAGGCCAAGAAGCGCATCGAGCAGATCACCGCAGAAGTGGAAATCGGCAAGGTCTATGAGGGCCCGATCACCAAGATCCTGGACTTCGGCGCCCTGGTCAACCTGCTGCCCGGCAAGGACGGCCTGCTGCACATCAGCCAGATCGCCCACGAGCGCGTGGAGAAGGTCACCGACTACCTGAGCGAAGGCCAGATCGTGCGCGTGAAGGTGCTCGAGACCGACGAAAAGGGCCGCGTCAAGCTGTCCATGAAGGCGCTGCTCGACCGTCCCGCCATGCCGCCGCGTGAGCCGCGTGAATCGCGTGAACCGCAAACCCAGGCGCCGGCAGCCGCACCGGCTCAGCCGCAGGAGTGAGTGACGCAACTGCTATCTTTTTGATAGCGCCTCACGCAGTATCCGCGCGGGTTGGAAGCCTCAAAGACCATGAAAGCCGTTGAAATCAGCAGTTTTGGCGGGCCCGACGTCCTGCGTCTGGCCGACCGGCCTGCGCCGGTGGCGGGCGCGGGCGAGGTGCTGATCCGGGTGGCGGCCAGCGGGGTCAACCGCCCCGATGTGTTGCAGCGCACGGGCAACTACCCGGTGCCGCCGGGCGCATCAGACATCCCTGGCCTCGAAGTGGCCGGCGTGATCGAGTCGGGTGACGCGCAGGCCATGGCCGCTGCGGGCTTCAAGCCCGGCGACCGCGTCTGTGCACTGGTGGCCGGTGGTGGCTACGCCGAGCTGTGCGTGGCACCCGTGGGCCAGTGCCTCCCGGTTCCCGCAGGTCTGGACGCTGTGCAGGCCGCGTCCCTGCCAGAGACGTTTTTCACGGTCTGGAGCAATGTCTTCGACCGTGCCCGCCTGCAGGCGGGCGAGACCCTGCTGATCCAGGGCGGCTCCAGTGGCATTGGCGTGACGGCGATCCAGATGGCCAAGGCCATGGGCGAGCGCTCGGGCGGACCTCCGATCCGGGTGATCGTCACCGCCGGCAGCGACGACAAATGCGCCGCCTGCCTGAAGCTGGGGGCCGACCATGCCATCAATTACAGGACGCAGGACTTTGCCGAAGAGGCGAAGCGCCTGACGACTGGTGCGGGCGTGAACGTGATCCTGGACATGGTGGCCGGCGCCTACGTGGCGCGCGAGCTGGAATGCCTGGCCGAAGACGGACGGCTCGTGATCATCGCTGTGCAGGGCGGCATCAAGAGCGAGATCAACGCCGGGCTGGTGCTGCGCAAGCGGCTCACCGTCACCGGCTCCACGCTGCGGCCGCGGCCGGTGGCCTTCAAGGCCGCGATCGCGCAGGCCTTGCGCCAGAACGTCTGGCCACTGATTGAAAAAGGCGCCGTCCAGCCGGTGATTCACAGCACCTTTGGCGCGGCCGATGCGTCCGCCGCGCATGCGCTGATGGAGTCCAACCAGCACATCGGCAAGATTGTCCTGACCTGGTGATGCCATGACCAAGAAAAAACTCATCGCGGGCAACTGGAAGATGAACGGCAGCATCGAGGCCAACGACGCGCTGGTGCGTGCCGTGGTTGCCGGGCTGGCGGACGCCGCCTGTACGGCTGCGGTGTGCGTGCCCGCGCCGTATCTGGCCCAGGTGCAGATGTTGCGCAAGGGCTCAGCGCTGGAGCTGGGCGCGCAGGACGTGTCGGCCCACGACAAGGGCGCCTACACCGGCGAGGTGTCGGCCGCCATGCTTCGCGAGTTTGGTGTGCGCTACGCCATCGTCGGCCATTCGGAGCGCCGTCAGTACCACGGCGAGACCGATGCGCTGGTGGCTGACAAGGCCCGGGCTGCGCTGGCCCAGGGCATCACGCCGATTGTCTGCGTGGGCGAAACGCTGGCGCAGCGCGACGCCGGGCAAACGGAAGAAGTGGTCAAGCGCCAGCTGGCCGCCGTGATCCACACCAACGGCCACTGCATCAGTGAAGTGGTGGTGGCCTACGAGCCGGTCTGGGCCATTGGCACCGGCAAGACGGCGACGCCCGCGCAGGCGCAGGCGGTGCACGCCGTGCTGCGGGCCCAGCTCCAGGCCGCGACGCCGAAGGCTGGCCGTGTGCAGATCCTCTATGGCGGCAGCATGAATGCCGCCAACGCGGCCGAACTGCTGGCCCAGCCGGACATCGACGGCGGCCTGATCGGCGGAGCCTCGCTCAAGGCCGCCGATTTTCTGACGATTATTGCTGCAGCCGGCGCCAGTGCTGCGTGAGCTGCTATGAATTTAGGAGTAATTGAATGAACGTTTTTCTCACCATCATCCTTGCGGTGCAGATGCTTTCTGCGCTCGGCATGATCGGGCTGATCCTGATCCAGCATGGCAAGGGTGCCGACATGGGCGCTGCCTTTGGCAGCGGCGGTTCCGGCAGCCTGTTTGGCGCCAGTGGCAGTGCCAACTTCCTGTCGCGCACCACGGGCGTTCTGGCTGCGGTGTTCTTTGTCTGCACCTTGCTGCTGGCTTACTTCGGCAACCTGCGCCCGGTCAGCTCCGGCAGCGTGCTCGAGGGCGCTGCGGTAACGGCGCCCGCACCCGGGGTTGCGGCTTCTGGCGCAGCGCAGATCCCGGGTACCAGCGCGCCCGCTCCTGCTGTCACGCCGGCTGCGCCCGCCGCGGCGGTGCCCGCAACGCCCGCATCCGGGGCGGCCCAGATTCCGACCAAGTAGTCACCGCTTTAATGCGCTCGCTCAGGGCGAAAACACCCTGAATTCAGGGTAAACTCGTAGACTGCCCGGAAAGCCAAAAATCGCGGGATTCCTCATGCGATCCGGGCAAGCAGACGACCGCCGTCGTGGTGAAATTGGTAGACACGCTATCTTGAGGGGGTAGTGGCGAAAGCTGTGCGAGTTCGAGTCTCGCCGACGGCACCAGACATGAGGGCCTGACGGTTCAAGCCGGCGGGTCCAAGCGTTGATCCGAACCACACGATGAACCTCGATCAGTACCTCCCCGTCCTCTTGTTCATTCTGGTCGGCGTGGGTGTCGGCGTGGTGCCGCAAGTGCTGGGCTGGATCCTGGGCCCCAACCGCCCCGACGCGGAAAAAAACTCCCCTTACGAATGTGGCTTCGAGGCCTTCGAAGACGCGCGCATGAAGTTCGACGTGCGTTACTACCTCGTGGCCATCCTGTTCATCCTGTTCGACCTTGAAATCGCGTTCCTGTTTCCGTGGGCCGTGGCGCTCAAGGACATCGGTGCGACCGGCTTCTGGGCCATGATGGTTTTCCTGGGCATCCTCGTCGTTGGCTTTGCCTACGAGTGGAAAAAAGGCGCCCTGGACTGGGAATAACAAGGACACATTGCCATGGCAATCGAAGGCATCCTCAAGGAAGGCGTTGTCACCACCACGGTCGACAGCGTCATCAACTGGGCCAAGACCGGCTCGCTCTGGCCCATGACGTTCGGCCTGGCCTGCTGCGCGGTCGAGATGATGCACGCCGGCGCGGCGCGCTACGACATTGACCGCTTCGGCATGCTGTTCCGCCCGAGCCCGCGGCAGTCCGACCTGATGATCGTGGCGGGCACGCTGTGCAACAAGATGGCGCCGGCGCTGCGCAAGGTCTATGACCAGATGCCCGAGCCGCGCTGGGTGTTGTCCATGGGCTCTTGCGCCAATGGCGGTGGCTACTACCACTACAGCTATTCGGTGGTGCGCGGCTGCGACCGCATCGTGCCGGTCGACGTGTACGTGCCGGGCTGCCCGCCCACGGCCGAGGCGCTGCTGTACGGAATCATCCAGCTGCAGCAGAAGATTCGCCGCACGCAGACCATTGCGCGCGTCTGAGGGAAAGCAATGACTGTTTTTGCCGTCAATCCCGAAGCACTCAAGGACACCATCGCCGCCACGCTGGGCGACAAGGCGCGCAGCATCGTCGTGCGCCTGGGTGAGGTCACCGTCACCGTGGCGCCTGCCGATTACCTGGAAGCGGCCCGTACCCTGCGCGACGCGCCGGGCTGCAGGTTCGAGCAGCTGATGGACCTGTGTGGTGTCGATTACTCCGAGTACCGCGAAGGTGGCTGGGAAGGCCCGCGCTATGCCGTGGTGTCGCACCTGCTGTCGGTCAGCCTGAACCAGCGCGTGCGCCTGAAGGTGTTTGCACCTGACGACGGCCTGCCGTTGGTGGACTCGGTTACCGGCATCTGGTCTGCGGCCAACTGGTTCGAGCGCGAGGCGTTCGACCTGTTTGGCATCGTGTTCGAAGGCCACGAGGACCTGCGCCGCATCCTGACCGACTACGGCTTCATCGGCCACCCGTTCCGCAAGGACTTCCCGACCTCGGGCCATGTGGAAATGCGCTACGACCCCGAGCAGAAACGCGTGATCTACCAGCCGGTGACGATCGAGCCTCGCGAGATCACGCCCCGCATCATCCGCGAAGACAACTACGGGGGCCTGCACTAAGCAGTTTGTGCCATGGCAGAAATCAAGAACTACACCCTGAACTTCGGGCCGCAGCACCCGGCAGCGCACGGCGTGCTGCGGCTGGTGCTGGAGCTGGACGGCGAAGTAATCCAGCGTGCCGACCCGCACATCGGCCTGCTGCACCGCGCCACCGAAAAGCTGGCCGAGAGCAAGACCTACATCCAGTCGCTGCCCTACATGGACCGGCTGGACTACGTGTCGATGATGTGCAACGAACATGCCTACTGCCTGGCCATCGAGAAGATGCTGGGCATCGAGGTGCCCGAGCGTGCGCAGTACATCCGCGTCATGTTCGCCGAGATCACGCGGCTGTTGAACCACCTGTTGTGGCTGGGCGCGCACGGCCTGGACTGTGGCGCGATGAACATGCTGATCTACTGCTTCCGCGAGCGGGAAGACCTGTTCGACATGTACGAAGCGGTGTCCGGTGCGCGCATGCACGCGGCGTACTTCCGCCCCGGTGGTGTCTACCGCGACCTGCCGGACAGCATGCCCCAGTACAAGGTCAGCAAGGTCAAGAACGAGCGTGCCATCCGCCAGCTCAACGAGAACCGCCAGGGCTCACTGCTGGACTTCATTGAGGACTTCACGAAGCGTTTCCCGCACTATGTGGACGAGTACGAAACGCTGTTGACCGACAACCGCATCTGGAAACAGCGCACTGTGGGCATCGGCGTGGTCACGCCGGAGCGCGCGCTCAACCTGGGCTTCACCGGCGCCATGCTGCGCGGCTCGGGCATTGCCTGGGACCTGCGCAAGACGCAGCCGTACGACGTGTACGACCGCATGGACTTTGACATCCCCGTGGGCAAGACCGGCGACTGCTACGACCGCTACCTCGTGCGGGTGGAAGAGCTGCGCCAGTCCAACCGCATCATCAAGCAATGCGTGGACTGGCTGCGCGCCAACCCCGGGCCGGTGATCACCGACAACCACAAGGTGGCGGCACCCTCGCGCGAGGCCATGAAGTCCAACATGGAAGAGCTGATCCACCACTTCAAGCTCTTCACCGAAGGCTTCCATGTGCCGGAGGGCGAGGCCTACGCTGCGGTGGAGCATCCGAAGGGTGAGTTCGGCATCTATCTGGTGAGCGATGGTGCCAACAAGCCGTACCGCCTGAAGATCCGCGCCCCCGGCTTCCCGCACCTGGCGGCGCTGGACGAGATGGGCCGCGGGCACATGATCGCCGACGCCGTGGCCATTATTGGAACCATGGACATTGTGTTTGGGGAAATCGACCGATGATTTCTGAATCCACCCGCCAGCGCTTCGACCGCGAAGTCGCCAAGTACCCTGCGGACCAGAAGCAGTCTGCCGTGATGGCGTGCCTGGCCATCGTGCAGCAGGAGCAGGGCCACGTGAGCATCGAGAGCGAGCGTCTCGTGGCCGACTACCTGGGCATGCCGCCGATTGCGGTTCACGAGGTCACCACTTTCTACAACATGTACAACCAGCAGCCCGTGGGCAAGTACAAGCTCAACGTCTGCACCAACCTGCCGTGCCAGCTGCGTGATGGCCAGAAGGCGCTGAACCACCTCTGTGAAAAGCTCGGCGTTGAAATGGGCGGCACCACGGCCGATGGCCTGTTCACCGTGCAGCAAAGCGAATGCCTGGGCGCCTGCGCCGACTCGCCAGTGCTGCTGGTCAACGACCGCACCATGTGCAGCTTCATGAGCCAGGACAAGCTCGACCAGCTGATCGACGGCTTGAAGAACGCGGAAGGCCAGTCATGAACGCCGAACAAGTGCTGTCGCAGTTCCAGGCCACAGGGGTGCAAACCTGCTTTCACGGCCGTCACATCAACCCCCAGATCTATGCCGGCCTGGACGGCACCAACTGGCGCCTGAAGGACTACGAAGCGCGCGGCGGCTATCAGGCGCTGCGCAAGATCCTGCTGGGCGCTGACGGCGCCGAGCCGCTGACGCAGGACCAGGTGATTGCCACCGTCAAGGAGTCCGCATTGCGGGGCCGCGGTGGCGCAGGTTTTCCGACCGGCCTGAAGTGGAGCTTCATGCCCCGGCAGTTCCCCGGACAGAAGTACCTGGTGTGCAACTCGGACGAAGGGGAGCCCGGCACCTGCAAGGACCGGGACATCCTGCAGTTCAACCCGCACATCGTCATCGAGGGCATGATCATCGCGGCCTACGCGATGGGCATCAGCGTGGGCTACAACTACATCCACGGCGAAATTTTCCAGACCTACGAGCGTTTCGAGGAAGCACTGGAGGAAGCGCGTGCTGCCGGTTACCTGGGCGACCGGATCATGGGCAGCGGCTTCAGCTTCCAGCTGCATGCCGCGCACGGCTTTGGCGCTTACATCTGCGGCGAGGAAACCGCGCTGCTGGAGTCGCTGGAAGGCAAGAAGGGCCAGCCACGCTTCAAGCCGCCGTTCCCGGCCAGCTTCGGCCTGTACGGCAAGCCCACCACCATCAACAACACCGAAACCTTCGCGGCGGTCCCGTGGATCATCCGCAACGGTGGTCAGGCATACCTGGAAATCGGCAAGCCCAACAACGGTGGCACCAAGATCTATTCGGTCTCCGGTGATGTGGAGCTGCCCGGAAACTATGAAATCCCGCTGGGCACGCCGTTCAGCAAGCTGCTGGAACTGGCCGGCGGCGTGCGCAAGGGGCGCACGCTCAAGGCCGTGATCCCCGGTGGATCATCGGCACCCGTCTTGCCTGCCGACATCATGATGGCGTGCACGATGGACTACGACTCCATCGCCAAGGCCGGCTCGATGCTGGGCTCCGGCGCCGTGATCGTGATGGACGACACGCGCTGCATGGTCGAGTCCCTCAAGCGGCTGTCGTACTTCTACATGCACGAGTCCTGCGGCCAGTGCACGCCCTGCCGCGAAGGCACGGGCTGGCTCTGGCGTGTGGTGGACCGCATCCACAACGGCCAGGGCCGTCCGTCCGACATGGACCTGCTCAACTCGGTGGCCGACAACATCCAGGGCCGCACCATCTGTGCGCTCGGCGACGCGGCCGCCATGCCGGTGCGCGCCATGATCAAGCACTTCCGCCACGAATTCGAGGCGCTGATCAACAAGGCCCAACAGCCGGCCGTGCAGGCCTGAGCCGCGGAAAAAGACTATGGTTGAAATCGAACTCGACGGCAAGAAGGTGGAGATCCTTGAAGGCAGCATGATCATGCATGCGGCCGACAAGGCGGGCACCTACATTCCGCACTTTTGCTACCACAAGAAATTGAGCATCGCGGCCAATTGCCGCATGTGCCTGGTGGACGTGGAGAAGGCGCCCAAGCCGATGCCCGCCTGCGCCACGCCCGTCACCCAGGGCATGATCGTTCGCACCAAGAGCGACAAGGCCATCAAGGCCCAGCAGTCGGTGATGGAGTTCCTGCTGATCAACCATCCGCTGGACTGCCCCATCTGTGACCAGGGCGGCGAATGCCAGCTGCAGGACCTGGCTGTCGGCTACGGCGGGTCGTCTTCCCGCTACCAGGAAGAGAAGCGCGTGGTGTTCCACAAGGATGTGGGCCCGCTCATCAGCATGGAAGAGATGAGCCGCTGCATCCACTGCACCCGCTGCGTGCGCTTCGGCCAGGAAGTCGCCGGCGTGATGGAGCTGGGCATGATCCATCGCGGCGAACATTCCGAGATCACCACCATCGTCAGCGACACGGTGGACTCCGAGCTGTCGGGCAACATGATCGACATCTGCCCCGTCGGCGCCCTCACGAGCAAGCCGTTCCGCTACAGCGCCCGGACCTGGGAGCTGGGCCGCCGCAAGTCGGTCAGCCCGCACGACTCCACGGGCGCCAACCTGGTGGTCCAGGTCAAGAACAACAAGGTCATGCGCGTGGTGCCGTTCGAGAACGAAGACGTCAATGAGTGCTGGCTGGCAGACCGTGACCGCTTCTCCTACGAAGCGCTGAACAGCGACGAGCGTCTCACCACGCCCATGCTCAAGCAGGGCGGTGAATGGAAGCCGGTCGACTGGCAGACGGCGCTGGAGTACGTGGCCAATGGCCTGCGCCAGATCAAGGCCGACCACGGTGCCCAGAGCATCGGCACGCTGGTCAGCCCCCACAGCACGGTGGAAGAGTTGTACCTCGCCGGCGCGCTGGTGCGCGGCCTCGGCAGCGAAAACATCGACCATCGTCTGCGCAACGCCGAATTCACCCCGTCGGACACTGCCCGCTGGCTTGGCACCTCCATCGCTTCCCTGTCCAGCCTGCAGCGCGTTCTCATCGTGGGTTCCAACCTGCGCAAGGACCATCCCCTGTTCGCGCAGCGCATCCGCCAGGCCGTGAAGAAGGGCTGCCAGGTCTCGGCGCTGAACGCCAGTGCCCGGGACTGGGCACTGCCCGTGGCCAACACCCTGCTGGCGGACGCGTCCGTCTGGGTGCAGGCACTGGCCGATGTGGCGGCGGCGGTCGCGGCCGAAAAGGGTGTCACGGCACCGGCAGCCGGCCAGGCGAGCGCGGTGGCCGTGGTAATCGCCCGCTCCCTGCTGGGTGGTGAGCGCAAAGCCATCCTGCTGGGCAACGCGGCGGCCCACCACGCGCGGGCGTCAAGCCTGCTGGCGCTGGCCAACTGGATTGGCGAGCAGACCGGTGCCACCGTGGGGTACCTGACCGAAGCCGCCAACACGGTGGGCGCGCAGCTGGCGGGGGCGTTACCGGGCGCGGGTGGCCTGAACGCCGGCCAGATGCTGGGCGGTGCGCTGAAGGCCGTGCTGCTGCTCAACAACGAGCCCGCGCAGGATTCCGCCGCTGGTCGCGAGGCGTCACGCCTGGCCCAGGCCCAGATGGTCGTCACGTTGAGCCCGTTCAAGGCGAACCTGGACATCAGCGACGTGTTGCTGCCGATTGCCCCCTTCACTGAAACCTCGGGCACCTTTGTCAATGCCGAGGGCCGTGTGCAGGGCTTCCACGCGGTGGTCAAGCCGCTGGGCGAGACGCGACCCGCCTGGAAGGTGTTGCGCGTGCTCGCCAACCTGCTGGGCTTGCCCGGTTTCGACTTCGAATCGTCGCAGGACGTACTGGCGGCGGCCCGGGGCGCGCAGGACGCCGGACAGCCTTTTGTGTCGCCCGCCAGCCTCGGCAACACCACCCGGGCGGCCGTTGACCTGCTGCCCGTGGCCGGCGAGCCGGTGGTGGCGTCCATCTACCAGCTGGACGGCCTGGTGCGCCGGGCGCCGGCCCTGCAGGCCACCGCCGATGCCCGGCAGGCCGTTCGTGGGGAAGAGGTGATCGCATGATTGACGCCCTCTACAACACGGGCCTGGGCCTCGTCGGTGCCGGCTGGTGGTCCAGCCTGGCTTGGCCCGTGATCTGGAACCTGATCAAGATTGTCGTGGTGGTGCTGCCCCTGATGGGTGCCGTGGCCTACCTCACGCTGTGGGAGCGCAAGGCCATTGGCTTCACCCAGATCCGCCTGGGCCCCAATCGCATTGGTCCGTTGGGCCTGCTGCAGCCGATTGCCGATGCCCTGAAGCTGCTGACCAAGGAAATCATCCTGCCGACGGTGGCCAACAAGGGCCTGTTCCTGCTCGGCCCGATCATGACCATCATGCCGGCCCTGGCGGCCTGGGTGGTGATTCCGTTCGGCCCGGATGTCGCGCTGTCCAACATCAACGCCGGCCTGCTGTTCCTGATGGCCATCACCTCGCTGGAAGTCTATGGCGTGATCATTGCCGGCTGGGCCTCGAACTCCAAGTACGCTTTCCTTGGCGCACTGCGGGCGTCGGCCCAGATGGTGAGCTATGAAATCGCCATGGGCTTCTGCTTTGTGGTGGTGCTCATGGTGTCGGCCAGTCTCAACATGACCGACATCGTGATGGGGCAGGGCAAGGGCCAGTTTGCCGACATGGGGCTGGGCATCCTCTCCTGGAACTGGCTGCCGCTGCTGCCGATCTTCGTCGTGTATTTCATCTCGGGTCTGGCTGAAACCAACCGCCATCCGTTTGACGTGGTGGAAGGCGAGTCCGAAATCGTCGCCGGTCACATGATCGAGTACTCGGGCATGAGCTTTGCCATGTTCTTCCTGGCCGAGTACGCCAACATGTGGCTGGTCTCGATTCTGGCCGTCATCATGTTCCTGGGCGGCTGGTTGCCGCCGTTTGAATTCCTCTCGTTCATCCCGGGCTGGATCTGGCTGGGCATCAAGACCTTCTGCGTGGTCACGATGTTCCTGTGGGTCCGCTCGACCTTCCCGCGCTACCGCTATGACCAGATCATGCGTCTGGGCTGGAAGATTTTCATCCCCGTCACGCTGGTGTGGCTGGTGGTGATCGGCCTGTGGATGCAGACCCCATTCAACATCTGGAAATAAGCCATGAGCAACGCCGTTTCAGCCCCGTTCTCGCTCAAGGACTTCCTGTCCAGCTTCATGCTGGTCGAACTGTTCAAGGGGCTTGCCATCACCGGCAAGTACGCCTTCGCGCGCAAGATCACCGTCCAGTTCCCGGAAGAAAAAACGCCCATGTCACCGCGCTTTCGCGGCCTGCACGCGCTGCGCCGCTATGAAAACGGTGAAGAGCGCTGCATCGCCTGCAAGCTGTGTGAAGCGGTCTGCCCGGCCATGGCGATCACCATCGAGTCGGACGTGCGCGACGACGGTTCGCGCCGGACCACCCGCTACGACATTGACCTGACGAAGTGCATCTTCTGCGGCTTCTGCGAAGAAAGCTGCCCGGTCGACTCGATCGTGGAAACCCACATCCTCGAATACCACGGGGAAAAGCGCGGGGACCTGTATTTCACCAAGGACATGCTGCTGGCGGTCGGTGACCGCTACGAGGGTGAAATCGCCGCTGCCAAGGCAGCCGACGCCCGTTACCGCTGAGTCAACCCGCACCAAGAAGACGGCGCAGCCCCACGAAAAGAAACGCCCCATGGACGTCAAGACTGGTCTTTTTTATCTGTTCTCGGCCGTGCTGCTGTTCGCAGCCTTCCGGGTCATTACCGCCCGCAACCCGGTGTACGCGGCCCTGTACCTCGTGCTGGCATTCTTCCAGGCATCCGCCGTCTGGATCCTGCTGAAGGCCGAGTTCCTGGCCATCACGCTGGTGCTGGTGTATGTCGGTGCGGTGATGGTGCTGTTCCTGTTCGTGGTGATGATGCTGGACATCAACCTGGACAGCATCCGCAAGGGCTTCTGGAAGCATTTCCCGCTGGCGGCGACCGTCGGCGCCCTGATCGCGCTGGAGATGGCGGCGGTGCTGATGGGGGGCTTCCGCGTGGCCGACGAACCCAAGGCCTCCGCCGCGGCGGCGCAGGTGGCGGGACAGGCTGTGACCCAGGTGTCCAACACCCGCGAACTCGGCAAGCTGCTCTATACCGAATACCTCTATCCGCTGCAGATCGCAGCCGTCATCCTGCTGGTGGCCATGATCGCCGCCATTGCGCTGACGCTGCGCCAGCGCAAGGACAGCAAGCACATGGACCCTTCGCTGCAGGTACGCGTGAAGGCGCGCGACCGCCTGGAGATCATCAAGCTCGCGCCCACCCGCGCCGCGCAACAGCCCGAGGCTGCCGGGCCCGCAGTGGAGAACAAGGCATGACGCTCACCCTTGGACATTTTCTTTCGCTGGGCGCGATGCTGTTCGCGCTGTCGGTGATCGGCATCTTCCTGAACCGCAAGAACCTCATCGTGCTGCTGATGGCCATTGAACTGATGCTGCTGGCGGTCAACATGAACTTCGTGGCGTTCTCCCACTACCTGGGCGACATGCATGGCCAGGTGTTCGTGTTCTTCATCCTCACGGTGGCGGCTGCTGAATCCGCCATTGGCCTCGCCATCCTGGTGCTGCTGTTCCGCAACAAGTCCAACATCAACGTGGACGAGCTCAACACGCTGAAAGGCTAGAACAACAATGAGCTCTACCCTCAACGCTTCAACCCTGCTGGCCGTCCCGCTGGCCCCGCTGGCCGGTGCCGTGCTGGCCGGCATCTTTGGCACCACCTTCGGCGGCAACTGGATCGGCCGCCGCCTGGCCCACAGCCTGACGATTCTTGGGGTGCTGGTGGCCTTCATCCTGTCGGCCATGACGCTCAAGAGCGTGGCCCTGGACGGCGCGCGCTTCAACGAAACGCTCTACACCTGGATGGTGGTGGGCGGCCTGCGCATGGAAGTCGGCTTCCTCGTCGATGGCCTGACCGCCATGATGATGTGCGTGGTGACCTTTGTGTCGCTGATGGTGCACATTTACACCATTGGCTACATGGAAGACGACGACGGGTACAACCGCTTCTTTGCCTACATTTCGCTGTTCACGTTCTCGATGCTCATGCTGGTCATGAGCAACAACTTCCTGCAGCTGTTCTTTGGCTGGGAAGCAGTGGGTCTGGTGTCGTACCTCCTGATCGGCTTCTGGTTCAACAAGCCGACCGCCATTTTTGCCAACATGAAGGCGTTCCTCGTCAACCGGGTGGGCGACTTTGGCTTCATCCTCGGCATCGGGCTGATCGCTGCCTACGCTGGCACCCTGAACTACAGCGAAACGTTTGCCAAGGCGGGCGAACTGGGCAAGCTGGGCTTCCCCGGGACCGACTGGATGCTGGTCACTGTCATCTGCATCTGCCTGTTCATCGGGGCCATGGGCAAGTCGGCCCAGTTCCCGCTGCATGTCTGGCTGCCGGATTCGATGGAAGGCCCGACGCCGATCTCCGCGCTGATCCATGCCGCCACCATGGTGACGGCCGGGATTTTCATGGTGGCGCGCATGTCGCCGCTGTTCGAGCTGAGCGACACGGCCCTGAGCTTCATCCTGGTGGTCGGCGCCATCACGGCCCTGTTCATGGGCTTCCTGGGCATCATCCAGAACGACATCAAGCGGGTGGTCGCCTATTCGACGCTTTCGCAGCTCGGCTACATGACCGTGGCACTCGGTGCCTCGGCCTATTCGGTGGCCGTGTTCCACCTCATGACGCATGCCTTCTTCAAGGCACTGCTGTTCCTGGCGGCGGGCTCCGTCATCATGGGCATGCACCACAACCAGGACATTCGCTGGATGGGTGGCGTGCGCAAATACATGCCCATCACCTGGATCACCTCGCTGCTGGGCTCGCTGGCCCTGATCGGCACGCCGCTGTTTGCGGGCTTCTATTCGAAAGACAGCATCATCGAGGCCGTGGCAGAAAGTCACCTCGCGGGCGCCGGATTCGCCCACTTCGCCGTGCTGGCAGGCGTATTTGTGACGGCCTTCTATTCGTTCCGCATGTATTTCCTGGTGTTCCACGGCAAGGAGCGGTTCGACCAGAACCCGGACGCGCACCACGCCCATGACGACCACGGGCATGGCCATGACGACCACCATGAGCCGCACGAGTCACCCTGGGTGGTGACGGCGCCATTGCTGCTGCTGGCCATCCCGTCAGTGGTGATCGGTTTCATGACCATCCAGCCGTTGCTGTTTGGCGACTTTTTCAAGGACGCCATTTTCGTCAACGCGGAAAAGCACCACGCGATGGAAGAACTCGGCAAGCTGTTCCACGGGCCGGTGCAGATGGCGGTGCATGCGTTCAGTACCGCGCCGTTCTGGCTGGCACTCGCCGGTGTGGCGCTGGCCTACTACATGTACATGGTCAATCCGGCGCTGCCGGCGGCCATGAAGGCGCGCGTCCAGCCGCTGTATACGCTGCTCGAGAACAAGTACTACATGGACTGGATCAACGAAAACATCCTGGCCCGCGGCGCGCGCGCGCTCGGCACCGGCCTGTGGAAGGGCGGCGACCAGGCCATGATCGACGGCGCCATCGTCAACGGGTCCTGGAAACTGGTGGGCTGGGTGTCGGGCCTGGTGCGCTGGGCGCAGTCAGGCTACCTGTACCACTACGCCTTTGTGATGATCGTCGGTGTGTTTGTGCTGATGACGTACTTCGTGTGGTTCAACAAGTAGGAGAAGAACAAAAATGGGATTGTTGAGCCTTGCCATCTGGACGCCGGTGTTCTTCGGTGTCGTGTTGCTGGCGCTGGGTCGTGACGAGCATGCCCGCGCGGTACGCTGGATCGCGCTGATCGGCGCGATCGTGAGTTTTCTGGTCACCTTGCCGCTGTATGACGCCTTCCAGCTGGGCACCTCGGCCATGCAGTTCGTCGAGAAGGGCGTCTGGATTGAGCGATTCAACGTCAATTACCACCTCGGGGTCGACGGCATTTCGTTCTGGTTCGTGCTGCTCACGGCGTTCATCAACGTGGTGGTCATCATCGCGGGGTGGGAAGTCATTACCGAGCGCGTCAACCAGTACATGGGTGCGTTCCTGATTCTCAGCGGCCTCATGATCGGTGTGTTCTGCGCGCTCGACGGCATCCTGTTCTATGTGTTCTTCGAAGCCACGCTGATCCCGATGTACCTGATCATCGGCATCTGGGGTGGCCCCAACAAGATCTACGCGGCGTTCAAGTTCTTCCTCTACACGCTGCTGGGCTCGCTGCTGATGCTGGTGGCGCTGATCTTCCTGTACACCAAGTCCGGTGGCAGCTTTGACATCCTCGCGTGGCACAAGCTGCCGCTGTCGGGCACCACGCAGACGCTACTGTTCTTTGCGTTCTTCGCCGCGTTTGCCGTCAAGGTGCCGATGTGGCCGGTGCACACCTGGCTGCCCGATGTGCACGTGGAAGCGCCCACTGGCGGCTCGGCCGTGCTGGCGGCCATCATGCTGAAGCTGGGGGCTTACGGCTTCCTGCGCTTTTCCATGCCGATCGCGCCCGATGCCGCGCGCGAATGGGCCTGGCTCATGATCGCTCTGTCACTCATTGCCGTGATTTATGTGGGCCTGGTGGCGATGGTCCAGCAGGACATGAAAAAGCTGGTGGCCTACTCGTCAGTGGCCCACATGGGCTTCGTGACGCTGGGTTTCTTCATCTTCAATGACCTTGGCGTGGCCGGGGGCCTGGTGCAGATGATTGCGCATGGCTTTGTCTCGGGCGCCATGTTCCTGTGCATCGGCGTGCTGTACGACCGCGTGCACTCGCGCGAGATCTCCGCCTATGGCGGCGTCGTCAACACCATGCCCAAGTTCTCGGCCTTTGCGCTGCTGTTTGCCATGGCCAACTGCGGCCTGCCGGCAACGGCCGGGTTTGTGGGGGAGTGGATGGTGATCCTCGGTGCCGTGAAGGCCAACTTCTGGCTAGGCCTGGCGGCGGCCAGCGCTCTGATCTTCGGCGCTGCCTACACGCTGTGGATGTTCAAGCGCGTCTACCTCGGGCCAGTGGCCAACGATGATGTGCGCGACCTCACCGACATCAATGCGCGTGAATTCCTGATGCTGTCGCTGCTGGCGATCGCGGTGCTCTACATGGGCATCTTCCCGTTCCCGTTCACACAGATCATGGACGCGTCGGTGGCGGACTTCCTCAAGCATGTCGCCACGACCAAACTGAATTGAGAGCCCGGCAATGATTGACAAACTCAGCTGGATCAGCATTTACCCCGAGGCGCTGCTGCTGGTCATGGCCTGCGTGATCGCGCTGTTCGACCTGCGGGTCAACAGTCCGCGTCGTACGGCGACCTATGTGCTGACGCTGGCCACGCTGGCCGTGGTGGCCGTGATGCAGGCGCTGTACGCCAGCGGTGGCTTCACCATTTACGGCTTTGGCCGCATGGTGGTGAGTGACCCGATGGGCAACTGGCTCAAGTGCTTTGCCACCCTGGCCATGATGGTCACGCTGGTCTATGGCCGCCCGTATGCAGGCGACCGCGACATGCTGCGCGGCGGCGAAATGTTCACGCTGTCACTGTTTGCGCTGCTGGGCATGTTCGTGATGATTTCGGGCAACAACTTCCTGGTCATCTACCTCGGCCTGGAACTGCTCACGCTGTCCAGCTACGCGCTGGTAGCCCTGCGCCGCGACAATGCCACCGCCACGGAAGCGGCCATGAAGTACTTCGTGCTCGGCGCCATGGCCAGCGGCTTCCTGCTGTATGGCCTGTCGATGCTCTATGGCGCGACCGGATCCCTGGAGATCACGTCGGTGTTCAAGGCGGTGAACTCCGGCCAGATCAAGCACCAGGTGCTGGTGTTCGGCCTGGTGTTCATTGTGGCGGGCCTGGCCTTCAAGCTGGGCGTGGTGCCGTTCCACATGTGGATTCCGGACGTCTACCAGGGCGCCCCCACGGCCGTCACCCTGCTGATCGGTGGCGCCCCCAAGCTCGCTGCCTTCGCCATCTGCATCCGCCTGCTGGTGGAGGGGCTGCTTCCGCTGGCCATCGACTGGCAGCAGATGCTCGCGCTGCTGGCCATCGGCTCGCTGCTGGTGGGCAACCTGGCGGCGGTGGCGCAGACCAACCTCAAGCGCATGCTGGCCTATTCCACCATCTCGCAGATGGGCTTTGTGCTGCTGGGCCTGATGTCGGGCGTGGTCAATGGCAACACGCTGTCGGCCGCCAACGCCTACAGCTCGGCCATGTTCTACATCATCACCTACGTGCTGACGACGCTGGCCACTTTCGGCATCATCCTGCTGCTGGCGCGTGAAGGTTTCGAGAGCGAGGAAATCACCGATCTGGCTGGCCTGAACCAGCGCAGCCCGCTGTTTGCCGGCGTCATGGCCGTGTGCCTGTTCTCGCTGGCGGGTGTGCCGCCACTGGTGGGCTTTTATGCCAAGCTCTCGGTGCTGCAGGCGCTGATTGCCTCGGGCCAGACGCTGTACATCGCGCTGGCGGTGTTCGCGGTGATGATGTCGCTGATCGGTGCCTTCTATTACATCCGCGTGGTCAAGGTGATGTACTTTGACGCGCCGATCACCGCGACCACCGTATCGGCGCCCGGCGATGTGCGGGCGGTGCTGTCTGTCAATGGCTTGCTGGTGCTGGTGCTGGGCATCCTGCCGGGGGGCCTGATGGCCCTGTGCGCCCAGGCGATTGTCAAGATGCTGGGAACCTGAAGCCCGCAGGCGGGTCTGTCTCCGGTGTCTCAAACCGTCTCCATCTGGCTGGTGATCCTGGTCGCGTTCTTCGCGGCCAATCTTCCATTCGCCAACCAGCGGCTGCTGGGCGTGGTGCCCTTTGGCCGGCCCAAGACGCTGGTCATGCGTCTGGCGGAGCTGGTACTGCTGTACTTTGTGGTGGGGGGGCTGGGCCTGCTGCTGGAAAAGCGTCTGGGCCAGATCGCGCCACAGGGCTGGGAGTTCTACGCCGTCACCGCTGCGCTGTTCGTGACGTTCGCCTTCCCCGGTTTCGTCTGGCGCTACCTGTTCAAGCCCCGCGGCTGAAACTGCCGCCATGGCGCAGACCGACTTGCCGCGTGACCTGACCGAACACCCGGTGGCCAGCGAACCGCTGTTCAAGGGCAGCTTCCTCTCGGCCTACCGCGACACGGTGCGCTTGCCAGACGGCAGCCACGCGACGCGTGAGTATGTGCAGCACCCGGGCGCCGTGGTGGTGGTGCCGCTGCTGGACGATGGCCGGGTGGTGGTGGAGCGCCAGTTCCGCTACCCCGTAGGCCGGGAGATGATCGAGTTTCCCGCCGGCAAGCTGGATGCGGGTGAAGACCCGCTGCGGTGCGGCCAGCGCGAGCTGCTGGAGGAAACCGGTTACACCGCGCGCGAGTGGGCCCGGGCCGGTGCCATGCACCTGGCCATCGCCTATTCCACCGAAGTCATCCACATCTACTTTGCGCGTGGCCTCACGGCCGGTGAGCGCCAGCTCGACGAAGGCGAATTTCTCGATGTGTTCAGCGCCACGCCCGACCAGTTGCTCGAGTGGAGCCGCACGGGCGCGCTGACCGATGCCAAGACGCTCACGTGCCTGGTCTGGCTGCAAAACGTCGTGTCGGGCGCATGGACTCTGGACTGGCAGCCTGCCGCTGCACCGGCTGCTGGCCGATAATTGCGGGCATGAAGGTTCTTGACCTGCAATGCTCGCAACAACACCCCTTCGAAGGCTGGTTCGCCTCGGAAGATGAATTCCAGCGCCAGCTCGGTGCCGGCCTGGTCGGCTGCCCGATGTGTGGTGACACGGCTGTCGCCAAGAAGCTCAGTGCGCCGCGCCTGAATCTTGGCGCCGTGAAAGAACCCGTTGCCGCCCGCCAGGACGTCATGGTGCCGGAAGACGCTGCGCAACAGGCCGCCTGGCTGCGCAAGTTGCGCCGCGTTGTGGCCAGCACGGAAGACGTGGGCGAGCGGTTTGCGGAAGAGGCCCGTCGCATGCATTACGGCGAGGCCGAGGAACGCAGCATCCGGGGCCAGGCGTCCCGGGAGGAGACCCGGGCCCTGCTGGAAGAGGGCATCCCGGTGCTGCCGCTGCCCAGGGCCCTGGCAGAGCCCTTGCAATAGGACGCCCCCCGAAGCTCGCTACGCGCGCCTCCCCTCACTGGGGGGTCAATGCAGCGGCCCGGCAAAGCCGGTTCCGCGCATTCCCGTATTGGCTCAATCCATGAACTGAAGTGCTGCGAGTCTTGCGTACGTGCCGCCAGCGGCCATCAGCTGGTCGTGCGTGCCCTGTTCGACCATGCGGCCATGGTCCAGCACCACGATGCGGTCCGCCTGCTGTACCGTGGCCAGCCGGTGTGCGATGACCAGCGTGGTGCGGTCGCGCATGGCCGACTCCAGTGCCGCCTGCACCATGCGCTCACTCTCGGCGTCCAGCGCGCTGGTGGCCTCGTCCAGCAACAGCAGTGGCGGGTTCTTGAGCATGGCACGCGCAATGGCCACGCGCTGGCGCTGGCCCCCGGACAGCCGTACGCCGCGCTCGCCCAGGAAGGTGTTGTAGCCCTCGGGCAGTGCGCGGATGAACTCGTCGGCAAAGGCGGCCCGGGCGGCGGCGTGGACTTCTTCGTCGGTGGCGCCCGGTTTGCCGTAGCGGATGTTCTCCAGCGCACTGGTGGAGAAAATCACCGCGTCCTGCGGCACGATGCCGATGCGCTCGCGCAGGTCATGCAGCGTGAGCTGCCGGGTGGACACGCCGTCGAGCTCGATGTGGCCGCTGGCCGGGTCATAGAAGCGCAGCAGCAGCTGGAATACGGTGCTCTTGCCGGCACCGCTGGGCCCCACCAGCGCCACGGTCTCCCCCGGGGCCACGTCCAGCGTGAAGTCGCGGATCGCGGGCTGTAGCGGCCGCGACGGGTAGTGAAAGTTGATTGCTACCATTTTGATAGCGCTCCCCGCAGTGGGTACGCGGGCTGCAGCCGGATTGGCGGGTGAAGCAATGGGCGAGCGGCTGTCCAGCAGCTCCATCAGGCGCTCGGTCGCGCCGGCGGCACGCAGCAAGTCGCCATAGACCTCGCCCAGCACCGCCACGGCGCCGGCCAGGATGATCACGTACACCACCGTCTGCCCCAGGTGGCCCGCGGTGATGGTGCCGGCCAGCACCGCCTGCGTGCCCTGGTACAGGCCCCACAGCAGCAGCGCGGCGTTGGCGATGATCACGAACGCCACCAGCAGCGCCCGCGCGCGCGAGCGCTTGGTGGCCGTGCGGAAGGCGTCGTTGGTGGAGGCGTCGAAGCGCGCGGCTTCGCGGTCCTCGGCGGTGTAGCTCTGCACCACGGGAATGGCGTTCAGCACTTCGGCGGCAATGGCGCTGGAATCGGCTACACGGTCCTGGCTGGCGCGCGAGAGCTTGCGCACCCGCCGGCCAAACCACATGGTGGGCAGCACCACCAGCACGATGATCAATGCCACCTGCAGCATCAGGTACGGGTTGGTGAACACCAGCATCAGCAGGGCACCGGTGCCCATCACCGCGTTGCGCAGGCCCATGCTGAGCGACGAGCCCACCACCGTCTGCACCAGCGTCGTGTCGGTGGTCAGGCGGCTCAGCACTTCGCCGGTCTGGGTGGTTTCAAAGAACTCGGGGCTTTGCCGCAGCACGTGCGAATACACGGCGTTGCGCAGGTCGGCCGTGACACGCTCGCCGAGCCAGCTCACGGTGTAAAAGCGCGCGGCGCTGAACACGCCCAGCGCCACTGCCACGCCGAACAGTGCCAGGAAATGCTCTCGCAGCGCCATCACCTGGGCACCCTTGTCCGCCTGGGCCAGCCCGCCGTCGATCAGGCTGCGCAGCGCCAGGGGAAACAGCAGCGTGGCCACGGCCGCCAGCACCAGGAACACAAAGGCCAGCGCGATGCGGCCGCGGTAGGGCCGGATGAAAGGCAGCAGGCCTGAGAGCGAGCGCGGGTGGCCCTTGGCGGGCGGGGCGGGATTGGAAGGCATGTCGCAGTGTAGAGCGCTGGCAGCTTGCTGCCTGCTTTGGTACATTGAGGCATGGGCACCGTTCACAACCCCTCCCGGCGTCGGTTTCAACTCGCCGCTGCGGTCGTTTGTGCGCCCGGCTTCCTGCGCGCGGCGCCGCGCGACAGCGGTCCGCGCATCGCCAGCACAGGCTCCGGCAGTGTGGTGGTGGGGCCGGTACCGCCTTCGCTCAAGCTGTCGAAGTTCTACACCCAGTACGTGGATGCGGGCGGACTGCCGGTGGTGGCATCGTCCAGACCGCTGCCGCAGGCGCTGCTGGCGGCGCGCGGCATTGTGCTCAACATGCTGGCCAACCGGGCCGACATCCTGGCCACGCTGGTCAAGGCCAGGGTGCGCGTGGCGGTGATCGGCGCGACCGAAGTCACCACCGACATTCCCGAATACGCCAGCCTGGTGCCGGCTGATTTCTGGAACAGCCGCACGCGCGGCGTCGGCGCCACGCCCACCCGCCCCGTGTGCAGCGCGGGAGAGGAAAACCTGCTGGGCCTGACGCCCGACCGTTATGCGGGCGAGAGCATTCTGGTTCACGAGTTCGGCCACACGCTGTTCGAGATGGGTGCACGCACGCTGAAGCGCAGCCTGGACCTGGAACTGGACGCGCTGTACCAGGCGGCCATGGCGGCCGGTCTGTGGCAGTCCACCTACGCTGCCACCAACTACCGCGAGTACTGGGCCGAGGGCGTGCAGTGCTGGTTCAATGCCAACCCGCGGGCCCGGCCGGCCAATGGCGTGCACGGGCCGGTGGCCACCCGCGAAGACCTGCAGGCCTACGACCCGGGCCTGGCGCGGTTCATCGCGAATGTGCTGGGGGACCTGGCCTGGCGCTGGGAACGCCCCGGCGCCCACGCGCTGGTCTGAAGCCGCTACAGCCGCAGCGGCCGGGGGTAGCCGGTCATTTCCAGGTAACCGCGCGCCACTTTGCGGCCATTGCTGTCGTACATGTCGCTCAGGCCTTCCCAGTAGATGGCGCCGGTGGAACTGCGGCTGTCCAGCTCCTGGTTGTCGATCACGGCCTTGACGGTGTAGAAATCGGCCGGCGTGCGTACCATCCATTCCACCGGGTAGCTGGCCTGCGACAGCGGGCTCTTCCAGAAGCGCTGCGGGCTGAACTCGTTTTCACCCTTCACGGCGGTGTAGAGCATGCCGCCACCGGTGCGAAAAGATCCGCCATCCCACAGCGTGCTGCCGTCCTTGCGGCGCAGCCGAAACGCAGTCAGCGCGCTGCCGTCCAGGTAGTTCATGCCGATCCAGTCCCAGCCCACGGCGTCGGGGTGCAGCAATTCCTCGCTCCATTCGTGGTCCAGCCAGGCCTGGCCCTGCACTTCGAAGCGCTGGCCGCGCAGCGTGAGGGTGCCGCGCGTGGCCAGCTGCGGCAGGCTGTAGTAGTAGCTGGCCTGCTTTGCCTCGGGCCCCTTGCGCGACAGGCCGTCGCGCCCCTGCAGCAGCACCGGCTGGGTTGGCGCAAACGCGAGGTTCAGGTCAAATTCCTGCGCGGGGATGCGGGTGCGCCAGGCGTCCCGGTCGCGCCCCAGCGTCCAGTCGCGCAGCTTGAGCCGCGCGTCAGTGGTGGCCGTGCTCGCCACGTCGAAGCCCTCGCGCGCAATGCGCTGGTCATGCCAGAGCCTTTTGCCCTGGACGTCGGTGATCGCAGCATGGGCAAACACCAGCTGTCGCGCGGCAAAGCGGGACTGCAGGCCCTGCGTGGCGTCTACCCGTGAACGGAAGAACGTCACCTGGAAGCCGAACTCGCGCCCGCCTGCCGTGGCCTGCCCGGTGATGTACCACCACTCGGTGCGAAAGTCCGGGTGGGCGCCGTGGTCGCGCGGGAACTGCACTGCCCTGGGCGGCAGTGCGGAGGCAGGCGGCGCAGTGGACAGTGCGGCCCCCAGGCCGGCCAGCAACAGGCTGCGGCGTGCGAAGGCAGGGCCGGGGAGCGTCATGCGTCAGTCCGCCAGTGCGGCCAGCCGCTGCTGTGCCGCCGTGCAGTCGCCAAACTGCTGCACCACCCAGCTGTCGCTGTGATAGTTGGGCAGGTAGCGCTCACCCGCATCGCACAGCAGCGACAGGATGGCGCCCCGCTCACCGCGTTCGCGCATGGCGTGCGCAAGCTGCAGCATGGCCACAAAGTTGGTGCCGGTGGACGGCCCGACGCGGCGCCCCAGCAGGCCCGACAGCACGCGCATGGCGGCCACGGAGTCGGCGTCGCTCACCACCACCATGCGGTCCACCAGGGTGCGGATGAAGCTGGGCTCCACCCGCGGCCGGCCAATGCCCTCGATGCGCGAGCCCGGGCCGGTGAGGCTGGCGTCCCCGCTGGCGTGGTAGGCGGCAAACACGCTGCCCTGCGGGTCGGCCACGCAGAGCTCGGTGGCCAGCTGCTGGTAGCGGATGTAGCGGCCGATGGTGGCGCTGGTGCCGCCGGTGCCGGCGCCCACCACCACCCAGCGCGGCACCGGGTAGCGCTCGCGCGCCATCTGGGCAAACATGCTTTGCGCGATGTTGTTGTTGCCGCGCCAGTCGGTGGCCCGCTCGGCGTGGGTGAACTGGTCCATGTAGTGGCCACCGGTGGCGGCTGCCACGGCGCGGGCCTCGTCGTACACCTGCGCGGCGCTGTCCACCAGGTGGCAGCGCCCGCCGTGGAACTCGATCTGCGCGATTTTTTCCGGCGAAGTGCTGCGCGGCATCACCGCCACAAAGGGCAGGCCCAGCAGGCGCGCGAAGTAGGCCTCGCTGACCGCCGTGGAGCCGCTGGACGCTTCCACCACCGTGCTGCCTTCGTGCAGCCAGCCATTGCACAGGGCATAGAGAAACAGCGAGCGCGCCAGCCGGTGCTTCAGGCTGCCCGTGGGGTGGGTGGATTCGTCTTTCAGGTACAGGTCGACGCCGTCGCGCGCCAGCGCCGGCAGGGGCAGGGCGATCAGGTGGGTATCGGCGCTGCGCTGGAAGTCGGCCTCGATGCGGGCGATGGCGTCATGTTCCCAGGCGCGCAGGGTGGGGGGGCTGTGCATGGCGGAATTGTCGCAGGCGGGGCGTCGGCGTCGACGGTGTGGCTACCAGTCTTCCTTGACCGCCAGCACCGCGTCGCGCCCGGCCGCCGCACGACCGGCCAGCCACGCGGTGGCGGTACCGGCCACCACCACGGCCAGGCCCAGCGCCAGCAGGCGCAGCCAGGGCACGGCGAGGTCCATGGTCCAGTGAAAGCTCTGCGGGTTGACCACATGCACCAGCACCACGCTCACGGCCAGACCCAGGGCCAGGCCGGCCAGGCTGCCGATCAGCGTCCAGGCCATGCCCTCGCCCGCGACCACGGTGAGCACCTGGCGCCGCGTCAGGCCAAGGTGGGCCAGCAGGCCGAACTCCTTGCGGCGGGCCAGCACCTGGGCACTGAAGTTGGCCGCCACCCCGAACAGGCCGATCGCAATGGCCACCGCCTGCAGCCAGTACGTCACGGCAAAGCTGCGGTCGAAGATGCGCAACGAGAGGGCGCGGATCTCGCTGGCCGAGGCGAATTCCAGCAAGCCGTCAGCCCCCGATTCGCGGGCCACCGCGGTGATGGCGTCCTGCACCCGGGCCGCGTCGGCATCGGGCGCCAGCCAGAGGGCCAGGTCGTTGACGCGCCGGTCGCCCGTCAGGCGCTCGAAGTCGGCCTGTGCGATGGTGATGGCGCCGCTCTGGCGGGCATAGTCGCGCCACACACCTGCTACAAAAAACAGAGCGCCCTGCGCAGATCCGGTGCGGCTTTCGGGCATGAATGCCTGTGAAAGCAGAGCCAGATCGGTGCCCGGGCGGGCATCGTACAGGTCCACCATGGCCTCGCTCACATACACGCCCACCCGGCCGGCGGGCACGGGCAGGGGCTCACCCACCAGCGGCAGCGCCGCCAGCGGGTTGTCCAGTGCCCGCGCGATCAGTGTGACAGGCGGGCGCGCCGGGTCCAGCAGCAGCGGCTGGGTGCGCAGGGTGCCCACGCGCGCCACGCCCGGCAGCTGCGCCACCCGCTGCACGAAGGTGGGCTCCAGCCAGGCGCCATCGCCCCCCGCGGCGGCCGTACGCACGTACAGGCCGGCGGGCAGCACCACATCCAGCCACTGCGTCACGCTGTCGCGGAAGCTGGCCACCATCACCGTCAGCGCCACCGCCAGGCTCAGCGATGCGACCACCCCGCTCACGGCCACGGCCGCGCTTTCGCGTACCCGGCGCGCGCGCTCCACCGCCAGCAGCGGCAGCGCGCGCTGCGCCACCCAGGGCGCCAGCTGGTCGTACAGCAGCGTCACGGCCCAGGGCAGCGCGGTGATGCCGCCCACCAGCAGCAGCGCCACCGCGCCATAGGCCGCCAGCGGCAGGCCCGCCACGGGCGGCAACAGGGCCAGCAGGCCACCTGCCACCACCAGCACGCCACTGAGCCAGTGGCTGCGGCCACGCCGTGTGGCAAGCCCCAGGCCCTTGAGCGCCTGCGCCAGCGGCAGCTGCTGCACGGCACGGGCCGGCCACCAGCCGCCCGCCAGCGCGGCGAGCAGGCCCAGGCCGCCGTAGACGAGGGCGGCGCCGGCGTCCCACTGCAGCGCCGGCACCGCACCCGGAAAGTAGCCGCCACCCAGGTCGCCGCCCAACAGGCGCAGCGCCAGCGCTGCCAGTGCCGTACCCAGTGCCACGCCCAGCACGCTGCCCAGCGCGCCCAGCAGGGCCGACTCCACCAGGACCAGGCGCAGACGCTGGCGCGCGGTCAGGCCCAGCACGCCCAGCAGGGCGAACTGGCGGGCCCGCCGCGCCACGCTGAGCGACAGCACCGAAAACACCAGAAACGCGCCGGTGAACAGCGCCACCAGCGCCAGCACCGTGAGGTTGACGCGGTAGGCGCGCGACAGGTTGCTCACCCGCTGCGCTGCGTCCCCCGGCAGGCTGGCGGCCACATCACCCGGCAGCGCCAGGGCGCGCACCACGGCTTCACGGTCCGCACCCGGCGCGAGCCGGATGTCGATGCGCGACAGCTGCCCGCCGCGACCGAACAGGTCTTGCGCGGCGCCGATGTCCATCACCGCGAGCGGGCCGCCGCCAGCACTGACAGTGCCGCCGCGCTGCAGGGCGCGCAACTGCTGGCCCACCTGCAGTGGCACGGGCGCGTCGGACGCTGCGCCTGCCAGCAAGGCCTGCGCGGCCGGGTTCAGGAACATGGTGCCGGGCGCGAACAGCGCAAAGCGGTCGGCGTCGGCGTGCGGCACCGGCATCAGCGCCGGCGCCACCGCGGCAATGACCAGTGCATCCACCCCCAGCACACGCACCGCCTTGCGGCTGCCGTCCGGGGTGCGCAGCAGCGTCTGTACTTCCAGCACCGGGCTGGCCAGCGCCACGCCGGGGTGGGCCGCTACCCGCGCGAACAGGGCTTCGTCAAAACCGCCACGCACCGCGCGCAGCTCGGCGTCGGGCTGGCCGTTGACCGAGCGAACGGCGCTGGAAAACTCGCTCAGGGCCGAGGCGTTGATCAGGTGCACGGCGAAGGCCAGCGCCACGCCCAGCATGACTGCCACCACGGCTGCGGCGTTGCGCCAGGGGTGCTGGCGAAGCTCCTGCCAGGAAAAGGTGGCCAGCAGCGCAGTCATGCGGCCTACCAGGGCAACGCGGTGCCGTCGTAGCTGCGGAACTGTCCGCTGTCGGCAGGTGTCAGCGTGTCCAGCACGGCCAGCATCTCGCGCGCCGCCTGCGCGGGTGCCCGGCCGATCTCCGCACCGCGAAACGGCGCCGACAGTGCCGTGCTGACGGTGCCCGGATGCAGCGCCACCAGCACCGCAGCGGGCTGCGTGCGCCGGAGTTCAATGGCGGCAGTCTTCACCAGCATGTTCAGCGCCGCCTTGGATGCGCGGTAGCTGTACCAGCCACCCAGGCGGTTGTCGCCAATGCTGCCCACCTTGGCCGACAGCAGCGCCATCACGCTGCGCTGCGGCGCCAGCAGCGGGCTGAAGTGGCGCAGCAGCAGCGCCGGCCCGAAGGTGTTGGCCTGGAAGGTGGCCAGCAGCTGCGCCTGGTGCAGGTCGCCCAGCTTCTTCTCGGGCATGAAGCCCGGCCCGTGCAGCAACCCGGCTGCGTTGATGATCAGGTGGTACGGCCCCTGGCCCGCGAGCTGCGCCGCGGCCCGGGCAACGCTCGGCTCGTCGCTGAAATCCAGCGCGGGCACCGAGCGCCGGTGTACGCCCAGGGCAAGGCCGCAGCCCGGGTCGGCCTGCAGCTGCGCCAGCAGCGCCGCGCCAATGCCGCCAGACGCGCCCACCACCAGCGCGCGCCAGCCCGCCGGCAGGGACTGCAAGGGTGCGGCAGAAGGGTTGGCGGCGTCCATGGCAGTCAGTCTAGTGGCTCAGCGCGCCGTGCGAGGGCGCGCGATGACATGGCCCCTGTGCACGACCTGAAATAATGGCCCATGCCTCTTGACGCCCTGCCTTCCTACGATGACGTGGTGGCCGCGGCTGGCCGGCTGGCCGGCCATGCCCACCGTACCCCTGTGCTGCGTTCGGCCACGGCCGATGCCCGGCTGGCTGCGCAGCTGTTCTTCAAGTGCGAGAACTTCCAGCGCATGGGCGCCTTCAAGTTCCGCGGCGCCTTCAACGCCCTGAGCCGTTTCACCCCGGCGCAGAAAGAGGCCGGCGTGGTGACGTTTTCTTCCGGCAATCATGCGCAGGCGATCGCGCTGTCGGCGCGCCTGCTGGGCATTCCGGCGGCCATCCTGATGCCGCTGGACGCGCCGCAGGCCAAGGTGGACGCCACACGCGGCTACCTGGGCGACGGCGGCGAGGTGATCCTGTACGACCGTTACACGCAGGACCGAGAGGCACTGACCGCCGCGCTGGCAGCCAGTCGCGGCATGACACCCATCCCCCCCTATGACCACCCCGACGTGATCGCCGGCCAGGGCACGGCCGCGCGCGAACTGCTGGACGAGGTGGGGCCGCTCGATGTGCTCTATGTGTGCCTGGGCGGTGGCGGGCTGCTCAGCGGCTGCGCACTGGCGGCGCGTGCCCTGGCGCCGCAGTGCAAGGTGATCGGTGTGGAGCCGGAGGCCGGCAACGACGGGCAGCAGGCCTTTCGCAGCGGTGCGATCGTGCACATTGCCACGCCGCGCACCATTGCCGACGGCGCCCAGACGCAGCACCTGGGGCAGTACACCTTTGAAGTGATCCGCCGCCATGTGGACGACATCGTCACGGTGCGCGACGACCAGCTGGTCGATGCCATGCGCTTTTATGCCCAGCGCATGAAGCTCGTGGTCGAGCCCACCGGGTGCCTGAGCCTGGCCGCAGCGTTCGAGGCCGGCGACGCCCTGCGCGGCCAGCGCGTGGGCATTGTTGTCAGTGGCGGCAATGTGGACCTGGCGCGCTACGCGCAGCTGCTGGCGCCATGAGCCTGGTGCCGGAAGACATCGAAGCCATCGAGCGCGCAACCTTTGACGCCGTGCCGCCCGAGTCACTGCACGCGTGCGGCCCGTGGCTGGTGGCGATCGACCGCGGCACGGTGGGCCGTGCCCGCAGTGCCGTGCCGCTGCGCCATGCACAGCCCGCGCCGGATGCGCTGGACGCCATCGAAGCGGTCTATGCGGCCCATGGTCTGGGCGCCATGTTGCGTGTGCCGGCTGCGGGCGAGTACGACGCCTTGCGCGCCACAGCTCTGGGGCGGGGCTACACCATGGGCAAACCCACCAGCACCTTCACGGGTTCGACGACGGCCATGGCCGCGCTGGCCGACGGCGCGCAGGCAGACCTGCTGGCGGTGCCTGACGACGGCTGGCGTGCCGTGTTTCTGGGCGAGGGCTTTGACCCGGTGGACGGGGCCAGTCGGGTGCAGATCGTGGCGCGAGCCCGGCACGCGGTGTTTGCCCGCGTGCAGGTGAAGGGCGAAACCGTGGCCGCCGGCATGGGCAGCTTCAGCCAGGGCTGGGCCAGCGTGCATGGCATGCGCACGCTGGCGCCGTACCGAGGCCAGGGGCTGGCCCGCCAGATACTGTCCGCGCTGGGGCGGGAAGCACGGCGCCGTGGGTTTGAGCGCGCCTTCCTGCAGGTGGAGGCGGCCAACACCGGTGCCCGCGCGCTGTACCGGCGTGCCGGCTTCCAGCCCGCCTGGGACTACGCGTACTGGACCGGGCCCGGGCTGCCCTAAGGTGCTATTCACGCCGCGCGAGGGACTGCCTACCCTCGCCGGATGCTGAAGAAAATCGTAGTGATCTGTGCAGTGGCTGGCGCGACGGTGCTGGCGGGTTGTGGCGGCGGTGGCAGTGACGATGCCGCCGTGCCGCCAGATACGGTGTTCCGTGTCGGCGGCTGGGTGGCGGGCCTGTCGGGCACGCTGGTGCTGCGCGATACCCGCAGCGGCGAACAGGCTGCCGTGGTCCGCGACGGCCAGTACGCGGTGGGCAATCTGCGCGCAGGAACCGAATACGACGTGGTGGTGCAGACGCCGCCTGTGGGCCAGACCTGCACTGTGCGCAATGGCCGCGGCACCGTCAGCGCCAGTGTGAACAATGTGGAAGTGGTGTGCCGTACCGACATGTACGCAGTGGGCGGCCGCATCGAAGGCCTCGCCGGGCGGCTGGTGCTGGGCACGGCCGACGGCCGCACGCTGAGCCTGGCCGCCGACGGGCCATTTGCATTCGAGTATGCGCACGGGCAGGCTTATGAAGTGCAGTTGCGCGAGGTACCCGCCGGCCAGATCTGTGTGCTCACCAACCCCACGGGTACCGCGTTGGGCACCGTGGACAACATGGTCCTGAGCTGCAGTGTTTGGCAGGTCCGGCTGTCGGGCGAGGCCAGCGGCATTACCGGGCCGGTGACGTTGCGCAATGGCAGCACCGACACGGTGGTGGTGACTGCCAACGGCCGCTTCACCTTTGCGGCCCTGCTGAACCATGGCAGCACCTACGACGTGACGGTAGCGGCTGCGCCCGCGGGCCAGAGCTGTACCGTGACGGGCGGGCGCGGCACCATCAGCATGGTTGGCACCGCGCTGACACTCACCTGCACCAGGCTGCAGGTGGAAGCGCCGCCACCGCCCATCCCGGCCACCCCCACCGGCCTGACGCTGACCTATGCCGCCAAGTCGCTGCAGTTCGCCTGGAGCGCCACGGCCGACGCCACCCGCTACCAGCTCTATGAAGACCCCGACGGTGCCGGGCCGCAGGCGCTGGCGGCGTTGGGCAGCACCGTCGTCACGACCAGTACCTCGTACGCGATACCGGTGCTGCTGCACCGCAAGCTCAATGCGCGCTATGCCGTGCAGGCCTGCAATGTGTCGGGCTGTGGCAGTGTGTCGGCCACTGTCACGCCCGACCTGTCGCGCGCCATTGGCTACTTCAAGGCGTCCAACCCCGGGGCCAACCACCGCTTTGGCGACGTGGGCGGTGTGGCGCTGTCAGCGGACGGCAGCACGCTGGCCGTGGGCGCTTATGGCGAGGCCAGCAACGGCAGCAGCCCGGCCGACAGCAGCGCGGCGGACGCGGGCGCCGTGTACATCTTCACCCGCACCGCCACCGGCTGGGCCCAGCAGGCCTATCTGAAGGCGCCGGTGCCCGAGGCGAGTGATTTCTTTGGCAAGACCCTGGCCCTGTCGGCCGATGGCAACACGCTGGCCATCGGCATGGACGGTGAAGACGGCAACTACACCGGCACCTTTGCCGTGACCCCGGCGCACAACAACGGCTCGGGCGACTCCGGCGCGGTGTTTGTCTACACCCGCAGTGGCAGCGCCTGGGCGCAGCAGGCCTACATCAAGGCCGCCAATGCCGACGCGGGCGACCTGTTCGGCTTCTCGGTAGCGCTTTCGTCCGACGGCAACACGCTGGCGGTAGGTGCCTACCTGGAAGACGGCAACGCCACCACCATCAACGGCGATGCCAGCAACAACAGTGCAGGCGATGCGGGGGCGGTGTATGTGTTCACGCGCAGCGGCACGGTGTGGACGCAGCAGGCCTATGTGAAGGCGCAGAACGCCGAAGCCGGCGACTGGTTCGGGCTGGCGCTGGCGCTGTCAGCCGACGGCAACACGCTGGCCGCGAGCGCCTTCTCCGAGGCTGGCAACGGCAGCAGCCCGGCCGACAACAGCGTGACCGGTGCTGGCGCCGTCTATGTGTTTGTGCGCACGGGCAGTACCTGGACGCAGCAGGCCTACTTGAAGTCCAGCAACCCCGAGGCCAGCGACGCGATGGGTTCGTCACTGGCCTTGTCCAGCGACGGCAATACCCTCGTGGCTGGCGCCCAGGGCGACGACAGCAACCACACCGGCACCTACGCCGTGACACCGGCCGACAACAACCTGGCCAACAACGCCGGCGCGGCCTATGTTTTCACCCGCACGGGCGCCGCCTGGAGCCAGCAGGCCTACCTGAAGCCAGCCAACACCGGCGCGACGCAACGCTTCGGCAACCGCACCGTGATCGCGGGCGACGGCGACACCATTGTGGTCGGTGCCTACCGCGAGAGCAGTGCCTCCAGCGGCCTGGCCGGCAACCCTGCCGACGCCAGCGCGCTCGACACCGGCGCCGCCTATGTGTTCACCCGCAGCGGCAGCACCTGGACGCAGCAGGCCTACCTGAAGGCGCCCAACGCACAGATCAACGACCGCTTCGCGCTCGGCCTGGCACTGGCACGCGACGGCAACACCCTGGCGATCGCGGCGCCTGCCGAAGACAGCAACGCCACCGGCATCGGCGGCAACCAGGTCGACAACAGCAGCAGCAATGCGGGGGCGGTGTACTTGTACTAGGGTTGCGTGTCAGCGAGCGAGCCCAGGCTGAATGGGGCGGAGTCATTCGCCCGCCCTGCCTTGGTGCGCCTGCAGCCCTGCGACCTCTACACCGTCGCGCACATAGCACTCACTGCCGCCATACACCAGCATTTGCCGTTGCACGCGCGGGCCCAGCAGGGCGGCCGTGCTGCGCAGGGATCTGAAGAACTCGGCTTGCACGGTCTGGCCAGATTTCACTTCCACCAGGCCCAGCGCCCCTGGGGGCATGCCGTTTTCGACCAGCAGGTCCACCTCCACGCCATTGCTGTCGCGCCAGAAATGCAGCTGGGCGCGCTCGCCATGGTGCAGGGCGTGCTTGACGAACTCCATGACCACGAGGTTTTCGAACAGGGCGCCGCGCAGCGGATGCGTGGGCAACTGCAACGCGTCGGTGATACCCATGAGCCAGGCCGCCAGCCCCACGTCATAGAAGTAGAGCTTGGGTGACTTGGTCAGGCGTTTGCCAAGGTTGGCAAACCAGGGCGGCAGCAGGTACACGATGTATGACGCCTGCAGCAGCGTCATCCATTGCCGCGCGGTGGGATCAGAGACGCCCGCGTCAGAGGCCAGGCTGTGAAGGTTCAGCAACTGGCCGGTGCGGCCTGCCGCCAGCCGCACAAACCGGCGAAACTCATCGAGGTGGCGCAATGCAATCAGGGCGCGCATGTCGCGCTCGACATAGGTCTCGAAGTAGTCACCCAGAGCCGTGTACGGCGATAAGCCTTGTGCATGGATGCGGGGGTAGCCGCCCGCGTGCAGCAGGCGGTCGGTCGGCGTGGGCAGGCCCGCCTCGCGAAGCTCATTGACCGACAGCGGCAGCAACTGCAGCAAGGCGGTGCGGCCCGCCAGCGACTGGGTGATGGCGGCCATCAGTTCGAACTGGTGACTTCCCGTCAGGATGAACTGGCCAGGCATCTGCTTTTCGTCCACGCGCACCTGCACCCATGACAGCAGCTCAGGCACGCGCTGGATTTCGTCGATGACCGCGCCGTCCGGGAATTGGCCCAAAAAGCCCTTGGGGTCGCTCCTGGCAAAGTCCCGCGTGTCGGGCTGCTCCAGGTTGGCATAGGGCTTGGCTGCAAATGCCAGCTTGCACAGGGTGGTCTTGCCGGCTTGCCGCGGCCCGGTGACCGTGACCACCGGATACTGATTCGCACGCGCCCGCAGCACCGGCAGCAGGTGGCGGGCAATGGGTGGAGTCGTCATGCTAGATTATGCAAAAATAAAGTTGAATTTTATATTTACATAATCCAGAAAGCAATGTGCTCAGCCGATGCCGTCCGCCGTCAGGTGCAGCACCCGGTCCGCACGCTGCGCCGCCGCCTCGGAATGCGTTACCAGCACCAGTGACGCGCCTTCCAGCCGGGTCTGTGCAATCAGCACGTCCATCACCTTCGCGGCGGTGGCCGGGTCGAGGTTGCCGGTGGGCTCGTCGGCCAGCAGCAGGGCGGGGCGGTGCACCAGCGCGCGGGCAATGGCCACGCGCTGCAGTTGCCCGCCGCTCAAGGTTTGCGGCAGGCGCGGGCCCAGGCCGTCCAGGCCCACGGCCTGCAGCATCTGCGCCACGCGCTGTGCGTCGGGTTTGTGCTGCAGCAGCAGGGGCAGGGCCACGTTTTGTGCCACGTCCAGGTGCGGCAGCACATGGAAGGCCTGGAACACAAAGCCGACCTTGTCACGGCGCAGCAGCGCGGCCTGCTCGTCGTTGAGCGTGCCGATATCCGTGCCATCCAGCACCACCTGGCCGGCGTTCCAGCGGTCCAGCCCGGCCATGCAGTTCAGCAGGGTGGACTTGCCAACACCCGATTCGCCGACGATGGCCACAAACTCGCCGCGCGCCACGGTGAACGACACGTTGGCAAACACGGGCACATCGCCATAGGTTTTGCCCAGGCCGGTGATGACAAGGCTCATGCGCTGGCCTCCACGGCGCGCAGCAGTTGTGCCAGCGCGTCGGGCGCGTCGCAGGGCACCACCTGGCGCTGCGGCATGCTGCGCAGCCAGGTGAGCTGGCGCTTGGCCAGCTGGCGGGTGGCGGCGATGCCGCGCTCGCGCAGTCCGTGCGCATCAAACTCGCCGTTCAGATGCTCCCAGGTCTGCCGGTACCCCACGCAGCGCATGCTGGGCAGGTCGGGTGACAGGTCGCCACGCGCGCGCAGGGCGCGTACTTCGTCCAGCAACCCGGCAGCCAGCATTGCGTCAAAGCGCTGGGCGATGCGCACGTGGAGCCAGCTTCTGTCTTGCGGCTCCAGGCTAAAAAGGCTCCCAACCCGCACCGGTGCTGCGTGAGGCGCTATCAAATTAGTAGCGTCTGTGGCGTGTGCGTGATAGGCTGAGATCGGCTTGCCGCTGGCGCGCCAGACCTCCAGCGCGCGCTGGATACGCTGCGAATCGTTGGGCGCCAGCCTTTGCGCAGTGACCGGGTCCACCTGTGCCAGCTCCGCGTGCAAGGCGGGCCAGCCGCGTTCACGCGCTTCGGCGTCGATCTGCGCGCGCAGGGCGGGGTGTGCGGCCGGCATGGCGTCCAGCCCGGTGAACAGCGCCTTGAAGTACAGCATGGTGCCGCCGACCAGCAGCGGCCGCCGCCCGCGCGCCTGGATTTCGCCGATCAGGCGCGTGGCGTCGCGCACGAACTCGGCCGCGCTGTAGGCCTGCAGCGGGTCGCGGATGTTGATCAAGTGGTGCGGCACCGCCGCCCGCTCGGCCGCAGCCGGCTTGGCGGTGCCGATGTCCATGCCGCGGTACACCAGGGCCGAATCGACGCTGATGATTTCCACCGGCCAGCGCTGCGCAATGGCCAGCGCCGCCGCAGTTTTGCCTGATGCGGTGGGCCCGGCCAGGCACAGGGGCTGCAGGGTCATGGTGCTGCCCCTGCCGGTGCCGGCGACTCCGCATCGCCAAAGCGCTGCACCAGCACCCAGGCAAAAAACGCGATCACGGCGGTCCAGAACCACAGGCCGTTGACCAGCGGGAACACTGTGCCGTCAATGCGCCAGCCCAGCCAGGCCCCCACGCCAAATGCCACCACCGTGAGGAAAAAGCCAGACAGGGCCGAGGCCGCGCCCGCCACCTCCGGGAACGGCGCGATGGCGCCGGTTTGCGTGCAAGGCTGGTGAATGCCATGGCCCACCATGAACAGGTAGTGCGGCAGCAGGAATGCCCACCAGGTATGCACCCCGGCCCAGGCCAGCAGGCCCATGGCCGTGCCGCCCCCCAGGCTCAGAAAAGCCGCCAACCGCACTGCACCGCGCAGCCCCACGCGTGGCAGCAGCCGGCGGCAGACAAAGGTGCCGCCGATGTAGGCGAGTGAGGCCGATGCCATGGCCAGGCCATACAGGGGTTTGGTCATCTGGTACACGTTCAGGAACACAAACGCCGATGCCGCGAGGAACGTGAACAAGCCTCCATAGCTGGCCGCCAGCAGTCCGGCCCAGGCCAGAAAGCCCGGGTGGCGCGCAATGCGCACCCAGTTGCGCAGCAGCAGGCCGGGCTGCAACGGTGTGCGCTGGCGCACGGTTTCCTCAAAGCGTGTGGTCAGCAGCACCAGCACCAACACGCCAAACATCACCAGCGCGGCCAGTGCCCAGCGCCAGCCCACCAGCGGCGCCAGCAGCCCGCCGGCCAGTGGGCTCAGGCAGGCGATGATGCCCAGGCCCCCGAGCGCTTTGGCCATCACGCGTGCGCCGTCGGCCGGGGCGTACAGGTCGCGGATGATGGCGCGTGCGCACATCACGGCCGCACCCATGGCCGCGCCCTGTACCGCGCGCGTGGCAATCAGCCATTCAATGGTGGGCGCCAGCATGTTGCCAACGCCCGCCAGCGTGTACAGCGCCATGCCCCCCAGCAGGATGGGCCGGCGGCCAAAGCGGTCGGACAGCGGGCCGAAGAACAGTTGCGAAATGCCAAAGCTCAGCAGCAGCGCCGTGAGCGTGAGCTGGCCCTGGCCCACGCTCGCGCCCAGCTCGGTGGTGAGTGCGGGCAGGGCGGGCAGGTACAGGTCGGTGGTGATGGGCTGGATGCCCAGCAGAAGCGCCAGCAGCAGCACCACCAGGCCCGACGGCATGGGCTTGAGCACGGAGACAGACATCGCGGCGAGGTTAGCAGAAGGGCCGTGACGGTCTCAGGCCCAGGGCGGTTCGCCCTGCGCTTCCAGGTGGGTCAGGTACAGCCGCACGTCGAACTCGAGCTGGTGGTAGTCGGGCGCCATGTGGGTGCAAAGGCTGTAGAAGGCCTTGTCGTGTTCCCTGATCTTCAGGTGCGCCAGCTCGTGCACGGTGATCATTTTCAGGAACGGCTCCGGCGCTTCGCGGAACACCGTGGCCACGCGGATCTCGCGCCGGGTCTTGAGCTTGCTGCCCTGTACGCGCGCGGTGACGGTGTGGGTGCCCAGTGCCTGCGCCACCTGCTGCAGCTTGCCGTCAAAACACACCTTGGCCAGCGGCTCCGAGCTGCGCAGGTAGCTGGCCTTCAGGTCCATCACGTAGTCGTACAGGGCGCGGTCGGTGCGCACGCCGTGCAGGGCGGGGTATTTGCGGCGCAGCAGCGGCGCCACGCCGCCGTCTGCCAGCAGCTGGCGCACCTGGGCCTGCAACGGCTCGGGGTAGCCGCGCAGGTACTTCAGGGGGACGGGTTGCACGGGCTCAGCCGCGCACCGGCACGATCTTCTGCACCAGCGGGTGCAGCACCTTGCGCGCCGTGCCAATGGCGAAGAAGTGCTCTTCAATCCCCGACAGCGTGCCGATCCGCTTGACGTTGTAGCGGCTGGTCAGCTCCTTGTGCATCAGGTCGGCGGCCGGGAACACCCCCATGCCGGCCGAGCCAAAGGTCTTGAGCAGCGCGCTGTCTTCAAATTCGCCCACCACCTGGGGATGGATGCCCTCACGCTCGAACCACTGGTCCAGCCGCATCCGGATGGCCGCGTGCGCTGTGGGCAGCAGCAGCGGCACCGAGCCCAGGGATTGCGGAAAGTCCTTCGCGGCCTGCGCGGCCAGTGCCGGCGGCGCGTACCAGGCCACTGGCGCCGAACCCAGTGAATGGCTGTACAGCTTCAGGTTGGGGTTGGGCGGCGCGCCGCGGTCTGAAAGCACCACGTCCAGGCGGTGCAGCGCCAGGTCGGCCAGCAGGTCATCGAACTCGCCCTCGTGGCACTGCAGGCGCAGGCCCGGCTCGTTCAGGACTGGCTGCAGCAGCCGCTGCACCACGAGCTTGGGCAGGCCGTCTGAGATGCCCACCACCAGCCGCACGCTCTGGGCACTGGCGGCACCCAGCACCGCGGCGGGCAGCTGCTCGCCGAGCTGAAAGATCAGGTCAGCCTGGCGCAGCGCCACCATGCCGGCTTCGGTGAGCGCCACGCCGCGCCCGGCGGGCTTGAGCAGGGCGCAGCCCAGCGAGCGCTCCAGCTCGCGCACCTGGGCGCTGACGGTCTGCACGGCCATGTCCAGCCGGTCGGCGGCGCGGGCAATGCCGCCTTCCTTGGCAACCACCCAGAAGTAGTAGAGATGGCGGTAGTTGAGGTCGTAGCCCATGCGCGGGAATTCCTGCGGTGTGAAGGGCCTATTGTCTGCTTTTCACGAACCGGCGGTACGCCCACAACCGCCGGTACACCGGGGCCAGCCAGAGCGCCTGCACCAGCAGCCAGGCCAGCAGCGCCAGCCCCAGTCCCAGCAGCGGCAGCCCGGTGGCCAGCGGCCAGCCCATGGCCTGGACCCAATGGACGAGGTTCATCGCCCAGTGGCCGTCGCCATTGCCTCCGATGGGCGGCAGCACGTGGCTGCCCGGCAGTACCCACTGGCCGATTTGCCAGGCCAGCGCGTACAGCGGCACGATGGTCAGCGGATTGGTATAGAACGTGGCCAGCGTGCCGGCGATCAGGTTGCCGCGCCACCACACGCACAGCAGCATGGTGCTGGCCACCTGCAACGGCCCGGGAATCAGGCCGCAGAACATGCCAATGGCCACGCCCAGCGCCAGCGGGTTGCGGTTGAAGCTGAATACGTCATGCCGGTCCAGCCAGGGCCGCCAGCGGCCGAGCAGCGGCCCGTTGAGGCTGGCCAGAACCCGGGGCTCCAGCTGACGGAACCAGCGGCGCAGGTGCAAGCTCACCCCTTGGGCGCCGGCAGCGCCGGTTTGGGTTTCTTGTCGGTCGAGCGCAGCAGCGACAGCACGATGCTGGTGGCAATGATGCCGGCCGTCACGCCGAGCGCCACGCCGATCGGGATCTTGTACACGTCCAGCAGCAGCATCTTGGTGCCAATGAAGACCAGCACCAGCGCCAGGCCATAGGCCAGCAGGTGGAAGCGGTCTGCCAGGTCGGCCAGCAGGAAGTACAGGGCACGCAGGCCCAGGATGGCAAAGACGTTGGCGGTCAGCACGATGAACGGGTCGCTGGTGATGGCAAAGATGGCGGGAATGGAGTCCACCGCGAAAATCACGTCGGTGGTGCCTATCATGACCAGAACCACGAACATCGGGGTGTAGTACTTGACGCCGTTGATCCATGTCACAAGCTTTTCGCCGTCAAACTGCGTGGACAGGTTCATGCGCTTGCGCAGAAAGCGCAGCACCGGGTTCTGGTCCACCTCGGGCTCCTTGCCGGCGGCCAGCCACATCTTCACACCCGTGATGACCAGGAATGCGCCGAACACGTAAAGAATCCAGTGGAAGCTGGCCAGCAGCCAGGCACCCACCAGGATCAGGATGGCGCGCAGCACGATGGCCGCGATGATGCCCACGATCAGGGCACGCTTCTGGTACTCCGCCGGCACGGCAAAGTAGCTGAAGATCATCAGGAACACAAAGATGTTGTCGATGGACAGGCTCTTTTCCACCAGGTAGCCGGTGATGAACTGCATCGACACGGTATTGGCCACGTCGCGGCCCTGGCTGCCATCGAGGTACCACCAGAGCCAGCCGACGAACACGAACGCCAGCGAGAACCAGATGACGCTCCAGCCCGCGGCCTCTTTCATCGTGACCTTGTGCGCGCCCTGTTTTTCCATGACCAGCAGGTCGATGGCAATGGCCACGACCACAAAGACGGCAAAGCCTGTCCACATCCACCAGGTTCCGATGGTTTCCATTTGCGTTCTCGGGAAGAATGAAGAAGCCCAGACTTTAGGGCGGTCCAACCCCTCGGCAAAGCAGTGCGAATGGAAAGAAAGCTTCGAAAAAAACTGACTATCAGCGGTTAACGCAACGCGGTGCTGGTGGGCAGGCGGAACAGCCGCGCCAGGGCTTCGCGGTACTGCGCCTGGCCAACCGAGTTGGTGTTGTGGTGCGAGCCACCTTCGACCAGCACGAATTCCTTGGGTCCCTAGGCAGCGTCGAACAGCTTGCGTGCCAGTGAAGGCGCGATCAGTCGGTCTTCGCTGCCATGCACCACCAGCAGGGGCGAGCCGATGGCCGCCACCTTGCCCATGGAATCAAAGCGCTGCGTGATCAGCGGGCCGATGGGCAGCCAACCCCATTTCATGGTGCTGGCCAGGTCCGGGATGGAGCTGAAGGTGCCTTCCACGATCGTGCCGCGCTCGTCATTCACGCGGGTGGCGAGATCGATGGCGATGGCGCCGCCCAGTGAATGGCCGAAGATGTAGCGGTGCCGGTCGGGGTAGCGTGTGGCCAGCCAGTCCCAGGCGGCCCGGGCATCTTCACCGGCCATGGCTTCGCTGGGCAGGTCCTTGCTGCTCTTGCCAAAACCGCGGTAATCGATGGCCAGCACCGAGAAGCCCAGCTCCTGCATGCGCCGGATGCGGAATGCCGAACCGGTGACATTCCAGCGTGCGCCATGCAGGTACAGCAGCACCGGGGCGCCGGGGCGCGGCGCGGCCAGCCACAGGCCATGCAGGCGGGTGGGCTGGCCCGTGACCCGGGAATTGAACTCAATCCAGACGTCGTCCATGCCCTCGGCCATGGCTTCCCCATTGCCCCAGCTTCGGTCCCCGGGCTGGAAGATCCAGGCGCGCTGCTTTTCGTCCAGCGTGGCGCAGCCGGCCAGAATGGCCAGCGTGGCCAGGGCAGCGGTGAACAGGTGCCAGCGTTTCATGCGCTTGACTGAGTCGCCGCCTGGCAGAAAAGTTCACCGGCCGGCGGCTTGCCCCTGTGCGCGCAGGCCGCCGAAGGGCGCCGTACACTCGCGGGCCATGGTCCCTCCCGCATCCCCGCCCCCGTTCGCAGCCCCCACCGGTCCGGCCCGCACGCTGGGGCTGGCCGGCTTGCTGCCGTTTCTGGCGGGGGCTGGTCTGCTGTGGTGGGCGGCGCCGGGATGGCGGCCGCTGGCCGGCACGGCACTGGTGGCCTATGGCGCACTCATTGCCAGCTTTCTGGGGGGCATCCACTGGGGCCTGGTGATGCGGGGATCGTCGCTGCGCACAGCGCATCTGGCCTGGGGTGTGCTGCCCAGCCTGGTCGGCTGGGCAGCGCTGCTGCTGGCGCCCGCGACCGGCCTGGTGTTGCTGGCCGGGCTGTTGGCCTGCTGCTACGCGGTGGATCGCCGGCTGTATCCGGCCGCCGGGGCCGCCGCCTGGCTGGGCTTGCGGCTGCAGCTCAGCGCGGTGGCGGTGCTGAGCTGTCTGGCCGGGGCAGTGGCGCTGCGTGCGGCGTGAGACTGAGGCCGGTTGCGCCGGACGCGGCAGCAAATTCCCGCCGGTAAGCCGCCGGTGTGACGCCCACGCGCTGCCGGAACTGCCGTGTGAAGTGCGCCTGGTCTGAATAGCCGCAGACAAAGCCGGTTTCGGCCGTACCCAGCGCTGTATGGACCAGGTGCCAGGCCGCCGCGCTGCAACGGGTGCGGGCCATCACCTCGGAGTACGTCAGCCCGTGCTGGGCCAGCGCGCGCTGCAGGCTGCGCCGTGCCTGGCCCAGTTCGCGGGCCGCCTCGCCCAGCGAGGACGAGCGCATCGGGTCGGCCAGCAGCCATTCGGCCAGCGCTCGCGCGGGCGGCGGGTCGGTCCAGTCGCTGGCCACGCGCTGGACGGTCGTCGCGGCAGGCCGGTCGGCTGCCTGACCAGCAGCGTTGGCCTCCAGGCGCCAGCGGCCGGTCCGGCCGTGCGCCACCAGGCGCTGCAGGGCGGCCTCGTCCGGCTCGGGCCACACCGGCACGCCGGCCATGGCAATGCGCAGGTCGCTCATGCCGGCTTCGGCCATCGCGGCGGCCAGCACGCCCAGAACCACCAGGTCTTCGTGCGGCAACGGAGGCTCCCCTGCGCGCAGGGAGCGGTGGCTCACGTCCAGTGCCGCGCCATCGGCCTGCACGTCAAGCCGGTGCCGCGAGTGGATGTAGCGCTCCAGCCGGCACCAGCGGGCCAGCAGCTCCGCCGGGCTGCGGCTGGCCACCAGTGCCTGGTGCACCGGGTCACCACGGATCGCCTGCACGCCCTGGCCGATGCGCAGCAGTGCCGACCAGCCGCCTTGGGCCAGCGCGGCCTGGACCAGGCGACGCTTGTCGTCCAGCGATACGCGGGCGCCCGTCAGCGGCAGCGCAGGCGCGTCCAGCCCAAGCGAACGCATGCCGGCGTGCAGGACGCGGACCATCGCGGTACTGGCAAAGTCAGTCATGGGCGCAGTATCCCTGCTTCAACGGCGCAATGCCTGCAGCACGTCAGCCGGGCGCACCGGCACCCGGCTGAAGCGGTGGCCCGTGGCGTCGCGCAGGGCATTGGCAATGGCGCCCGCGCCGGCCACCATCGCGGTTTCGCCGGCACCGGTGGGGGCTTCGGTGCTGTCCACCAGCACCACGTTCAGCCGGCCGATGTCGCTGATGCGCGGCAGCGGCGCCTCGGCAAAAGTACGGGCCTGCACCTGGCCGTCGGCGAAAGGCAGTTCTTCCAGCAGCACCATGCCGATGCACCAGACCAGGTTGCCCTCGGTCTGCGCCCGCACCTGGTCAGGGTTGACCACGCGGCCGCAGTCGTGGGCGCACCAGAGTTCGCGCACGCGCACGGCGCCGGTGGTCGTGTCCACCTCGACATCGGCCACCGCAGCGGCGTAGCTCATGCCCTTGTAGATGCCACCGGCCAGCCCGCGTCCGCGCAGGATGCCTGCCCGTTCGGCCGGCTCACGCAGCCGCGGGCGCTGCCATTGCGCGGCATCGGCGGCGCGCTGCAGCACGGCCTTCAGGCGCGGATGGTCGAGGTGATGCAGTCGAAAGGCCAGGGCGTCAGCGCCCGCAGCGCGTGCGCATTCGTCGATGGCGCTTTCCATGGCCAGCAGGTTGGGGGCTGCCCCCAGCCCGCGCCAGGGGCCGGTCAGCAGGTCGAGCCGCGTCAGGTCGTATTCGACCCGCTGCCGCTCGCAGCGGTAGGGCAGGACGCTGCCGCGCGCCACGCCCCCGTCGCCTGCCAGTTCCGCCACCCGCTGCAGCCAGGGCGGCATGGCCGCGCCCGTGAGCAGCACGTGGCTGCTGGAAAACGCATGCCACCAGTCGGTGAGCCGCCCGTCGCGCACGCGTGCCCGCACCCGGTGGCTGGAGGGCGGCCGGTGAAAGGCCTGTGCGAGTTCCTGTGCCCGGGTCCACTGCACCTTGACCGGCTGCCCCACGGCGCGCGCCAGCACGGCGGCTTCCAGCTCCACCGTGCACAGGGTCTTGCCGCCAAAGGCGCCTCCGATGCGCATGGACTGCATCACCACCTGGTTGGCACTCAGCCCCAGGGCGCGCGCCAGCACGTCGCACTGGTAGAACGGGTCCTGCGCCCCGGCCCACACGGTCAGGCGGCCCTCGTTCCATTCGGCCACGGCGGCGCGGGTTTCCATGGCGTGGTGGGCGGCGGGTGGCACCTCCAGCTGCAGGTCCACCGTCCAGGCTTCCGCGTCGTCCATAGTCGCCTTTTGCGCCACCTGCGCCAACGCACCACGGGCCAGCCGGGGGGGTCAGAGCGATCTGCTGCGCCACGGGCCGCGGGTCGGTGGGCGGATCGCTGGCCCACTGCACGGCCAGCGCCGCTTCGATGCGGTCCAGCGCCCCCGGCGTGCGGGCCACCAGCCCAAGGCCCTCGGCATTGTTCAGGCTCAGGCGGGCGTCGCGTACCACGGCCACAAAGCCGGCTTGTGCGCGGGCAGCCGCCTCGTTCCACTGCACCTGACGCGACGCCCGCTCGGGCGATGCCGGCGCGCGCATCACCCGGCCATACAGCAGGCCGGGGCGCCGCACATCGGCGGCGTACAGCGGTTGGCCGGTAACGATCTCGCGGCCCTGCACCTGTGGCACCGGCTTGCCCACCCAGCGCGTGGCCGGGCCGAACGAGCGCAGCGCCGACACCGGAATGTCCTGCGCCCGCAGCAGGCCTTCGCGTGCGCCGCCCGCCAGCGCCATGCGCAGGCTGGCGCAGGCCTGGGCCAGTGGCACGGCATAGTCCTTGACCGAATCGCTGCCCACCGTGCCTTTCACACGGGCCAGCCGCTCGGTGTGCATGAGCTGCACATCGACTGCATCCCAGTCGGCGCCCAGCTCCTCGCAGGCGATCTGCTTGAGCGCGGTGGCAATGTGCTGGCCCATCTCGGCACGCGGCAGGTGCAGGGTGTAGCGGCCGGCCTCGTGGCGTACCCAGCCGGCGGCATCTTCCAGACTGGGCGCGGGCCGCCGGGGAATGACGGGCAGCAGGGCGCAGCCGGGCAACAGCACCGTGAGCGCGCCGGTCCCGGCGGCCAGAAAGGCCCGGCGCTTCATGGCCGGCTCCTGGCGGGTTGCCCGGCGGCGCGGTGGATGGCCGCGCGCACCCGTTGCTGGGTGCCGCAGCGGCACAGGTGGCCCGCCAGCGCGGCGTCGATTTGCGCGTCGTCGGGTTTCGGGGTGGCGCGCAGCAGTGCCACTGCGGCCACGATCTGCCCGGCCTGGCAGTAGCCGCACTGCGCCACGCTTTCGTCCAGCCAGGCCTGTTGCACCGGGTGAAGTCGCTCGCCCTCGGCGAGGCCCTCCACCGTGGTCACGGCGCGGCCCGCGACCGCAGCCACCGGCAGCACGCACGCGCGCTGGGGTTGGCCGTCCAGCAGCACCGTGCAGGCGCCGCACAAGCCGGTGCCGCAGCCGTATTTGGGGCCGCACAGGCCTAGGTGTTCGCGCAACACGGCCAGCAGCGTGTCGCCTTGCCAGTCCGGGCCAACGGCGTGGACGGTCTGGTTGACATTCAGGTTCATGACGAGCTCCTTGAAGGAGCCCCCAGTCTGCGCAGGGCGTGGCCTCGCGTCTTGAACCAACGCGCCAAAAAGCGCGCGAGCCGGGTTTCAGCGCCCGCGCAGGAACAGCGCGTCCAACTCGCGCAGCGTGAGCTGGCGCCAGGTCGGCCGGCCATGGTTGCACTGGTCCGCGCGCTCGGTTTCTTCCATCTGGCGCAGCAGTGCGTTCATTTCGTCCAGCGTCAGCTTGCGGTTGGCGCGCACCGCGCCGTGGCAGGCCATGGTGCCCAGCAGTTCGTTGCGCGCGCGCTGGATCACGGTGGACGCATCGTGCTGGGCCAGCTCGGCCAGCACGCTGCGCGCCAGTTCCACCGCGTCGCCCTGGGCCAGGGTGGTGGGCACGGCGCGCACCGCCAGCGTCCTGGGCGAGAACGGCGTGACCTCCAGGCCCAGCGTGGCCAGGGTGTCGGCGCAGGCCTCGGCGGTGGCCACCTCCTGCGGGCTGGCGGCGAAGGTAGCGGGAATCAGCAGGGGCTGGCTCAGCACCGCGTGCGCGTCCATCTGGGTCTTGAGTCGCTCGTAGACGATGCGCTCATGGGCGGCGTGCATGTCCACGATCACCAGGCCCTGGGTGTTCTCGGCCAGGATGTATACGCCCTGCAGCTGGGCAATGGCGCGGCCCAGGGGCCAGTCGCCAGGCGGCAGTGGCGTCAGGTCGTCGGTCGGTCCGGAGCCCATCCCCGGGCCCAGCCCAGCCGGGTCGGTCCGGGCCGGGGTACCTGGGTGCCACAGTGCGCCCACATCCGACACGCGCTGTCCAGCAGGCGCTACAAAATTCATAGCAGCTTGCGCATGTTCCATGCGGGCTGGCGGCCAATTTGACTCAACAGCAGGATCGGCGGGCCAGTGGCCGACCGGCGCGGCTGCAGCGGCTGCTGCGCGGGGGGCAGCGAGCGCATTTTCCAACGCATGGCGCACCGCCTGGTGCACTTCGCGGCTGTCGCGAAAGCGCACCTCGATCTTGGTCGGGTGCACGTTCACGTCCACCCGCGAGGGGTCGATCTCCAGATACAGCGCAAAGACCGGCTGCCGGTGGCCGTGCAGCACGTCTTCATAAGCGCTTCGGGCGGCATGCGTCAGCACCTTGTCGCGCACGTAGCGGCCGTTCACATAGGCAAACTGCTGATCGGCGCGGGCGCGCGCGGCATCCGGGATGCCGGCGCGCCCGGTCACCCGCAGCGGCCCGGCGCTGTAGTCCACCGCCACGCTCTGCGCGAGCAGCTCGGCGCCCAGTACATCGGCCAGGCGCTGGTCGCGGGTGGCGGCGCGCCATTGTTCAACCAGCTTGCCGTCGTGCCAGATGGCAAAGCCCACGTCGGGCCGGGCCAGCGCGTGGCGGCGCACGGCCTCAATGCAATGGGCCAGCTCGGTGGCGTCGGTCTTCAGGAACTTGCGCCGCGCGGGGGTGCTGAAGAACAGCTCCTTGACTTCCACGGTGGTGCCGGTGGCCCGGGCGGCGGGGCGCAGTTCGCCGCTGAGGCCATGCAGCTGGAAGGCGCTGGCCTGGCCTTCGGTGCGCGACAGCAGTGACAGTTCCGCCACCGAGCTGATGGCGGCCAGCGCCTCGCCCCGGAACCCCATGGTGCCCACCGATTCCAGGTCGGCCAGCGAGGCGATCTTGCTGGTGGCGTGGCGCTTGAGGGCCACAGCCAGCTCTTCACGCGGGATGCCGGCACCGTCGTCCTCCACCGAGATCAGCCGCACGCCACCGGCCAGCAGCCGCACCGTGACCTGAGTGGCACCGGCGTCCAGTGCGTTGTCCACCAGCTCGCGCACGACCGACGCCGGGCGCTCCACCACTTCACCGGCAGCGATCTGGCTGATCAGCTCGTCGGGCAGTTCACGGATGGGGCGGCGCGGCAGGGGAGAAGCGGGCAGTGGCACCCGCCGATTCTAGGGAAAGGCTGCGTCCGAGGCTGCGGGGCGGTTGAAGATGCCCCAGAACGTGCCGATGGCCTTGGCACTTTCGACCAGCTTTTCAAAGCCCACCGGCTTGACCACGAAGCCATTGGCCCCGGCAGCGTAGCCGGCGGCCACGTCGCGCGGCTGGTTGGAGGAGGTCATCATGACCACCGGCAGCATCTGCAGCGACGGCTGCTTGCGGATCTCGGCCAGCAGTTCAATGCCGTTCATGCGCGGCATCTTGATGTCCAGCAGCATGAACAGAGGCTGTGGACCGGTGCGCTGGGCCCAGGCCCCGCGTCGCATCAGGTAGTCCAGCGCTTCGACGCCGTCCCGGCACACTTCGACCGGGTTGGCGAGGTGAAGCTCCGACAGACCGAGGCGGAAGAGTTCCACGTCGTCGTCGCTGTCGTCGACGATCAGGATGGGCGCCAAGTCTTTCATAACGCAGTCAGAATGGAATTTGAGGCCAGAGTTGAAAGCGTACCCCTTTCAGGCGGGCAGTGCAATCCAGAATTCAGAGCCCTTGCCGGGCTCGCCCTGCGCCCAGACCCGGCTACCGTGGCGGTCAATGATGCGGCGCACGTTGGCCAGGCCGATGCCGGTGCCCTCGAACTCGTCGCTGTGGTGCAGGCGCGAGAACACCTGGAACAGCCGGTGTGCATAGCGCATGTCTACCCCGACCCCATTGTCACGGACGCAGATGCGGTGCTCGCCGGCCGTGGACGCGTCCGCGAACACCTCGATGATGGCCGGGTTGCTGCGCGCCGAGTACTTGAGGGCGTTGCCCATCAGGTTGGACAAGGCCCGCCCCAGCAGCGCAGCGTCACCACGCACCGTGGGCAGGGCGCTGATGTGCCATTGCACGGCGCGGTCTTCCGTTCCGGTGACCAGCGACTCGCGGCACCGGGCCACCACCTCGTTCAGGTCCACCAGGGTCATGCTCAGTGGCTGGTGCC
>JAXMEQ010000014.1:0-34547 GCA_046348225.1 Ramlibacter sp.
GGTCGTCTGGGACAGGTCTTTCGCCAGGTTGCTCAGGCTGCGGCCGTTGGCTTCATAAGCCACGGTCAGTTCAGCCAGGTAGGTAGCGCCGGGGGCGGCGTTGAACATCGCAACAACCAGCTTGATGATGTTGGTACGTTCTGCAGTAGTTAGTGCCATTGAGAGTTTCTCCACTAAGTGATGAAATTGACCAGGCACCCAATGCACCTAGTACGGGACGTAGTATAGACAAAGCCGACGGCGCCACTCTGTGATTCGGGTCACACGCTGAAACGGCCTGTTCGGGGCGTTGTTTTTTTACGTCGAATTGTGTCTTTCCAGGCCTGGCGCGGCCTGGCGCCCGGTTTGGACGGGGCTTACTGCAATGTCCAGCGCAAGCCGGTGAACAGCGCGCTCTGGCGGCTGGCAAATGCCGCCAGGTTGCTGGTTTGCTGGCTGACTTCCGCGCTCACAAACCAGTCTGGCCCGGCCAGCAAGCGGGTCGACAACGGGCGGGCTGCCTCAAAGCGCAGGCTGTGGCGCGCCACCACGCGGGCAAGGTTGTCTGCCAGCAGGGGGCTGTAGCCCGTGGCGTCGGTCTGCCGGGTGTAACCATAGTCTGCGTTGAACTTGAAGGGGCCTTGCCGGCCCTCCCATGTGGCGCGCAGTTCCAGCTTGTTGTAGGCGCCGCCCGGGCGTGCAGCGGCATCCGGGGTGTCACGGCCCCAGCGCAGCTGCACGCTGGCCAGCTGGTTAGCCAGCGCGGTGCCAACGGCTCCCTCCGTGGCCTGGCAGCTGGCAGAAAGCACCACCCCCGCATAGCGACCATTCAGCTCGGGCGTGGCAGGGTAGCGGCGCCATTCGGCCTCACCGCCCAAGCCGGGGCGGCACTGGGATGTGGGCCAGCCCGCCACGGCGGTTTGCCACTGGTGGGTGGCGCTGGCGCGGCCGCTTTGCAGCAGGCGCTGGCCGCCGAAGTCAATTCGTGTGGCGCCCACGCGGCCCACCCATTGGCGCGGAGCGTCGGGTGCCTCGAGCCAGGTCGCCGACAGATCGGCCTGCTGGTAACGGGTGGCGGCGCCGGTGGTGTGCCGCGCACGCAGCTCTGCCTGCAGCAGCCAAAGCTGCGTGCCCGCCGGCTTCAAGCCCTGCCACTGCACCACATTCAAGGATGCCGTGCCGCGCTGGGGCCGGAAGGAATCCACCAGCGGCAAGGTCACAGGGCCTTGCGGGAATGTAAGTGTTAGCTCACTTGCGGCTGGAGCGTTGTTGAGGTTGCTGTCGTGGCCGAAAGCGGTCGTCAGGACCCAGCGGGTCCGCCAGGCAGCGGGGTCGGTGGCACGCAATTCCCGTTCCAGAAGGGGCCGCAACGGGGGCGGCAGATCGGTCCGAGCCGCCAGCGTTTGCAGAAGGCTGCGCGCCGCAGTGGTATCGCCCACCGCCAGCAGCGCCTGGGCATAGTCGAGCTGGACGCCGGGGGCATTCGGGTCGATCAGCAACGACCGCTCCAGTGCTTCAATGGCCGCGGCCGGGCGGCGCAGCGACAGCAGCACCGCGCCACGCCAGCCATGAAACCCCGCGTCCAGCAGGCATTGGGGGGCTTCGGTGTCCAGCTGGGCCAGCAGGGTCTGCAGGTCTGCTTCGCCCTGAGGCAGGGGATACGCGGGCTTGACGCTGCAGGCGCCAGGCCGAGCCACGGCCTGCGCCTGGGCGGATGGTGCCATGGCCCACAGGGCGGCGACAACCAAGCTCGCTCCAGCGGCCAGCCGTTTACCTCGGCCGCGATGGTGAGCCCGGGCTTTCACGCTACGTTGTTTTTGTGTTGGTGGAGGTAATGCAGGGTGCTTTGCTCGGCCAGGCTGCCCGGCTGCAAAAGCGTGCGGAGTGTAAAGACTTTGCAGCTGTGCTGCAACCCGGGCAACAGGAAGCTGCCCAGCGGTTTCAACGCCAGACTGGCCTGCTCAAACGGCAGGCCAATGCGATGCGCCGCCGCAGGCCCGACCAGCACCGGGTAGGCCAGGTCGGCCGTCAGGCCCTGCAGACGCAACGCAATGGTGACCGTCTGGCCCAGCACGGTGTGCACGCGCCGGCTGGCCGCGCCAAACGATCCCACCAGGGCCATGCCGCTTTCCAGGCCAATGCTCACGCTCAAAGGCTCAAGGCCCAGCCCCGATGTGTTGGGCAACTCTTCGCTGCAACGCAGCCAGAGCTCGCGCGCCGCCTGAAGGGCCTGCATGGCATGGTCTTCACAGGGTTTGGGGCCATTGAACACGGCCAGCAGGCTGTCGCCCACCATCTCTTCCACAACCCCGCCATGGGCCTCGATGATGGCGCTGGCGGTCGTGAAGAAGCGGTGCAGCACACGTGCGGCGTCTTCCGGCGAGCGCGCTTCACAGTAGCGCGAAAAATTCTGCAGGTCTGCGGCGACCACCGTCACGTCGTTGCGGTGGGCTTCGATGTCGCCTGTGGGTTCGGTCAGGGCGATCTGTTCTGCCACCGGCCCGGGCACATAGCTCGACAGGTTTTTGTACAGGCGGCCTTTTTCCATCAGGGCACGGGCATGTTCACACAGTGCCAGCAGCAGCCCTGCCAGCACAATGGCAGCCGCAGCAGCGGCCCAGCCCACGTACCAACCCGCCTGCAGCAGCGCCACGGCATGCAGCGCAAAGCCCAGCCCCACCGCCGCCGCTGCGGCCACAGGCAGCAAAACCACACGCTGGCGCTGCCGCAGCGGCTGCCCCGCGACCAACAGCAGCAGGCACGCCACCACCAGCCCCACATACCCAGCCTGCAACCAGGGCGCGGCCTGAGGGGTAAACGGCACACGCCCGTCCACAATAGCCGACAGCACCTGGGCGTGAACCTCGGCACCGCTGACGGCGCCGCCCAATGCCGTAGGCACGGCGTCCACCAGCCCAAACGCCGACGCCCCCACCAGCACCCAGGCGCCATTAAGCGCACCGGGTGCCAGCTTGCCCTGCAACACGTCTGCCGCGGACACGGACGTCACGGCCTCGCGGGCGATGCCGAAGGGCACGCGCAAATGCCCGTCGCTGTCCAGCCCGATGCGAATACCGGGTAGCGCGGCCGCTGTCAGCTGCCACGCGGGCGCCCAGGGCCCGCTGCCCGGTGCGGCAGTCAGCGCTGGCGCCGCAGCACCCTGCCCCAGCGCGGCGATGCCGGCAAGCGCCAGCGTCGGGTAGGTGCGGTCGTTGAAACAGACAAAGGCCGGCAGGCGGCGCACGGCACCATCAGCATCCAGCACTGGGGTGATGTGACCCGCCCGTGCGTGAAGCCCCGGCGCATTGGCAAGATAGCCTTGCGCCGGCACCGCCGGCGCCTGGCAGCCCAGACCTGGCAGGGCACCCGCCAGCGCGCCAGACTGCAACTGGCTCTCATTGCGCAAGGCAAACACCTGGGCCAGCACGGCGGGGGCCTGTGCATCCCGCGCCGCCAGAGCACGGGACAGGTCGGCAGCGCCGTCGCGCCCCTCGGGGAACACAATGTCAAACAGCTTGAGACCCGAGGCCTGCTCGTCGAGCTTGCGGGTCAATTGGGCCAGCGTTTCACGCGGCCAAGGCCACGGGCCGATCTTGGCAAGGCTTGCGTCATCAATGTCCACCAGCACCACCCGGCGCTCTGGCACCTTGCTCGCGGTCATGCGCCAAAGCATGTCGGTGCTGCGCTCGTCGAGCAGTTGCAGGCTGCCCGGCAACAGGCCCACCCAGCCGATGGCGAGCAGCGCTGCAAGGCCCAATGCCAGGGCACGTCCGCGCCAGGGCTGCATGAGCCAACGGGCTAGCCAGGACTTCATCAGCGGGCCCAGAGCGTGATGCCCGACAACGTGCCGCCGGCGGCGGCCTTCTCGAACAGATACCCCACAGACTTGCCGTCAAGTGCCGCAGCACCAGCGACCACGCCGTTGGCCGTGCGCGACACAAACAGGCCATCATCGCGCACCGCCCCTGCGGCCTGCAACGTGACGACACCCGTCGCAGCCGAGCTGAGCCCGAGCGCGGTGCTGAAAAGTCGCGAATTGAAATCGATGGCCAGCGAACCGCTTTGCACCGCTGCCGCCTGAACCTGCCCCGCGGCACTGGTGAAGCGCGCATGCGACTGGTCCAGCGCAAAGCTCACATTGCCCAGGCCTGTCGGCAGCGCCGGACTCTTGCTGGCCTCAATACGGTAAAGAACGTAGTCGCTGTCCCCTACGGTGGCAACGCGGCCATCCCGCGCCACGGTTCGCGCCAGCGCGAAGTCAGAACTGTCCAGCGCTGCGCCCCAACGGCCCCACGCAAGCTGAGATGGTTGCGGGTCCGTCCCGGCGGGCAGCAGCCCGGTCGGCGGCGGTACGGCCGCCCCGGCGAATGCGTCAGTGGCGCTGCGCACCACACCCTGCACCAGCGCCGCAGTGACCACTTCATCGCCGCCGCGTGCGGCGGTCTTGACTTCACGTGCCGGCACCGCCTCGTTGGCAGGCCGCGTATCAGCTCCTGCCAGCATGGTGCCTTCAGTGCTGCGCACACCGTTGAAGGGGCGCAGTTCGGGCTGCGCCAGGTTGTTGCGGAACTCGACCAGCATGCCGCCCATGTCGGCCGACAGCAGCCGGGCAGAACTGGAACCGCACGGGCCAAAGCCTTGGCGGGCGCAGCCATCCCCGAACGGCGCCATGACAATGGCGCCCTGATTGACCACGGCCACGGTCTGGTCCGCGGCGGTACGCACCACGAAGTCGGTGCCCTTGACGCCAATGGCGACCAGCGGCGTATTCAGGCGAAAGCGCTCCCGGGCGCCTTCCGCAGCGGCGCCGGAAATGGCACGCGTCACACCCTTTTCAAGCCGGAACTTCACGGAAGACTGCGCGACCTGCGACGGATTGAACTGGTATTCCTCCACCACCAGCCGGCTGGTGGGACGCACGCTGACCATGGCGCCGTCCACAAACCGGATGTGCACATGCCCGCCGTCAGCCGTTTCGATGCGGTCACCGGGGTGGATCTTGCTGCCGCGCTGCAACGCCACCGGAACGCCGGAGGCCGGAATGTTCATCGCCTGGCCGATGGTCAGGGTGACCTCACCCACTTCCGCGGCAACCACCGCCCGAGCGGGCACCGAAGCCCCGACCAATGCCGCGGCCAGCGCCAGGGGCGCCAATGGGATGCGAATGGAAAGAGGTTTCACGATAGAGCCCGCCAATACGGAGAAGTTACCCCTTAATTTAGCGCCAAAGCTCCATTCTGGATGTGAGCGTGGTCACAATCGTGCCGGGCGACTTGCCGGATTGCACCGTGAACTGTTGCACAATCGACCGCTTGTCTTGTGCCAGCGCCCCCTCTGACCGGTAGAAATGACCATCCCCGTCGCTGTTTTGCAAGGGCTGCAGCTTTTGTCCAGCTTGCCGCAGGTGACGATTGCCCATCTGGCGCAGCAGGCGACGGAACGCACCTTCTCCAAACGGGAGGTTGTGTTGCAAAAGGGCAATGCCCCGGCCGCCCTTTGCTTCCTGGTGGAAGGCCGCCTCCAGGGGGTGGACTTCACCATGGACGACCGCGAAGTAGGACTGTATTTCATCAACCCCGGCGACTATTTTGGCGAAGTGGCTGTGGTGGACGGCCAGGTACAGCCTGAGTATGTGACCGCAGTGGGCCGTTCGCGCGTGGTGTTTATCTCGCGTGACCTGATCAAGCCGATCCTGTTTGCGTCGCCCAAGGTGGCGGAGTCGTTGTGTACGCGCCTGGCGACCCGGCTGCGGGCGGTGTCGGCCCAGCGGCGCATTCTGGGCTTGTCCAACCCGCTGCAAAGGGTGTGCGCGCAGCTGGAGCAGCTCTACAGCGTGCCCCCGGAGCCCGGCGTGGCGCACCGGGTGCTGAATGCGCCGACCCACCAGGAACTGGCCATCATGATCAATGCCAGCCGTGAAACCGTGACGCGTGTGTTTCAGCTCCTGCAAAGCCGCAGCGTCGTGGAGCGGGACGGCAATGACCTGCTGGTCCAGGACCCGGACTTCATTGCCCAGGTGGCCTCGGGCAAGCTGGATGTGAGCAAATGACACCCTCGTCAACAACAGTCCCTGCGCTTCTTGCCGCCCGGCAGGCACTCTGGCCCGTTCGACATGCCTACCTGATCGTGCAGATGGCCAAGCGGGACATTCTGGGCCGGTACAAGGGTTCGGTACTGGGGCTGGGCTGGAGCTTGCTGTACCCGCTGTTGCTGCTGGCCACCTACACATTCGTGTTCCGGCTGGTGTTCAAGGCACGCTGGCCGGGCATGGAAGACCATCCCGGCAACTTTGCCCTGAACCTGTTCGCGGGGCTGGTGCTGTTCAACCTGTTCGCCGAGGTGGCGGGCCGCGCGCCGCGGCTGGTGCTGGAACAACCCAACCTGGTCAAGCGGGTGGTGTTCCCGCTGGAGGTGTTGCCCTGGATCGGCACCGCAGGTGCCCTGTTCCATGCGGGGCTCAGCCTGGGCGTACTGCTGGCCGGTGTGATGCTGTTCCAGGGCAGTTTGCCACCCTCGGCGCTGGCGCTGCCGCTGATCGTGCTGGCCATGGTGCCGATGCTGCTCTGCATGGGCTGGCTGCTGGCAGGTTTTGGCGTGTTCCTGCGCGACATCGGGCAAATGGTGGGCCCGGTGCTCAACGTCCTGCTGTTCCTCACCCCGGTGCTTTACCCGGCCTCGGCTTTGCCGCTGGCCGTGCAACGCTGGCTGGTGCTGAACCCGCTGACCCTGCCGATCGAAAGCCTGCGTGCGTGCCTGCTGCTGGGTGAATGGCCCCAATGGGGAGCGCTGGCCGCCTATGGGCTGGTGTGGACGGCGCTGGCCGCGCTGACCGCCGTGCTGTTTGAACGGGTTCGGCCCGCTTTTGCAGACCAGCTTTGATCAGCGCAGCCGCTCGGCCAGCCAGCGCAACGGCCGCGTGAGCCGCCACGACCGCGAAGCGAACACGTCTTCCAGCGCCCGCCGGGCTGCCGCTTCCTTGATTTCGCTGCTGTCAGCACGGCTCCGCTCGACCGCGAGCGCCTGACGCGTCTGGTCGAGCTCTGCCGCGAGCCGTGAGATGTCGGCGGCCAGCGCGCGGGCGGCCTCGGCTTGCGCTTCCTTTTCCTGCGCAAGCGTGACGATGGTTCGCTGCAGGTCTTCCGCCGACGCGTCTGAATTGCGCAGCGCCGCCTCGGTCACCTCCGCCAGCCCCGGCCCGCGGGCCAGATCGCCGTAGCTGGACAGCCAGGAGGCTACCCCAACCGCCGGAACGACGATGAGCGCCTCGGCAGCGTCAATATCCGGCGGCAACGCGTAGGTCCGGAAGGTGTTCAACGCCGTGATGTGAATGTCATACCGCTGCTGGGCCAGCTGGGATGCAAAGGCCGCCATGGCGGCACGCTTGACCTCCAGCACCGGGGAAATATCCACCAGATGGTTGGGCCGCAGTGGCGCACCCACTTCATAAAACGCCACGGTCGGCGCCGGGCGCCCGTCGTGAACCAGGCTTTGCACGGCCTGGAGCACAGCCCAGGCCGTCGCCCGGTGATCGGGATGGACCTCCCAAAGCGACGGGGCAAACACCACCTCCGCCTGCAGGTTACTGATTTTTTGGCTCAGCTCGTGTGCGAGGGTGGTCTGCTCGCCCAGTCGCCGGTCTTGCCAGGGGCCGAATACCGGTGCCTGCGTGCCCAAAATGGCGGCGGCGCGCTGGCTCTCTTCGCGCCGCAACGCCACGACCGATTCCCGCTGGGGCCCGGTCAGGTAGCCGCCGCCGTCGGTCAACACATAAGGGTGCACGACCGCCCCGGCGCGGGCATACAGGCTCGCGCAGCCGCCGCAGCCGAACACCTCGTCGTCCGGATGGGGCGCCAGCACCAGCACCTGCCGGGCCGGTGGGAGCGGACTTGCCGCAACAGGAAGAAACCAGTTTTCCATGGTTCAAATGCGCTGCGCGATTTTGCGCAGCAAGGCGCCGGCCCGCCGCAACGGATGGTAAAATCGCCCGAGCAAGGGCAACGAAAGCGCCCAGTTGCGCAGGGTCCTGCGCTCCACCCGCACCACGTACAGGTCGCGCGCAATCTCCTGCGCCATCTGCAACACCTGGTTCGGATTGACCTCCACCTTCAACGCACTGTGCTTGGCCACCGCTTTGGCGTAATAGTCATCGAGCACCTGCTGGCGCTGGCCTGCGTGGTCCGGCCGCGCGGGCACACGGTAGAGCGACGTCACCTTGTCGACCATTGCAAAGTCATGTCTGAGCGTATAGCGCACCCACAGGTTCCAGTCTTCCAGATTGTCCAGCTCGGCGTCCAGCCCGCCATACTGTTCGTACAGGCTGCGACGGAACAGTACGGTCTGGATCGGCAGGTAATTGTGGTGCCACATCAGCCCCCGGCTGAACGGCTGGCGGTACATGAGGTTATGCGCCATGTCCTTGTACACCCAGGGCTCGGCACTGATGACCTCGGTACGCACCTCGTAAGCCAGGCCGTAGACACCGCCCAGGTCCGGGCGCGCACGCAGGGCATCGACCAGCACTTCAAGATGGTCTGCATAGAACAGATCGTCGTCGTCCAGGAAGCAGAGGTATTCGCCCGTGGCCGCTTCCATGGCGGCATTGCCGGCGAGGCAACGCCCCACCTTGTCCAGCGGCCGGAACTGCACACCCGTGAAGCGCCCTGAATCCCGCCAGCGGGCCGCGGTGTCGGCAGCCGTGCCTGAACCGTCTTCAACGATCACCAGCTCGATCGGCCCGTAGGTTTGGGCCGCTACCGATGCAAGGGCCTCGGCCAGCTTGCCCGCACGGCCAGCCATCGTGCGAACCAGCACGCTCACCAGCGGCTGCGGCTGGCCGGCGGATGCGGGCGTGAACTCATGGAACGCACCGTGACGGGTGATCTCGTAGTCCCAGAGGTTGAACGGGAAACGCTGGTCTGACTTCTTGCGGGTGGCCAGAAAGTAGGGCGACAACTGCAGCAGCTTCAGCCCGTTCTTGAGCAGTCGCCACCGTTGCTGCGGAATCTGCGGCCGCATGGCGAACAGGCCCAGATACATCAGCAGGCCGCGCACAATCGCCCGCCAGCCCCCGTAGCGCATGCGCAGCAGCACGTTGGCCAGTGTGCTTCCGAGAAACTGCGCGGGCTTGACCTCGGCCGCGTGCTCGTAAGTGAAGTGCCACACCGTGGCGCGCGGCACGTACCGCAGCTGCCAGCCCCTGTCACGCAGGCGGTAGGAGATCTCCACGTCTTCGCCATACAGGAACAGCTTGGGCTCATAGCCGCCAATGGCACGCATGGCCTCCACACGGAACAGCGTGCAGGCGCTGGAGCACCACACTGTGTCGCCATTGACCGGGTTGTAGTGTTTGGGGTGTTCGTACGGCTTCTGGCGGCATTCCCAGCACGCAACATCCGCCGGGTCGGCTGCCGCACGGCCGAGCAGTTCCGTCAGGGTGGCGGGTTCGAACTCAAGATCGACATTGGTCACCAGCAGCCACTGCGCCTGTGCGCGGGCCAGATTGGCGTTGTGGCCCCGACCGAACCCGACGTTGTCGCCGGCGTCGATCTCGATCGCGGCGAACCGCGCGGCGTGCTCGGCCGCCAGTTCGCGGAACATTTGCACAGTCGCATCGGTGGAACCGTTGTCACGTACCAGCAGGCGGATGCGGTCGCACGGATAGTCTTGCGCCAGCAGGCTGCGCATGAACGCATCGAGCCAACGGCTCGAGTTGTAGGTCACGACGGAGATGTCCAGCGGAGCAAATGAAACGGTCATGGGCAGCTTGTTTTTCTTCTCAGTGTCAGCGGAAGTCAGTGTCACCCGCCATCAGCCACAGCCTGGCACGCGGTGCGTCTGCCAGTTCCGCGGGGCGCCCCCACAGATCTACCGGCACGCGGATTTCCGTCGGCTGTACGTCGGCGCCCTCGGCAAAGGCGGCGGCGGGTGCCGAACTGAACCAGCCCTTGACCCGGGGCAAGCCGAGCTCGCCCGCCCGCATGCGAACTGCGCGCACCGCCGCCGCAATTCCCTGCCTGCCGCCAACGTAGTCCAGCCATTCCAGGTGGTCAGCGTGCCCGCGCAGCGCCACGGCCGCCAGCGGGCGGCCAGTCCAGCGGTGGCTGATCATCAGGAGCTGGTAGGCGTGGTCCGGGTGTTCCGCATACCGGTACTGCCAGCGCGCCGCGTCTCGCACCGGCAACAGCAGCCCGGGCCAGTCGTGGCGCATGGCCTGCCACAGCAATGCCAGCTTGCTGGCGGTGGGCTCCACGGCCACCACGGGCATGCTGCGCGTGCGGGTGAGCCACTGGCGTTGCGGGGCCAGGGCGGTCCAGGCCAGTTCGGAAATGGCGTCGGCCTCCGCATACAGCCCCAGCTTGAGGCCCAGCTCCACATGCCGCCGCGACGGAAAGCCGAACGCAAACTGCACGCCGGGGTACAGGCGGCGCATGTTGCCGAAAAAGGCAGCGGCGCTCCGGTACATCGGCCCGGTGCGCGACAGAACGCCCCGCTCGGAGGGCTTGACCATCACGTCACCAATCTGCACGGCCGCAACCGCCGTGTCGCCCAGCACCATCGTGCGCGGCATGCCGCCGAAGAAGGCGGCGAAGGCGTCATCGCGCAGCACCACCGAGCCCCAGGTCGTGGCCTGACGGTATTTCCAGTGCCACCGGGCGGCGGAAATGGGTTTGCCGAAGGCCGCTTCGAACAAGCCTTGCAGGCCGGTCAGGTCGCGGGCGGCCGACCACCGGGTCTGCCATTGCGCCGTCCACTCGTCCGGCAGGACCAGCGGCGCCTGGGCTGGCCCCTCCGTCTCATCCGCGGGGCGCTGCATCAGCTCGGGGCGGGTGTGCCACTGGTGCGGCAACGACACGACGCCCTGTTCCAGGTGGCTTTGCTCCACCGTCAGGGTGGCGAACTTCTCGGCGGCACTGTAAATGTGCAGCCCCCGTTCGCAAAACAGATAGGCCGACAACGTGTAACTGCCCTTGAGCAGCGGCAGCGCAGGAAAGCTGATCACGGCCGTGCCCTGACCTGCCGCGTTACGCTGAAGCGGCACGCCGTCGATCCAGGTGCCCGAGCTGGCCAGCGTTTTGCCGTCCGCACCGATCAGGGCCACGGCGGCATTGGGCGAGTCGAGCGAAGGATCGGATTCAAACCCGATGGTCACGTCCACACGGCTGCGGCCCGAGACGGCGTGCGCCGGGTTACCGGCCACACCGTCGCTGCTGAGCACCAGCGTCCGGATGCGGGCGTGGCCGGGTGAGGTGACCACCGGTTGCGATCCGCCGGCGCCGGCTGTTTTGGGCGCGGCCATGGCGTCCAGGTGCTCCTGGTAGGCGGTGGCGACGGCTGCCGGACGACCAATCTGTCGCGCCTGGCCATGGTCCAGCCAGAGCGCGCGTGAGCACAGCGACTCGATCTGGTACATCGAGTGCGAGCAGAAAAGAATGGTGGTGCCGGCGTCGCGCAGCGCCAGGATGCGGTCAAACGACTTGCGCGCAAACTCGCCGTCGCCCACCGACAGGGCCTCGTCAATCACCAGGATGTCCGGGTCCACGCTGGTGGCCAGCGAGAACGCCAGTCGCACGAACATGCCGCTGGAGTAGGTCTTGACCGGCTGGTCAATGAAGCTGCCAATGCCGGAGAACTCGATGATCTCGCCCAGGCGTTGCGCCAGTTGCTGGCGTGTCAGCCCGAGCAGCGGGCCGTTGAGCAGCAGGTTTTCGCGGCCGGTGAATTCGGGGTTGAAGCCGGCGCCAAGCTCCAGCAGGGCCGCCACCCGGCCATTGACCTGCAGCTCGCCGGTGCTCGGCGCCAGCGTGCCCGACAGGATCTGCAGCAAGGTGGACTTGCCGGCACCGTTGTGCCCGACCAGACCCAGCACCTCACCCCGCTCGACTTCGAGGTCCAGCGGACGCAAGGCCCAGAACGGCGCCGTCTGGCTGGCGCGGCCGGTCAGGGCGCCGAGCAGCGCCGCCGCCGGGCTGGACTGGGGGTAGTAGGCCTTGCCAACGCCCCGCGCCACAATGGCCATGCGCGACGGCGCCTGGGCAACGGCGGGCTGGCTGGCAGTGTTGTCTTCGGTGATCATCTCGCCCGTGGGTGGCAGTCTTGCGTCAAATGCCGGGCGATTGTCGCACGAGCGCCACGGTCGGCCACGCGGTCGCCGCGCCGGATTCACTATATTTTTGATAGCGCTCTACGCAGTATCGGCGCAGGCTGGAGGTCGATTTGACTGACCACCACCACGTCCGATGTGACCAGGATCACAGGGGCGGTCGTGAAGGCTTGGATTTTCATATAGGAAGTGTCACAATCCACTTCCTATATGAATACTACCCTCCGCGTCCCGCTGAATGGCACGGCCGAGCAGCTGTCGAGCCTGCTGGCCTTGCAGCACGCGTTCGCCCAGGTGTGCAACTCGCTGGCGCCGCTGGTTCAGCAAACCCGCTGCTGGAACCGGGTGACGCTGCACCACCTGGCCTACAAGCCGCTGCGCGAGAAGTTCCCGGCCATCGGCTCGCAAATGGTCTGCAACGCCATCTATTCAGTGTCGCGTACCAGCCGGCTGGTGTACCAGCACCCGGCCAGCCCTTTCAACATCAACCGGCTGGGCGACAAGCCGCTGCCGCTGCTGCAGTTCCAGGACACCTGCCCGGTGTACTTTGACCGCCACACGCTGAGCGTCAAGGACGGCCACCTGTCCATGTACACGCTGGACGGGCGCATCCGCTTCCATCTGGCGTTGCGTCCCGAAGACGAAGCCAGCTTCCACGAGAAGAAGCTGCGCGAGATCGTGCTGTCGCGCACTGGCAACAACCAGTTCGAACTGTCGTTCTGGTTCTCGGCCGCGAGCCCGGACGACACCGACCCGCCTTCGGCTGACAAGACCGGTGAAATTCCCGAATACATCATGGTTGAGGAAACCACATGACCCCGAACAAGCCCGCCTCGGAACTGCGACAGGCGATCAATGCACTGCGGCCCTACTTTGTGCGCGCCGCCTGGTTCAGCCTGTTTTCCAGCTTGCTGGTGCTGTCGCCCAGCGGCTACATGCTGGAGGTCTATGACCGCGTGGTGAACAGCCGCAGCCACCTCACGCTGGCCATGCTGACACTGCTGGTGCTGGTGGCCTATGCCCTGATGGAAGTGCTGGAGTGGGCGCGCAGCGAAATCATGCACGAGGCCGGGCTGGCCCTGGACCAGCGCATGACCGGGCGCGTCTTCGGCGCCATCTTCGAGGCCAACCTGCGCCGCATGCCGGGTGGCACGGTGCAGCCCATGAACGACTTCCGCACGGTGCGCGAATTCCTCCATTCGCCGGTGCTGCTGGCCCTGATGGAGTCGCCGGTGTCACTGGTCTGCCTGGTGCTGCTGTTTGCCATCAGTCCGGTGCTGGGCTGGGCGTCTGTGGTGGGCGCGCTGGTGCAGGGTCTGGTGGGCTGGGCCAACGAGCGTGGCACCCAGCCGCCGCTGATGGCGGCCAACCGGAGCGCCATCATGGCCCAGCAGTACGCCGACGGGTCGCTGCGCAATGCGGAAGTCATCGAGTCCATGGGCATGCTGCGTGACATCCATCGCCGCTGGATGGAGAAGCAGCGCGAATTCCTCGGCTTGCAGGCGCTCGCGTCGGAGCGTGCGGGCGGCTATCAGGCATTGACCAAGTTCATCCAGACGCTGATGGGCTCGCTGCTGCTGGGCCTGGGCGCCTGGCTGCTGCTGCACAACCAGCTCAACGGGGGCGCCGGCATGATGATCATTGGCTCGATTCTCGGTGGCCGCGTGCTGGCACCGCTGGTGGCCATCGTCACCCAATGGCGCACGGTCGTGAACTTCCGCGACGCCTGGGGACGGCTGGACGGCCTGCTGGCCGCGATACCGGCCCGGCAGCCGGGCATGCCGCTGCCAGCGCCGCGTGGCCTGCTGCAGGTCGAGCAGCTGGTGGCAGGCGCGCCGGGCAACCCCAACGCCATCATCCGCGGCGTGGCTTTCAGCCTGCAGCCCGGCGAAGTGCTGGCCGTGGTGGGGCCCTCCGCGTCCGGGAAGACCACCCTCGCCCGGTTGCTGGTAGGCCTGTGGCCGGCGGCTGCCGGCAAGGTGCGGCTGGACGGGGCCGATGTCTTTTCGTGGGACAAGAGCGAACTCGGACCGCATGTGGGCTACCTGCCGCAGGGCGTGGAGCTGTTTGACGGAACGGTCGCCGAAAACATCGCGCGATTCGGCCCGGTGGAGAAGGCCAAGGTCGAGTCTGCGGCCAGGGCAGTGGGCCTGCATGAGTTCATCCTGGCACTGCCGCAGGGCTACGACACGGAGGTCGGCCGCGACGGCGCCATCCTGTCGGGCGGGCAACGCCAGCGCATGGCACTGGCCCGCGCGCTGTACGGCGACCCGGTCTATGTGGTGCTGGACGAACCCAACTCCAGCCTGGACGAAGCGGGTGACGCCGCGCTGGCCGCCGCCCTGCTGGAACTGAAGGCACGCGGCACCACCTTTGTGGTGATGACGCACCGCACCAGCGTGCTTGCGGTGGCCGACAAGATGCTGGTGCTGCGCGATGGCATGCAGCAGGCCTTTGGCCCGCGCGACGATGTGCTGGCGGCGATCCGCAAGGCCAGTGAACAAGCCGCGCAGCAGGCCGCGCAACAGGTGGCCGGGCTGGCCGCCCCCCAGGCCTGAGTCACGACCCCGAGCGAACCAACATGAAATCCACCAAGTTCTTCCAGCGCAGCGATCTCACAGCCACCCTGTGGGCGTTCCGGCGCGAATTCGTCATCGTGGGCCTGCTGAGCTTCCTGGCCAACCTGCTGCTGCTCACGCCCACGATCTACATGCTCCAGGTGTTCGACCGGGTCATGGTCAGCCAGAGCGAGCTGACACTGCTGGCGGTGTCGCTCATCACCGTGGTGCTGTTCGTGATCATGGCGTTGTCGGAATGGCTGCGCTCCCGGGTCCTGGTGGGCGCGGGCGTGCGCTTTGACGAGGTGCTGAGCACGCGGGTCTTCAATGCCAGCTTCGAGGCGTATCTCAGCCAGTCCGGCGCCAACCCGGGCCGCGCCTTCAACGACCTGCTGCAGATCCGGCAGTTCCTGACGGGCAACGGCATCTACGCGCTGTTTGACGCACCGTGGGCGCCGATCTACATCGCCGTGACGTTCATGCTGCACCCGTGGCTGGGCGTGCTGGCCATCGTGTTTGCGCTGGTGCAGCTGGCGCTGGCCTGGTTTGGCCACCACCAGACGGTGGAGCCGTCGGAGACGGCCGCGCGTACCGGCGCCGAAGTCAATGCCTACCTCCAGGGCAAGCTGCGCAATGCGGAAGCGCTGGAGTCCATGGGCATGATCGGCAACCTGCAGACGCGATGGAAGGAACGCCACGAAAACTGGCTGGAGCAAGGCAGCGCCGCGCAGGGCCTGACGCACCGCATCACCGCGCTGAGCAAATTCATCCGCTACAGCCAGCAGTCGCTGGCGCTGGGGGCCGGCGCCCTGCTGGTGATCGATGGCCAGCTGTCAGCAGGCGCCATGATCGCAGCCAACGTGCTGATGGGCCGGGCGCTGGCACCGATCGACCAGCTGGTGGGCACCTGGCGCAGCTTCATCACCACGCGCGCCGCCTTCGTGCGGCTGGAAGCCCTGCTGGTCGAGTTCCCGGAACGCGACCAGGCACTGACGCGCGTGGCACCGTCGGGTTCGGTGGCCCTCAAGAAGGTCTTTGCCACCGCCACGGGCCGCAAGGAGCTCATCCTCAAGGACATCAACCTCACGGTCCCCGCCGGCACGGTCACCGTGGTGCTGGGGCCATCCGGTTCGGGCAAGTCCACGCTGGCCCGCGTGATCGTCGGCATCTGGCCACACGTGGCGGGCGAGGTCCTGCTCGACGACCTGCCCATCAGCAGCTGGAACCGCATCGACCTCGGACCCCACCTGGGCTACCTGCCCCAGGACATCGAGCTGTTCGAAGGCACGATCGCCGAGAACATCGCCCGCTTCCGCGAGCTGGAGTCCGAAAAGGTGATTGAGGCCGCCCGCTGCGCCGGCCTGCACGAAATGATCCTGCGCTTCCCCAAGGGCTACGACACGCCGATCGGTGAAGCCGGCAGCCTGCTCTCGGGTGGCCAGCGCCAGCGCATCGGACTGGCGCGTGCCATCTACGGCGATCCGGCGCTGATCGTGCTCGACGAACCCAACGCCAATCTGGACGATGCAGGCGAAGCCGCCCTCACACGCACCGTCCACGACCTGAAGCAGAAGGGCAAGACGGTTTTCCTGATCACCCACCGCCCCGGCGCCATCGCCGCCGCCGACCGTTTGCTGATCCTGCGTGACGGGGCGATCCAGGCGGAGGGGCCACGCGATGACGTCATCGCGGCCCTGCGGCCCCGCGCCGAGCCCGGCACCCCTGGCCTGACACCCCAACCCGCCTGAGCGCAAGCGCCAGCCCACGAATCACCCCAGTGAAAACGAGCCTCCCATGAGCAACATCGACCTTATCAAACGCACCCCTGCGGCCGCTGCCGGCGCCGGGGCCTCTCCCGACACGCCAGCGCCCGCCAGCGGGCACGCGAGCGGACGCACCGGCCGCATCGGCTGGTGGGCGCTGGGCATCGGCCTGGGCGTGTTCCTGGTGTGGGCCGCCTTCGCGCCACTGGACGAAGGCGTCCCGGCGCCTGGCATGGTGTCCATCGACACCAAGCGCAAGGCGGTGCAGCACCTGACCGGCGGCATCGTCAAGGAAGTGCTGGTGCACGAAGGCGCGCGGGTCACCGAAGGCCAGCTGCTGATCAAGCTGGACGATGCTAATGCCCGCGCCAACTATGAAGGCTCGCGCCAGCGTTACCTGGGGTTGCGCGCGGTCCAGGGTCGGCTGCTGGCCGAACAGTCGGGTCAGCCCACCATCAGCTTCCACCCGGACCTGCAGGCGGCCAGCCAGGACCCGCTGATCCGCCAGCACATGAGCACCCAGGAGCAGTTGCTGCAGGCACGCCGTGCCTCCCTGCGCGCCGACCTGCAATCGATCGAGGAAAGCATCCGCGGCCAGGAGGCCCTGGTGCAGTCCTATGAGAGCATTGTGGGCAACCGCCGCAGCCAGCTGGCGCTGCTGAACGAGGAACTTAACAACACCCGCGCGCTGGTGAAGGACGGCTACGCACCGCGCAACCGCCAGCTCGAGCTCGAGCGCATGGTGGCCGAGTCGACGGCCTCCATCACCGACCTGGGCGGCAACACGGCACGCGCGCGCCAGGCCATTGCCGAGCTGCGCCAGCGCGCCATTGCCCGGCAGCAGGAATACCGCAAGGAAATCGAGACCCAGCAGGCCGATGTGAGCCGCGAAGTGCTGGCAGAAGCCGAAAAGTACCAGGCCCTGCAGAACGACCTGCAACGCATTGAAATCAAGGCGCCGGCCTCGGGCCAGGTGGTGGGTCTTGCGGTACAGACGGTGGGCGGCGTGGTGGGTGCCGGCCAGAAGCTCATGGACATCGTGCCCGAGAACGAGCCGTTGCTGCTGGAAACACGCGTGGCCCCTCACCTGATCGACCGCGTGCGCGCCGGCCTGCTGGTGGATGTGCGCTTCTCGGCGTTTGCCCACTCACCCCAGCTGGTGGTGGATGGCAAGGTTGTCTCCGTGTCGGCAGACCTGCTGACCGACCCGACCAACAACATGGGCTACTACCTTGCCCGCGTGGCCGTGACCCCCGAAGGATTGAAGGATCTGGGCAAACGCCAGATGCACCCCGGCATGCCGGTTGAAGTGGTCTTCCGTACCGGCGAACGTTCGCTGCTGACTTACCTGCTGCATCCGCTGACCAAGCGCATGGCAGCCTCCATGAAAGAGGAGTGATCCGTGAACACCACCGCCAGCCGCGCCCTGCGGCGCGTCACGCCGATCCGGGCCACCGCCGCGCTGGTCGCCGCCCTGTGTGCGCCGGCCTGGGCCATGGATCTGTCGCAGGCCTACCAGGCCGCACTGGAGCAGGATGCCTCGCTGCGTGCGGTACGCGCCAGCACCGACGCCAAGCGCGAACGCCTGCCCCAGGCACGCGCGCAGCTGCTGCCCAACATCTCGGCCAGCGTCTCGCGCAACCGCAACAACCTGGAGCGCACCACACCGAATTTTCTCGGCGAGGCCGTGACCACCAACGAGCGTTACGCCAGCAGCGGCGAGTCGCTGACCCTGCGCCAGCCCCTGTTCCGCATGTTCCAGTTTGCCGACTACCGGCAGGCCCAAGCCCAGGTGGATGATGCCAACGCCGTGCTGGAACGGGAAATTCAGAACCTGTCGGTCCGCGTCAGCGGCGCCTACTTCGAGGCGTTGCTGGCCGAAGAGCAGCTGGCGCTGGTGCTGGCACAAAAGACTGCCTACACCACCCAGCTCGATGCCGCCCGCAAGCGCTTTGCTGCCGGGTCGGGCACCCGTACCGACATCGATGAAGCGCAGGCCGCGCTGGACATGAATGCCGCGCAGGAACTGGAAGTCCGGCAAAACCTCGACTACACCAAGCGACAGCTGCAAACCCTGACCAACCGGCCCGTCGAGTCGCTCGCGCGGCTGGACGCCGACCGGCTGCAGCTGCGCCTGCCCGATCCGCAGCGGCTGGAGGACTGGACCGAGCGCGCGGAACGCAGCAGCCCCGAAATCCAGTCCCTCAAGGCGCAGGTGGAAGTCGCCAGGCAGGAGGTGGCCAAGGCCCAGGCGGGCCACATGCCCACGCTCGACGCCATTGCGCAGTGGTCGCGCAGCGACAGCGAAAACGTCACCAGCGTGAACACCCGCTACACCAACAAGTCGGTCGGTCTGCAGCTGAACATCCCGATCTTTGCCGGCGGCTACGTCAACTCCACCGTGCGTCAGGCACTGGCAGACCAGGAGCGGGCCGAACAGGCGCTGGAGGCGCTTCGCCGCGATCTCGGCGTGCGTGTGCACAAGGAGTTCCGGGGCATGACCGAAGGCGTGCTCAAGGTACGTGCACTGGAGCAGGCCGTGCGCTCGGCCGAGCAGGTCGTGATCTCGAACCGCCGATCGTTCGAAGCCGGAAGCCGCACGCTGATGGACACCCTCAACGCCGAACAGCAGCGGGTGGCGGCGCTGCGCGACCTGGCGCAGGCCCGCTACATGTACCTGATCTCACGCGTTCGCCTGCAGGCGCTGGCCGGTGGCCCGAAAACCGAGGTGATCGACGAGATCAACAGCTGGCTCAGGCCCTGAGCCAGCGGCGCCGGGCATCAGAAGTGGATGCCGCGCATCATCTGCTGCATCGCGATCGCTTCGGGTGACAGCTGCGGCTTGGCGCCCTTTTCGCCCTTGGCAGCCGACGAGTCCGGGAACATCCGGAAGCTGGTGTTCATGGCAATCTGGGCCACGCGCGGCAGCAGCGCATGCAGCAGCTGGCCGGTGATGCCCAGCCGGGTGGCAATGCGTACCGGCTTATAGATGCAGGCCTCGGCAATCATGTCGGCGGCCTCTTCGGGCGCCAGCGTGGGCACATTGTTGTAGATGTTCGTGGGCGCGATCATCGGCGTGCGCACCAGCGGCATGTTGATGGTGGTGAAGGTGATGCCACGGTCGGCGAACTCGCTGGAGGCGCAGCGCGTCCACGCGTCAAGCGCCGCCTTGGATGCCACATACGCGGAAAAACGCGGCGCATTCGTCAGTACACCGATGGAGCTGATGTTCACCACATGGCCCTTGCGCTTTTCCACCATGCCGGGCAGCAGCCCCATGGTCACACGCAGGCAGCCGAAGTAGTTGAGCTGCATCGTCCGCTCGAAGTCATGGAAGCGGTCGTAGCTGGACTCGATCGCGCGGCGGATGGAGCGGCCCGCGTTGTTGATGAGGAAATCCACACCACCATGGTTCTTGACCAGCAGCTGCGTGAAGCGGTCGGCATCGGCCATGTCGGCGATGTCGGTGGCGTAGGCGATGAATTCGTAGCCGCGCGCCTTGGCTTCCTTGCAGGCTTCGTCGAGCTTGTCCTGGTCGCGCCCGCAGATGATGGTGATGGCACCTGCCTCGGCGAACTTGTGCGCCGCCGCCAGGCCAATGCCGGACGAACCGCCGGTGACCAGCACCACCTTGCCGCCCACCGTGCCGCGCAGGGAGCGGTCGATGTGGAGGTCAGGGTCGAGGTGGCGTTCCCAGTAGTCCCACAGGCGCCACGCGTAGTCCTTGAGGTTGGGGCATTCCACGCCCGAGCCCTTCAGGGCGGCCAGCGTGTCACGGCAGTCAAAGCGCGTAGGGTAGTTGACGAAGGTCAGGATGTCTTCTGGCAGGCCGAGGTCCTTCATCACGGCGGCTCGGATCCGGCGCACCGGCGCCACCGCCATCAGGCCCTTCTTGACGCTCTTGGGAATGAAGCCCAGCAGCGCCGCGTTGATGAACAGGTTCATCTTCGGCGCATGGGCGGCGCGGCTGAAGATGTCCAGCACATCGCCCACGCGGTAACCCACCGGGTCCACCAGGTGGAAGCAGCGTTTGGCGATGTCGGCCTTGTGGCTGATGTGTTCCAGCGCGTCAACCACAAAGTCCACCGGCACGATGTTGATGCGCCCGCCTTCCAGGCCGACAGCCGGCATCCACGGGGGCAACAGCTGGCGCATGCGCTGGATCAGCTTGAAGAAGTAGTAGGGCCCGTCGATCTTGTCCATCTCGCCGGTCTGGCTGTCGCCCACCACCATGGCCGGGCGGTACACCGACCAGGGCACCTTGCATTCCTTGCGCACGATTTTTTCGCTCTCGTGCTTGGTCATGAAGTAGGGGTGGTCGTAGTTTTCGGCTTCCTCGAACATGTCTTCGCGGAACACACCTTCGTACAGGCCGGCCGCCGCGATCGACGACACATGGTGGAAATGGCCGGCATCGATGGCCTTGGCAAACTCCACCGTGTTGCGCGTGCCCTCGATGTTGACCGCAATCTGGCTTTCCTCGTCGGCACCCAGGTCGTACACCGCAGCCAGATGGTAGAAGTGGTCGATCTGGCCCTTGAGCTTCTTCACGTCATCAGAGGCCACACCCAGCTTCTTGCCCGTGAGGTCTCCGAAAACCGGCACCGCGCGTGCCGCGCTGACGCCCCAGTACTCGCGCAGGCCCGCCACCTTGGACTCGCTTTCCCTGCGAATCAGGAAGTGCACCACGGCGCCCTTGCGCTGCAACAGCTTGCGCACGAGGCGTTTGCCAATGAACCCGGTGGCACCGGTGACGAAATACTGCATGAAGTTCTCCTCAAAGCGATGCCGCATTCTTGCCCAAAGCGTGCGGTGCACCATTCAGCAGAAACCCGCGTCGTGCCTAGGCGTCGGCCCCTACGGATTTAGGAGGCCACCCCTAAACGGCGTCGCGTGCCAGGCTTAAAGTCTGGCCATGCACACCGTGGCGTGCGACCGTTCATTCCAACCCACACTGGAGACCCCCATGGTCAAGAAACTGCAGAAATCCGGCACCGCCGAAAAGAAGTCGGCGGCCCAGCTCTCCGGCACCGTCAAGGAATCCGCCCAGCAGATCTGGCTGGCCGGCCTGGGCGCCTTTTCCAAGGCCCAGGAAGAAGGCGGCAAGGTCTTCGAAACCCTGGTGAAGGAAGGCCTGAGCATCCAGCGCAAGACGCAGGCAGTCGCCGAGGAAAAGATCTCGGAAGCCACCAACAAGATGGCCACCATGGCCACCGACATCTCGTCCAAGGCCTCAGGCCAGTGGGACAAGCTGGAAAACATCTTTGAAGACCGCGTCTCCAAGGCGCTGAACAAGCTGGGCGTGCCGTCGGCCAAGGACATCGATGCACTGATCGCGCGCATCGACGAGCTGAACGCCAATGTCGCCAAGCTCAGTGCCAAGGCCGGTGTGGCCGCCCCGCGCGCCGCCGCCAAGCCGGCCGCCAAGGCACCGGCCAAACGCGCCGCCCGCAAGTCGGCTTGAACACCCTGCCGACACCAACCGCAAGGGCGCCACGGCGCCCTTTTTTGCGCCCGCGCGATATGCTGCATTGCAGCATCTGAGGCGGCGTCGCACCCCTACACTGCATTCACATGACGACTGTCCACAAGTCTTCCCCCCGCATTGCCCTGGCCCTGGCCGGTGGCGGCCCCCTGGGGGCCATTTATGAAATCGGCGCGCTGTGTGCGCTGGAAGAATCGCTTGAAGGCATCGACCTCAACCGGCTGGACCACTACGTCGGCGTCTCGGCGGGCGGCTTCATTGCGGCCGGATTGGCCAACGGCATGACGCCGCGCGCCCTGTGCGCATCGTTCATCGAAAACGACAACAACGCGTCGGAGGTGTTCGATCCATCCTGGCTCATGGTGCCGGCCTACAGCGAATTTGCGCGCCGCGCCATCATGGCGCCGGGTTTGGTGGCGTCGGCGCTGTGGCACCTTGCGCTGGGCCGAAAGTCCATCACTGGCGCGCTTGAGCGGCTGGGTCCGGGCTTGCCCACCGGCATTTTTTCAAATGACGAGATTCACACGCGGCTGGAGCGCCTGTTCACGCGCGAAGGGCGCACCAACGACTTCCGCCAGCTCAAGGCCCGGCTGACCCTGGTGGCCACCAACCTGGACAGCGGCGAGGCGGCGCCCTTCGGCCAGCCCGGCTGGGACCATGTGCCGATCTCGAAGGCGGTCCAGGCCAGTTCGGCGTTGCCAGGGCTGTTTCCGCCAGTGGAGATCGACGAGAAGTACTTCGTGGATGGCGCGCTCAAGAAGACCATGCACGCCTCCGTTGCGATGGACGAAGGTGTCGACCTGATGCTGTGCCTGAACCCGCTGGTTCCCTTTGATGCCACCGCCCCGCAGGCCGGACGCGTGATGCGCGGCGGCCTGCCGCCTGAAAAGCGCAGCATTCCCCGCATCGTGGACGGCGGCCTGCCCGCCGTGTTGAGCCAGACCTTTCGCTCCATGATCCATTCGCGCATGGAGCTTGGCATGAAGCACTACGAGCGCGCCTACCCGGGCACCGACATCGTGCTGATCGAGCCCGATCACCGCGACCCGGAGCTGTACCTCGCCAACACCTTCAGCTACGGTCAGCGCCGGACGCTGGCCGAGCATGCCTACCAGCAGACAAGGGCCCTGCTGCGCAGCCGCCGCACCAGCCTGTCGGCCAGGCTCGCGCGCCACGGCATCAGCCTGCGGGCCAAGGTGCTGGACGACCCGCGACGCCACCTGCTCACGCCACCGAAATCCCCCACCCGCATCGGCCGCGCGATCGCGTCGCTGCAGGACGTGATGGACGACCTGGGCCATGTGGTCGCGTTGCAGGCCCGCTGAGGCGTCGTCCTACTTCCGCGCTGCACGGCGCTGGGGTAGAGTGACCAGGCACGGACACCGGAACAGTACAAGGTAGACCACCATGGCGAAAAAAGCGCCACGCCGCACCGCAGAGCGCATCCTCGAGGTGACGCTGGACCTGTTCAACCGCTTTGGCGAACCCAATGTTTCGACCACGCTGATTTCGGCCGAGCTGAACATCAGTCCGGGCAACCTGTACTACCACTACCCGGCCAAGGACGAGCTGATCAACAGCCTGTTTGACCGTTACGAGCGTTCGCTGAGCGAACTGCTCAACGCCAGCGACGGGGTACGTGACGTGGAAGACGCCTGGTTCTTCATGCACACGCTGTTCGAGCTGATCTGGCAATACCGCTTCCTCTACCGCGACCTGAACGACCTGCTCAGCAAGAACCGCCGACTGGAAACACATTTCCAGTGGGTATTGAAGAACAAGACCCGGGCCGTCAAGGCCATGCTCGACGGCATGAGCCGCAGCGGCGCGGTGAGCATTGATTCGCGCGAGGTGGAAGCCACTGCCACCAGCATGGTGGTGGTGCTGACCTACTGGTTGAGCTACGAATACGTGCGCGATCCGAGGCGCGCGCTGGAGCCCGAGAGCGCCCAGCTGGCGCTGTTGCGCGGCGCCCACCATGTGCTGAACCTGCTGGTGCCCTACCTGGAGCAGGGCCAGCGCATGCACCTGCTGGGCCTGGTGGGCGCCTACAGCAATCCGGACACGTAAAAGAAAACAAGGAGACAGCCATGGCCAAGTGGACACCCTTCCCCCACGCTGGCGACTATGCGTTTGACGCTGCCACGGTGCACAAGCACTGGGACCGGCTGCATGCCGGTGACCACGAGCCATGCCCGAAGGAACCCGCCGTGCTGGACGCCTGGGCCCTGTTTCACAGTGGTGAGTTCCAGCGCGCGGCCGACGCCGGCCTGAAGGCCGGTGGTGCCGGCATCACCGTGGCCAACAAGGCCACCAGCCTCTACGCCAACTACCTGGAGAAGAAGGAACGCACGCGGCTGGACCTGTTCATGGAAGTGGCACAGCGCGCGGAAGCCCATGCGGCCACCGACCCGCGCAATCCGAATGCGTGGTACTGGCACGCCTACGCGCTGGGCCGCTACAGCCAGGGCATCAGCGTCGCCAAGGCACTGGCCCAGGGGCTGGGCAGCAAGGTCAAGGAATCGCTGGAAAAGGCCATCCAGCTGCAACCGCGTCATGCCGACGCGCACATTGCGCTGGCAGCGTTCCATGCCGAGGTGATCGACAAGGTTGGCTCGCTGATCGGCGGCATGACCTACGGCGCCAAGAAGGACGTGGGCCTGAAGCTGTTCCAGGACGGGCTCAAGCTCAATCCCGGCTCGCCGATCGCCATGGTCGAGTACGCCAACGGCCTGGTCATGCTCGAGGGTGACCGCAAGATGAAGGAAGCCACGCGGCTGTACGAACAGGCAGCCGCCTGCAAGCCGATGGACGCCGCCGAGCGGCTTGACGTGGAGCTGGCAAAGGCCCAACTCGCTGACTGAGCCCGACGGTGGCGGCCTACAGGGCAGGCCGCAGTCGCTGTCCAGAATGGGAGGGATGAACATCTTTGAAGCGCTGCATGTCAGCCACGAGACCCAGCGGGCGCTGTGCGCGCAACTGCTGGCCAGCCCGGTCGATGCCACAACGCGCCACCGCCTGTTTCTTGACTTGCGCCGGGAACTGCAAGCCCACGCCACCGCCGAGGAGCGCTGCCTTTATGTGCCGCTGTTTGCGCACGACAGCACCGTCAACGCCTCGCGCCACGCCATTGCCGAGCACCACGACATGGACGAACTGGTGGAAGACCTGCAGGCCAGGGCCTTCAACGACACCGGCTGGCTGGCGCTGGCCCGGAAGCTGTCGGAGAAGGTGCACCATCACCTGCGGGAAGAGGAAACCAAATTCTTCCAGCTGGCCGGCAAGGTGCTCGGCGAAGCAGAGCAGCGCGCCCTGGCAAAAGACTACGAGGCGGAGTTCCTTACGCTGCGCATCAAGGACTGAGGCAGGCCGGGTCAAGCTGCTCACGGGGCGAGCCCTGCGGGCTCGGGAGTGACTTCGCGGCGTCACTCCCCCCACGGCAACATGAGCGTGACCAGCGAGAGCTTGGCGAATTCGGGTTCGAACTCGTCGATGATCTTTTGCGGATCCGGGCACAGGGCCGTGTCGGTGATCACGCCGAACTGAACGCCGCCGCCATAGCTCAGGATCGACACACCCAGGCCGATGTCGCCCGACTGCGGCACCCAGAACATGCTTTGCTCGAGCGTCGAGCCGAGGAACTTGAGTTTCTCGCGCGGGCCGGGCACGTTGGTCATGACGGCCGTGGTCTTCTTGCCGAACAGGTTGAGCATGGCGTCCTGCGCCGGCTTGATGAGCAGCCCCGCCACCGCCAGCAGGCCGAACGCCAGCAGCGGCTGGGTGCTGCCCTTGAGCGCGCTCATCCGGCGGCGCACTTCATACACCCGCTCGACCGGGTTTTCAATGCCGATCGGCAGCACCAGCGGCACCAGGCCAAAACGGTTGCCCAGCTTGTAGGCCTGGTCCAGCGGCCGCAGGTTGACCGGAATCATGGCGCGGATTTCCTGGCCCGTCACATCGTCGCCCAGCGCCCGCAGGTACTCGCCAATGGCACCCGCCACGCAGCTGAGCAACACGTCGTTGATGGAGCAGTTGAGCGCCTTGCCGACGGCCTTGACTTCATCCAGCGGCAAGGGGTCGCACCAGGCCACGCGCTTGGCGCGGCCGGGCTTGCCCTTCAGGCGGGTTTTGGAGTCGTCGGGCATCAGCGCCAGTGCGGCCGCATCGCTCAGCACCTGGTAGGCCAGCCGCGCCACGTCCAGCGAGCCGGCCATGCCCTTTTGCGGGTCGCGCAGCATGTGCAGCGAACCGGCCACGCCGTCGCCCGCCGCGCCCAGCGCCTTGACGGTGAAGTCGGTCAGCGGCTTGATCAGGGTGTCGGCAATCCAGTCTTCCGCGCCATGCGGCGCCTCGCGGCGCCTGCGTTCCGGCGGCGGCGCGCCGCCATCGACCAGCGACATGGTCACCGAGATCAGTGCAATCCCGTCGGCAATGCAGTGGTGGATGCGCACCAGCATGGCGCTGCCGCCTTCGTAGTCCTCGATCAGCGAGAAATGCCAGAGCGGGTGCTTCGGGTCCAGCGGCTGCATGGCCAGCTCGCCCACGCGCTTTTGCAGCGCCTGCTGGGCCTGGCCCCGGGCGTGGCGCGGCAGTTTCTCGACCGTGACGTGGTTGGCAATGTCAAAGTTGCGGTCCTCCACCCAGGTGGCGCCGGCCGCGTCCTCCACCACCTTCTGGCGGAAGCGGTTGTATTTCAGCAGCCGCTCCTGCACCCGCAGGCAAAGGTCGGCGTACTTGATGCCGGGCTTGAGCGTCCAGACGCCGACGATCATCATCAGGTTGCTGGGCGAGTCCATGCGCAACCAGGCGGTGTCCACCTTGGTCATGCGTTCGCCGCTCAGGCCCAGCATGCCGGTGGCCGCGCGGGTGGCGTTCTTCTTCACGGCCTTGGCCGCCTTTTTGGCCACTTCGGGCGCAACGATTCGGGTCACCATGCTGTCTCCATGCGGTGCGGGCGGGTTCTGATTCGGGTCCGGCCCCTATTCTGGGGCGTCGGCTCGCCGTAAGATACCGCGAAGTTACCCGCAGGGCCCGCCCGAAGGTAGACGCCCGCACCCAACCCGCACAACCCCAGGAGCATTTTCATGGCCGACCTCAAAGCCGCGTTCGAAGCCGCTGTAGCCAATTCCAAGAACCTCAGCGAGCGTCCCGACAACGCCACGCTGCTCAAGATCTACGCGCTGTACAAGCAGGCCACGGCCGGTGACAACGCCGAGAAGAAGCCCGGCTTTGGCGACATGGTAGGCCGCGCCAAGTGGGACGCCTGGAACGGCCTGAAGGGCACCAGCAGCGATGACGCGATGCAGCAGTACGTGGACCTGATCGAGTCGCTGAGCTGAGGTTCAAGCCAAAACGGGCTGCAGCCCGCATGGATACTGCGTGAGCCGCTATGAATTTCATAGCGACTCACGGCCTTTCAGGGATGGCCGGAAACAATCCCCCGGTCGCGCAGCGCCGCGATCTGCGCGGGCGATAGGCCGATTTCGCGCAACACGGCGTCGGTGTCCTGCCCCAGCGCGGGCGCGTTGCGGCGGTGGCCGCCCGGCGTGCGCGACAGCTTCGGCACAATGCCCGGCACCGCGAGCCGGGTGCCGTCGTCCATCTGGACTTCGTCGATCATGCCGCGCGCCCGGTAGTGCGGGTCGGCCGCAATGTCGGCCACGGTGTAGATGCGCCCGGCCGGCACCGACGCGACGGCCAGCACCTCCAGCACTTCGGCCACGCTGTGCCGGGCCGTCCATTCGCCGATGGCAGCGTCAATTTCGGCCACCCGCGCGACCCGACCGGTGTTGTCGGCCAGCGCCGGGTCCTGGCCCAGGTCGTCCCGCCCGATCGCGGTCATCAGCCGCTTGAAGATGCTGTCGCCGTTGCCCGCCACAAGCGCGTAGCCGCCGTCCGCGCACGCATAGGCGTTGCTGGGCGCAATGCCGGGCAAGGCACTGCCAGCCGGGCCGCGCACCGCGCCAAAGGCGCTGTACTCGGGCAGCAGGCTTTCCATGCAGTTGAAGACCGCCTCGTAGAGTGCCACGTCGACCACCTGACCCTGGCCGGTGGCCTGGCGGTGGTGCAGCGCCATCAGCACCCCAATCACGCCGTGCAGCGCCGCCAGCGTGTCGCCGATGCTGACCCCCACTCGCACCGGCACCCGGCCCGGCTCGCCCGTCAGGTGGCGCAGGCCGCTCATGGCCTCGGCCACCACGCCAAAGCCGGGCCGGTCGCGGTAGGGGCCGGTCTGGCCGTAGCCACTGATGCGCAGCATGATGAGCCGCGGGTTGAGCGCCAGCAAGGCGTCCGGCCCCAGACCCCAGCCTTCCATGGCGCCGGGGCGGAAGTTTTCAATCAGCACATCGGCCTCGGCGGCGAGCCGGCGCACGATGTCCTGGGCCTCGGTCTCCTTCAGGTCCAGCGCCAGCGAGCGCTTGTTGCGCGACTGCACCTGCCACCAGACCGAGGTGCCGTCCTTGAGCAGGCGCCATTTCCGCAGTGGATCACCCAGTCCGGGTGGTTCGATCTTGACCACCTCGGCGCCGAAGTCGGCCAGGGTCTTGGCGGCAAATGGCCCGGCGATCAGCTGGCCCAGCTCCACCACCTTGAGCCCGGCCAGCGGGCCAGCACTGCTCATGCCTTCTTCTTGGCCGCAGGCTTCTTCGCAGCGGCTTTGGCCACTGCCTTGTCGAAGGCCTTGGCCGGCTCCTTCTGTGCCAGCAGGTCGTCCAAGTTCTTGACGATCTCGGACTCGATGCGGTCCTTGAAGGCGCCAAGCAGGAAGCCCAGCCGCGCGTCCAGCTCGAAGCAGTCCTTGGTGACCTTGAGTTCGCCGTTGACGCCCGAGCGCGTGAAGCTCACCGTGTCCGAGGTCTTGCCCTCTTCGTAGGTGCATTCCATGTCGAACTTTTCCTCGGCCGTCTCGGCCCAGCGGAAGGCGAGCTTGCGCGCCGCCGGAAGGCCCAGCGAATGCTCACGCTTGATGTGGATGTCAGGCACCTTGTGTCTCCTTGGCTTGTCGTTTCAGGGCTGGAGCTGTCTGCGCCGCTCGTCTTTGGGCAGGGCGGCCAGCCGCTTGACCGCATCATAAAACCGCTTCCAGTCGCGCTGCTCGCGCTCGAACAGGGCCTCAAAGCCCGGCACCAGCTCGTCGTAGGTAGCCTGCGCGCCAAAGGCCGCGTTGTTGGCACTGGCGACCCAGGGGTCGTAGCCGGCGAAGCCGCCCCAGCGTGCCTTGAGCTGCTGGTACTGCGCACGGAATTCTTCATACGCAATCTTTTTCATAGCAGCCTGCGCAGTGTCGCTGCGGGTTGCAGGCACTTTTGGCTCGTAGATCCCGGCGAGCTTCCGGCGCGTGGCCAGCGCCAGGGCGCGGAACTCGCTGCGCCGCGTGTCAAATGCGGCGTATTCAGCGCGCGCCGCCTCGCCAGCCTGCGTGGCCAGCCAGCGCGCACCGCCCAGCCGCTCCACGGCCGTGGCAAACGACTCGTTGAACATGGTGTCGTCCTGTACATAAACCACCTGGTGCGCCAGCTCATGAAAGATCAGCCGCGCCAGTTCGCCTTCCGGGTAGTGGATGAAGGTGTTGAGCAGCGGGTCGCCGCCGGCCCAGTTCATCCAGCCCAGCGTGGAATAGGCCGGCACGCCATAGACACTGACTTCCAGCCCCTGGGCCTTGAGCTGCGCCGCCTCGGCGCGGGCATCGGCCTCCGCAAAATAGCCGCGGTAGCTGACGCAGCCGGTTACCGGGAAGCACCAGGTCTTGAGGGTGAGCGAGTATTCGGGCGCGGCCACCACGTTCCACACCACGGCGCGGCGCTGCAGGTCGGCGTAGCGGCGGTAGCTGGGGTTGTCGGGCAGCTGCAGTTCGCGCGCGGCAAAGTCGCGGATGCGCTGGCTCAGGGCCAGCCGGGCCTTCAGCGGCTCGGGCGCGGCCGCGTCGGCCAGCCAGTCGTTCACCGGCTTGGCCGCGTTCATCAGGCTCAGGTGACCGTGGACGGACTGCCAGTAATAGCCCAGATTGGCGCAGCCCGTCAGGCACAGCGCCGCCAGGCTTGCCACCACAACACCAGCACCCAGGGCCATGACGAGCTTGCGTTTCACGCCAGAGGTTGAACGTCCACCAGGCAGTCGTAGAACACCGGGCCGCGGCCCAGGTCGGTGAGCTTCTGGCTGGTGAGCTGGTTCACGTTGGTGCCGTCCAGTCCGAACTTGCGCCACCAGATGCCCAGGCCGTTGACCACGCCAGGGCGGGCCCGCAACGACACCTCGGCCTTGACGCGGTACTCGCCCCGGTCGTTGAACACCCGTACCACGGCGCCGCTGGCGATGCCGCGCGCTCTGGCGTCCTGTTCGTGGATCTCCAGCACCGGCTCGCCCTCGATGTCGCGCAGGCTTTTGACGTTGACGAAACTCGAGTTGAGGAAGTTGCGTGCCGGCGGCGAGATCATGGCCAGCGGGTAGCGCGCACTGCTGCCCGCCAGCTCGTGGTTGGGCAGGTGGTCGGGCAGGCCGTCCAGCCCTTGCTGCGCCAGCCGTTCGCTGAAGAATTCGCATCGGCCCGACGGCGTGGGAAAGCCGCCGTGGGCGAACGGCGTCTCCGGCAGCGCCAGCGTGGCAAAGCCGCGGTCCAGCAGCACGTCAAAGTCAACCCGGTCGCCGTAGGCCTGGCGGCACAGCGTCTCGTCGTCGTCGGCAAAGCAGGGCTCGGTGTAGCACATGCGCGCCGCCAGCGCGCGGAAGATCTGCGTGTTGGGCCAGGCCTCGCCCAGCGGCGCGATGGCGGGCCGGTTCAGCAGCACGTCGGTGTGGCCATAGGACAGGTGCACATCCCAGTGCTCCAGCTGGGTGGTGGCGGGCAGGATGTAGTCGGCGTAGTCGGCCGTGTCGGTCTGGAAGTGTTCCAGCACCACGGTGAACAGGTCGTCGCGGGCAAAGCCCTGCACCACCTTGCCCGACTCCGGCGCCACCGCCACCGGGTTGCTGTTGTAGACCACCAGCGCCTCGATCTTCGGGCCAAAGCCGGGCGCACTGTCACGCAGCAGGTCGTCGCCAATGGTGCTCATGTTGATGGTGCGCGGCTGGCGCCCGGCCAGCAGGTCGGGCCGCTGCAACGCGGCTTTGTCGACCGGGAACTGGCCCGAGCTGGACAGCAGCAGTCCGCCCGCGCGGTGCCGCCAGGCGCCGGTGAGGGCCGGCAGGCAGGCCACGGCACGCGCCGCATTGCCGCCGCCGCGCACCCGCTGCATGCCGTAGTTCAGCCGGATGGCGGCGGGCTGCGTGGTGCCGTAATCGCGCGCCAGCGCCACAATCTGTTCCACCGGCACGCCGCACACGCCGGCGGCGCGCGCGGGCGGCCACTGGAGTGCGCGTTCGCGCAGGGCCTCCCAGCCCACGGTGTGGCGGGCGATGTAGTCGTGGTCGAGCCAGTCGTGCACGATCAGCTCGTGCATCAATGCCAGCGCCAGCGCCGCGTCGGTGCCGGGGCGCAGCGCAATGTGTTCATGGCATTTCTCGGCCGTCTCGCTGCGGCGCGGGTCAATGCACACCAGCCGTGCTCCGTTGCGCTTGGCCTCCTGCGCCAGCCGCCAGAAGTGCAGGTTGCTGGCAATCGAGTTGCTGCCCCAAATCACGATGAGTTTGCTCTCGGCAAAAAACTCCACCCGCATGCCGACCTTGCCGCCCAGCGTCTGCGTCAGGCCCTCGCCACCCGCGGCCGCGCAGATGGTGCGGTCCAGCAGCGAGGCCCCGAGCTTGTTGAAAAACCGGGCCGCCATGCTATCGCTTTGCACCAGGCCCATGGTGCCGGCATAGCTGTAGGGCACGATGGCCTGCGGATCGCGCCGGGCGATGGCGCCCAGCCGCTCAGCGATGTCGTCCAGCGCGGCGTCCCAGCCCACGCGCTCGAAGCGGCCGGTGCCCTTGGGGCCCACGCGACGCAGCGGATGCAGCACGCGTTCGGGGTGGTAGGTGCGCTCGGTGTAGCGCGACACCTTGGTGCACAGCACGCCGTCGGTCGGCCGGTGTTCGGGATTACCCTGTACCTTGATCGCCACACCGTCCTGCACTGTGGTCAGCAAGGCACAGGTGTCCGGGCAGTCGTGGGGGCATGCGCCCCGCACCTGAACCGGCTGGCTGGAAGCTTTCATGGAACTGACGCTAGGGGAGATGCCGATGGTATTGCTCACGCCGTAACCCTATAGTTCGCCGCCTTAGCCCAAAGATTTACACACAGGGTCAGCAGGAGACACAACATGAATTTCAACAACGCGTTGGTGCGGCCCCTGATGGTAGCCGCCTTGCTGCTGGCGGGCGCCGTCGGCGCGCAGGCCCAGGATGGCGTGACCAAGACGGGCATTGTGATTGGCCAGTCGGTCGCGCTCACCGGGCCGGGCTCCACGCTCGCAGTGCCGTTCCACCAGGGCGCGAAGATGTACTTCGACCGCGTCAATGCGGCTGGCGGCATCAATGGCCGCAAGATCGAGCTGGTGACGCTGGACGACCGCGGCAACCCGACACAGACCGCCGCCAATGCCAAACAGCTGATGGACCAGGGGGTGCTGGCACTGTTCGGCTTCTACGGCTCGCCGCAGGTCACGGCCGCCTACCCGGTGATCAAGGACACCGATGCCCTGCTGTTCGCGTCCATGGCCGCCGCGGACGAGCTGCGGGGTGCGCTCTACCCCAATGTGTATTCGATGCGGCCCGGCTACGCCGAAGAGGCGGCGGCCATTGCCAAACACGCCGAGGCGCTGGGTGCACGCAAGTTCGCGGTGCTGCATGGCACCGACGGCGAATCGCTGGCCGCCCTGGACTCGGCCGAGCGCACCATGACCAGCGCAGGCGCCACGCTGGCCGCCAAGGCGCCACTGGCCAGCGCGAATGTCGCCGCCAGCGTGGACCGGGTGATGGCGGCGCGGCCCGAATCGATGCTGGTCATCAGCGATGCGGCGGGCGCCGGCACGGCCATCCGCGACCTGCGCGCCAAGGGCTTCCGCGGCCCGATCTACGGCTTCTCCAACACCGGTGAAAGCCTGCTGGCCGACCAGCTCGGCCCCAACGGGGCTGGCGTGGTGGTGGTGCGGGTGGTGCCCAAGAGCGATGGCGCCAAGCTGGCCGTGACGCGCGAACTGCAGGCCGATCTGGCCCAGGCCAAGCTGGGCAAACCCAACGTGTACCTGCTGGAAGGCTACATTGCGGCGCGCGCGTTCACCGAAGCGTTGCGCCGCATCCCGGCCAAAGACACGCCGACACGGGCACGGCTGAAAAAATCCATCGACGCGCTGGACGACCTGTCCATCGGCGGCTTCCGGGTGCACTTCTCGGAAGAGCGCATCGGCTCCAAGCTGGTGGAGCTGAGCCTGATCGACTCGCAGGGCCGGGTGCGCGAGTAGGCGCTCAGCCGATCTCGCGCGTCGCGGCCAGGCCCTGCATGAAGGCTTCGCAGCGCGCGAGCTGGTCCAGGCTCACGTATTCGTCGGGCTGGTGTGCCTGGTTGATGCTGCCGGGCCCGCACACCACGGTGGGAATGCCGGACTTCTTGAACAGCCCGGCCTCGGTGCCAAAGGCCACCAGCGTGGTGCCCGGTTCACCCGAGAGGCGTTGCGCCAGCCGGGTCACAGGGTCGGCCGCCGAGCCCAGGAAGCTCGGCACTTCGCAAATCGTCTCGAAACTGAAGCCGGCGTCGGGCGCGACCTGTTTCATGGCCGGCTCCAGTGCCCGCGCGTGGGCCAGCACCTCGGCCTGCATGGCCGCCGCGTCGGCGGTGGGCAGGTCGCGGAATTCATAGCGGAACTCGGCGTCGCGCGGCACCACGTTGTCGGCAATGCCGCCATGGAACTGGCCCACGCTGGCGGTGCTGAACGGCACGTCAAAGCCTTCATAGCGCGGTTCATGGCGCTCGAAGCCCTCGGCCAAGTCGCGCACCTTGCCGACCAGCCGCGCCGCCATCTCGATGGCGTTCACCGATTGCGGCGTGAGCGACGAATGCGCCTCCTTGCCGCGCACGCAGCACTTGTAGCGGTACACGCCCTTGTGCGCGATGGCCGGCACCATGCTGGTGGGCTCGCCCACGATGCAGGCCAGCGGCTGGATGCCGGCGTCGCGCATGTCGGCGATGAGTTCACGCACGCCAAAGCAGCCCACCTCCTCGTCGTAGCTGAAGGCGAAATGCACCGCAAACGGTGCGTCACTGTCCAGAAACTGCTGCGCATGGGCCACGGCAATGGCGATGAACGCCTTCATGTCGGCCGACCCGCGACCGTACAGCCGCCCGTCCTTCACGGTGGCGCTCAGCGGGTCCACGCTCCACGCCTGGCCGTCCCAGGGCACGGTGTCCGTGTGGCCCGACAGAATGATCCCGCCGGGCTTGCCTTCGCCGAGCGTGGCGAACAGGTTGGCCTTGGTCTTGTCGGCGTTGTAGGTCAAACGGCTACGCACACCCAGGGGCTGCAGCGTGTCACGGATGAAGTGGATCAGTTCGAGATTGGAGTTCGCGCTGACGGTGTTGAGTCGCACAAGCGACTGCGCAAGTTCAAGGCTTCGTGGGGAGAGCATGGCAAATTGTCACGTAATTTCCCGCTGGCGTCCCTGTAGGGGCATCGGTAGACTCAGCGCATGAAGATCATCGACTCCCTTGTGACCCAGGCTGCGGGCATTACAGCCATCCGGCGCGACAT
>JAXMEQ010000015.1:0-28802 GCA_046348225.1 Ramlibacter sp.
CGCGCGCCACTCCTGGCTGGACGCGCTGTACGAGCGCAGCTACCGGATGCAGATGGGCGAGGTCCGCCTGCCGGGCCTCGACCTCTACATGGTCAACGAGCCCGGTCTGGTGCGGCGGGTGATGGTCGAGCAGGCCGAGGACTTCCCGAAGAGCGAGCTGCTCGGCCAGGCGCTCGAGCCGCTGCTGGGCGAGAGCATCTTCACCACCAGCGGCGAGCAATGGCGGCGCCAGCGCGCGATGATGGACCCGGCCTTCGCGCAGGCGCGGCTGCAGGTGGCCTTTCCGGTCATGGCCGCCGCGACCGAGGCGATGCTGGCGCGGCTGGCGCAGCTTGCCGAGGGCGCCGAGCATGACATCGAGGTCGAGATGACCCATGTCACCGCCGACATCATCTTCCGCACCATCTTCTCGGTGCCGATGGAGGGCGCGGACGCGCGGCGGGTGTTCGACGCCTTCGCCCGCTACCAGGCGCTGGTGCCGCGGCTGATCCTGCCGTCGATCTTCGGGCTGCGCTGGCTGGTCTGGCCCTGGGACGCCTGGCGCGCACGCCGCGCCGCACGCGAGATCCGCGGCCTGCTCGAGACGCTGATCCGCCCGCGCTTCGAGGCCCGCCGCACCGGCGCCGAGCATCCGCAGGCCGACATCCTCGCCGCCTTTCTCGACGCGCGCGACGAGCAAGGGCGCGCCTTCGGCTTCGAGGAGCTGGTCGACCAGGTCGCGATGCTCTTCCTGGCCGGACACGAGACCTCGGCCAGCGCGCTGACCTGGGCCTGCCACCTGCTGGCACGCGCGCCCGACATCCAGCAGCGCGTCCATGACGAGGTCGCCACACAGCTTGGCGCACGCGCACCCGGCACGGCCGACATGAAGGGCCTGACGCTGACCCGCAACGTCTTCCGCGAGACGCTGCGGCTGTTCCCGCCGGTGGGCTTCATGGCCCGGCAGGCGCGCACCGGCTGCCCGATGCGCGGCAAGCAGGTCAAGGCGGGTGCCACGGTGGTGATCTCGCCCTGGCTGATCCAGCGCCAGCGTGAAGGCTGGCACGATCCGGACGCCTTCGATCCCGATCGCCATGCCCGCGACGAAGAAGGCAGCACAGGCCACGGACGCGCCGGCTACCTGCCCTTCGGCATGGGGCCGCGCGTCTGCCTGGGCGCGGCCTTCGCGCTGCAGGAAGCGACGCTGATCCTGGCGCAGCTGGTGCGCCGCTGGCGGCTGGAGGCCGTCGAAGGCCATGAGCCCCGCCCGGTCGGCCGGCTGACGATCCGCTCGGCCAACGGCGTGCGCCTGCGCCTGCACCGGCGCGCGGAGGCTCCAGCCGGATGAAGGAGCGAGCGGCAGGCATCCTGCTGATGTGCGCGATCGTGCCGCTGGCGGTGATCGGCTATCTGATGCTGGTGTGGATCGGCCTGTTCGGTCCCAACCGGCGCGGCCGCGCCGGCGTGCGCGCGCTCGACCATTTTGTCAACGCGACCGTCTTCGGCGGCCACGCCTGGGAATCGATCTCGTCGCACGCCTGGCGGGTGCGCGAGCACTGTCGTGGTCAAGTTTTTTCGGACAGTCCGATAAGGGGTGGGTTGTGAATTTCAGTGGGCGGGTGCGTGCTGCTGCTCGTAGCTGCTCGGCGATCGATATCCCAGCGTTGAGTGCAGTCGCACCGGGTTGTAGAAGCTGGTGATGTAGTCGGCGATGTCGGCCTGTGCCTCGGCGTGATTGGCGTAGTCGCGTTGCCAGACCCGTTCCATTTTCAGGTTCAGGAAGAAGCGTTCCATGACGGCGTTGTCCCAGCAATTTCCCTTGCGGCTCATGCTGCACACGAGGCCGTGGCGCGCGAGCAGCGCGGCGTGAGCTTGGCTTGCGTACTGGCTGCCGCGGTCTGAATGAACCAGCATCCCGGGCGCAGGCCGTCGACTGACGATGGCCAGGTTCAAGGCCGTGCAGACCAACTCCGACGGCATGCTCGCTGCCATGGCCCAGCCCACGATCTTGCGTGAGAACAGGTCCAGCACGACCGCCAGATACAACCAGCCACTGCGCGTGCGGATGTAGGTGATGTCGCTGGCCCACGCTTCATTCGGGCGCGCGGGCTTGAAGCGGCGGGCCAACACGTTGCCCGCCACGGGCCACTCGTGATGGCTGTCTGTCGTGTGAACGAACTTGCGTCGCCAACGCGCCTGCAGCCCGTTGCTGCGCATCAACTGCCGTGCTCGGTATCGGCTCACCGCCAGCCCGTTGGCTCGCAAGGCGGCGCTCAATCGCCGGCTACCGTAGTTGCGCCCGCTGGCCTCGAACGCGGCCTTCGCATGCACCGCCAACGGGCTCACAGGCTTGGGCTCCTTGCGCCGCTGGCGGGCCGCGTAGAAGCCCGACCTGCTCATGCCCAGCAACCGGCACCACTGGCTCACCGGGGCCTTCTTCGCATCGACCAGGCATTCGGTCAATTGATGAATCACTTCATCTCTCGGGCGAAGAAGGCCGAGGCTTTTTTTAACAGGGCGTTGTCCGACTTCAATTGCTGGTTCTCGACTTCCAGCTGCCGTATGCGCTGCTGCTCCGGCGTCAGCGGCTTGCCCGCTCCGGGGCGACCCGCGCTCTCATCGCTGACCTGCTTCAACCACTTGCGCACGGCGCTGTCGGTCAGATCCAGATCCTTGCAGACCTGCGAAACGCTCAGCCCCTGTTCTCGGATCATCTTCACTACTTGAAGCTTGAACGCGGGCTCCATCGTGCGGCGTTCTCTGCGTGGTGTCTTGTTTGTCATGCTCATCCCGGTCTCGGGGGCTACAAGCCCTCATTGAGCTGTCCGATTTCATTGAACCACGACACTGGCCACGCTGGCACCATCCACACACGCTCGGCTCAAGTCGAGCTGGCCCACGCTTCGCAACTCGGCCAGCAAGGCCAGGTGCAGTCGGTGCCACACCCCCGCAGCTTGCCAATCGCGCAGTCGTCGCCAGCACGTCATGCCACTGCCGTAGCCCAGTTCCTGCGGCAAGTCCTCCCATGCAATGCCCGTGCGCAAGACGAACAAAATGCCGCTCAAGGCCCGCTGGTCATCCACCCGGGGCCGCCCACCCTTGGCCGAGCGCGGCGGTGGCTGCGGCACCAGGGGCTTCAACTTCTTCCACAGCGTGGCGCTGACTTCCTTGTTTCCCATCGGCCATCAACGATTTCCAGGCACTTGGCGCTGACAGCGTTTTGTTAGCCGCTCTAAGTCCGACCTCGAAGGCGTTTGAAAACACTATGCGCATCCACGAAGCCGCGCTGCTGCACGACTTCGCCGAGATGCTGTTGTGGGTGCATGCCCCCGCGCTGGCGCTGCAGATCGCCCAGGCGCAAGCGAAGGACCCGACGCTGCGTTCCGCCCTGGCGCAGAAGGATGTGCTGGGCATCGAGCTGGCCGACCTGCAGCAGGCCCTGCTCAAGGCCTGGGGCCTGAGCGAGCTGCTGGCCCGCACCATGGACGACCACCATGCCGACACGCCCCAGGTGCGCACCGTGCAACTGGCCGCGCGCGTGGCCCGGCACAGCGCCCGCGGCTGGGACAACCCCGCCCTGCCCGACGACGTGGCCGACGTGGCCCAACTGCTGAACCTGGGGCCGGCCCCGGCGCAGCGCCTGCTGCTGGAAATCGACCAGCGCTGAAGGCACGCACGGCGGGCCCGTGCGCCCCGGGCCGGGCCGTGTGGCCCGGCGCCACAGCGATTCAGCGCTTGAGTTCCAGGATCACTTCCACGCGCCGGTTCGGCAGCAGGCACTCCCGCAGCTCGGTCACGTTGGTGAAGCGTGCTTCGCAGCCCAGCACCTGTTCGGTGTCGGCACGCGATTCGGTGCGGATCATGCGGGCGGGCACGCCGCGCTGCAGCAGCAGGCCACGCACCGTCTGCACCCGCTTTTCGGCCAGGCGCACGTTGTAGTCCTTCTGGCCGGTGCTGTTCAAACGATCGGCATGGCCCACCAGCACCATGCCCTTCACCAGCCCGGGCTCGGCATTCATGCGCTGCACCAGGGCATCGATCTCGTCCACGCCGCGGCGGATTTCCTTGGCCGTGTGGCGGTCGAAGTTGAACAGCACGCGCGCCTTGGGCGGCGCAGCCGGCGCGGGGGCCGCAGCCGACGGTGGCGGTGGCGGGGTCACGGCCACCACGGCAGGGGCCGGGGCGGGGGCCGGGTCGGCCGGCTGCGGCGGCATGCAGGCCGCGGCCAGGCGCTCGCCCTCGGCGAACAGGTCTTCGGCGATCTGCACATAGGGCATGGCATGGCGCCAGCCCTGCTGCTTGTGCTCGTTGCCGGAATGCACCAGTTCCACCTCGGCGCAGCCGATCTTCGCCGCCGCGCATTGGAAGCCGGGGTGGCGCTTCAGGGCCTCGCTGCGCGCCCACAGGTCGTCGCGCAGGCGGTCGGCGCCGTTCACCAGGGGCGTGTCCATGGGCAACGGGCTCGCGCCGCGCTCCATGCCGAGGATGAGCTTCTCGCTTTCACGCAGGGCCTCTTGCGGGAAGGTGCTGCGGTCGTTCCGGGTGTACTCGTGGAAGCTCACGTCCAGCCAGCACTGGGCCTTGGCCAGGTGGTAGTCGCGCACCGGGCGGCCTTGGTCGTTCAGCGCCTTGATGCGCTTTTGCGTGGCCTCATAGGTGGCCATGTCGGCCTGGATGGCGCGGTCGCTGATGCGCTGGGCCTGCGGCTGGAGCTGCGCAGTCTGCGCGTTGGCGGCCAGGGTCGCCAGCAACAGCAGGGTGGGAGCGAAGGCGAGGGGGGTGTTCTTCATGTCGGTGCCTGAATTGCTTTCCATCAGCGCGGCAGGGCGCGGTTGACTTCACGGTCCTTGCCTGACAAAAGGGTCTCGTCGAACTTGAAGCGCAGGCGCACATACACGCCGGAGCGGGTGTACTCATAGCCAGTGAGGTCGCGGTCGCCGTGGAAGCCGGCGGCATTGAAGCCGGCCGAAAGCCACAGGTTCTGCGCCAGCAGGTAGCCCGCCTCCAGCCCGAAGGCGTGCTGGCGCGCCCCACCCTGGCCCAGCTGCACGGCCGCGAGCAGGCCGAGGTCCCAGTTCTCGGTGATGTCGTAGACCATGCGCCCGGCCACCAGGCCGGCGCGGAAGCGGCTGGGCACGCCGCCTTCGAACTGGTCGGCCTGCCACTTGGCGGCCACGCGGCCGGTGAACCACCAGGGCCGGCTGGGGTGGAAATCGGCGTGGGCCGAGCCGATCCAGGCGCGCGTGCTCAGCTCGCCCACGGCGGCGTTGCTGGCGTCGCGCTCCAGCTTGTGTTCCAGCTTGGCCAGGGCGTTGAGGCGGTTGTCGTCCACCGGGCGCCAGGCCAGGCCCAGCTGGGCGCGGTTCTGCGCCACGTCGCCACGCGCGGCGTAGCGGGTGACAAGCAGGTAGTTGCGCGCCAGGGCTGTCCAGTCGCGGCTGAGCTTGCGCGCGGCCATGCCCTGCCACAGCACGGTGTCGAACTGTTCGTTCTCGGCCGTGCCGGGCTGGTCGCCCGAGCGGCGCCATTCCAGCTTGGTGCCGGCGCGCCACAGCGGGTGGGCGGTGTAGTCCAGCCCCCCATGCACCGCCTGCACCGGCGCCGTGCTGCCGTGCAGCACCACATGGCGTTCCAGGCCCAGGTTCACGCGCACGCCCGGGGCCCAATCCCACACCTGGCGCGCGCCGCTGGCTAGCACCGCATCGCGCGCGCTCATCGCATCGCGCAGGCGGTATTCGCTGAACACCTGGGTGTCGCGCAAATAGCTGGTGTCGATGCCGAAGGCCAGGTGCTCGGCGCGGGTGCCGGCATCCGTCAGGCCCGCGGCCTGCACCCAGCCGGACTGCCGCTCGAAGCGGCCATAGAGCCGAGTGCGTTCGGCCAGTTGGTAGTCCAACCCGGCGGCGGCGCGGCGGCGCACGTCGCCATCGAGTTCATGCTCCACCTCAGCGCCCAGGCGAACGCGCTCGCTGGCGCGCCAGCCGGCGCCCAGGCGCACGGTGGTGGCTTCCAGCTGCGTGCCGGCGGGCAGGCTGCTGGCGGCCTGGGGCAGCCCGCCCTGGGTGATGAGCGGCAGGCCGGTGGCTGGATCCAGCTGCGCGCTGCCAAACCCCAAGGCGCCGCCGCCGGAGCCGGTGGCCAGGCTGCCTGTCAAGCCATCGGTCATGCCGAAGGGCGAGAAGACAACGCCGTTGCCCTGCGTGCCCACGGTTTCGCGCTGCTGGCGCACCCCCAGTTCCAGGGTGAGGCTGCGGGTGGCGGCCCATTGCACGCCCAGGGCGGCCGCCTGGCGTTCGCCGCCGCCGGGGGTGAGGTCGTCGCTGGCCAGGTAGTCGCCCACCAGCTTCAGGCTCTGGGTGAGCTTGAAGCCGGCCTTGGCATGCGCCTCCTGCCGGCCACCAGCCAGCGGCGCGGCGGGGTTGTTGAACTCGGGCGCGCTGCGGCCCACGAAGGCGCGGGCCTCCAGCCGCTCGCCTTCATGCACCGCTTCCACGCGCCAGGCCTGGCCGCTGAGTTCGCCGCTCTTGCCCGCCAGCCCGGGGCTCACGTTCTGGTTAGCCGCGTTGGTGTTCACCGTGCTCTTGCTGCGCGCCACCTCGGCCACCACGGCGGTGCGTTCGCCCGGCTTCCAGGTGAGGTTGGCGCTGGCCAGGTCATACGGACTCAGGCCATTGCGGTCGTGCACCGCCGAGCCGCCGATTTCCAGGCGGTCAGTCAAGCGGTATTGCGCATCGCCACCGGCCAGCCAGAACGCGTCGCCGCCCTGGCCGACCTCGTAGCTCACACGCAGGCTCATCGGGTTGAGCGAATCATCCACCGCCGGTAGGAAGGTGGCCAGCACGATGCGCCCGCTGAAGGGCTCGAAGCTGTAGTCCACCAGCCGCACCAGCGGCCGCACGGCGAGGATGCGAGAAGGCTGCGCGCGGTCGCGCACCAGCACTTCCACCTTCTCGCTGCCTTCCAGCACCGCGTTATGGCGCAGGCCGTAGGGCCCGCTGCCCTGCGAGGCGAATTCCTGCACCACCTGGCGCAGGCTGTCGTTGATGACGAAGAGGTTGGCCGCCAGCCGCTCCGTCTCGTGGTGCACGCGCGCGCCGGTGGCGGTGCGGTTGTATTGCCCCAAGCTGCGCTGCTTGAGCGAGGCCACCGCCCCCTGGCCCAGCGGCTGGCTGAAGCCATCGCCGGTGGCGAAATCGCCATACAGCACGTAGCTGCGGCCTTTGTCCAGGCGCAGGTACAGGCGCTGGGCGGAACGGGCGTCGAAGCTGCGCAGCGAGGCATCGCCATACACCGGGTACTGCTCGTCGGGGCGGATGTCGCGCAGCAGGCGGGCGCGGGTGTCCTTGTCGCTGTCGTAGGCGGCGGTGAGCAGCACGTCGCCACGCACCGTGCCCTTCAGGTAGAAGGCGGCGCGCGCGGCCACGTTGGCCTTGCCCTGGTTGAATTCGCGCGACCAGGCGGTGATCTCCTGCTCGAAGCCGTCGCCCTGGCGCGCCGGGCTGATGCTCACGCGCCGGTTCAGGCCGACGATGCCTTCCACCAGGCCGGCGGCGATCATGTCGCGCATCTCCGGCACGAAGCGGATGCTACCGGCCGCTTCTTGGCTGCCGGCGGTGACACGCAGGCGCACGTCCTGCGCCTCGGCCGGGGCCAGCAGCAGCAGCTGGGCCACGCCGCCGCGCACGGGCAGTTGAATGCCCGGCGTGGCGCGGTCGGCGTCGCGCGCCATGGGCCCCAGTTCATCGGTGCGCGCCCCGGGCAGGCGGATGCGCCCGCCGCTGTGTTCCACGGTGACGAAGGCCTCGCCGGCCAGGGGCTGGCCATCGGTGCCAAACAGGCGCAGGGTGATGGGCACCTCGCTCTGGCCATCGGCCGGCACGCCATTGCGCGCCACCTCCACCACCAGGCGGGCCACGGCGGCATTGGCGCCGTAGCTGGTGTTGGCTGCAGCCACCACGCCGCCGGCACGCAGCACCTGCGGCGGCGCGGCCTCACCGGCCACTTGAGGGTACAGCGGCTGGCCACCCACCACATCCAGCGCGGTGTAGGCCACGTCGCGCGGGCTGCCGCGCGGCGGCGTGCTGTCGGCCCAGGCCGGGCCGGCCAGCAGGCAGGCGGCGGCCAGCAGGCTCAGGCGCGGCATCTTGGGTTGCGGCTTCATGGTCTGGTTCTGTTCAGCGCGACGCATCGGAACCTCCTGCGCTGGCGGCACTGTCGGGCGCGTCGGCCGAACTTCGCCCGGTGGGCGGTGGTCGGTTCATCGGCATCGAGATCGTGGGAGTGTTCTGCTGCAGCGAAGACTGCCTGGCCGGGCCGGTGCCTTCGCGCGCCTTCGGCGCGAGCTGGTTGGCGCCATCGGTGCCCTGCTGGGGCGAGCTCAGCGTGTTCAGCTGGTGCGCCTTGCTGTCGAAGCGCAGCGCCGGGCCGCCCTTCTTCTCGGTCTCGGGTGCACGCACCTCGCCTTGCGCGCGGCGCGCCTTCACCTGTTCCAGCACGGTGTTGGAGCACGAGCCTTCCACGAAGTCTGCGCGGTGCAGTTCGCCGTTCTTCAGGTCCAGCCACAGGCTGCCCGCGTCGCCCAGATTGCGGTTGGAACTGGTCGTCAGGCGGCTGCCGCGCGGCAGGGTGAGGCTGTCCACCTTGAGCATATGACTCTTCGGCGGCAGGCCGCACATGGAGTACTTGCCTTCCACGTCGCTGATGAGGGTGGTGCCGTCCTGCAGCACCAGGCGCACGCCGGGGATGCCGAGTTCCTCAGCGTCCTGCACGTGGTTGTGGTTGCAGTCCACGAACACCTTGCCGGCGAAGCAGGCCGCGGTGCCGAACACGCCGCCTTGCACACGCACGCGGTGCACAGCCTCGTTGGTGGGCACGCTGCCGGGCACGGGCGTGAAGGCCGCGCCGCCGCCGCTGCCGCTGGCCGCGTAACAGCCCGCGGGCGCGCCGCAGGCGTGCGCCCGGGCACGGTTGATGCCGTCGCCCTGCGCGCTGCCCACATTCACGCGGGCACGGTAGTGCAGCACCAGCTGGCCGCTGGCCGGCATGGCGCCCAGGTTGAAGGCCAGTTGCGGGCCCGGCGCGCCGGCAGGGTCGGCCAGGCGTGCACTGCCCAGCATGGCCGTGCCGGGCACGTAGGTGAAGCCGGCGGGTAGGCGGTCGAGCACGCTCACCATGGCCGGGCGCGCACCCGCCGTGAGCTGCACCGTGAGGGTGTAGCGCACGGTGTCGCCGGTTTCGGCCACGGCCTTGTCGCCGCTCTTGGAAAGCGTCAGCGCCGTGGGTACGGCCGGGTCCAGCGGCAGGTGGTTGTGGATGATGTTGGCACCGCCCGAGCCGCTGACCACGCTCAGGTAATAGGTGGTGGCGCTGCCCACCGCGCCGCTGGGCGCGGCGGCCTGCGGCTGCACGAGGAAGGTGCTGCCCGGTCCGCCCGGGGGCACCAGGGGCCCGGCCGTGGGGGCGATGAGGGTGGACACGAAGCGGTAGCCCGACGGCGGCGCCACGCTCAGCGCAAAGGTGCAACTGGCGGGCGCATTGGTGCCGAAGAGGAACTGGTAGAAGCCATCGGCCCCGGTCGTCATGGCAATGGCCTGGCCGTTCAGCGTGTAGCCGCCCAGGCCGGCGCCGACGATCTGCGTCGCTGGGTCATAGCCCGCGCACACGCCCACCGGGCTGAGCGTGACCACCGCGCCGGGCACCGGCTGGCGGATGACGGCGTCGTACACCACGCCGCTGGGGTCCACCGGCAGGCTTTGCTGCGGCAGTTCCTGCCCCGGGGCCAGCACCACGGTGAGCTGCGGCGCCACGCCGGTTTCCACGCAGGAACTGGCGCTGCCGTTGCTGCGGGCGGTGGCGCTGTCGCAGCCGGCGCCGGAAGAGCCGGGCGCGGCCTCGCCGTTGACGGGATAACCGAAGACCACGTTGGACACCGGGTCGCGGAAGCGGATGGCCAGCTCCACGCCAGGCAGCAGGTTGCCAATGCGGTAGCTGCCATCGGCGGCGGTGACGGCGCTGCCCATGGGCAGGCCGGTGGCCACGTCCAGCACCTCCACCTGCCAGTTGGGCAGGCGGCGGTCGGCGGCATCGAGCACACGGCTGCGGCTGCCGGTGTCCATCCAGGCGGTGCCACTCACGGCGGCGGCCAGTTGCACCGGCGTGGCCAGGCGGCAGGCGTTGTGGCTGGGCGTGGCCGCGCAGGCTGGCAGGTTGCCTGGGGTGCCGGCGAAGGCGCTGCGTTCGGCCGGGGTGGGCGCGCGCAGGGGCGGCTCGCCGCCGCCTTCCACCATCACGGCGTTGATGGCGGGGGACGCAGCCTGGGCCGCCACGGCCACCTGCACGCGGGCCGTGATCTCGCCCGGGTGCGTGGCGCCAGCGGCCAGCACGCTGCTGCTGCGGCAGGTGAAGCTGCTGTCGCCGGCCGCGCCCGTGCACAGCCAATCGGTGCCGCTGGGCGTGGCCGCCAGGGTGATGCCAGCGGGCAGGCGGTCGCTCACCACCACCTCGCCGCTGCTGGGCACCTCGCCGGCGTTGCGCACGCTCAGTACATAGCTGCCCAGGTGGCCGACGGTGAAGCGCTCGCTGCCGCTGCGCTTGCTCACGCGCAGGTCCGGCGAATGGCCGATCTCGGCGAAGTTGTAGGCCGTGCCGCTGCCGCCCACGGGCAGCACGATGCCGCCGATCTGGCTGGGCACGGTGGCCACCGGGGTGGCATTGCCGCCCAGGTTGCCGGCGACGGTCTGGCCGTTCACAGTGCCCGGCGGTTGCGTGGGTTCGCTCACCGCATAGGTGCCGGGGCGCAGGTTGGCGAAGCTGTAGCTGCCATCTGGCGCGGTGGTGGTGGTCTGGCTCACGGGCTGGCCGAGGTCGTCGGCGCCGGTGAGCGTGACGGTGACGCCGGGAATGCCTGCATCGCCCGCGTCCTGCACGCCGTTGTCTTCGGCGTCCAGGAACACGCGGCCGCCGATCTGGCCGGCCGGCACTTCCAGGAAGTCGTAGCCGGTGCCGCTTTCGCCCACGCCCAGGGTGATGGCATTGATGGCGCTGGGCAGGGTGGCAGGCGCGGTGGCGCTGCCGCCGCGGCTGCCCGCCAGCGTGACGCCATTGACCGTGCCCGTGGGCTGGGTGGGTTCGGTCACGACATAGCTGCCCGGCGACAGGCCGGTGAAGCTGTAGTTGCCCGAGGCATCGGTGGTGGTACTGCGGTTCACCGGGTTGCCGCCCAGGTCGGTGCCGGTGAGCGTGAGCGTGACGCCGGCGATGCCGGCCTCCGTGCCATTGCGCGTGCCGCTGGCATCCTGGTCCAGCCACACGGTGCCGCTGATGACGCCGCTGCTGGCGACTTCGCCGAACAGGTTGTTCAGCGAACTGGCGCCCGGCGTGGTGAGCACGATGTTGCTGACCTGGCTCGGCACGGTGGCAGGGTTGGTGGCGTTGCCGCCCGCGCTGCCGGGCGTGGTGATGCCGTTGCTGGTGCCGGGCGGCTGCGTGGGTTCGGTCAGGGTGTAGGTGCCGGGGCGCAGGTCACTGGCCACGAAGCTGCCGTCGGCCGCGGTGGTGAGGGTGCGCGACACCGGGTTGCCCAGGTCGTCGGTGCCGGTGATCTGCACCGTCACGCCGGCCAGCCCCAGGTCACCCGGCAGCTCGCGCGTGCCGTTGTTGGCGGCGTCGATGAAGACCGCGCCGCTCAAGCGCACGGGCAAGACTTCGGCAAAATCATTGGCGACGGAATCGGCACCGGCCGCCAGGGTGATGGCGGAAACGGCGCTGGGCGTGCTGGCCACGGCAGTGGCCGTGCCCACGGTGGCGGCGGCCACGGTGCCGGCAGTGGTGCGGCCATTCAGGGTGGCGGTGCCGCCCACCACGGGTTGCGCCGCCTGTTCGGTGAGCGTGTAGCCGCCGGCTCCAGCGGCCAGCAGGTCGTCAAAGCGGTAGTTGCCCGAAGCATCCGTGGTGGTGCTGCGGTTCACCGGGTTGCCGGAGACATCTGTGCCGGTGAGGGTGAGGGTGACGCCCGCGATGCCGGTGTCCGCACCATTGCGGGCGCCGTTGTTGTCGGTGTCGAGGAACACGCTGCCAGCGACGGAGCCCAGGCGTTCACCGAAGTGGTTGCCGCTGCTGCCGCCTGCGGGCAGGTTGGTGATGGCGATGACGTTGGCGCCCGGGCTGGTGTTGCCGCTGCCGGGGTTTTCCACGCCATTGAGCACGCCCACCGGCTGGGTTTCGCACACCAGGTAGTTGTTGCCCGCACTCACGGCGGTGAACAGCCAGGCGCCGGTGGCGTCGGTGGTCACGGTCTGCAGCACGGTGCCGCTGCCGCAGTCGGCGCCCTGCACCAGGCGCAGGGTCACGCCGGCCAAGGGGGCATCGGTGGGGCTGGCGTCGGGCAGGTTGTTGCGGTTGCGGTCGACGTACACCGTGCCGCCGATGGAGGCCTGCGGCAGTTCGCCGAAGTCGTAGGCCGTGGCCTGCACGCCGGCGGCCAGCACGATGCCCGAGACGGTGTCGTTCACCGCCGCGTTGCCGCCGCTGCTGCCCACATGTTCCAGGCCGTCGTTGAAGTTGCCGGCCGCAGGCGGGATGGCGCCTTCGGTCACTGTGTAGCCGGCGCCATTGCTGGCCAGCAGGTCGTCGAAGCGGTAGTTGCCCGTGGCGTCGGTGGTGGTGGAAAGGTTCACCGGGTTGCCCAGGGCGTCCACGCCGGTCAGCGTGACAGGAACGTTGGCAATGCCGGCTTCGCCCGCATCGCGCACGCCGTTGTTGGTGTTGGCCGGCAGGGCGGGGGATACATCGGCGTACACCGAGCCGGCCAGGCTGGCCAGCAGCAGGCCGAAGTTATTGGCCGTGGAACCCGAAGGCGACAGCGCCGGAATGCTGATGACCCCCGCGCCGGGCGTGCTGTTGCCGCTGCCCGGGTTGGTGCTGCCATGGCCATGGCCGGCCGGCAGGGTTTCGCACACGAGGTAGGCCGGGCCGGCCGTGACGTTGGCGAAGCTGTAGCTGCCATCGGCCGCCGTGGTGGTGGTTTGCAGGGTGGTGCCGCTGCTGCAGTCGGCCCCCTGCACCAGGCGCAGGGTGACGTTGTTCGCACGGGCGTCGGTGGGCGTGGCGTCCATCGTGCCGTTGCGGTTGCGGTCGATGTAGACCGTGCCGCTGATCGTGGCCACCTGCAGTTCACCGAAGTTGAACTGCGTGCCGTCCACGCCGGTGGTCAGGTCGATGTAGCGGATGAGGTCGGAGCCGGGGCTGGGCTGGTCGCGGTAGGGCAAGCAGGTTCCGGCGCAGCTCACGCCGTTCACCAGCCCCAGGTTCACCGGGCCTTGCACCAGGCCGGCCGGCGTGGTGGGCTGCACCTCTTCCACCGCGTACCACACCAGGGGGTCGAGGTTGGTGAAGCTGTAGCTGCCGTCGGCCGCGGTGGTGGTGGTGGCCAGCACGGCCAGGGTGTTGGCGTCGAGCAGGCGCACCGTGGCGCCCTGGATGGGCGCATCCACCCCGGCGTTGCGCACGCCGTTGGCATTGCTGTCGATGTAGACGAAGCCGCTCAGGGAAACGCGGCGGATTTCCGGGAAGTTGTAGTTGATGCCGGGGGTGTTGGCCGGCAGCACCACCAGGCTGTAGACGGAATCGCCGAAGGTGCCGCCGCAGTTGTAGCTGCCGCCCACGCTGCCCATGGGCGGCGTCTCGGGGCAGTTCTGCAGGCCCACGGGCTGGGTCTGGGTGATGGTGTAGCCGGTGCCGTCCGAAGGTGGCAGGTTGTCGAAGAGGTAGGTGCCGTCGCTGGCGGTGGTGGTGCTGCGGCTGATGGGGTTGCCGTAGGCGTCGGTGCCGGTCAGGGTGATGGTCACCCCGGCCACGCGCGGCTCCAGCGCCGCGGACTGCGGCGTGCCGGCGTTGGCGCCGTCGCGCAGGCGGTCTTCAAACACCAGGCCGCTGATGGACGACTTGGTCACGCTCACCACCGAGGTTCCGGTGTTGTTGCCCCCGGGGGTGTTGATGCCGCCCGTCTTGGCCGGGTCGGTGTCCACCGTGGCCGTGTTGGTGGCGGTGCCGCCGGTGGGGTAGCTGGTGAAGCGCACCGGCACGGTGATGGTGGCCGTGCCCGTGGCATCCAACGCCCCGAGTGCGCAGGTGACGGCCTGGCCGGCCAGGCTGCAACTGCCGCTGCCGGCGGGCAAGGTCTTGCTGAAGTTGATGGCGCCGGTGACCTGCACGCCTGCAGGCAGGGTGTCGGTCAGGTCGGTCTGGGCCGAATTGCCCGGGCCGTTGTTCACCACGGTGATCGTCCAGTTGAAGGGCTGGTTCAGGCTCACCGGGCTGGCGCTGGCGGCCTTGGTCACGCGCAGGTCCACGCGCTGGCGCACGGTGGTGGTTTCGGCCTCGGTGTCGTTGGCGTTGAAGCTGTCGGCCTCGTTGGCGCTGACGACGGCGGTGTTGTTGAACACGTCGCCGTTCACTGCCGGCTGGTCCAGCACCTCGAAGCGCAGGAAGATGTCCTTGCTCTGGCCGCTGGCCAGGTCGCCCACCGCGAGGCCCGTGGTGGCATTGCCTGCTGGCACGGAGCAGGTGACGGCCGGAATCGGCGTGCCCACGCCCGAGGTGACGTTGCTCACCGAGCACAGCGCCACGGGGTTGCAGGTGCTGCCGCCCAGGGTGGTGGTGTCGCAGACGAAGCGCACGCGCTTTCCCGCCGGCGGCGCCATGGTGTTGGTCACGTGCACATTGGTGCCGTAGCTCGGCCCGTTGCTGGTGACGCGCACGCGGTAGTTCAGAAAGGTGTTGCCGGCGGTGTAGGGCACCGGGTCCGTCACATCGGTGGTGTTGACGAGCAGGTCGATGCTGGAGGCGGTGATGTTCAGCACCGCACTGCGGCTGTTGTTGCCGTTGTCGCCGCCGGCGGGGTTTTCCACCGTGGTGGTGGTGATGGCCGCCGTGTTGTTGAAGGTGCGGGCCGGGTCGCCGGCCATGAAGTTGGGGCGCACCACCAGGGTGATGGTGCGCGTCTCGCCGTTGGTGAGGCTGCCGATGGTGCAGCTGTAGGCCGGCGCACCGGGGTTGAGCACGCTGCCGGCGCCGACGGTGCAGGTGGAGCCGGGCTTGTTGGAGGCGATGGACACCACCGTCAGGCCGGTGTCGCCCACGCCGAAGGTGAAGGTGTCGCTTACCAGCACGCTGGCAGCCGTGCTCGGGCCGTTGTTGCGGTAGCTGATGACGTAGGTGGCCGTTTCACCGGCGCGCACGCTGGCCGGGCTCACCGTCTTGCCGGTCACTTCCACGTCGGCAATGGGCTCGATGGTCACCGTATCGCTGGCCGAGTTGTTGCCCGGGGTCGGGTCGCCCTCGGCAGTGTTCGTGACGGTGGCGGTGTTGGTGAAGCTGCCGTCGCTCATGGCGCGGTTCACGGTGATGGGCACCGTCACCGTCTCGCCCTGGGCGAGCACGCCGCCGGTCTGGGTGCAGGTGACGGTGGCCGTGGCAATGCTGCAGCTGAAGGTGGCGGTGCTGCCGCCGGAAACGGTGGCGGTAACGGCGTTGATCGTGGTGCGGCCGCTGATGAAGGCGGGCACGGTGTCGGTGATGCGCACGCCGGTGGCGTTCTGCGGCGTGGCCGAGGCGTTCGTCACCACCAGGGTGTAGGTGACGCTGGCTTCGCTGGAAGAGACAACCTTGTCGCCGCCGCTGGGCGTGGTGGTGGTCTTGGTGATGGCCAGATCCGGCTGCACGGTGGTGGACACCGCGCCGGCCGAGGTGCAATCGTTGGAGTTGTTGGCGTCGCCCTCCAACGGCGGTGAGGCCGTGGCCGCGCCGCTGCCCGGCGGCAGGCTGCTGCCGGTGCAGGCCTGGTTGGTGAGCGTGCCACTGCCGGTGGCGGTGGTGGTGAGCACCAAGGCGGGCAGGGAAGCCCCCACGGCCAGGCCGGAGCCGTTGGCGTGGGTGCACTCCACCACGCTGCCGGTGGCGCTGCAGCTCCAGGCTGCCGGGCTGCTGCTGACGAAGGTTTCGCCGCTGAGCACGTCCACCACCTTCAAGGGGCCGGTGGCCACGCGCGGGCCGTTGTTGGTGACGGTGAGGGTGGTCGTCAGGCTGCTGCCCTGGGCCACGGGGTTCGGGGTCTTGGTCTTGGCCAGGCGCAGGTCGGCGCCGTCGGGCAGCACCAGGATGTTCACCGCAGCGTTGTTGTTGCCGGCCACCGGGTCGGTGCTGGCGGCGCTGATGCTGGAGTTGTTGGTGAAGGTGGTGCCGGTGGGCGCCACGCTGGAAGGCGCGGTGGCCACGATGTTGATGTTGTCGGTGGCGCCCACGGGCATGGCCGCGCGCGTGCAGCTCACCACCTGGCCGGCGGCGCTGCAGCTCCAGTTGGTGCCGGTGCCGGAGACATACGTCCAGCCCGCGGGCAGGGTGTCGGTGACGACGACATTGCTGCCGGCGCTGGGGCCGCTGTTGCGCGGCTGGATCTGGAAGGTGGCGTTCTGCCCGGCGATGGCTGGCACGGTGGAGGTGACGATCTTCTGCGCGATGCGCACGTCCGCCCCGGGCAGCACGGTGCTGTTGGCGATGGCGGTGTTGTTGCTGTTGTCGGGGTCGGCCGTGCCGCCGCTGGCCGGGGCCACGGTGGCGGTGTTGGTGATGGTGCCGCCGCTGGCGTTGACGGTGGCCACGAGGGTGACCGACGGAATCGCCGCGCCGGCCACGTGCGGGCCGCTGCGGCTGCAGGTGACAACGCCGGCGCTGTGGCTGCAGCTCCAGCCGCTGCCGCTGGCCGAGACATAGGTGCTGGAAGGCGACAAGGTGTCGGTGATGACGATTCCGGCGGAATCGTTGGGGCCAGGGTTGCTGGCCGTCAGCGTATAGGTGACGTTGGCACCGCCCACCACGGGCTCGGGCGTGGCGATCTTGGCCAGGGCCAGGTTGGCACCGGCAATCACCGTGGTGGTGGCGGTCTGAACGTTGTTGCCGGGGTTGACGTCGTTGTCGGCCAGCAGCGTGAGCGTGGGGTTCAGCGTGGCCGGGCCGGCCACGGTGGCGCGCCACACGAAGGTGAGGGTGCGGGTGTCGGCGCCTGAGCCGGCCACGCTGCCCAGGTTGCACTCCACCAGCGTGGCGCTTTGCGGCGCGCAGTTCTGCGAAAGCGGCCCGGCGGAAACGAACGCGGCGCCGCTGGGCATGCTGAATTGCAGCCGCGTGTTCAGCGCCGCATCGGCGGCGTTGTTGTCCACCGTGACGGTGTAGGTCACCTGCCCGCCGGCGGGCACCGGGTCGGGGTTGTCCACCACCGAGGCAATCTGCGGGTCGGCCGCCAGCGCGGCCACGGGCAGGGCCAGGGCCAGCACGGCCAGGGCACGGCGGGTGAAGGAAGACAGGGCGGTCAGCACGCAGGAGCCGTTCAACAGCTTCTCCTTGGCCCGTGCCGGCGGTCAAGCCGCCAGCCGGGGGGGTGATTCAGGCATGCGCGGCGCCAGTTACCCGGCCCGCGAAGGCGGCTCACCCAGACCAGCAGGTCGTCAGGAAAGGCCGCCTGGCGACTTTACAAAGCACCGACGGCGGGCAGCGGCGGAAATTGACCGGCACCCGCCGGCCAGTTTCCCGCCGCTGCGGTGTTCAGCCCGGCAAGGCGCCGGGCTGGCTGCGTTCCTGCAGGCAGCGCATCACCAGGGCCCACACCTCGGGGTCGCGCAGCAGCTCCACATGCGCCCGGCCCGGCAGGTGCCGCACCTCGGCAGCGCCCGGAAGCACGGCACTGCTGACCGGGAAGACGATGTTGTCGCAGTGGCTGTACAGGCAGCTGAAGTGCTGCGCGAGCCCGGCAGGTTCCGCCGCAGCCAGGCTGCGCAGCCAGCGGCTTTCAAGCCGCATCTGCTTCCCGTTGTAAGTGTGCGCAAACCTTGCCAGCCAGGTGCCGCGGTGCGGGGTGCCCACCGTCACCACGTGGTGGCAGCGCTGCAGGGCCCCGGGCGTGGCGCGCAGCCAGGCGCGGATGGCCAGGCCGCCCATGCTGTGGCCCACCAGCAGCGGCGGCAGGCCGGTGTGTTCTTCCAGCGCCTGCACGGCCGCTTCCAGGGTGGGCACGGTGGCATCGATGCTGCCGAAGTGCGGCTCCAGCGTCACCGCCAAGAAGGGCACGCCATGCAGGCGCAGCTTGGCCATCCAGTCCAGCCACAGGCCGCGGTTGCAGAAGTAGCCATGCACCAGCACCACGCCGCGGCGCTTGGGGCCGGGGGGCAGGAAGTCGGCTTCAGCATCGGTGCGCCAGGGCTGCCACCAGCCGAAGACCTGGGTCGACACCCACCATTCCGCCGCCCAGGCGCGCAGGCGCTGCGCCGGCGTGGCCGGCGGGGCCGGGTCGCCCACGGCGTGACGGGCCTGCAGCACGAACTGCAGGCCCAGCACCGCCGGGTGAAGCAGCGCCAGGCCCAGCCACAGCGGCCACCCGGCGCTGGCCTGGCCACCCAGGTGGGCCAGCCGGCGAGCAGGCAGCGGCAGATCGAGCTCATGCTCGACGTGGGCCGCACGCTGGACCGCTACACCCGCAAGCCCGGCCTGCGCCAGGCCCTGCACCTGATGCGCCGCCCCGCCGCTGCCGCCGGCCTGGGCGAACTGCAGCACTTCCTGGAGACCGGCTTCGACACCTTTGCCGCGATGAAGGGCGCCGAGGACTTCCTGGCCCTGGTGGCGCAGCGCGAAACCGCGCTGGCCCGGCACCTGGACGCGCGGGGGGCACGGCATGACCTCCCCGCACCCCACGCCGGGCGTGAACGCCGCCCAGGCCCTGGCCGAACTGGGCGCCACCGTGCTGCAGCGCGACTGGCTCAGCTCCAACCACATCGTCTTTGCCGGCCATGCCGGCGGCGAGGGTGCCGCCGTGGTGGACACCGGCTTCGACAGCCATGCCCCGCTCACCCTGCAGCTGCTGGCCCACGCTTTGAAGGGCGAACGCCTGGGCCGGGTGCTCAACACCCACATGCATTCCGACCACTGCGGCGGCAACGCCTGGCTGCAGGAAGCGCACCGCTGCGCCACCTTCGTGCCCGAGCCCAGCTTCGAGGCCGTGCGCCAGTGGGACGAAGAAGCACTCACCTTCCAGGAACTGGACCAACGCTGCCGCCGCTTCCACACCGATGCCGCCCTGGTGCCCGGCCAGGCGCTGCGCCTGGGCGAGGCGAACTGCGACATCGTGGCCGCGCCGGGGCACGACCCCGAGGCCGTGATGCTGTTCCAGCCCGAGGCGCGCGTGCTCATTGCCGGGCGCATAGGAAATTCAAACGGTCTCTGGCAAGCCCGGCAAGCCCGAGAGACGCATAGATGGCCGGCCGATACCGGTCTGGATGGCTTGGAACTGACGGCTGCGACGTCGTCTTGTCGTGATCCGGCCAGCCCCTGACGCATCGCTTGGGGCTCGCTGGGCCTCGATATCAGGGTTGACCCTGAATCCGTAGGTATCGAGCCAGCATGCGGCGCAGGGCCATCCTGGCTGCCGCTGGCAACGCAGCCTGAGGGCCCGGGCGAAGTCTTTGTGATGGCCGGCGCGGCTCAGGCAGCGAAGTCTTGCCCTGCCTCGCGCGCCCGCCCCCGAGGCGGTGGCTGCGGGTCCAGCCCCAGGTGAGTCAGGATCTTCTGGATGACCGGCCGCTCGAGGATGGCCGCAATGATCTTCAGCTCGCCCCCGCCGCAGTTCGGGCAGTGCTGCATGTCGATGTCAAAGACGCGCTTGAGCAGCCGCGCCCAGCTGATGCGGTGCGGCCCTGCCTGGATGGTCTCGACCTCGCACTCGGCGGCAGCTGTGGCATCGGTGGCCTGCTCTTGCGCCTCGGGCCCTTGTGGCACCACCAGCTGGCGCAACTCGGCGTTGGGTGCCAGCGTCGGCATCCGGCTCGGCCAGGTAGGTCTGGCCCATGTCCTCGACCAGCACGCCCCGGCGCGTGAGCATCTTCATGAGCCGGGCAATGATGGTGTGCAGCAGTGCACCGAGCTCGTCGTCGGTCGGCGCACCCGCCTCGATGAAACCGGGCACGCCATCGGCGTCGCAGCGGTACACCCCGTCCAGGACCAGGCAGTGGAGGTGGATGTTCAGGTTGGCGGCCGACCCAAAGCGTTGCATCAGCGTGACCGCGCCGCCATGGCCTTCGTCGGCCTGGAGCCCGGCAGCGTCCAGCAGATGTCGCGTGAGCACGCGCTGCACCACCTGCAGCACCGGCGTGACCAGTTCGGGCTGTGCGGCCAGCAGCACGCGCAGCGGGATCGGCAGCGACAGCACCCACTGCCGCACCGGCACATGGGGGATGACGTGGTCCACCAGGTGCGCCGCGGTCTGCGACATCCGCCGCGCACCGCATGACGGGCAGAACCCCCGCCGCTTGCAGCTGAAGGCCAGCAGCTTGTCGTGGCCGCACTCGCCGCAGCGCAGGCGCAAGAAGCCGTGGGCCAGGATGCCGCACTCGAGGAACGCGTCGAACTCGTCCTTGATGAACCTCGGCAACTCGGCGCCTGTGCTGGCCTCGGTGTGCGCGATGAAGCTGGCCGCGTGCTGCTGCACCAGGCGGTACAGCGTGGTCTGCTCGGGACGGTGGCGCTCGTAGTGCAGCGGCGCGACATCCGGCGCCCGCTGGGGTTGCTGCGCCGTGGCTCGCACGTTGGGCTCCCGGTGGGGTGAGCCCGCACGGTCTCAAGCCGTGCTCCGTGCCTCAATCGCCTTGATGGCTGCCCGCCGACGTGTGCCCTCCGTCACGGGGCCTACTACGGGTGACAGCGAGGTTGCCCGACCGGCAGCTTCAGGGCGGCGAGATCGGGACGGCCCATGTCTCTTCAGGGTCGGCATCGCCACATGGCGCTCAAAGAGAGCTGACGTAGCCAAGCACCTGAGCGAAGGCGCCCGCGCGGACCGGGCAAACAAGGTCGAAGGCAGCTTTCTGGGCACTGCGGTCACAGGCCGCTGCAGAAGTCGAGCGGCCGCTTCCGGCGGCCGCCGACATTGGCCGTCGCGAACTGAATGACCGTCCCCAGTCTTCTGCTGGCAGTCGCCCGTTGAAGGTGTCCCCCGATACGCTGGTGCTCGCGCTTGCGACGCAGGAGCCGTCCAGTGCCATCCCGCAGCGTCCTCCGCGATCCCACCACCGGTGGACCCCTGGGTGGACCCCCGAGCCCAGGAAAGACAAACGGGTCAGCCCCTTGTGAGAGCTAACCCGTTGATTTGGTTGGCGCGGCTGGCAGGATTCGAACCCACTACCCCTTGGTTCGTAGGAAGGTACGAAGCAAAAGTGCCCCGAATGAAGCGAACCGACAGACCGCGCTAAGTATTTGACAAACCTAGTGAACTTGGTAATTGCTACCCCTTTGTTCCCCCCAACCTGATACACTCTAGCCCAATAACTTGTTGGGCACACTGTTGGGCACAAATGAATGTGCCCCGCCCCAGCAACAGGCGCAGCAAGGCCCCCAGCGGGCCGCACAAGGGGCGAACAATGACCGACACGACCGAGACCACCACCGACACCGCCGAAGCCTCTACGGGCACGACAGCCAAGCCGAAGGGCACACGCTGGCAACACCTTGAACTTCAAGCCGCCGTGAAGTCCCCGACCGTTACCCGCGTGACCGAAGCCGGGGGCCTCTATGGCGTGGTGAGGCGCACCAAGGACGGCACCGCGTCCGTTCTCTTCCGCTGGCGCTTCCGCCACGCTGGCAAGCTGTGCGACTTCACAGCCGGAACGTGGCCGGGTGACAGCCTGAAGGACATCCGGGACGCCCACGCCTGGGCAATCGAACAGCACAAGGCGGGCAAGAACCCCAGCACCGAGCGGCAACTGTCCAAGGTACAAGCCGCCCACACCCAAGCCGAAGTGAAGCGGGTTCATGAGGAAGAAACCGTGAAGGCCCTTGCCCTCAAGTGGCAGGCCCTGGAACTGAAGAAGCAAGGCGACAAGGGCCGCAAGGACGATGGGGCCGAAGTCATCCGCAGTTTCGAGCGGGACGTGTTCCCCACGCTGGGCAATCGCCCCCTGTCCGTCATCCCCAAGAGTACTTGGGCGGGCCTGTTCGATGGCATCAAGGAACGCGCCCCACGCATGGCGGGCCGCTTGTTCGCTGACCTGAGCCAGTTCCTTGAATGGGCCGTGCGCCGGGACTACATCGAAGTTTCCCCGCTGCACAAGCTGAAGAAGTCCGACATTGCCCCGGCCTACAAAGAGCGTGAGCGCGTGCTGTGGGTGACCAAGACCGACAAGCCCGAGTCCGAACTGTTGGAGCTTCGGGACAAGCTGCCCGCCGCGAAGCTGCAACGCACGACCGAGCTTGCACTGTGGATCATGCTGGGCACCGCTGCCCGTGTCGGGGAAGTGAGCCGCGCCAAGTGGGAACACGTCAACCTCGACAAGAGAACGTGGCGCATCCCCTCGGAGAACGCCAAGAACGGGGAAGAGCACCACGTTCACTTGTCGGACTTCGCCCTGACCCTCTTCAAGGAACTGCACACCCTGACCGGGGGCACGCCCTGGTGTTACCCCGCCGACAACAAGCGGGACGCCGAAGGCAACCCGACCGAACACGTTTGCGTGAAGAGCATTGCCAAGCAAGTGAAGGACAGGCAGCGCACCACGCCCATGAAGGGCCGTAGCAAGGCGACCGCCACGCTTCTTTTGTCCGGGGGCGAGTGGACACCCCACGACCTGCGCCGCACCGCTGCAACGATCATGGGTGACCGTGGCGTGTCGGTGGAAATCATCGAACGGGCCTTGAACCACGTCCCGGACAAGCTGACCCGCACCTATCAGAAGTCCGACCGATGGCCGGAGCTTCAAGACGCATGGAACCGCTTGGGGCAACATCTGGAATGGGCACTGAATGGGAAGAAATCCAACGTGGTGGCACTGCCAACAAAAGCCGCTTGATTACTCTTGACGATTACTAGGGGGTTATAAGAGAATAACCGCACCCGCCCTGCACCATTGGGCGGGTAGTAACTGACCCGTAGGACATCGGGCATTCCGGCAAGCCGTGAATGTGTTGCGCAAATTAGCCGTGCTGGCTTTTTGGCGCACCACACCACGGCTTTTTGCATTCTTGCGCCGGAAAGCCTGTCCTATGCCGATTCAGTTCATCAAGAAAGCCGCCACCAGTGCGGCACACGCCACCCCGGCCCCCGCTGCCCTGGCCTTGCAGCCAGTTGCAGAACTTCCCCCCAAAGCCAAGCCAGCACCCAAGCCCAACAAGGGCCACGCCCGGAAGCTGGCAGTGTCGGGCCTTGACCTGAGCACGCCCCAACGTGTCTTGCTGGGGCACGTTCTCACGCTGCTGAAGACCAGCGATAGCACGCTGAAGCGCCGCATTGCAGCGGGTGACTTCCCGCCCCCGGATGGCATCTTTGGACGCCGCCCCTACTGGCATTCCGCCACCGTGCGCCCGTACTTCACCAGCGCGAAGGAGGGGCAGCAATGACCGTCACGATTCACCACATCCGGGACGGCAAGCGCCCGCACGTCCCCGCCCCACCGACCGAGCCACCCACCAAGCCGAAACACGCCACCCAGCTTTTGGCAAAGGGCAATCGGATTCTGAAGGGTTCCGGCCTTGTCTTGCGCGATTGGGGCACCGAAACCACCCCAGCGGGGCAGCGGTATTACTTGGAAGAGGATTCCGGGGACGATTGGACGCTGATTCCAGACCTGCCCGCCTACGTTGCCGAATTGGAGGGGGCAGGCCATGACAAGGGATGAACTCGCCAAACTGCTGGAATATGACCCCGACACCGGGGCCTTTCGATGGAAGGTCAACCGCCGTGGAACTGCCAAAGCGGGGCAGGAAGCGGGACATATCAACGCAAGCGGGTATCGAATCATTCGCACCCACAAGGGCAGGCACGGGGCACACCGCCTTGCATTCCTGCTCATGACCCAGGGCTGTTCACTTCTCCCGGACGCCCGCATAGCCCAGGATCCGCTCAAGGCACAGGGCATTGCGATAGAGGGCTTGAGCGATGTGGACCTCGCCATTGGCGCGCAGCAGATTGAGGGCGAGATGGCGCAGCGCTGCAAAGACACCGGGATTGCGCCGGATGCGACAGGCGTCCTCGGCCAAGGCGGTATCGAGGACGTGGTGGAGCTGGTTCTCGATGCGCCAGTGGCCGCGGATGGCGAGGGCGAAGTCGTCGGCGCTGGCCCGGGTGGTGCACAGGTAAAGGGCCGGTGCTTCGGCGCGAGGGGCGAAGGCCTTGCGGGCGGGATCGAAGATCTCGGTGGAGCGGGTGACCTCGACGAGGCACTGGAAGTGATCGTGCCAGGGCGCATGACCGCTGCCGGGGTTGAGGAGCCACACGCGCACGCGGCGCTGCTCGATGCGATTGCGCCGGCCCAGCGTGGCGCTGTAGTGCGTGTCGCCGGCGGGGCGCCGCCGGATGTGCTCGCGCATGCGCGCCAGCAGCCCGGGCTGGTTGGCCTTGAGCTGCACCAGCATGTCGCCGCCCGAGGCGACGATCAGCTCGACCGTGTTTTTTGCAAGTGCAGCGCGTCGAGCGTGTACAGGCACCCGCCCAGCCCCAGCTCCTCGATCAGGCGCTGGGCCGCCGCGATCTCGTGATCCTTGCTGCCATCCTCGATCAGCACGTGCCCCAGCACCACCCGCTGCGACACCGCCAGCGCGCTGAGCACCTGCGCCGCTCGCCGATCCTCGAACCGATCCAGGCTGCCGCGCAGCACCTTGCCATCCAGCGCGATCACCGCTCGGCCCGCCTCGTCGGCCATCTGCTCGACCTGCTCGCTCGCCACGCGCCGCAGCGCCGCCTCCACCTCTCGCGCATCGAGCCCTTGCAGGATCTTGCGCAGCCCCGTGTACGCCGGCGCGCGCTTCCAGCGGCTGCCGAACGCCTCGTTGAGCCGCTCCCAGTGCGTCTGCATGAACTGCTCGATCTTGCGGTACGACGTCGCCCCCGACGCTACCGCCAGCACGCTGTACAGCAGCACGTGTGGCAGGTCGTAGCGCCGCCCCTGCGCTCGGCGCGGATCACTGACCTGCGCCAGACTGCGTTTCAGCATCGTCGTCATCCCGCTCTCGCTCCTTCTGCTTCGTTCCGCCCTGTAGTTTGGGGCATCAGCGAATCAGAAGTGAACAGCCCTGGGGTTCATTGGAGTGGGCAGACAAGCAAGTTCAAGCCACCGAAAAGGCAGCGGACAAGCCCGGTATCGGGTGCAAGGTCAAGTGGCAAGGCCGATACATCACTGACCGCCAGCTAGTTGAAAAACTCAAGGAATTGGGAATCAAGAACAAGTCCCAAGAGGCAATAAAGCAATTCCGCAAGAATCACCGGGAAAAGTACCCCGACTTGGACACCCTTCACGATGCAATGCTGAAGAAGTGGGGGGCCTTCGATGCTGGGCAGGCAAAGCCCTTCAAACACCTGCCCGACTTCCTGGGGGACGCCCCCTTGATGGAAGGAATCTACCCCCGCCACCAATGGGAAGGCATTTTGAAGGTACACAAGGCCCTGAGATTGGCCCCGCTGGAAGTGCAAAGGAAAGTGGCCCTAGAACTGGAAGCCGATTACTCCAAGACGCTGGCCCGCATGGGCAAGGAAGCATCCGGCTACAAAGACAGGCTAGAAACTCAGCTTCAGGAAGTGCAAGCCTTTATCCGAAAGGTACGCGACCGAATCCGGGACATGGTGACAAAGCAAGCCGCTTACCTATGCGACTTGAACATATCAGCAAACCCGGACAAGGCGCACCACCTGGAACCCGCTGGATTCCACCACCACGCGAAGGCCGTGCAATCAATTGCAGGAATCCCCCCCAACAAACCGAAGTTCGAAGGGGCACCAAAACCCACGGAAATAAAGGGAAAGGCGATTGCAACCGCTGAAGACGTGGACAAGGCAATGACAGAGCTTGGGCTTTGGTAATCCCCTCATACCCTTTCAATTGCACTTGACTATTGGTAGAATGATACTCATAGCTGAAACCTATTTTCCAACCCGGAGAACGCAACATGACCGCCCAAACCATCCCCCTGAATGTCCTTGCTGACCTTTGCGAGAACGTCCCCGGCTTTGCCGAACGTGTGACCGTGCGCAAGGTGTACCGGGGCGAGAACATCGCCCGCCAATCCACGGCCCGCAAAGGGCTTGTGATTCCCTTTGCCCAAATCCTGGCAGGCCCCAGCGCCCGCGACCTGGGGGACGCTGCCCCGGCCATCCCGAAGGCACCCGCAGCAAGCACGGCCCCCACGGATGCCACCCTGACCCGCACCACGGCCCCGAGCAACTTTTCCAACGTGGGCACCCCCACCACCTTGGGCCGTGCGGGCAACACCCCGAAACAGCCGATCAACTCGCGCCCCGCTTCCACCCTAACGCCTGAGAACTATCAAACGATGGGCGAGCACTTGGCCGAAGCCATTGATGCAGCCATCGCCCAACGGGAGAAGACCCAGCGCGAAGCCCTTGCAATGGAAGCCTTCAACGCGAAGCGAAGCGCCTTCAATCGCTTGAGCGCAACCAAGAGCGACGGCAAGCCGCAAGGTGCGGGCAACGCCTGGGGCCTTCGCAACATCGGGGGCCGCATGGCAGCCGCTGCCCTGGGGCTGACTGCCCGCAAGGGTGAAGGGCAAGCCCTGCCGACTTCCAGCGCATGGCGACCCATGACGGGGGCAGCCCTGAAGGGTTGAACGAAGGCGAAGGATTCCGAACATGGCAAGCCTCACGCCCAAGCAATTGCACGCCGCTTCCCTGATTGCTTCCGGGCAGTCACAGCGGCAGGCAGCAAAGACCGTGGGCGTGTCGCCTCAGACCATGTGCGGATGGGCACGCCTGCCCGCCTTCACCGCCTACGTGCAAGGGCTTCTAAGCACCGTGCATGAGGAAACCGCCCTGAGCCTGACAGCCCACCGACTGCGAGCCGTTGAAGTGCTGGCGCACCTCATGGAATCCGGCCCGCCCGCAACGCGATTGCAGGCCGTGCGCCTTGTGCTGGAAGCCACGGGCACACCGACCCCGCCCGCTGATGATGGACAGCACTTCCACGCCGTTCTAGCCCTACTGCAAGGAATCAAGCCGTGAACCTCGCCCACGCCCCGCACCCGATCCGCAACCCCGCCGAAGACGAAGCCACGCACATTCAACGATGGCGCGACTTCATGCGCCTGGGCAGCGAGCAATGCGACGGATACAGCGACGGCATCCGGGCCGCACTCATCAACATGGTTTGCCGTCTGCTGCCCCATGTGAAGGCCCGCGACTTGCTGACCTTCCCGGATCATCGCTTGTGGGGCCTGGGGCTTGCGGCATATGAAGCCGACCCCGCCGTGTTGGATGCCTTGCCCGACACGATCACGGCAGCACTCACGAGGGGCGAACGCATCGCCCTTGCCTGGGGCCTGAAGAAGCAAGCCCCGACCTTGCCCACGGGGAAAGATGCAATCGAACTCGGGGCCGCGATCTTTGGCCCCCTCATGGGTGAAGTGTTGCGGGACATCGCGTTTCCGCTGGCCCGCCGTGTGGCGACTGCCTGACGCCTCGACCCGCTGCAATTGATTGCACGGCGCGGGCTACTTCAGCCCCTGCACAGCGCCCTTTGCTTCGACACGGAAGGCGGTTTCGCACTGGCGCACGCAGTCGCCGCCCTTGTCGCCCACTTGCTTTTCGCATCCCTGCTTCATCGTGTCGGATGCCATCAAGCCCGCATCCGCAGCTTGTGAGAAGTTCGCCAAAAACACCTTTGCCAAGGCCGTGCCCGCCGCGAAGCACTGTTCAATGTCCGGCTTGTTCGCTGGCTTTGTGACCTGAGCCGGGGCCGCTTGCACTGGTGGCTTCGCCGCCGCCGTGGCCTTGTCCTTCTTGGGCAGCACCATTGCCACCAGACCGATTGCAAAGACGATCAGCAACCACTTGCCAATGCCGCCCTTTGCCTTCTTCTTGGCGGGTTCCGAAGTTCCGCAGTGGGGGCAAGCCTTCGCGTCCGTGCTGACCTGCTTCCCGCACTCCCTGCATGTTGTAAGCGCCATCTTTTGAGATTCCTTTCAATGCCGCATTTTGCAGCATATATACGGAATTCAGAGGGGTGCAGCCCGTGACCCTTGCTCAATTTATTGGGCAAGGCTTTGATAGAACCAGACCAAGCATTCGGGCAGGCACTGCGCAACCTGCGCACAAAACGGAAGTGGACGCAAACGGACTTGGCGTTGCGGGCAGACGTTGACCGCAACTATGTGTCCTTGATCGAGCTTGGCCGCAACAGTCCAAGCGTGCGGATGGTCTTCAGGCTTTGCGATGCCCTGGACATCACACCCTCGGACATGCTCAAGGACGTAGAACGCCGAATGCGAGTGCAGGCGAAGGGCCGCGCCACCACTGCGACGGATTGACCGCCGCCTGTGTCGTGCAACTGATTGCAGGCTTTCCCCTCACGCCTGCCTGCTGCACCGGGTGACGATCACCAAACGCCCTCAATCGACGGGGCACGCAACACAAGTTTCTTGGGCTTGCCGTGACTGTCACCTAGCGCCAGTTCCTTCAAGGCCGATGGGGGACGCCGGAACCAAGCAAGGCAGACATTCGCTAGGTCTATCGAGCCCGCCGATTGGGAGTCAATCAGCGATTCAGCAAGCGCGGAATCATGCTCAAGGTAGAAGTCCCCGACCCGCTGTAGTTCGTTGATATCGGACTTCCGTTCCGCCAATGGCTTCTGAAGCATCCAGCGCGGCAAGTCCAACGGGTGCCCGTCTTCCTTGAAGGCCATGCCCATGATGGGGGCCATGAAGTCAATCAGCCACCCTTGGCACTCGACCCACGCATGAAACGCCTGCCCGTCACTTTCTGGCCCGTCACCCATGCGGCCATACATGGCGAC
>JAXMEQ010000016.1:0-27788 GCA_046348225.1 Ramlibacter sp.
AATGGAACACGATGGGTGCGTCATGTGCCTCCAGCGCGTGGGCAAACAGCCGGGCAAAGCGCGGCGTGTTGCCGCGCACAAAGCCGCGGTAGGTGTCCTGCATCAGGGCGACGGTTTCTTCGCTGCTGGGCGGCTGGCCGGCGGCCAGCAGGTCGGTGAGCTTCTGCACCACGGTCGGCTCGATCGGCAGCGAATGCACCGTGGCGCCCGGAATGGCGCAGGCTGCCGTGGCACGCTCGGCCTCGCCGCGCAGGTCGAGCACGCGCACGGTGGGGCCAAGGGTGTTGGTCAGCGCCTGCACGTCGGCCGGCGCCAGGTGGGCCAGATGGTCAGAGCGGAACAGCCGGTGGTGGCGCACCCGGCGGCCACCGGCGCCGGTGTAGCCGCCAAGGTCGCGGAAGTTGGGGGCGCCGGTCAGCGCGAGGGGTACAGTCATGCCCTCAAGTATCGCCCGGCCGCCGGGGCCGGGCCGCCGCAGGGCTTACTGCCGGATCTTGCCGGCGCCCGTGACGATCGACAGCTCGACAAACTTCGAACCCGAGCGCGTGCCGGGCTTGAAGCCGACGCGGTAGCCGCCCAGGTCGTAGCTGTCGATGCCTTCGAGCGCCGCCACGAAGCCCTCGCGACTGACCTTGGCGCCCATGCGGCGCGCGGCCTCCACGATCACCTTGCCGGCGATGTAGCCTTCCATCATGGCGTAGCTCGGTGGCACTTCCAGGTTGGGCGTCTTGGCCACGGTGTCCGCGAATTCCTTGGCCAGCCGACCCGAAATCTTGTACGGGCTGGGCGTGACCTGCGCAATGGCAATGCCCTGCATGGTTTCCTCGCCCAGGCGCTGGGCCAGCTGCTCGATGTCGGCACCCGACTGGGCAAACAGCTGCGCCGCGCCGCCAGCCAGCCGGTACTGCTCGATGAAGCCGGCCGCAGCCGAGCCCGTGGCCAGCATGATGATGGCCTGCGGCGGTGTCTTGAGAAAGGTGTCAATGGCGGGCGACACGCGCGCCGTGCCCGCCGGGTAGGTGGCGCGCGCGGTGATGGTGGCGCCGGTGCGCTTGGCAATCTCGTCCACCGCGGCCGTGAGCGCCGCAGCGCCCGGGCCGTCTTCATGGAACAGCCCCAGCCGCGTGATGCCCACCGTCACCAGGTGCTCGGCAATCTTGTTGATTTCGTCGCGCAAACCGGCCCGCACGCTGTAGAGGTAGGGCACGTCGGGGCGGATCTCGGTGGTGCGGTAGCCCACCAGGGCGATCTTCTCTTTTTCGAGGATGCCGGACTTCACCAGCTCGGCAATGCTGCGGTTGCCGAAGTAGCCCGCCAGCGCGATGGGCTTGCTGTCGGCCAGCACCTGGGTGGTGGCGCTCAGGGTGTCTTCGGGGCGCCCGCCATCGTCCTTGCGCACCAGGGTGAAGGTGTGGCCGCCGGCGCCGCCGGCCTTGTTGGCATTGGTGAACGCCAGCTGCAGCCCCGCGGAGTAGGCCCGGCCCTGGATCGCCTCCAGGCCGGACAGCGGCGCCACCTGCGCAATGACCAGCTGGGCAGCCTCCGCAGCGTGCGCTGCCAGCACCAGCGCAACACCGGCAACGGCGTGGATCAGGCCTGTTTTCTTGTTCATGGTTTGTCTCCTCGAATCACTCTAACCCGACTGACCCATGAACTCTAGGCGCTCACAATCCGTTACCCGTTGTGGACATCACTTACAACACGCTGACAAGCCGGGGCAGGCGGTCAGGGCACTGGCGCACCCGCCTTGAACCATTCACCCAACAGGGCCCGTTCGGCGTCCGTGATGCCCGTGCTGTTGTTCATGGGCATGACCTTGGTGACCACCGCCTGCTGGTACACGGCCTGTGCATGCAGCTTGAGCGCGGCGGGCGAATCGAGCCGCACGTTCTTCATCTGCACCTGCGCGCCGTGGCACAGGATGCACCGCTGCTCCATCACCTTCTGCACCGCTGCATAGTCAAATGCGGCTGCAGCTCCCGCCGGCAGTGCGTGAGGCGCTACGGAATTTGTAGCAGCTGGTGCTGGCCGCAACCACACGATGCAGCCGGCAATGACGGCCACACCCACCAGCGCGTAGGGCAGCGGGTGCGCGTTGCGGCCCAGCTTCCAGCCATGGCGCATCACAAAGAACTGGCGAATGGCCGCGCCTGCGAACATCATCAGGATCAGCACCAGCCAGTTCTGCGGGTGGCTGTAGGTGAAGCTGTAGTGGTTGCTGAGCATGGCAAACAGCACCGGCAGCGTGAAGTAGGTGTTGTGCACGCTGCGCTGCTTGCCGCGCTGGCCGTGCACCGGGTCCACCGGCTCGCCGGCCTTGATGGACGCGATGACCTTCTTCTGCCCCGGAATGATCCAGAAGAACACGTTGGCGCTCATGGCGGTGGCAATCATCGCCCCTACCAGCAGGAAGGCCGCGCGCCCGGCAAACCAGTGGCAGGCCAGCCAGGACGCCACGCACACCAGCACCAGCACCAGCGCGCCGACGATGGCGTCGCCGTTCTTCTTCTGGCCAAAGAGCCGGCAGATCGCGTCGTACAGCAGCCAGAACACCACCAGGAAGGCCAGCGCCACGCCAATGGCCGCTGCGGGCGCCCAGTCCATGCGCGACTTGTCGATCAGGTAGGTGCTGGCGCTCCAGAGGTAGGACACCGTGAACAGCGCAAAGCCGCTCAGCCAGGTGGAGTAGCTTTCCCAATAAAACCAGTGCAAGTGGCCAGGGAGTTGGGGCGGCGACACCGCAAACTTGACCGGGTGGTAAAAGCCGCCGCCATGCACGGCCCAAAGTTCCCCGCTCACGCCCTGTTTCTTCAGGTCTTCGTCCACCGGCGGGGTGAGGCTGCTGTCCAGAAACACAAAGTAGAACGAAGACCCGACCCAGGCGATGGCGGTGATGACATGGACCCAGCGCAGCAGCAGGTTGGCCCAGTCCAGAAGGTAGCTTTCCATGGTGTTCAGAGTCCTTTGCTCGAATGCTGCAATAGTTGTGCCGCCACGCTCACGGCAATCACCTCGGGCTGCTTGCCGGCAATGCCCGGCAGGCCGATGGGGCAGGTAACGCGGGCCAATTCGTCGGCGCTGAATCCGCGCCCCTCCAGCCGGTGGCGAAAGGTCGCCCACTTGGTCTGGCTGCCGATCAGGCCGACGAAGGGCAGGTCGTTGTGGCTGCGCAGGCGCGTCAGGCAGGCGGCCACCACGTCCAGGTCTTCGGCGTGGCTGAAGCTCATGATCAGCACCCGGGTGCCGGGCGCCAGCGCAGCCACGGCGGCCTGCACCGGGTCGGAGTGTTCGCACGCCACGTTCAGTGGCAGGTCGGACGGAAAGATTTCGTCGCGGCTGTCGATCCAGCGCACGGCAAAGGGCAACGGCCCCAGCGCCTGCACCAACGCCCGCCCCACATGGCCGCCGCCGAACAGCGCCAGCGGTGCCAGCGGCCCTTGCAGGCGGGCCTGCAGCGCGGGCAGGTCGGCCTGCGACACCGCCTCGAACTTCAGGTGCACCACGCCACCACAGCATTGACCCAGGCTGGGGCCCAGCGCATAGCGGCGCATCGCCGCCTCACCGGTGGGCAGCAGCGCCCGCGCGGCGGCGATCGCTTCAAACTCCAGGTGCCCGCCGCCAATGGTGTTGACCACGGCATCCGCCGTGACCGCCATCCACGCGCCAGGCTCGCGCGGGCCGGAGCCCTGCACGCTGTCCACGCTCACCAGCATGGCGGGGCCACGGGCCAGCGCCTGTGCCAGCAGGTGGACTTTCGCAACGCTCATGAACCGCGGTAGGTGCTGTAGGTCCAGGGCGAGCAGACCAGGGGCACGTGGTAATGCTGGTCCGCATGGGCGACGCCGAAGTCGAGGATCACCCGGTCCAGGAACGGCGGGTCGGGCAGCTGCACACCCCGGCCGCGGAAATACGCCGCCACCTCAAACACCAGCCGGTAAGTGCCCTTGCGCAGGCTCGCGTTGTCGTACAGCGGTCCGTCGGGGTCGCGGCCGTCGGCATTGAGGGTGAAGCGGCGCACCAGCGTGGCGCGGTCTCCGTCCATGGTGTAAAGCGCCACCGCCATGCCAGCGGCGGGGCAGCCGTGGGCGGTATCCAGAACATGCGTGCTCAGGCCCATGAGAGTTCCTTGTTCATTTAGTCCACAGAAGTGTATACACTTTTTGGATTTGCAGCTATCATCCATTGCATGGAATCGTCCACCACCCGCGTCATTGTTGACTCGTTGACGCGTGCCATCGTCGAGCACCGGCTGCAGCCCGGCACCAAGCTGGCCGAGCAGAAGCTGGCAGACCATTTCGGTGTGTCGCGCACGCTGGTTCGCCAGGCGCTGTTCCAGCTGGCGCAGAACCGGCTGATCACGCTGGAGCCTGCACGCGGCGCCTTTGTGGCGGCCCCCACGGTGGAAGAAGCGCGCCAGGTGTTCCAGGTGCGCCGCATGCTGGAGACCGAGATGACGCGTGAATTCGCGCGCACCGTCACCCCCGCGCGCATCCGGGCGCTGCGCGAGCACATGGCCGAGGAAAAGGCCGCGCTGGACAACCCCGACGCCGCCGCACGCATCGAGTTGCTGGGCGACTTCCATGTGCGCATGGCCGAACTCACCGGCAACGAGGTGCTGGCCCAGATCCTGCGTGACCTGATTTCCCGCAGTTCCCTCATTTCCCTGATGTACCAGCGCGACGGCGCCGCCCGCCATTCCCAGGAAGAACACATGGAACTCGTCAAGGCACTTGCAGCACGCGACGAAAAGCGTGCCGTGAAACTGATGGACGAGCACCTGCGCCATGTGGAAGAAAGCCTGGCCTTTGACCGCCCCGTCCCCACCCACGACATCGCCCTGGCCCTGGCCTGAACCCCCCATGAGCGTTTACGACAGCACCCTGCCCTACCCGCGCGACCTGGTCGGCTACGGCCGCAACCCGCCGCATGCCCAATGGCCCGGCGGCGCCCGCATCGCCGTGCAGTTTGTGCTCAATTACGAAGAGGGCGGTGAAAACTCGGTGCTGCATGGCGACGCCGGCTCGGAGCAGTTTCTGTCCGAGATGTTCAACCCCGCCAGCTACCCGGCGCGGCACCTGAGCATGGAAGGCATCTACGAATATGGTTCGCGCGCCGGTGTGTGGCGCCTGCTGCGCGAATTTGAAAAGCGCGGGCTGCCGCTCACGGTGTTTGGCGTCAGCATGGCACTGGAGCGCCACCCCGAGCTGACGGCGGCGTTCGTCCAGCTGGGCCACGAGATTGCCTGCCACGGCTGGCGCTGGATTCACTACCAGGGCCTGGACGAAGCGGTGGAGCGCGAACACCTGCAGCGCGGCATGGAGATCATCACCCGGCTGACCGGGCAGCGCGCAGTGGGCTGGTACACCGGCCGCGACAGCCCCAACACCCGCCGCCTGGTGGTTGACCATGGTGGCTTTGAGTACGACAGCGACTACTACGGTGACGACCTCCCCTTCTGGATGAAGGTGCAAAAGACCGATGGCAGCACCGTGCCGCACCTGGTCGTGCCCTATACGCTGGACACCAATGACATGCGCTTTGCGCTGCCACAAGGCTTCTCGCATGCCGGGCCCTTCTTTGAATACCTGCGTGACAGCTTTGACGCGCTGTACGCCGAGGGCGACGACGCGCCGAAGATGCTGAGCATCGGCATGCACTGCCGGCTGCTGGGCCGGCCCGGCCGCATCGTGGCGCTGCAGCGCTTTCTGGACCATATTGAAAAGCATGACCGCGTGTGGGTTTGCCGGCGCATCGACATCGCGCGCCACTGGAAGCAGACCCACCCCTACCAGGACCCGACATGACACTGACGCTGGAACAACTCAACGCGGCCACGGCCGAACAGGCCGCGCAGTGGCTCGACGGCCTGTACGAGCATTCGCCGTGGATCGCCGAGGCCGCGCTGGCCCACCGGCCATTCCGTTCGGTGCCTCACCTGCAGCATGTGATGGCCAGCATCGTGCGCGAAGCCGGGCCAGACAAACAGCTCGCCTTGATCCGCGCCCACCCCGAGCTGGCCGGCAAGGCCATGGTGAGCAAGGCGCTGACGGCCGAGTCCACCCACGAGCAAAGCAAGGCCGGGCTGACCGATTGCACACCCGAAGAGTTTGCGCGCATCCAGCAGCTCAATGCCGACTACAACGCCAAGTTCGGCTTTCCGTTCATCCTGGCGGTGCGCGGGCCGCGCGGCACCGGCCTGACGCGCCAGCAGATCATCGACACCTTTGCCCGCCGGCTGGACCATCACCCCGACTTTGAACTGGAAGAAGCACTGCGCAACATCCACCGCATCGTGGAACTGCGCCTGGCCGACAAATTTGGCCAGGTCCCCACGCTGGGCGACCGCGTGTGGGACTGGCAGGAAACCCTGGCGCAGCACAGCGACCCGGGCTTTGCCGAAAAAGGCCAGCTCACCGTGACCTACCTGACCGACGCGCACCGCGCCTGCGCACAGCGCATCTCGCACTGGATGCGGGACTGCGGCTTCGACGAGGTGGGCATCGACGCGGTGGGCAATGTGGTGGGCCGCTACAAGGCCGGCCAGCCCGGCGCGAAGACACTGATGACCGGCAGCCACTACGACACCGTGCGCAACGGCGGCCGGTACGACGGGCGGTTGGGCATCTTCACGCCCATGGCCTGCGTGGCCGAGCTGTCGCGCCAGGGCAAACGCCTGCCGTTCGACTTTGAAGTGATTGCCTTTGCCGAGGAAGAAGGCCAGCGCTACAAGGCGACCTTCCTCGGCTCCGGCGCGCTCATCGGCCAGTTCAACCCCGCCTGGCTGGACCAGAAAGACGCCGACGGCATCACCATGCGGCAGGCCATGCAGCACGCCGGCCTGTGCGTGGACGACATTCCGAAACTGCGGCGCAACCCGGCCGACTACCTGGGTTTTGTGGAAGTGCACATCGAGCAGGGCCCGGTGCTCAATGAAATCAACCTCCCGCTGGGCATTGTGACCTCCATCAACGGCGGCGTGCGCTACCTGTGCGAGGTGACGGGCATGGCCAGCCACGCCGGCACCACACCCATGAACCGCCGGCGCGACGCGCTGTCGGCGGTGGCCGAACTGGCGCTGTACATCGAACAGCGCGCAGCACGCGATGGCGACTCGGTCGGCACCATCGGCATCTGCACGGTGCCCGGTGGCTCCACCAACGTGGTGCCAGGCCGCTGCCAGTTCACGCTGGACCTGCGCGCACCGAATGACCCGCAGCGCGATGCGATGGTGACGGATGTGCTGGCCGAACTCGCCCGCATCTGCGAACGGCGCGGCCTGCGGCACACCGTGGAGGAAACCATGCGCGCCGCCGCCGCGCCCAGCGCACCCGCCTGGCAGCAGCGCTGGGAGCGCGCCGTGGACGCGCTGGGCGTGCCGCTGTTCCGCATGCCCAGCGGGGCCGGGCACGACGCCATGAAACTGCACGAGGTGATGCCGCAGGCCATGCTGTTTGTGCGCGGCCAGAATGCCGGCATCAGCCACAACCCGCTGGAATCCACCACCAGCCACGACATGCAACTGGCGGTGGAGGCCTTCCAGCGCCTGCTGGACGACCTGGCCGCTGAACTCAACTGACACCCCATGACCGACTACACAAAAATCGACGCGTGGATTGACGCGCACTTTGACGAGCAGGTGAAGTTCTTGCAGGAACTGATCCGGGTGCCGACCGACACGCCCCCCGGCAACAACGCGCCGCACGCCGAGCGCACGGCGCAGCTCCTGCAGGCCTTTGGTTACCAGGCCGAGCAGCATGTGGTGCCGGTCGACGAGGTGAAAGCGGCGGGGCTGGAGTCCATCACCAACCTGATCGTGCGGCGCCGCTATGGCGAGGGCAAGACCATTGCCCTGAACGCCCATGGCGACGTGGTGCCACCCGGCGAGGGCTGGACGCATGACCCGTATGGCGGCGAGGTGGCCGACGGCCGGATCTACGGCCGCGCCGCGGCCGTGAGCAAGTGCGACTTTTCCACCTTCACCTTTGCCGTGCGCGCGCTCGAGGCCGTGTGCCAGCCGCAGCGTGGCAGCGTGGAGCTGCACTTCACCTACGACGAGGAGTTTGGCGGCGAAGTGGGCCCCGGCTGGCTGCTGAAGAAAGGCCTGACCCGGCCCGACCTGATGATCGCGGCCGGCTTCAGCTACCAGGTGGTGGTGGCGCACAACGGCTGCCTGCAGATGGAGGTGACGGTGCACGGCGAGATGAGCCACGCCGCCATCCCCGACAGCGGAACCGATGCGCTGCAGGCGGCCACCCACATATTGAATGCGCTGTATGCGCTGAACACGCAGTACCTGCAGGTCCGCTCCCGCGTGGCGGGCATCACCCATCCGTACCTAAACGTCGGCCTGATTGCGGGTGGCACCAACACCAACGTGATCCCGGGCAAGGTGGTGCTCAAGCTCGACCGCCGCATGATCCCTGAGGAAGACCCGACGCAGGTGGAAGCGTCCATCCGCGCCACCATCGAAGCGGCAGCGCAGAGCTTCCACCCGCCGCGCGGCGGCAAGGCGGTGCGCGTGGACATCCGCCGCCTGCTGCTGGCACGCGCCATGGTGCCGCTGCCCGGCAACGCGCCGCTGGTGGCCGCCCTGCAGCAGCACGGCCAGGCCGTGTTTGGCGAGCCCATTCCGGCTGTGGGCACGCCGCTTTACACCGACGTGCGGCTGTACGGCGAGCACGGCATTCCGGGCGTGATCTACGGCGCCGGCCCCCGCACCGTGCTCGAGTCCAACGCCAAGCGCGCCGACGAGAACCTGCGCCTGGACGACCTGCGCCGCGCGACCAAGGTGGTGGCGCGGGCGCTGGCGGATTTGCTGGGCTAAGCCACCGCAACCTGCCACCAGCCTGGCAGCAGCGCCCGGTAGCGCGTCTGCAAGTACCGGTCGTCCATCAGCAGCACCGTGCCGGTGTCGGTGTCGGTGCGAATGACGCGCCCGGCCGCCTGCACCACCTTTTGCAGGCCCGGCAGCAGGTAGGTGTAGTCGTGCCCCCGGCCAAAGCGGGCTTCCATGCGGTCGCAGATGGCCTGGTTCACCTCGTCAAACTGCGGCAGGCCCAGCGTGGCAATGAAGGCGCCCACCAGCCGCCGGCCCGGCAAGTCCACCCCCTCGGCAAACACGCCGCCCAGCACCGCGAAGCCGATGCCCTGGCCGCTGGCGTCAAAGCGCTGCAGCCAGGCCTGGCGGCTGGGTTCGTCCATCTGGCGGGCCTGGGCCCACACGGGCACGCTGGGCCAGCGCTGCTCAAACGCGCGCAGCGCCATCTCCATGTAGTCGAAGCTGCTGAAGAACGCGATGTAGTTGCCCGGCGCGCGCTGGTACTGCGCGCCCATCGCCTGGGCCAGCGGCGCCAGCGTGGCCGCACGGTCCTGCCGCCGTGTGGACAGCGGCACCACCCGCACCGCCAGTTGCTCGGGCCGGAACGGGGTGGCAACGTCCAGCCGCTGCGTGTCGGCGGGCAGGCCCAGCAGGTCGATGTAATAGTCCGTCGGGTTCAGCGTGGCAGAGAACAGCACCAGTGCGTCGGCCGCCTGGATGCGCGGCGCGAGGAACGGCGCAGGCACGATGTTGCGCAGCGTGAGGCGGCCCGCGCGGGTGCCGTCATCGTCAAACGCAGCGGCGTCCAGCGCCATCTGCACCGCACTGGCGGGCATGGCCACGGGCGCGGTCTCTGTCACGTCCACCTCGCACAGCGAATGGTCGCCCGGCTCCTGCGCCAGCGCGGCAAACGCCAGGGTGCGGAAGTAGGCGGGCAACAAGGCGGCGTGCGGCTCGGTGGGGTGGTCGTTCAGGTATTCACCGGCCGCGCTGTTGAACTTGCCCAGCACGCGCGTCCATTCTTCGGGCAGCGCGTCCAGCACATGCCAGGGCTTGCCCGGCGCCTGGCGTTGCAGCGCGTCCAGCAGCAGTTGCCACCGGTTGAGCAGTTCGTCCACCCGCGGGCGCAGACTGGCGGGCACCTGGGGCCGCAGGGCCAGGGCCTCGGCCTGCGTGAGTTCGGCGCTGTACATGGCGCAGGCCCGGCTGTAGAGGTTGTGCGCCTCGTCCACCAGCACGCTCACGCGCCAGGCTGATTCGACCGTCAGCGCATACAGCATGGCCGAGCGGTCAAAGTAGTAGTTGTAGTCGCCCACCACCACGTCGGCCCAATGCGCCATGTCGTGGCCCAGGTAATAGGGGCAGACCTGGTGTTCACGCGCAATGTTGCGCAGCGCGGCCTGGTCCAGCCACTGCGCCCGGGCTGCGGCCTCGCGGGCGGCGGGCAGGCGGTCGTAAAAGCCGCTGGCCAGCGGGCACGACTGGCCGTGGCAGGCTTTGTCCTTGTGTTCACAGGCCTTGTCCTTGGCCACCAGTTCCAGCACCCGCAGGGGCAGGCCGGCGGGCGAGGCGCCGCGCAGCTGGCCCAGCGCGTCCAGCGCAATCTGGCGCCCTGGCGTGCGTGCCGTCAGGTAAAACAGCTTGTCGGTGCCGCGCACGGCCATGGCCTTGAGCGCGGGGAACAGTGTGCCCAGCGTTTTGCCAATGCCGGTGGGCGCCTGCACCAGCAGCGGGCGCGACTGCACGCAGGCGCGGTACACGCCGGCCGCCATCTCGCGCTGGCCGGGGCGAAACGGCATTTGCGGGAAGGCCAGCGCCTCCAGCGCCGCGTCGCGCTGCGCACGGTGCGCGGCCTCTTGCTGCGCCCAGCCCAGGTAGCGCTGGCACAGGCCTTCAAAGAATGCCTGCAGTTCCGGCGCGTTGAATTCTTCCGTGACGGGGTGCTCCGTCTGTGTGGCCACGTCCAGGTACACCAGCGTCAGCGTGATGGCGTCCAGCCCCCGCGCCTCGCACATCAGCCAGCCATAGACCTTGAGCTGCGCCCAGTGCAGGGCCTGGTGGTTCCAGGCAATGGCCTCCACCCGGCCCCGGAAGGTCTTGACCTCTTCCAGTGTGTTGCGCTGCGCGTCGTAGCCGTCGGCCCGGCCCCGCACCTGCAGGCCCTGGTACTGGCCACTGAGGCTGACTTCCGCCTCATGCCCGGGGCCGCGCCGCCGCGCCACCAGCACATGGCCCTCGCGGCCCTGCTGGGCGGTGGGCGCGGGCGTGAAGCGCAAGTCCAGGTCGCCCGCCCTGGCCGCGAACTCGCAAAGCGCGCGGACGGCAACGGTACAAGCCGGGGTGGTAGACATAGGCGTCGCAGTTTGCCTGATGGCGAAGCCCACCCGCCATCGACGGCCTTTATCATCGAACGATGAAATTGAGCAAAGCCCTGCCCGTCTGGTCCCTCGCCGCCCCGGTGGCGGGCCTCGCGCTGCTGGCCGGCAGCCTGCTGGGCCTGGGCGGCTGGTACACGCTGTTCATGGCGGCCGGCCTGATGGCCAGCGTGCTGGCCGCCGTGCACCATGCCGAGGTGGTGGCCCACCGTGTGGGCGAGCCCTACGGCACGCTGGTGCTGGCGGTGGCAGTGACGGTGATCGAGGTGGCGCTGATCGTGTCACTCATGCTCAGCGGCGGCGAAGCCACGGCCGCGCTGGCGCGCGACACGGTGTTTGCCGCGGTGATGATCATCCTCAATGGCATGCTGGGGCTGTGCCTGCTGGTCGGCGCCCAGCGCCACGGCGAGCAGAGCTTCACGCAGCACGGCGTGAGCGCCTCATTGGCGACGCTCGCGGCCATCGTCACCCTGACGCTGGTGCTGCCCAACTACACCACCAGCCGGCCCGGGCCGGTGTACAGCCCGGGCCAACTGGCCTTTATCGCCGTGGTGTCGCTGGTGCTGTATGGCACCTTTGTGCTGGTGCAGACGGTGCGCCACCGCGACTATTTTCTGCCGGCCCACGCCGCCGCCCAGCCAGAGAGCCATGCCACGCCACCCAGCCGCAGCACCGCGCTGCTGGCCGGCGGCCTGCTGATGCTGGCGCTGGTGGCGGTGGTGCTGCTGGGCAAGGCCCTGGCGCCGACCATCGAGAAGGCCGTGGCGGCCATGGGCGCGCCACAGGCGCTGGTGGGCATCATCATTGCGGCCGTGGTGCTGATGCCCGAGGGCCTGGCCGCCGTGCGTGCGGCGCGCGCCAACCGGCTGCAGACCAGCCTGAACCTGGCGCTGGGCTCGGCGCTGGCCAGCATCGGCCTGACCATCCCCGCCGTGGCCGTCGTCTCGCTGGCCACCGGCTGGACGCTGACCCTGGGCATCGACGTCAAGTCCACCGTGCTGCTGGTGCTGTCGCTCGTGGTCGCCACCCTGACGCTCGGCACCGGCCGCACCACCGTGCTGCAGGGGGTGGTGCATCTGGTGATTTTTGCGGTGTACCTGTTTACGACGGTGGTGCCGTAGGTGCTATTGTTTTTGTAGCCGGGTACGCAGTTTAGGTAAGTGATTCAAGTTAACGAAACCGAATTCCACGAACAAAACTGCGTCATTCCAACGTCATCACCGGCGCAAACAATTTGGTAGTTCTCGGAGCCGTGCTATGCGGTGAGTAGATTCGTACGACGTGCACCTGTCGTCTGTCGAACTCCATCGCCGCTCGATATGACGTACTCGCATCTCCTCCGTTGACTACGAGTTGCCATCGTTTAGATTTTGCCAACTCGCGTACCTCAATGCCGCGCGGATCAGTCAACCCCCAGAACGCATCCAGCGGTACAAAAACTGGCTTGCCCTGGAAAACGATTTCGAGATTCACAATCAGCATCTGAATCCCAAAAAAACGCTGCGTCTGCGCGTCTCTTGCGTCGCGAAGCACCGCTGGAAGCTCGGTAGTTCTCAACGTGATGAACACTTCTCCGCTTTTATGCTTCAGTTCCTCAGCGAGTACCTGTGGGGCTACGTACATCCATATCAATACGAATAAAAATCTAAACATATGTAGTGCACATCTCCTTCAAAACTATGGAACTACCGCCAATCTGCGGTCGCCGGCAATACCAACGGCATCTCGAACGGAATGAACTTGAATGATGCAGCCGGCCGATGATGTCCTCCTAACCATATCGCCTCCATGAATAATGAATCCATCTCGACCATAGAGCCAGCTACCGGGTTCTGGATACAACCTCATTGCCCCAGGCAGTACCCGACCATCACTTGTAGTAATAGTCTGCTGTGGCCCGATCAAAAAGTCGCCAGTCGGGATAGGACCCTTGCTGCCAATTGAATCCAGAAGGCCATTGTTAACCGCGCCAGGCGCACCCGAGTAGCCAGAACCAACAAGTACAGTGGCGCTGGGGTTGTTGTCCTGTCTGTACAAGTTTCCAGTACTTTGCTGGTAGATCCAGCGTAAACCTTCAGGATCGGACGCCACCAGCGCGCGGGCACCCACATACCCAAATCGATTAAGTCCGCCTTCAACTCCAATCGGATCCCCCTGCGTATACCGCCCCTGGCTGGCCAGGTACTGCCGCTGGTAGTTGTAGAACGTGCCCGTCTCCGCATCGTCATACTGCCCCGGGAAGCGCAGGTTCAGCTCTGTGGCTGCCGTGGCTTTGAGCAGCACCGGGATGTTGGTGATGGCTGCTTTCGGGTTGGGTGTTGCTCTCCGGATGCCGGTGGGCTTCAGTAGTCCCATCGGATCGACGTAGCTCAGCGGATTGCCTTCAACATAGGCAAATATATTGACCGGTCACTTTGCACCTCGGCACAGAGTTACCTTTCCAACGTCAGTAATCTCAATCGCGCGAATCTCGCCAGCTTGAAACTCCGCACTGAAGGCGAGTTGAGCCACTTGTAATGTGCGGCCGTCGCGCATCGGTAGCACTGCGGAATCAAGCGCTCTAGCCAGTTCTTCTGGTGTCACGTCGCACTTAGTTGCGACTTGGACGTATTTCAACAGCGCTTGCACGGACCGATTGTGGCCAGCGACGACCTGCTTTAACCCGTCGTTTTCCAGGGTTAGGTTGATGATCGCCCAAATCAAGGAGAGGGCAAGCAGGACGCCGACCGTGAGCAGGACCCAATGTTTAGCTTTCATCTCCCCGCGGCCTCCCGCCCAAAGTTGTTGCAGTTGTCAAACACGAAGTTGTACGGCCTCTCGCATGTCTCTGCTTCGCGCTTCCTACGTTCGGCGTATGCGACAACGTCGGAGAACGATCTTCTTGAATACTCGTGGTGGGTTGGACTGTTTTTGCCGAATGCTTTGGAGGCCGCACGCAACGCCGCTTCAATCGACGCGCGGGTAGGGTTACCGTTCTTGTCGAAATCGATCTTTCCTACGTTGAAGGGGCCACGAACAATGCCGCATTTTCCTCCGTACCGACCGAACTCGTAGTACCTCGTCTCCCCCGTCATCGGATCAACCGCTATCGCCCCAGAGTGACCTATCGGTGCCGAGACACCCCCCGGCAGTCCCACCGAGTAACCCATGTAATGCACAAAGATCGCATCCAAACCCATCGGGTCGACCGCAGAAAGCGGGTCTCCCGAAACATAGCTGAACCGATTCAATCCCCCCTCCAACCCTATCGGATCCCCCTGCGTATACCGCCCCTGGCTGGCCAGGTACTGCCGCTGGTAGTTGTAGAACGTGCCCGTCTCTGCATCCTCATACTGCCCCGGGAAGCGCAGGTTCAGCTCGGTGGCTGCCGTGGCTTTGAGCAGCACCGGGATGTTGGTAATGGCTGCCTTCGGGTTGGGCGTGGCTTTGAGAACGCCGGTGGGTTTGTTGTCGCCAAACGCGCTGTAGGGCCACTGCCACACCGGCTGGTTGGCTTCGGTGGTCATCAGCCTGGGGGTGCCCAGTTGGTCTGAGTGGATGGCGAAGAACTTGCCGTTGCTGAACTTGCCCACGGGTATAGCACCGTCTTGTGTCGGTAGCCAGATGTACTCGCTGCGGCCGGCTCCTTTGGCGCTGCCGTTGTCGTATTCACCGAGGATGGCCCAGCCGGGGATGGGCCCGTCGGCAAAGGTGTAGGCCGTGCCGATGCTAGTGTTGACCTGGGCCTGGGCAAACAGCCAGCCGAACTGCTTTTTGAGCCAGGTGATGAAGTCTTGCCCCAGCTGGGCTTCGCTGGGCAGGGTCTGCTCGGCCTGAGGCTCGCCCTTGAAGACGCGCTGGCCCAGGGCGTTGTGCAGGTAGCGGATGCTGGCTTGTTCACCGTCTCTGAGCACCCGCACCTTGCTGATGCGGTTGGCTTCGTCGTAGTCGAAGTTGCGCAGGCCGTCGCTGGTGAGGTTGCCGGCACCGTCCAGGCTGTAGCTGACGGGGGTGACGACGTTGCTGACGGTGCGGAACACGCCGCGGGCGTTGGTGGTTTGCGTCAGCAGGCTCTGGGTGAAGCCCAGCAGGCGGTTGCTGGTGCCGTCGATGTTCAGGCTCTGACGGGTGGTGCGGGTGAAGTCGCTGGCGTCAAACTCGCCGTCCAGGTCGGTGTCGCTGATGGTTTTGTCGATGGCCGTCAGGCGGTTGCTGTTGGCGTCGTAGGTGTATTGCACGTCCGAGCCTGCACGGCTGAAGCTGGTGAGGCGGTTGCGGTTGTCGTAGCCGGCGCTCCAGTTCAATGGCGTCTGGTACAGCTCGGTGACGGTTGTGGTGGTGGTTCCAACGACGCTGGTGACAGTGCGGCTGGCCCACAGGTTTTGCGTGACGGCTGTGATGCGGCTGGCGGCGTCGTACTGGTAGCTGGCGAATTCGTTGCTGACCATGCGGCCGTCGGCGTCAAAGCTGCGGCTGGCGCTGTCGCCGCTGGCCCAGGCCCAGGCTTTGGGCTGGCCCAGGGCGGTGTGGGTCAAGCTGGTGATGAACGGGGTCACGGGCCTGTTGCGTCCGGGCAGCTGGGTATTGATGCCGCTGATCTGCCCCGCAGCGTTGCGCTGGTAGTGCACCTTCAGCCCGCTGGGGTAGGTGATGCTGGCCAGCTCGCCGCCTGCATAGCTGTAGGCAGTGACGAAGCTGGCGGGGTTGGCCGGGTTGTCGTTGACGCGCTGGGTTTTGCGCAGAACGCGGCCTTGGGCGTCGCGCTCCCACGCGGTGCTGCCGCTGGCGTCTTCCACCCTGGCCAGGTAGCCGGTTTGCTGGGTGTCCCAGGTGTAGACGGTCTGGTGGGCAGCACCCCGGCTGGCCTGCACGGGCCGGCCCAGCGCGTCGCGGGTGATCTGGGTGGTGATGCCGCGCGCGTCGGTCATGGCGACCACGTCGCCAGCGGCGTCGCGCTGGTAGGCGGTGGTGCCGGTGTCGGGGCTTGTTTCGCTCAGCACTTCGCCAAAGGCGTTGCGTGTGTACTGGGTGGCCACGCCTTTGGGGTCTGTGACTTGCGTGAGCTGGTCCAGCGCGTTCCAGGCCTGGCTGGCGGCGGTGTTGTCTGCGAAGGTGGTGGCGGTGGGGCGGCGCAGGCCGTCCAGCGCCTGGCGGGTGGTCTGGTTCAGCGGGTCGGTCTGGCTGACGGGTTCGCCATTGGCGTCGTAGCCCAGGGCTGTGGTCTGGCCCACGGCGCCCTGGATGGCGGCCACCCGGTTCAGGCTGTTGATGACGCGGCTGGTGACGAGCGCGATGGCGCCATTGGCATCCTTGACTTCTTCGCGCACGCGGTTGCCCATGCCGTCCAGCGTGTACTGCACGATGTTGCCACGGTTGTCGGTGGCGGCTGTCAGGCGCTGGGCTGCGTCGTACTGGTAGCTGATGGCATGGCCGTTGGGCAGCGTGGCGCTGGCCAGCAGGCCAGCGGGGGTGTAGGTGTAGGCCGCCGCTTCACCGCCGCGGTTGGCCTGCGTCAGGCGGCCACGCGCGTCCCAAGTGAAGGTGGTGACCAGGCCGTTGGGCTCGGTCTGTTGCGTCACGCGGCCTGCGGCGTCGTGCTGCCACTGCGTTTCATGGCCCAGCGGGTTGCGCTGGCGGGTGCGGTTGCCCTGGGCGTCGTAGGCAAACGTCCAGCTGCCGCCGCGCGCGTCGGTGGTGCTGGCAACCAGGCCCTGGGCGTTGTACGCCCAGCTCTGGCTGCGGGTCTGGCCGGTGGCCAGGTCGGTCACCACTTCACTGAGCTTGTTGCCCAGGGCGTCGTAGGTGTAGGCGGTGCTGCGCCCGGCTTCCGTCACCAGCACCGGCAGGCGCAGCGTGGGGTGCCACTCGGTCTGCACCGTCTGGGCCTCGGGCCGGCTGGCAGCGCGCGTTTCGGCCAGCTTGAGCCGGCGCGCGGCGTCCCAGGTGAACAGGGTGGTGATGCCGAGGAAGTCGGTCTGGCTTTGCAGCAGGCTGTCCGCGTTAAAGCTCTGGCTGGCCACAGCGTTGCCATCGGCGCCGAGCGCGCTGGCCTGGGTGGTGTCCATGCCGCGCGCACGGCCGCGCAGGGGCTGGTACTCATAGGTTCGCGTGACGCCAAACGCATCTTTCACCGACGAGCGCCCGGTGGCGTAAGTTACCTGCACGCGGTCAGCGCCGTCAGCCAGTTCGCTGCTGATGGCGCGGCCCTGGGCGTCGTACGCAAAGCTTGCAAAACGGTTGCCTTGTTCATCCACGACGCCCGTCACGGCCTGCGGCCAACTGGTGTTCTCGTAAAGGTAGCTTTTTGACGAATTGTCAGCGTAGGCCGCGCCAATCAGACGTGACGCGCTATCAAATGTGTAGCGAATGACAGTTCCGTCGGGGGCTGTGGCACTGCTCAGGCGGCCTTGTGCGTCGTAGGCGAACTGCAGGTTGCGGCCGAAGCTGTTGCTTACCTGGGTGAGCCGCCCGTTGCTGTAGCTGAATTGGTAAACCCAGCCGTTGCGCTGCCGGTGGCTCAAGACCAAGCCTGACGGCCTGTCAAACAGCCATTGGCTGTCGTCGCTGGCACGGTTGACCAGAATGCCCTGGGGCGTGTCGGTCATGGTGTCCAGGCTGCCGGTGGCCGTCCACACCGGTGGGTACAGGTTGGGATCGACAACCGGCTGAGTGGGCGCGCACCAGGTGTTGGCAGCGCATTGCCAGATACCGCCAGCATTGGGGTCCACGTAGCCCACGATGCCGGTGTTGATGAACGGGCTGACCTGCCCATCACCGAAGGCCACCATGCGGCTGGCAGGTGCGAGGGCGCCCGCGCCAATGACGCGGTGCGCGTGGTTGTGGCTCCAGGTCGCCCCCAGCCCAGCGGCGGGCCCCACGCTCCAGCGGCTGGCGAAGTGGCGCGTAAGGCTCAGGCCATGCGGTGCATCGTCCTGCCAGTCGGTATGCCTGAGCACCTTGGTGCCCGAGGCCGGCAGGATCGGATACCCCGTTTCCTGGCCCGGGCTGGCAGGGCAGGTTTGGGGGGTGGCCGGCAGGACGGGGGTACCCTGCACGCTGATGGCCATGTTGGCGGACTTGTTGCAACCGGTGCAGTCAGCGCGAAGAACATCAGCCTTCGCTGGACCGGGCATCGTTGCCGGAGGCGTGTAGTCGATCAAGACCTCACCACTGGCATTGGTCACCGCAGACAGAACAGAAATGGACCCGCCAGCACTCGGCTGGATAAACACCGTGACCGGGCTCGCCGTTTTGGGCGATCCGCCTTGAGTGACCGTGGCCTTGATTCGCAGCGCTTGGCCGCCTGCATCTACAGGCAACGCCTGGGTGGGGCCCGACAGCTTGATCTCCGCGGGCCCGACACACTGGCCGTTTTGCTCGGTGGTTCCGACAGGACAATGGCAACTCGGCCATCCACCCCAGTTGTAGGTGAAGCTCAACTCGGCACCGGGTGGGCAGTAGGCATTGCCGCCACGTCCAGGTACAAATTGCACCCACCAGAACTCTGGTGGATTGTTGAGGATGCAATGCTGAGCGCCACTTTGGGAGTAGTGAAACCCCAAGAATGGCCTCCGCATGTAGTCAGCGCCCTTCCGGCACGTCTCTTCCGCAGAACAGGCGTCAAATCGCGGGTTGTTGTACGCCACCCAAGAGTCGGCACATTGGTACTGGACCGGGATGACAGCCCCTGCCGTTCCAAAGCCGAAGCTGCACAAAATCAACACGCAAACACGCAGCGCCAAGGCGCACTTGCTCAACAAATTCACCGGGATCCCCCTCCAGGGTCTTGAACAGCAGTCAACTGTCTGCTTGTTGGTATCGGAAGCGGCGCAATATAACTATTTGTTTCTTTCCGGTCAAACTTTGGGTACTTTATTGTTTATTTTTCACAGAAGTTCGCGGTGATGCGCGTTTGTGCCTGACGTTGACCGTCGCGCCCCACACTCTGCCCGCCAAGCCCCGCAGGCAGGGTATCCCCCATGCAATCTGCGCGGTTCGCCCGGGTTGCATCCCACAAAATAAGCACTCCCTTGGTGCAAAAACCACCCCACCCGGCACCGAATTTGCTTTGAACCCCTTCGTTGTATCTACCTTCCTGTACGGAGCCCTTTCAAATGAAAAAACGCGTTTTCCTCAAGACCACCGCGGCCCTGGCCGCTGCTGCCGCCTTTGGCTCCGCCAGCGCCCAGACCACGCCGATCAAGTTCCAGCTGGACTGGCGGTTTGAGGGGCCTGCCGCGCTGTTCCTGGTGCCGGCCGCCAAGGGCTATTTCAAGGACGCCAAGCTCGACGTGACCATTGACGCCGGCAACGGCTCGGGCGGCACGGTCACGCGCGTGGCCTCGGGCACCTACGACATGGGCTTTGCCGACCTGGCCGCGCTGATGGAGTTCCACGCCAACAACCCCGACGCCCCCAACAAGCCGGTGGCGGTGATGATGGTCTACAACAACACGCCCGCCGCGGTGATGGCGCTCAAGAAGAGCGGCATCAAGACCCCGGCCGACCTGAACGGCAAGAAGCTGGGCGCCCCGGTGTTTGACGCCGGCCGCCGCGCCTTCCCGATCTTTGCCAAGGCCAACAACATCTCCGGCGTGCAGTGGACGGCGATGGACCCGCCGCTGCGCGAAACCATGCTGGCCCGCGGCGACGTGGACGCGATCACCGGCTTCTCGTTCACCTCGCTGCTGAACCTGGAAGCGCGCGGCGTGAAGCTGGAAGACGTGGTCACGCTGCCCTACCCCAGCTACGGCGTCAAGCTCTATGGCAACGTGATCATCGCCAGCCCCAAGATGATCAAGGAGAACCCGGCTGCCGTGAAGGCGTTCCTCTCGGCCTTTGCCAAGGGCGTGAAGGACACCATCGCCAAGCCCGAGGCCGCCATTGAAACCTTGAAGGCGCGCGACGGCATCATCAACAGTGCGCTGGAGACGCGCCGCCTGCAGCTGGCCATCGACAGCGTGGTGGCCAGCCCCGACGCGCGCGCCGAAGGCTTTGGCCAGGTGGTGCCCGGCCGCCTGGCGCTGATGGCGTCGCAGGTGTCGGACGCTTTCAACACCAAGACCCGCGTCAACCCCGACGCGGTGTGGAACGCGTCCTTCCTGCCGAGCAAGGCCGAGCTGAACGTGCTGCCCCCGGCCAAGAAGTAATGACCGGCGACACCCACTTCGTTGACTTTCAGGACGTCTGGCTCGCCTACAACGAAGAACTGCTCGCCCAGAACCACTTTGCGGTCGAGGCGATCGACCTCAAGGTGCGCCAGGGCGAGTTCATCGCCATCGTCGGCCCGTCGGGCTGCGGCAAGTCCACCTTCATGAAGCTCACCACCGGGCTGAAGATGCCGTCGATGGGCCGGATCCTGATCGACGGCCAGCCGGTGACGGGGCCGCTGAAGATCAGCGGCATGGCCTTCCAGGCGCCGAGCCTGCTGCCCTGGCGCACCACGGTCGACAACGTGCTGCTGCCGCTGGAGATCGTGGAGCCCTACCGCAGCCAGTTCAAGGCCAGGCGCAAGGAGTTTGAGGAACGGGCCCGCAAGCTGCTGCAGAAGGTGGGCCTGGGCGGCTACGAAGACAAGTTCCCCTGGCAGCTTTCGGGCGGCATGCAGCAGCGCGCCAGTATCTGCCGCGCGCTGATTCACGAGCCCAAGATGCTGCTGCTGGACGAGCCGTTTGGCGCGCTGGACGCCTTCACGCGTGAAGAGCTGTGGTGCATCCTGCGCGATTTGTGGACGGAGCAGAAGTTCAACGTCATCCTGGTCACGCACGACCTGCGCGAAAGCGTGTTCCTGGCCGACACGGTGTACGTGATGAGCAAGAGCCCCGGGCGCTTTGTGGTGAAGAAAGAGATCGACCTGCCGCGCCCGCGTGACCTGGAGATCACCTACACCAAGGAATTCACCGACATCGTGCACGAGCTGCGCGGGCACATTGGCGCCATGCGCAAACAGGGCGCGGAGGTGGCGCAATGAGCATGAACAAGAAACAGGTTGAGCTGTGGTCCCCCTGGATCCTGCTGGTCAGCGTGATCGCGCTGTGGCAGATCATCTGCGCGGGCTTCAACGTGTCGGAGTTCATCTTCCCCAGCCCCTGGCGCATCTGGACGCAGCTGGTGGAGTTCAAGTGGATCATCGCGGGCCACGCCTGGCGCACCTTCTGGGTGACGATGGCGGGCTTTGGCATTGCCATTGTGGTGGGCGTGCTGCTGGGCTTCATCATTGGCAGCTCGCGGCTGGCCTACGCAGCGGTGTACCCGCTGATGACGGCCTTCAACGCGCTGCCGAAGGCCGCGTTTGTGCCGATTCTGGTGGTCTGGTTCGGCATTGGCGCGGGCCCGGCCATCCTGACGGCGTTCCTGATCAGCTTCTTTCCGATCATGGTGAACATTGCCACCGGCCTGGCCACGCTGGAGCCCGAGCTGGAAGACGTGCTGCGGGTGCTGGGTGCCAAGCGGTGGGACGTGCTGGTCAAGGTGGGGCTGCCGCGCTCGATGCCGTATTTCTATGGCTCGCTCAAGGTCGCGATCACGCTGGCCTTTGTGGGCACCACGGTATCTGAAATGACGGCCGCCAACGAGGGCATTGGCTACCTGCTGATTTCTGCCGGCTCGGCCATGCAGATGGGCCTGGCCTTCGCGGGCCTGGTGGTGGTGGGCGCGATGGCGATGATCATGTACGAGCTGTTCAGCGCCATCGAGAAACACACCACGGCCTGGGCCCACCGCGGTTCCCAGAACACATGACGCCCGAGCAGGCGGTGCAGCATCTGCGCCGCGCCAACGAGGTGGCACGCCGGGCGATGGGCCTGGGTCGCCACCCGTTTGGCGCCGTCCTGGTAGCGCCGGATGGCGAGACGGTGCTGGCTGAGCAGGGCAACGTGGACACGGTGAACCATGCAGAGTCTGTGCTGGCCCGCACCGCTGCGCAGAACTACAGCGCCGACTACCTCTGGCAATGCACCCTGGTCACCACGGTGGAGCCCTGTGCCATGTGCGCAGGCACCCAGTACTGGGCGCACATCGGCCGGCTGGTCTACGGCATGACCGAATCACGCCTGCTGGCGCTCACCGGCAACCACGCCGAAAACCCCACCATGGCCTTGCCCTGCCGCGAGGTGTTTGCGCGCGGGCAGAAGGCCATCGAGGTGATCGGGCCAGTGCCCGACGCAGAGCCGGACATCGCCTCACTGCACCAGGATTTCTGGTCAAAACAGGCTGCAGCCCGCACACAACCTGCGTGAGGCGCTATCAAACTGATAGCGCCTGCAGGCTGGCTTCAGCGGTGCACTTCCGCCTCGCCATGGCGCGCCAGCAGCTCCATGAGCTTGCGCCGGATCAGGATGCCGGGGCGGTCGGAGTCCATCGAGTACTCCACGCCGCGGCGGCGCAGGTCCACCACGGCGTCCGGGTCGGTGGACTCCAGGATGTCCTTGTCTTCGCGGGTGATCTCGTCGTCAAAGTCGATCAGCATCTGCGCCGGGCAGTCTTCTTCCGTGTCGTTGCGGAACAGCCACTGGCATAGCTGCATGCGCCCGTCGTCAATCGGGGTGAAGCAGTTGATGATGACGTGGCGCACCCCGCTGGGGTATTCAATGTCCAGCCGGCGCGAGAACGGCAGGAAGTAGGCGTTGCGCATGTGCCGCGTGGTCACGGCGTCCTGCACGCCGCTGATGCGGTGGAACTTTTCAGGGTTGGCGGCGGCGATCACCGTTTCGGCATAGAAGCCTGTGTCGTTCTCGATCAGTTCGTACTTGCTGGGCTGCGGCGCATCCGGCACGCCAAACGTGGCGCGGTGCACAAAGCTGAAGTGCGAGTTGTCAAACGAGTTCTCCAGCGCGCGCATCGGGCTGGTGGCCCAGGTTTCATAGAACTGGAAGATGGTGCGCCAGGCCGGGTTGCTGAACTCCGGAATGTCCGGAATGTCGGCGATGGGCTCGTCCAGGGCCACCCAGGCATAGCCGTAGCGCGCCGTGCAGTGGTAGGCCTGGGTCTTGTAGTCCGGCGGCACCGCACGGCTTTCTTCGTACTGCGGAATGCGGATGACCTTGCCGCCACGGTCGTACGTCCAGCCGTGGTAGCCGCACTGGATGTGGCCACGCTCGCAGGCCTGGCCCTGGGCGTCCACGCACCAGCCCCTGGACAGCTTTGCGGTGCGGTGGCAGCAGCGGTCGCGCAGCGCAGCGGGCTCGCCCTGCGCGTCCAGGAACAGCACGATGGCTTCACCCAGCAGGGTGAACGGTTGGGGGCCGGACGCCAGTGCACTGAGCGGCATGACGGCGTGCCAGAACTTGCGGAAAACGGGTTGTTGGGTAACCAGCATGGTGAAGCGCTCCTAAATGGACATGTTGCCAAGAGCAATTTCCGGCCAGGTATCGCAGGGGCCTGCGGTGCCCGGGTGAACGCTTCTACTCTTGGACTGCATGCTAGCAAGACATGCGCCAAAGCACGCTGGCACGCAAGCTGCATTGATGCAGGTCAAAGAGTAGAAGCGTTCAGCGTTTGCGCACCAGCCCGATGCGTGCCGCCCGGAAATTGCTCTTGAATGCCCCGGCATGGCGCATGCGTGCGTTGCCGGGTTTTCAAGCGCCCTGCCACCGGAGCCCGTCCATGAAACGCCGCTTATTCCTTGCCACCTCGTCCGCCCTGGCCGCCCCGGCGGTCTGGAGCCAGGCCCCCGCCCGCCTCACGCCACTGAAGTTCACGCTGGACTTCCGCATCACCGGCCAGACATCGCCCTTCTTTCTGGCGCAGGCCAAGGGCTACTACCGGGATGAAGGCCTCGACGTGACGATCGACACCGGCGCCGGCTCCGTGGCCTCCATCACCCGCATTGCCAGCGGTGTGTACCAGCTCGGGCTGGGCGACATCAGCTCGCTGGTGGAATTCAATGCGCAGAACCCCGGCACACCCCTGGTGCAGGCGGTGTACCAGTACTACAACCGCGCGCCGTTCGCCATCATTGGCCGCAAGGACCGCGGCATCACTGGCGACTTCAAGAGCCTGGAGGGCAAGAAGATCGGCGCTGCGGCCGTGGAGTCCACCCGCTGGGCCTGGCCGATGGTGGCCAAAAAGCTGCGCGCGCGGCCCGACATGTTCAACTGGGTCACCACCGACTTCAGCGCCCGCGACAACGTGGTGGTGCGCGGCGATGTGGACGGCGCCACCTACTTCCACGACTCGGCCGTGTCCCTGTTCGCACGCATGAAGCTCGACGAGCTCTCGGTGCTGAAGTATTCCGACGCGGGCGTCAACCTGTACGGCAACGCCATCCTGGCCAGCAGCGCGCTGATTGCGCAGAACCCCAAGGTGGTGGCCGCCTTCCTGCGGGCCAGCAACCGCGCGATTGTGGAAACCTTTGCCAACCCGGCGGCGGCCATTGCCGCCACGCGCCAGCGCGAGCCCATCCTCAATGAAACGGTGGAGCTGGAACGCTGGCGCATCACCTCGCAGTACGTTGGCGCGCCCGACACGCAGAGCCACGGCCTCGGCGACATCCGCAAGCTGTGGCTGGAGCAGCAGGTGGACGACGTGGCCGAGGTCTATGGCCTCAAGTCCAAACCGTCGGCCGACGGCCTGTTCAACCTGTCGATGCTGCCGCCTCGAGGCGAGCGCATGCGCAAGGCATGAACGAGGCTGCACTGGGCGAGGCCGACGGCACCTACCTGCGCCGGGCGATTGAATGGTCGCGCACCGCGCGCCAGCGCGGCAACCGGCCGTTTGGGGCAGTGGTGGTGTCGGCCGAGGGCACCGTGCTGGCCGAGGCGTACTGCAACACCAGCGAGACCGGCGACTGCACCGGCCACGCCGAGACCAACGCGGTGCGCGACGTTTCGCCGCGCGTGCCGCGCGAGGTGCTGGCCGGCGCCACGCTCTATTCGTCAGGCGAGCCCTGCGTGATGTGCGCAGGGGCCATCTTCTGGTCGGGCATCCAGCGCGTGGTGTTCGGCATTGACGCGGTCAGCCTGCGCGTGTTCCGTGGCCAGGTGGCCACCCAGCGCGACGCCGAACTCTCGTGCCGCGACGTGTTCGCCGCCTCGCCCCACGCGATTGAATGCATTGGCCCAGCGCTACTGGCAGAAGCCAGCGCACCGCACCAGGGCTTCTGGAAGTAAAGCCCCTTCGGCGCGCCGCTTAAACTTGGCCGCATGCCCTGGCACGCCCGACTCTCGCTGGACTACACGCTGGAAGCCGGCCGCACGGCGGCCCGCTTCCAGCACGACGGGCCGCTGCGCATCCTGCAAAGCCTGTACCCTGAAGGCGACGCCATCTGCCACAACGTGCTGGTGCACCCGCCCAGCGGCCTGGTGGGCGGCGACACGCTGGACGTGCAGGTGGCGGTGCAGGCCGGCGCGCATGGGCTGGTCACCACGCCCGGCGCCACCCGCTTCTACCGCTCCGACGGCGAGCTGGCCCTGCAGCGCAGCCGGCTGCGCGTGCACGACGGCGCGCGGCTGGAATGGCTGCCGCTGGAGACGCTGTGCTACAGCGGCTGCATTGCGCAAAACCACCTGACGCTGGACCTGGCGCCCGGCGCCGAATGCATGGGCTGGGACGTGACCGCGCTGGGCCTGCCCCATGCAGATCTGCCGTTTGAACGCGGCAGCTTTGTGCAGCACCTCGAACTGCCCGGCGTGTGGCTGGAGCGCGGGCGCATTGACGCCGCCGATGCGCGGCTGATGAACGGGCCGCTGGGCCTGGCCGGCCAGCGCTGCATGGCCACGCTTTTTTTTGTGAGCGGCGGCGACATTCCCCGCGCCCGGCGCGACGCGGCGCTGGATGCGGCGCGCGCGCTGATCGAAGCCCATGCCCTGCGGCCCACGGCCGGCGCCACCGCGCCGCACCCGCGCGTGCTGGTGGTGCGGGTGCTGGCGCCGGTGGTGGAACCCGCCATGCAGCTGCTCAAGGCGCTGCGCGGCCAGTGGCGCGACACCCTGTGGGGCCTGTCGCCCCACCCGCCGCGCATCTGGAGCGCCTGAGCCTCAGGCTGCGATGGGCTTGACCAGCCCATCGGCCTTGAACATGGCCTTGATGCCGCGCACCGCCTGGCGGATGCGGGCCTCGTTTTCAATCAGGGCAAAACGCACATGGCCGTCGCCATGGTCGCCAAAGCCGATGCCGGGCGAGACACAGACTTTCGCCTTCTCCAGCAGCTGCTTCGCAAACTCCAGCGAGCCGAGCTGGCGGTAGGGCTCGGGAATGCGGGCCCAGATGTACATGCTGGCCTTGGGGCAGTCCACCACCCAGCCAGCCTCCATGAGGCCCTTGTAGAGCACGTCGCGGCGGCTCTGGTACTGGGCGGCAATGGCCTTCACACAGGCCTGGTCGCCCTCCAGCGCGGCAATCGCGGCCACCTGCAGCGGAGTGAAGGTGCCGTAGTCGTGGTAGCTCTTGATGCGCGCCAGCGCCGCCACCAGGTCGGCGTTGCCGACCATGAAGCCCACCCGCCAGCCGGCCATGTTGTAGCTCTTGCTCAGGGTGAAGAACTCCACCGCCACGTCCTTGGCGCCCGGCACCTGCATGATGGACGGTGCCTTCCAGCCGTCGAACACGATGTCGGCATAGGCCAGGTCATGCACCACCAGGATGTCGTGCTTGCGGGCCAGCGCGACCACGCGCTCGAAGAAGTCCAGCTCCACGCACTGGGCCGTGGGGTTGGACGGAAAGCCGAACACCATCATCTTGGGTTTGGGGTAGCTGCCGCGGATGGTTTTTTCCAGCTCGGCAAAAAAGTCCACGTCGGGTGCCACGGGGATGGAGCGGATGTCGGCGCCGGCGATCACCGCGCCGTAGATGTGGATGGGGTAGCTCGGGTCGGGCACCAGCACGGTGTCGCCGCGGTCCAGCGTGGCCAGCATCAGGTGGGCCAGGCCCTCCTTCGAGCCGATGGTGACGATGGCCTCGCTGTCGGGGTCGATGTCCACCGCATAGCGCGCCTGGTACCAGTGGCTGATGGCGCGGCGCAGGCGCGGGATGCCCTTGCTGGCGCTGTAGCCGTGGGTGTCGGGGCGCTGGGCGACCTCGGTCAGCTTGGCCACGATGTGCGGTGGCGTGGCCCCGTCCGGGTTGCCCATGCTCATGTCGATGATGTCCTCGCCACGGCGGCGGGCCGCGAGCTTGAGCTCGGCCGTGATGTTGAAGACGTAGGGGGGAAGGCGGTCAATGCGCGCAAAGCGGCGCTTGCCCTGGGTGGCAGCGGTCATGTTGAACTCTCACGTCAGCGCCCGGAACCGTCCGAGCGACGTGGCCCGCCAGGAGGGCAGGCCCGGGCAGATGTTAATCGATGCCGGCGCGCGGCAACACCACGCGGGCACACAGGCCGCGGCCGTCGGGCCCGGGTTCGAAGCGGATCCGCGCGCCCAGCAGGCTGGCGTACCGGCCCACGATCGCCAGCCCCAGCCCCGCACCTTCGCGCAGCACCTGCCCGGGCTCGCCCTGGGTCCAGCGTTGCATCAGCGGGTCCGCCATGCCCTCGGGCAGACCGGCGCCGTTGTCGATAACCGACAGCGTCACCTCGCCTGGCGCGGCGTCGATCGCCAGCGTCACGCTGGGCGGCGTGCCGTCGGTCGGGCGCCCGTGGCGCAGCGCGTTGTCGATCAGGTTGTTGATCAGGCCCTCCAGCA
>JAXMEQ010000017.1:0-13297 GCA_046348225.1 Ramlibacter sp.
AAGATCAGGGTCTTGGGCAGCTCGGTTCGGGCGGGGAACATGTCCGCCTGCCAGCGGTCGCGCAGGGTGCGCACCACGGTGCGGATCTGGTCGGGCGTTTGCACGGCGCGGTCCAGCTCTTCGGGCTGGTATTCAAAGTCGTCGTCCAGCTGCCAGGCGGTCTTGCGGCGGGTGGCTTTGTCTTGCGTTTCGAGCCAGAAGCCTTTTTCCACCCGGGCGCCCTGCTCGCCCACTTCGGTTTGGATGCGGTACACGTCGTAGTTCACGTTCACGCCGTCGGCCACGGCCTGGGCGTGGCCGTATTCCATGACCAGGTTCTGGTTGAAGAAGCCGAAGGTCTGCTTGTTGGGCGTGGCGGTCAGGCCGATGAGGTAGGCGTCAAAGTACTCCAGCACCTGGCGCCACAGCCTGTAAATGCTGCGGTGGGCCTCGTCCGTCACCACGATGTCGAAGGTTTCGATGGGGATGGCGGGGTTGTAGCCAATCGGCTCGTCCTTGAACAGGCCTTCGACCCGCTCGGTGGATTCTTCGTCGGCCTCCTCGGCCAGCTCGCGGCCCTTGAGCAGGCTGAACATGCGCTGGATGGTGCAGATCACCACGCGGGCATGCTTGTCGAGCTGGCTGCTCTGCAGGTGCTGGACGATGTATTCCTCGCCGAACTTGTAATTGTTGTAGGGGCTGGCGTAGGCGTCGAACTCTTTCTTGGTCTGGCGCGCCAGGTTGCCCCGGTCCACCAGAAACAGCACGCGCCGGGCCCCGCCAAACTTGATCAGGCGGTAGATGAAACCGATGCTGGTAAACGTCTTGCCGCTGCCGGTGGCCATCTGGATCAGGGCCTTGGGCTTGTTGGCGGCCAGGCTTTTCTCCAGGTTGGTGATGGCGCTGATCTGCGCGGGCCAGAGCCGGTAGTGCGCGCCGCCGCTGCCCCACTCGGTCACCAGCTGGGGCATGTGTTGCAGGCGGGCGAGAAAGGTGCCGGCTTCTTGCTGCACGGAAGAACCCGCCTGAGCCGGCAAATAGGTCAACCACTGCGCCAGCAGCTCGGGCCGGAAGAAGGCGAACACGCCGCGGGCGCGGGGCTCGGGGTCCAGGCCGTTGGTGAAGTGGGTTTCGACGCCGGTGCTTTCCCACACAAAAGGCAGCGGGCGGCTCCAGGCGGGCAAGGCGGCGGGCAGGCCCCGGGCGTAGCGGCTGCTTTGCAGTTCCACGCCGGTGAGCGTGGCGCCTTCTTTCTTGGCCTCGATCACGCCGCAGGCCTTGCCGTTCACGTACAGCAGGTAGTCGGCAAAGCCGAAGCCGGGGTCGAGCGGGAATTCGCGGATGGCGACGCCGGTGGCGGCGTGGATATTGGCGTCAGAGACGTTGCAGACGTGCCAGCCGGCGGCTGTGAGCAGCGCGTCGATGGTTTGTCTCGCCCTGGACTCCGGTGTCATGCCTTGCCCCCTTGGCTGGCCATTCTAGGGGCTGCTGCCCCGTGCGAGGCAACCGAAGCGGCCACATGGGGCCACCAAGGCTTTCAGGCGGGCTGCGGAGGCCTGCGGGAGCCGAAAACGAGGCATTTTCAGGCAAAAACCGGCCTGATCCCAGCGTCAAATGGCCACGAGCAGCTATTGTTTGTGTAGCATCTTGAAAGCCGATTCAGCCGGCCGGCAAGGTCACCACGGCCTCCAGCCCCGGCAACGCATTGCGCAGCGTGAAGGTGCCGCCGTGCGCCTGCGCCACCAGCTTGCACAGGTACAGGCCCAGGCCCACGCCGCCGGTGGCGCGGGTGCGGGCGGCGTCGGGCCGGTAGAAGGGTTCGGCCAGGTGGGGCAGCTGGTCGGCGGGCACGCCGGGGCCGTGGTCGCGCACGGCGATGCGCAGGCCGGCGCCATCGGGCCGCAAGTGCAGCTCGGGCGGCTGCGCGGCGTCGGCGCCGTGGCGCAGCGCGTTGTCGAGCAGGTTGCGCAGCAGCAGGCGGATGCGGGCGCGGTCCAGCGCGGGTGTGGGCAGCGCGGCGGGCGCGTCGATGGCGACGGCGGCGGCCGCGGGGTGGCGCGGCTGCAGCTCGGCCAGCACCTCGCGCGCCAGCGCGCCCACGTCCACTGGCTCGCGGTGCAGCGCCGCGTGCGGGCTGGCCAGGCGTTCGCTCTCCAGCAGGTCGGTGACCAGGCTGGCCATTTCCTGCAGGTCGCGCAGCAGGGCCTGGCGCTGGGCTTCGGTGTCGGGGGTTTCGGGCAGCAGCTCGATGTTGAGGCGGGCGCGCGTGATGGGGCTGCGCAGTTCGTGGCTGATGGCCAGCAGCAGCGCGCGCTTGGCGTCGAGCATCTGCTGGATGTCGCGGCCCATGGTGTTGATGGTGGCGGCCAGCTGGCCCAGTTCGTCGGGCCGGCGCGGGTGCCGCACGGCGATGGGCTGGCTGAAGTCGCCCGCGCCGAAGCGCCGGGCGCCGTCGCCGATGGCGTCGAGCGGCCGCAGCAGGTGGCGCGCGTACAGCCAGGCCAGCAGCGTCAGCCCCAGCAGCGCGGCCAGCGCGTAGCCGATCAGATGGGGTTTGCGCTCGAACACGCCCGCGCGCAGCCCGAATTCGATGGTGTGGCCGTCGGCGGTGGTGCGCTGGGTGATGCGGGGCCAGTCGCCGCCCCAGTCGTCGCGGCCCGAGGCGCCCTCGCCCGCGCGTGGCCAGCGCTCGCTGCGGGGCGGTTCGGGGTGGGAGGCCCACTGCACGCGCGGCCCGCGGATGTGCACCGTGAGCACGGGCAGCCGCTCGGTGAGCGCGCGGGCGCGCGCCACGTCGGGGTGGCCGTCCACCGTGACGTCGGCGGCCAGGCGGTCGACGTAGTCGGTCAGCAGCGGGCGCGCCGCCTCGCGCCAGCCGAACGAGAACGCCTTTTGCGCGCCGGTGACGAACACAAAGGTCATGGCCGCCGCCAGCAGCAGGAACAGCAGCACCATGCGCAGCTTGATCGAGTGCGCCAGGCGGTGGCGCGCGCGGCGCCAGCGCGACGCGGGCCGCGGGGCCCTGGCGCCGGGTTCGGGTTGCGGGGTGGATGGCGCGCTGTTCATGGCGGATTCGATCACGCCCGCTCAAGCGGCGCGGCGCAGGGCCAGCGCGTAGCCGGCGTTGCGCAGCGTCTTGATGGCGTCCAGCGGCTCGAGCTTCTTGCGCAGGCGGCTGACGACGATGTCGACGGCGCGGGTGTAGAGGTCGGCCTCGTGGCCGCGCAGGTGGTTGAGGATGTCGTCGCGGCTGAACACGGTGCCGCTGTGGCGCGCCAGCAGGAGCAGCAGCTCGTATTCGGTGCCCGTGAGCTCCACCGCCTGGCCGTCGCGCATGACGCTGCGCCGCGCGGTGTCGATCTGCAGGCCCTCGAAGCGCAGCGTGGCGGCCTCGTCGGCGGCAGCCGCGGCCGCGGGCTTGCGCCGGCGCAGCACGGTCTGCACCCGCGCCACGAGCTCGCGTGGCTCGAAGGGTTTGGGCAGGTAGTCGTCGGCGCCCAGTTCGAGGCCGACCACGCGGTCCATCACGTCACCGCGCGCGGTGAGCATGAGGATGGGGATGTCGCTGTCCTTGCGGATGGCGCGGCACAGCGCAAAGCCGTCCATCTCGGGCAGCATCACGTCCAGGATGGCGGCGTCGAAACCGCCGGCCTGCAGCCGCGCCAGCCCTTCGCTGGGGCGGGTGGCGTGCTCCAGGCTCAGGTCGAAGCGCTGGAAGTAGGCCGCCAGCGGCGGCCCGAGGGCCTCGTCGTCGTCGATCAGCAGGATGCGGGTCATGCACGGATTCTGGCAGGCCGCTCAATGCAAGGCATCGCCGAGCGCGCGGTGGCGCAGGATGAGCCGGCGCAGGCGCTGCTGCTCGGGGTGCGCCAGCCGGTCGAAGCGCTCGCCCACGGCCATCAGCGCATCGAGGGCCGGCTGCGCGGCCTGCGGATGGCAACGGGCCAGCGGTGCCACCAGGTGCAGGGCCTGGTCCCGGTCGAACCGCGGCCCCCAGAACAGGGCCAGCAGCTCGGCGTGCGGGTCGTCGGCGCCGGCCAGCAGGGCGCGCGCCTGCGCCCGGCCGCCGCGCGTGAGGGCCTGCAGCGACTCAGCCACGGCCCCACCAGCCATGGCCGCGGCGGTCCATGCGATCACGCACTTTCTGCTGCTGCTCGGGGCTCAGGCTGTCGTAGAAGTCGCCGAAAGCCGCCAGCAGCTTGGGGCTGCTGCCCTGGGCCGTCTGCAGCTTCTGGTCCAGCATCTGCTGGGCCTTGGTGCGGTCGAACTTGGCGCCGGCGACCAGGCCTTGCAGATCGGCGCGCGGGTCGGTGCTGCCGGCGCGCAGGGCCTTGCGGGCGGCCACCACTTCGTCGGCCAGCACGCCGAGCTTGGCCTTCTGCTCGGCGTTGAGGTCGAGCTTGCCGCTGATGCGATCGACCACCTTGACGCGCATCTCGGCCACGCGCTCGTCGCTCCAGGCGCGGCCATGGTCGCGGTGGCCACAGGCGGTGAGGCCGCCCAGCAGCACGGTGATGGAGGTCAGGCCGATGAGGCTGCGTTTGATCCAGGGTTTCATGACGGAAGTCCTTTCAGGGAACAGGTGTTGAACAGGCTTGCCATGGTGCCGGCGGGGGCACGACAAGTGTTCTCGGCGCGGTTTCGCTTTGTTTCGTTTTATGTCGAGGTGGCGGAGCCAGACACATGGCGTTCACAAAGGCCTGCCCATAATCCGCGCCATGCCCAACCGCCGCCATTGCCTGGCCACGCTGCTGGCCGCCGCGACGCCGCTGGCCCTCACCAGCCCGAGGGCGCACGCCGACACGCTGGCCGGCCCCGCCTTCGTTGACGCGGTCTGGACCGACACCGCTCGCCAGCGCGCCGTGCCGGTGCGCCTGCGCTGGCCCGACGCGAGCCGCCACGCCGGCCCCTGGCCGGTGGTGCTGTTCTCGCACGGGCTCGGCGGCACGCGCGATGGCGGCGCCGTCTGGGCGGCGGCCTGGGCGGCGGCGGGGTTTGCCGTGGTGCAACTGCAGCACCCCGGCAGCGATCTGGACGCAGTGCGCGCAGTGGCCACCAGCTTTTCGGATCAGGCCGCGCTGCGCCGGCTGACCGGGCCCGAGCAGCTGCTAGCGCGGCTGCAGGACGTAGGTTTCGTGCTCGATGAAATCGCCCGGCGCCACGGTGCGGGCGAAGGCCCCTGGGGCCGGGTGCGCCCGACGGGCGTGGGTCTGGCAGGCCATTCGTTCGGCGCGCACACCACGCTGGGCATGGCCGGGCAACGCTACCCGGGCTTCGACGGCATGGTGGAGCCACGGCTGGCTTCGTTCATCGCGTTCTCGCCGACGGTGCCCAGGCTCGGCTCGGCCGAGCGCGCGTTCGAGCGCCTGACGCGACCGCTGCTGGCCATCACCGGCACACGCGACGGCGACGTGGTGGGCGTGGGTGCCACACCCGAGCGGCGCATGGCGGTGTTCGCCGCCCTGCCCCCGGGCCACAAGGCGCAGCTGGTGCTGCAGGATGCGGACCACATGACGTTCTCAGGGCAGACCGGCCGCGCGGCGGAAATCGTGCCGCGCGAGCCCATCACCCGTGAACTGCAGGGCGCCCACCATGCGCTGGTGGCCGCGATCACCGCCGATTGGTGGCGCGCCACGCTGATGGACGATGCCACTGCAGGGCAGCGGCTGGCGCTGCCGGCGGGGCTCGCGGCGGGCGACCGCTGGCAGCGCGGGTAGTGCCGATTGCGCCGCCGGCGCTCAGGCCCCGGCGGCCCGGACGGCGGCCAGCCAGTCGGCCACCTGCGCCGTCAGCAGCTCGGCCACGATGCGGGCCATGCGCGGCAGCGGGCGCGAGGCGCTGATGGCCACGCCCACGGTCTGGGGCTGCAGGTTGCGGTCGCGCAGCGGCACAAAACGCACCGTGCCGACCAGGATTTCCGGGCCCATGTCGAACTCGGACGTCAGCGCCACATGGGTGCCGCTGACCACCAGCTGCTTGACCAGCTGCAGCGAGTTGGTCACCACCGGCGGGCGGGCCTCGTGCAGCAGCCAGCCATGGCGCCGCTCCAGGTAGCGGCGGATGCTCAGCGCACGGCTTTGCACCGCCAGCGGCCACTGCGCCACGTCCTTGAGCCCCGGCGCGGACAACTGCGCCAGCGGATGCCCCGCCGCCACCGCGCAGCCCAGCGGCAGTTCGGCCGACCACAGCAGGTGCAGCTCGCGCTGCGGGCGCAGGTTGAAGGCCACGGCCACGTCCACCGAGCCATCGGCCAGGCGGCGCACCGCATCGTCGGGGCTGGCCACGTCGACCTCCAGCGACACACCCGGGTGTGCCTGCCCCACCGTGTGGACAAACGCCGGCAGGAAACCGTTGACATGGCTGTCCATGACCAGCAAGCGCAGCTGCCCGTGGCTCACGCCCTGCAGCTGCTTGATGTCGGACAGCGCGCGGTTGAGGTCGCTTTTCCAGCGCTGCGACAGCGCCATCAGCAATTCGCCCGCCGCCGTCAGACGCATGCCGCGCGGCTGGCGCTCGAACAACGGCACGCCCAGCTCCTCCTCCAGCAGCAGGATCTGGCGGTCGATGGCCGATGCCGATATCGCCACCTCGCGTGCGGCCGCCTGCACTGAGCCGAGCTGGGCCACCGCGGTCAGGTAGCGCAGCGCCTTGGGATGGAGCGAGACCGGTAGGTTCATGCGTTCTGTTTCTGGCAATGCAATATCAGAAATTATGCGATGGACAGCAACGATGATCGCCCCCACACTGTGCGCACAAGGGCTTTTGGGCCCGAAACTTCAGGAGTCTGAACCATGTTGTCCCGCCGTACCTTGATGGCCACCGCCGCCGCTGCTGCCCTTCTTCCGCTGGGTGCCCTGGCCCAGGCTTGGCCGCAAAAGCCCATCCGCATCGTGGTAACCTTCGCCCCCGGCGGCTCGTCCGACATCGTGGCGCGCCTGCTGCAGCCCGGGCTGCAGGAAAAGCTCGGCCAGCCGGTGATCGTGGACAACAAGCCCGGCGCGGGCAGCACCATCGGCGCCAACGAGGTCGCCAAGGCACCGGCTGACGGCTACACGTTGCTGTTGTCGAACACGGCGCCGATCAGCATCTCGCCCTTCATGCTGGACAAGGCCCCGTACGACCCGATCAAGGGCTTCACCCACATCGCCTACATCGGTTCAGTGCCCAACGTGTTCGTCGTGAACCCGTCCGTGCCCGCGCGCAACATGAACGAGCTGGTGGCATGGATCAAGGCCCAGAAGACCCCGGTGAACTACGGCTCAGGGGGCGTGGGTTCGATCGGCCACATCGTCGGCGAAATGTTCAAGCAGCAGTACGGGCTCAAGATGGAGCACGTGCCCTACAAGGGTTCCACCCCGATGCACACCGACCTGCTCGGCGGCACGCTGCAGTTTGCGGTGGACACCTACACCAACAACGTGCCGTTCATGAAAGACGGCAAGCTCATCGGCATCGCGGTCACCTCGCGCCAGCGCATGGGGCTGACGCCGAACATCCCGACCGTGATCGAAGCCGGCTATCCGAAGCTGGTGGCCGAGAATTTCCTGGGCGTTTCGGCACCGGCGGGCGTGCCGAAAGACGTGGTGGACAAGGTCCACAAGGCGGTGGGCGAGATCGTGGCGCGGCCCGAGGTGGTCAAGCGCCTCGAAGACCTTGGCGTGGCGCCGCAGAAGATGACGCAGGCCGAGTTTTCCGACTTCGTGGCCAAACAGGTGGCCGAATGGGCACCGGCCGTGAAGGCGTCGGGCGCGCGGCTCAACTGAACCCCGCTCACCGGACATGTCCAGGCCGGGTGGAATTTCAATCCATTGCGTCGACGTGGCGAGCGGCCGCGTCGCGGCGGGGCTGGCGGTGACGGTGCGTCGTCTCGGTGAGGACGGGCAGCCGCTCCCTGAAGTGCTGGCGCAGGGACTCATTGGCGCCAACGGCCTGCTCGCCGACCCGGCCCTGATGAGCGATGCGATCGGGCCCGGTGGCTATGAGGTGAGTTTCTTCGTCGGCGACTTCTACCGCGCGCAGGGCGCCGCCGTGCCCTCGCCCGCCTTCCTGGAGGTGGTTCCCTACCGCTTCCACATCGCCGACGCGGCGCAGCACTACCACCTGCCGTTCAAATTCACGGCCTGGGGGTTTTCGCTGTTTCGCGGCGGGGCGTGAACGCCCGGCCTCACCACCGCGCCAGAAACTGCGCCACCTGCCTCACCGGCGAGTCGTGCCGCCAGATGGCCGTCAGCTCCGTGCGAGGGGCCCGCGCCAGCGGCACAAAGTGCAGGTCGTCGGCGCGCAGGCGATGCAGGTGCTCTGGGAACACGCACAGACCTTCGCCGGCGGCGCACAGACCGAGCGCGACACTGATCTGGTTCGCATTGACGTAAGCGAAGTCGGGGCGGCCCTTGGGATCCAGAAATCCGCGGTACCAGCGGTGCAGGCGCGGCGAGCGGGATTCGTCCGGCAGGATCAGAACCTCGCCAGCCAGGTCACCGAGCGTCAGTGTCGAACGCGCCGACAGCGGATGCTGCCGTTCCATCGCCACCCACTGCGCGTTGCGCGACACCACGCGGCTGACCAGTTCGTCATCGGGCATCGGGAAATAGGTGAACCCCATGTCCACACTGCCATCGAGAACCTGCTGGGCCAGCGCCGTTTCGGTAATTTCCACCAGGCGGAACTGAAGGTTCGGATGCGCCTTGCGGGCCGCCCGAACCCGCGCGGGCAGCGCGTCGTAGAGGGCGCCGGACACACAGCCGACCGTGAAGGTGCCGCCCTCCTCGGTACGCCGGTTCAATCGTCGCCCCACCCAGTCAGCCTCGGCCACGATGCGCCGGGCGCTGCGCAGAAACTCGGTTCCTTGATCCGTGAGGGCGACTCGGTGCGTGGTACGCGCCAGCAGTCGGGCTCCGACTTCGGCCTCGAGGCTCTGGATCATGCGGGTCATCCGGGACGCGGACACATGCAGCCGGTCGGCAGCGCGAGCGAAGTTCAACTCCTCAGCAAGGCAGACGAACGCACGAAGCAACAGCAGGTCGAAATTGATCGCGGCCATGTTGATGCAATTATTGCAATAACAACTTGATATCAGCAATTCCGCAACGACGGCGAAGTTGGTTCAATCGTGTCCGCAGCGAAACGGCGCCGCCGCGCAGCAGCCTGAACACCACGTCCACCAGGAGAAACCGACCATGAGCATCATCCTCAAGCAGCCGATCACCGGCCCCGCCGCCTGGGGCGGGCCCGACCTCGAAAACGACACCCGGTGGATTCAGCCGCTGACCGCCGAGATGATCGACGGCCTGGATCAGGCGCTGGCGGCGCTCAAGGCCAGGGGACTGCGTTTCCCCGACTTCAAGCGTGAGGACTTCCCGATCGGCCCGCTCGGCGCGCTGCTGCCGGCGCTGGCCGACGAACTGGAGAACGGGCGCGGATTCGCCTTGCTGCGCGGCCTGCCCGTGCACCGGTACACCGACGACGAATTCAAGGCGATCTACTACGGCATCGGTCTGCACCTGGGCACCCCGGTGCGGCAGAACCCGCGCGGGGACCTGCTCGGCGAGGTCCAGGCGGTGGGCGACCCCGCCGACAAGCGCACCCGGGTGTACGAGACCAACCTGTACCTGCCCTATCACTCCGATCCATCCGACGTGGTGGGCCTGCTGTGCGTGCGCAAGGCCAGGCAGGGCGGGCTCAGCAGCCTGGTGAGCGTGGCCCGCATCTACAACGAGATCCTGGCGCACCACCCCGAGTACCTGGGCCTGTACTACCGCCTGTACTACTTCGAACACCTGTGCGAGCCCCAGCCGAGTCTGTCGCCCATCTTCAGTTACCACGACGGCAAGCTCAGCTGTCGTTACCTGCGCCAGTACCTCGAGCTGGGCTGCGAAATCAAGGGCATGCCGCTGTCCAAGGTGGAGATCGAGGCGCTCGACCTCTTTGACCGGATCATGCACGACCCCGGCATCCGCCTGACCATGATGCTGGAGCCGGGCGACATGCAGTTCGCCAACAACTACGCCGTGCTGCACTCACGCAACGGCTTCGAAGACCACGAGGATGAAAAGCTGCGCCGGCGCATGCTGCGCCTGTGGCTCAAGATGCCCAACGCACGCACGCTGGCCCCCGAGTTTCCGGGCCGCAACGGATTCCCCGCGCCGCAGGCGGCGTGAGCGAATCGAACCACGGCTGCGGACGCTTGCAGCCCGGGCCCGGGCTTCAGGCCGGCGCAAACACCTCGGTATCCACCTCGCGGTTGGCCTGATCGCTGTAGCGGTCGCCGGCGACGGTGCGCTGGTTGATCAGCGCGTCCAGCCGCGCCAGTACGTCGGCAGACAGTTGCACCTGCGCCGCGCCCAGGTCGTCCATCAGGTGGTCCACGCTGGTGGTGCCCGGGATCGGCAGGATGTCGTCGCCCTGGTGCAGCAGCCAGGCAATGGCCAGTTGCGCCGGCGTGCAGCCCACCTCGGCCGCGATCGCGTTGAAGGGCGGCAGCAGCGCCTGGTTCTTTGCATGATTCTCCGGCGTGAAGCGCGGCATGGTGCGGCGGATGTCCTTGGCGTCGAACGTGGCCACATCGAGCGGCCCACACAGGAAACCGCGCGCCACCGGGCTGAAGGCGACGAAGCTCACACCCAGCTCACGGCAGGCCTGCAGCACCGCGATCTCGGGGTTGCGGGTCCACAGCGAGTATTCGGTCTGCAACGCCGCAATCGGGTGCACCGCGTGCGCGCGGCGCAACGTGGCGGCGGACACTTCGGACAGGCCGATCGCGCGGATCTTGCCCGCACGCACCAGGTCGGCCAGCGCACCGACGCTGTCTTCGACGGGCACGGATTTGTCCCAGCGGTGCAGGTAGTACAGGTCGATCACATCGGTGCGCAGGCGCTGCAAAGCGGCCTCGCAGGTGGCCTTGAGCGTGTCAGGGCGCCCGTCGATCACCCGCACCAGCTTGCCGTCGCCGGCCACGTCCACCCCCTGCATGCCGCATTTGCTGGCCAGCGTGAACTTCGCGCGGTGGGCGCTGAGCACCTTGCCCACCAGCCGCTCGCTGGCGCCAAAGCCGTACAGCGCGGCGGTGTCGAAATGCGTCACCCCGGCGTCCAGCGCGGCCAGCAGCAGCCGCTCGGCCTGCGCCTCGGACACGGGTGCACCGTAGGCGTGGCAGATGTTCATGCAGCCCAGGCCGATGGCGCTGACGGTGAAGGGGCCAAGAAAGCGCTGTTTCATGTCAGTCCATTTCCACGCAAGCGGCAGGTTGATCGAAAAAATGAAGCGCCACCAGCAGCAGCAAAGTGACAGGCGGCATCGCCAAGGGGTGCACCACACCGGCCACCAGTGGCGCCACCATCAGGAACAGCCGCAAGCCCCAGCTGTACAGAAGGCCGGCCCGATGCACGTGGTTGGCCGCCATGGGGTTGAGTGCTTGCCGGTCGGGCGAAGCAACCGGCATCGACATGATGAAGCTCGCATGCCCGTAGTAGCGCATGGCCATCGCCGAACACACATAGGATGCAAAAAGGTTCAGTACCAGCAGCCCCTTCAGCACAGTGTGCAGTGAGGTGGACCCCCCCGCGTTGATATGTGGCAAGTCGGCCATCAGCGAGGAGCCGGCCAGGGTTACGGCGCCCATGGCGGCCAGCGCTGCGGTGGAGCCTGAAATGGTGGCCGACATCAGGGAGTTGCGGAGTGCCTGCACCGCCACGATCTCAAACCCCGGCTGCGCCGACAGCGCCGTCACCCAGTGCATGCGCACCCTGGCATTGGCGTAGCGCGCCACCCGCTCGGGGCTGTGTTTTCCGAGGGTGTGGGCCCTGAATTCGTAACCTGCCAGGATCAACAGGCTGAGGGCGCATGCGGCCCAGGCAATCGACGGGTTCATGCCTGGGACTCTAGCGCAGTTGCCCCTCCAGATCGTGCAGCACGCGGTAGCAGTCCAGCACCTGGTGCACGCTGCTGTTGGGCTCGCGGCCCTCGCGGATGGCGGCGAAGAATTCACGGTCCTGCAGCTCGATGCCATTCATCGACACGTCCACCTGGCTCACGTCGATTTTTTCGTCCTTGCCGTTCACCAGATCGTCGTAGCGCGCGATGTAGGTGGCGGTGTCGCCGATGTAGCGGAAGAAGGTGCCCAACGGGCCGTCGTTGTTGAAGCTCAGGGACAGCGTGCAGATCGCGCCCGACGCGCTCTTCAGCTGGATGCTCATGTCCATGGCAATGCCCAGCACCGGGTGGATCGGGCCCTGGATCGCGTTGGCCTTGACGATGGGGCTGCCGCACTGGTAGGCGAACAGGTCCACGGTGTGGGCCGCGTGGTGCCACAGCAGGTGGTCGGTCCAGCTGCGCGGCTGGCCCAGCGCGTTCATGTTGGTGCGTCGGAAGAAGTAGGTCTGCACATCCATCTGCTGGATGTGGAAGGCACCGGCCTGGATCTTCTTGTGCACGTACTGGTGGCTGGGGTTGAACCGGCGGGTATGGCCGACCATGGCGACCTTGCCAGTGGTTCTTTGCAGCGCAGCCACGGCCTGCCCGTCCTTGTACACGTCGCACAGCGGGATTTCCACCTGCACGTGTTTGCCAGCCTCCAGGCAGGCGATGGACTGGCTGGCGTGCATCTGGGTGGGCGTGCACAGGATGACGGCGTCCACCTCCTTGATGGCCAGGCTGTCGGCCAGGTCGGTGGTGACATGGGGGATGCTGTATTTCGCGGCCACTTCCCGGGTCTTGTCCAGTTCGCGGCTGATGAGACTGATCACCTCCACATCGGGGATGTTCTTGATGCCGTCCAGGTGCTTGATGCCGAAGGCGCCGGCACCGGCGAGAGCGACTTTGATGGTCATGGTTGGGTTCCTTAAGCGTTTTCGAGAATTATATGGCCCACCGCCGTGTTGGACGCAGGCACATGGTAGAAGCGGTGCGTGACCTTGGGTGCCGGGCCCTGCACCTTGCCGGCGACCACGTCGCTCATCGCGCCGCGGGCGATCAGCCACATCACGAGTTCGATGCCCTCGCTGCCGGCTTCGCGCACGTAGTCGATGTGCGGTGTGGCGGCGCAGCCGACCGGGTCGGCAATCATCTGGTCGAGCCAGGCGTTGTCCCATTCACGGTTGATCAGGCCGGCACGCGCACCCTGCAGCTGGTGGCTCATGCCGCCGGTGCCCCAGATGTGCACGTTCAGGTCTTCGTCGAAGGATTCGACCGCCTTGCGGATGGCCTGGCCGAGCGCGAAGCAGCGCCGGCCCGAGGGCACCGGGTACTGCACCACGTTGACCGCGAACGGAATCACCGGGCAGGGCCAGGCGCCGGTCTTCGGGTCGAGCTCGCCGCACATCAG
>JAXMEQ010000018.1:0-11759 GCA_046348225.1 Ramlibacter sp.
TGCGGGGGTGCCCGAGCGCCATGAGCCTGACGTGGGCGAAGTGAACTACCCTTACCTCTTCAAGGTGATTGACGAGGTGGCCGCAGCATGCGGATGGCAGGGCTGGCTGGGCTGTGAATACCGGCCCGCGCGGGGCGCCACACCCGGCGGCACCTCGGCCGGCCTGGGCTGGCTGAAAGCCACGGGCGCCTGATCAGCGGCGCTGCTGGGGGGGCGGCGTGAAGCCGGGGCCGCGGCCGGGCAGGTGGCGGAAGGTGATGCGACCCTTGCTCAGGTCGTAGGGCGAGAGTTCCAGCGAAACCTTGTCACCCGCGAGGATGCGGATGTGGTTCTTGCGCATCTTGCCGCCGGTGTAGGCCACCAGCTGGTGGCCGTTGTCCAGGGTGACGCGGAAACGCGAGTCGGGCAGCACCTCGGTCACGGCGCCGTTCATTGCAATCAGTTCTTCTTTGGCCATGGTGTCCTCCTGGGGCAGGCGTTGAAGGAAGCAGCGGCAAGGCGAAAGGGCGGCGGGAAGGCCGCGGCGCCTGCGTGCTGCGCAATCGGGATTCAGGAAGTGCCGCACCCGTGCGAGGGCCGGACTTTGAGAGGACGGGTCGACTGACCCAACACTAAACCGACAGCCCGATTGTACCTTGTTGGCCGTTTCACCGCCTTGTTGCTACAAAATTCATAGCGATCTGCGCAGTATTCATGCGGGCTGGTGGCCAAATCGTGTCATCAACCGGGTGCGTGGCAACGGTGCGCGCCGCGACTGCGGGGGCCGGGCAACTCCCGGCTGACGCAGCCGGCGTGCCTGTACTACGATGGCTTCACCCATGAACCGCGACGACTTCTCCACGCTGTTTGAGCTGTTGCCCATCGGCGCGTACCGCAGCGACCCGAGCGGCGTGCAGGTGCGCGCCAACCGCGGCATGGTCGCGCTGTTCGGCTTCAGCTCCGAAGCCGAGATGCTGGGCACCGCCACTTCGCGCGGGCAGGGCTGGTACACCCAGCCGGGGCGTCGGGCCGAATTCCGGGCTCGGCTGCTGGCCGAGGGCACGCTGCGCAACTTTGTGTCGGAGATGCGCCGCCCGAATGGCGAGGTGTTCTGGATCAGCGAGAACGCCCACGTGGTGCGCGACGCACAGGGCAACGTGCTGTACCACGAGGGCACGGTGGAGGACATCACCGCACGGATGCAGGCCGAGCAGGCGGCCGCCACGGCCAGCGAGATGCTGCGCGAACGCACCGAGGCCTTGCAGATCACGCTGGACAACGCGGGCCGCGGCATCGCGCGGGTGGATGCCCAGGGGGTGGTGGTGCTCTACAACCGCCGCTTTCTGGAGCTGCTGGATCTGCCCGATGCGCTGCTGGCGGGGCGCCCCACCATGGCCGAGGTGATCCGGTTCCAGGAACAGCGCGGTGATTTCGGCGAACACTCTGAACTGCTCAATGTAAGCCCGCTCAACAGCGTGGACCGCCGCGCACAGGACGCGGCCGGCCGGTTCACGTCCGGCACCTACCTGCGCCGCACCCGCGGCGGCCTGGTGATCGAGGTGGCCACGCAGACGCTGCCCGACGGCGGCGTGGTGCGGACCTATTCGGACGTCACCGCGTATTTCAACGCCCAGAAAGAGCTGGCGGACAAAAGCCGCATCCTGCAGATCACGCTGGACAACATGAGCCAGGGCATTGCGACCATTGATGCGTCCGGCCGCACCGTGACCTCCAACCGGCGCCACCAGGAGTTGCTGGGCTTTCCCGAAGCACTGATGGCGACCAAGCCGACCATGGAGCAGCTGGTGCGCTTCCAGATCGAGCGCGGCGACTTCGGCGAGAACTTCCAGTTTGTGGACGCGGTCGCGCGTGGCTACGTGGCCGTGGGCGACAAGGTGCCGGCCATCCAGGGGCCCGAAACCTACCTGCGCCAGACCCGCGACGGCAAGACGCTGGAAGTGCGCACCCGCCCGTTGCCCGACGGGGGTGTGGTGCGCACCTTCACCGACATGACCGACTACGTGAAGGCGCAGCACGCGCTGGCGCACAAGGAGGCGCAGCTCCGCGCGCTGGTCAACAACATTCCCGACCGGATCTGGCTCAAGGACGCCGACGGCCGCTACCTGTTGTCCAACCCCGCGCACCAGCGGCAGCACGGCCTGCGGGAAGAAGACGTGGTGGGCAAGACCGCGCACGACCTGTTCGGTCCGCAGGAGGGCGAACGCTACCGGGTGGCCGACCGCAAGGCCATGGAGTCTGACGCCCCCGTGGTGTACGAAGACCGGCTGACCGATCCGCGCACCGGCCGCATGCAGTATTTCGAGCTGGTCAAGGTGGCCATGCGCAACGACGCGGGCGAATGCATCGGCCTGCTGGGCATCGCGCGCGACATCACGGCGCGCAAGGAAACCGAGGCGGTGCTGATCGCGGCCAAGGAGGCGGCCGAGGCCGGCAACCGCGCCAAGGCCGAATTCCTGGCCAACATGAGCCATGAAATCCGCACGCCCATGAACGCCGTGATCGGCATGAGCGACCTGCTCCTGGACACCCCGCTGACCGCAACCCAGCGCGAGTTTGCCGAGACCATCCGCACCAGCGGCGACGCGCTGCTGGTGCTCATCAACGACATCCTGGACTTCTCCAAAATCGAGTCCGGCCACCTCGAGCTGGAGCGCGTGCCGGTGAACCTGGCTGAATGTGTCGAGGGTGCGCTGGACCTCACCAGCGGCCCGGCGGCGGTGAAGGGCCTGGACTTGCTCTACTGGATCGAGGACGACGTCCCGCGGGCCATCTATGGCGACCTGACGCGGCTGCGCCAGGTGTTCATCAACCTGATCAACAACGCCGTCAAGTTCACGCAGAAGGGCGAGGTGGTGGTCACGCTGTCGCGGCGTGAGGGCGCCGACGGCGCGCCGCTGCTGCACGCGGCGGTGCGCGACACCGGCATCGGCATTCCCGCCGACCGGCTTGACCGCTTGTTCCAGGTGTTCAGCCAGGTGGACACCTCCACCACGCGCCAGTACGGCGGCACCGGGCTGGGCCTGGCCATCTGCCGCCGCCTGATCGAGCTGATGGGCGGGCGCATCTGGGTGGTGTCGGTGGCGGGAGAAGGTTCGACCTTCCAGTTTGAAATCCCGTACCAGGTGGTGCCGTCCGGGCCCAGCGCCTGGGTCAGCCGCAAGACCGTCAGCCTGGCGGGACGGCGCCTGCTGCTGGTGGACGACAACGCCACCAACCGGCACATCCTCACGCTGCAGACCCGCCGCTGGGGCATGCTGCCGCGCGCGGCATCGTCTGGCGCACAGGCACTGGCGTGGCTGGATGCCGGTGAACCCTTCGACGCCGCCATCCTCGATGTGCAGATGCCGGGCATGGACGGCTACGCACTGGCCGCCGAGCTGCGCAAGCGCTTTGACCCGAACCAGTTGCCGTTGCTGGTGCTGACCTCACTGGGTGACGGGGGTGACCAGCTGGCCGGCCTGGGCGTGGCCCAGACACTGGTCAAGCCCACCAAGTCGCAGGTGCTGTTTGACGCGCTGTACAGCCTGTTCGAGCGACAGCCCGTCCTCGTCGCGCCGGCACCTGCCGCCGCGCCCGCCAGCAGCGCGCCGAGGCTGGCCCAGCAGATTCCGCTGCGACTGCTGCTGGCCGAAGACAACCTGGTCAACCAGCGGGTGGCCGCACTGATCCTGAGCGGCCTGGGCTATGACATCCAGGTGGTGGCCACCGGCACGGGCGCGCTGGGGGCGGTGGCGCAGGCCCTGCAGGACGGAGAACCGTTTGACGTGGTGCTGATGGATGTGCAGATGCCCGACATGGACGGCCTGGAGGCCACACGCCAGCTGTGCGCCCTGTATCCAGCCGCCCGCCGACCCTGGATCGTGGCCATGACCGCCAACGCCATGGAAGGCGACCGCGACGATTGCCTGGCCGCCGGCATGGACGACTATGTGAGCAAGCCCATCCGCGCGGCCGTGGTGGCCGAGGCGCTGCGCCGCGCCGCGCAGGGGCTGGCGGCACGGCGCCAGGCGGGCTGAAACCCTTGGTGTTACCCCCGCGAGCGGTCTGGCGGGCGGATAATCCGGGTTCCTTGGAACGACCGGACAACAACAATGCCCAACATTGCAGCCGTATTGAAAGAAGAGATCGCCCGGGTGGCCCGCAAGGAGCTGCGTGGCGATACAGCGCGGTTCAAGAAAGCCTCGGCCCAGTACCGCAGTGACATCGCCGCGCTGAAGCGCCGCATCACCGAGCTGGAAAAGCAGCTTGGCAAGCTGTCGCGGCAAAGCGGCAAGGCCGGCGCCAAAGCCGACGCCCCGGCCGCGGGGCGCAGCAGCCTGCGCTTCAGCGCCAAGGGGCTGGCGGCACAGCGCAAGCGCCTGGGCCTGTCGGCGGCGCAAGTGGCGGCGTTGCTGGGCGTTTCAGGCCAGTCCATCTACAAATGGGAAGACGGCAAGGCCCGGCCACGCGCCAGCCAGCTGCCCGCCATCGCCTCGCTGCGCACCATGGGCAAGCGCGAAGCCAACGCCCGCCTCGCGGCGCTGGCGGGCGGCTGAGCCGACCGGCTTTCCCCGGGGTTCATGGCGCCGCTGACCGCGGGTCGGCTGGTCAACAAGGCGCGCGGCAAGGGCCGCTCTGCTCAGCAGAATGCCGGCAGTGCCAGCATGGGCGTTGCAAGACCGCCCAGCTTCAAAAATCCGCGCAGCGTCCTCGGTTCTGCCCTCAGCGCCCACACCAAGCCGGCCACGAGGGCCAGCTGCAGGCCCAGGTAAAGCACCAGGGCCTGCGGCTCGCTCCAGCTGCGGGCCGGCAGCCAGGTGTCGAGCAGCAGCTCTTCCATCGACAGTGCCAGCGCGTAGGCGACGACCACCCAGGGCCAGCGCCGGCGCACCGTCGGCGCCGTTGCCTGCGGCTGCAGCGCCCGGCGGTAGAGCGCGTCGAGCAACGCGCGGCCCGTCGCGCGCTCCCTGCGCAGCGTGAACTGCTCCTGCACTGCGCGCGCGAAGCGACCTGCCGCCCGTCGCCACGGGTGGGCCGAAAGTGCATGCGACAGTGGTGTATGGCCGCGCACGATGGTGCTCACGCGCGCATGGTTGCCCGGCAGCTGCAGGCTGGCCAGTGGCACTGGCTGCGGCATGGCGGTGAACACGGCGGTGAGGTTGCCGCCGTCGTCTGACAGCTGGCAATGCTGGGCCCGCAGGCCTGATTTGGCCGCCAGGTGCTGCAGCGTCGCGGTGTTGAAGGTGTACAGGTGCGCCTCGTGGAAGCTGCTACGCGGTGACTGGCAGGTGGCCTCGACGTTCGGCACCTCCACCACCAGCGTGCCACCGGGGCGCAAGGCGTTGCGCAGCTGGCGCAACACTGCACCCGGGTCTTCGGTGTGCTCCAGCACATGCCAGATGGTGATGAGGTCAAAACCGCCCTCGGGCAGCGGCACGTCGCCAATGAAGCCCCGGGTGATGGCCAGCCCGTACTGCGCCTCGGCATAGCCGGCATAGCCCTTGTTGGGCTCCACACCCTGCACCGCGTGGCCCAGGGTTTTGAGCAGGTAGGCAAACTCGCCGCCACCGCTGCCCACGTCGAGGATGCGCAGCCGGCCGTCCAGCCAGGGGCGGATCTTGGCCAGTCGCGACAGGGCCACCTCGCCGGCCCGCAGCACGTGCTTCGGCCTTGGCTCAAAGGTCTGCTTGTAGGCCAGCCGGTAATCGTTTTCGTAGAACTGGCGTGCTTCGTGCGGCCGCGGGTCCGACCACACCAGGCCACAGCCTTCGCAGGCCACGCTGCGCAGCGGCTGGCCGCTGCGGCTGCGGCGGGACAGCACCGTGACGTGGGTGCCACCACACAGGTTGCAGGGAATGGAGGCACGGTCGCAGGCGGTCATGGAGGCCCTCTATGGAAAGAAGCCGGCTTTGTAACAGAACCTGTCGGACAGCGCGCAGTGCATTTCCCCGGGAAAGCTGGGGTTGTTGCCTACCCGGAAGCGTGTGCCCCTGGCCAGTCGGGGTTGCGAGGCCCGGGGCTTGGCCCGCTGGCGCCGCCTGGAAAGGGGCAGGTTAGTAATTACTGGCTCTGGCGTGCGAGGCGCGGGCGGCGTAGAGTTGCGGGCTTCCCTGCTGATCCATTCAGGAACCCCATGAACGCACCCCTACACCGAGAAATGCCCAGTGGCACGCTCGACGCCGCCGCCGCCCTGGACCACGCCACCCGCCAGTGGGACAGCGACATCGTCCGGCAGCTGACCGACTACATCCAGATCCCGGCCAAGTCGCCCGGGTTCGACAAGGACTGGGCGACCAACGGCTACATCGAGACCGTGCTGCGCAATGCCGCGCAGTGGGTCGAGGCGCAGAAGGTCGAAGGCCTCAAGCTCGAAATCGTGCGCCTGCCCGGCCGCACCCCCGTGCTGTTCTTTGACATTCCCGCCACCAAGGCCGAGTCGGCCCAGACCGTGCTGATGTACGGCCATCTGGACAAGCAGCCCGAGTTCACCGGCTGGCGCAACGACCTCGGCCCCTGGACGCCCAAGTACGAAGACGGCAAGCTCTACGGCCGCGGCGGCGCCGACGACGGCTACGCGGTGTACGCCAGCATCGCCGCCGTGCAGGCCCTGAAGGCGCAGAAGGTGGCGCACCCGCGCATCGTGGGCATTGTGGAAACCTGCGAGGAATCGGGCAGCTACGACCTGCTGCCCTACATCGACGCCTTGCGCCCGCGGCTGGGCGAGGTGGCGCTGGTGATCTGCCTGGACAGCGGCGCCGGCAACTACGACCAGCTCTGGCTGACCACCAGCCTGCGCGGCATGGCCAGCGGCACGCTCAAGGTGGAGGTGCTGACCGAGGGCGTGCATTCGGGCGACGCCTCGGGCCTGGTGCCCAGCAGCTTCCGCATCATGCGGCAGGTGCTCGACCGGCTGGAAGACAGCAAGACCGGCCGCCTGCTGCCTGCCAGCTTTCACTGCGAAGTGCCGGCCGAGCGGCTGGCCCAGGCCCGGGCCACCGCCGCCATCCTGGGTGACGAGGTGTACAAGCGCTTTCCGTGGGCCCACTACGACTGCGGCGGCTCCACCACCTTCGCGCTGCCCACCACCACCGACCCGGTGCAGGCCCTGCTCAACCGCACCTGGACGCCGACGCTCAGCGTGACCGGCGCCGAGGGCTTCCCGGCACTCAAGGACGCCGGCAACGTGCTGCGCCCCTACACCGCCTTCAAGCTCAGCCTGCGCCTGCCGCCGCTGGTGGACGCGGCCAGCGCCGTGGCCGAAATGAAGGCCCTGCTGGAAGACAACGCGCCCTACCAGGCCAGGGTCACGTTCGAAAGCAACGGTGGCGCCACCGGCTGGAACGCGCCCGACACCGCGCCCTGGTTCGAGCAGGCGCTGAACGCCGCCAGCCAGGCGCACTTTGGCAGTGGCGTGGGCTACATCGGCCAGGGCGGCACCATTCCGCTCATGAACATGCTGAGCCAAGGCTTCCCCAAGGCGCAGATGATGGTCTGCGGCGTGCTGGGCCCCAAGAGCAACGCGCATGGCCCCAACGAGTTCCTGCACGTGCCCTATGCCAAGAAGCTCACGGCCGCCGTGGCCCAGGTGATGGCGTCGCTGCCGGCCTGATCTGTTGGGCATGAACGACTCCACGCTTTCCACCTTCACGGCGAGCGACGGCGACAACCTGGCCCTGCAGGAATGGCCGCTGGACGACGACCAGCCGATGCGCGGCGCGGTCGTCATCGTGCATGGCCTGGGCGAGCATGTGGGGCGCTACGACCACGTGGCGCAGTTCCTCAATGCCTGGGGCTTTGCGGTGCGCGGGTATGACCAGTATGGTCATGGCGAATCCGGCGGCGTGCGCGGCGCGCTGCCGGACGGCGACCGGCTGCTGGAAGACCTGGCCGACGTGGTCGACGCGACCCGTCTGCGCTTGCCCGACGGCAAGCCGCTGATCCTGCTGGGCCACAGCATGGGCGGGTTGGTGGCGGCGCGCTTCGTCGCGCTCAAGCGCCGGCCGGTGGACGCGCTGGTGCTGTCGTCGCCGGCACTCGATCCGGGGCTCAACCTGGTGCAAAAGCTGCTGCTGGCCGTGGTGCCGCGTGTGGCGCCCAACCTCACACTGGGCAACGGGCTGGACGCCAGCTTCATTTCGCACGACCCGGCGGTGGTCGAGGCCTACCAGCGCGACCCGCTGGTGCACGACCGCATCTCGGGCCGGCTGGCGAAGTTCATTGCCGACGGTGGCCCGGCCACCGTGGCCCGTGCGCCGCACTGGACGGTGCCCACGCTGCTGATGTACGCCGGTGCCGACAAGCTGGTCAACCCGGCCGGCGCACGCGCGTTTGCCGCGGCGGCGCCGCAGGATGTGGTGACGTCACACTGCTTCGACGCGCACTACCACGAGCTGTTCAACGAGCTGGACCGGGCGCCGGTGTTCGCCCTGCTCAAGCGCTGGCTGGACCAGAAGTTCCCGCCCCTTTGAGCCGGGCTACAAGCCAAATCAGGCCGCAACCCGCGCCGATGCTGCGCAGGGAGCTACTATTTTTGTAGCAGATTGCCCAGCATGCCGAGCAGCTCGCCGGCATCGCCGATACCGTTTTCAGGCGCCACGCCCTGCGGCGTGAGCTTGTCCACCAGGCCGGGCAGCAGCTCGGCGAGCTGGCCTGAGGCCTGGTCCGGATCCACGCCCAGCTGGCCCGCCAGTTTGCCCAGCATGTCGCTGCCCAGCACTTCTTTCAGCTGGTCGGCGCTAACCGGCAGGTTCTCACCCTTGCCGATCCAGGAACCCACCACCTCGCCGAGTCCGGCCTCGTTGAACTTCTCCACCAGACCGCGCAGGCCCCCGCCCTCGCCGTCGTTGGCCAGCAGCTGGCCCAGCACTGCGCCGATGCCGCCTTGCTGCTGCACCTGGCCCATCACCGCACCCATCACCGAATCAAGCAGTCCCATATCAACGTCCTTTCAGTTGCTAACCGGATTCTGGGCGCGACGGCGGTGGAGCACAAGCCACAATAGCGCCAGCGCCGTGGCCAGCACCGGCAGCAGCGAGCCCTGGTTCAGCAGCGTCCAGCCCTGGGTCGTGACCAGCACGCCGGAAGCGAGCGAGCTCAACGCCAGCGTGGCAAACACGAAAAAGTTCAGCGCGCCCTGGGCCCGGTCTTTTTCCTCGGGCCTGTAGGCGGTCAGCGACAGGGTGGTGCTGCCGGTGAAAACAAAGTTCCAGCCCACGCCCAGCAGGAACAGCGCAATCAGGAACTGGTGCAGGTCCACACCCGACAGCGCGATGGCGATGCAGCCCAGGTACAGCGCGATGCCCACCCCCATGACTGGCAGGGTGCCAAAGCGCTTGATGAGGTTACCGGTAAAGAAACCGGGCGCGAACATGCCGATCACATGCCATTCCAGCACCAGCGCGGCGTCGGAAAACGGCAGCCCGCATTGCTGCATGGCGATCGGCGTGGCGGCCATCAGCAGGTTCATCACGCCAAAGCTCAGGGCGCCGGTGGCGGCGGCGACGATGAACACCGGCTGCTTCATGATCTGCGAGAGTGGCCGGCCCTGCTGCCCGGCCTTTTTGGGCGGCACCGGCGGGAACGTGATGAAGGCCAGCGCCAGCATGCCCAGCAGCGCCACGCCGGCCAGTGCGATGTAGGCGCCTGCGAACGGCACGGGACAGAGGTTGCGCGTCCAGGCGGCCAGGTTGGGCCCGGCAATCGCGCCCAGCAGTCCGCCAGCCATCACCAGCGACACGGCTTTCTCCTGCGCGGTCGAGCCCGCCACCTCGGCCGCCGCAAAGCGGTACAGGCCGGCATTGGCGTTGTAGTAGCCGGCCACCAAGGTGGCAGCACACAGCAGCCAGAAGTTCCGGCTGAAGGCAGCATAGGCGCACAGCAATGCCGACAGGAACGCCACCACCAGCCCGAGCTGGAACGAGGTCTTGCGTCCGAAGCGTGACTGGCTGCGCGCCACCATGCCGGTGGACAGCGCGCCGCCCACCACATAGCCCATCACCGGCAGCGTGGCCATCCAGCCCATGGGTGCCAGCGACAGGCCGACCAGCCCGTTGATGGCAATGAAGGTGACGTTGTTGGTGAGGAACAGGCCCTGGCACAGGGCCAGCAGTACCAGGTTGCGGTTCATCAAGCCAGTGTAAGGGCCGCCAGCACCGCCAGCGGCGCCGTCTCTGCCCGTAAAACACGAGGGCCGAGGTTCACAGCCACGAAGCCTGCCGCCAGCGCGGCCTGTTCTTCCACCAGGCTCAGGCCGCCTTCGGGGCCGGACAGCAGGGTGACGGGGCCGGTGCCGGCAGCGGCCTGCGAAAGCGGCTGGGCGCCGGGCACCAGGGACAGCAGCAGCCGCGAGCCCGTGGCTTCGACAGGCTTGGCCCGAACGGACGCCAGCCAGGCCTGCAGGGCCACGACTTCGTGCACCTGGGGCACGCGGTTGCGGCCACACTGCTCGCAAGCGGCAGTCGCAATGCCCTGCCAGTGCGCGCGCTTTTTGTCGGCGCGCTCGCCCTTGAGCTTGAGCACGCTGCGTTCGGCCAGCACCGGCTGGATGCTGGCCACGCCGAGTTCGGTGGCCTTTTCCACCAGCCAGTCCATACGCTCGTTGGCGGGCATGCCCACCACCAGGTGCACTGCGCGCATGGCTTCCCGCTCCAGCGCATGGTGGGCGCCCACCTGCACCTGCACGCTGCTGCGGCCCATCTGCTGCACGGTGGCGTCGAACTCGCCGCCCGCGCCGTTGAACAGCGTCACGGCGGCGCCGGGCTGCAACCGCAGCACCTGCGCGTGGCGCGCCGCGTTGGGCGGCAGCGCGATGCTGTCGCCCGGGGCCAGGGGCAAGGGGCAGTGAAAGCGCGGCATGCTATGAAATCAATAGCGCCTTGCGCAATGTTGGCGCGGGCTACAGGCCATTTTGGCTTTCAAACGCGGCCAAAGGCGAAGCCGGTGGCGGCCTGCGTGCCTTCGATCGCGTCCACCAGCCGCAGCAGCGGCGCCAGCTCGCGGTAGCGGCTGGTGGTGGTACGGATGTACTGGATGAAGCGCGGCGCGTCGGCCAGGTACTTCGGTTTGCCGTCGCGCAGCGTGAGGCGGGCGAAGATACCGGCCACTTTCAGGTGGCGCTGCAGGCCCATCCATTCCACCGCGCGGTAGAACTCGCCAAAGTCGTCGCCCACCGGCAGCCCGGCCTTGCGGGCCTTCTCCCAGTAGCGGATGGTCACGTCGAGCACGAATTCCTCGTCCCAGCTCAGGAAGGCGTCGCGCATCAGGCTGGCGATGTCGTAGGTGATGGGGCCGTACACCGCGTCCTGGAAGTCCAGCACGCCCAGGCGCGGCTCGGCCGCGTCCCGGGGCATCATCAGGTTGCGCGGCATGAAGTCGCGGTGCACATAAACCGCCGGCGCGGCCAGGTTGTGCTGCACGATCAGCCGGAACTGCTGGTCCAGCGTCGTGCGCTGTGCGTCGGTCAGCGTCACGCCCTTGTGGCGGGCCAGGTACCAGTCGGGAAACAGCGCCAGCTCGCGCGCGAGCAGGGCCTCGTCGTACGGCGGCAGCACGCCCGGGCGCGAGGCGCGCTGCCAGGCCACCAGGGCTTCCACGGCGCGCTGGTACAGCGGCAGGTTGGCGGCCGGGTCGGCGGCGTCCACCCGCTCGATCATGGTGTGCGCACCCAGGTCGTCCAGCAGCATGAAGCCCATGGCTTCGTCCCAGGCCAGCACGCGTGGCACCAGCAGGCCAGCGTCGGCCATCAGCGCCGCCACCGCCACAAAGGGCTTGCAGTCTTCCTT
>JAXMEQ010000019.1:0-7308 GCA_046348225.1 Ramlibacter sp.
TAGCGATGCCGCTTTTGGACTTCTTCTGGAAGCAGTGCAAGACATAGACCCAGCCGGCGAACTTGACGGTGTAGACGGCCCGGTAGGTGTCGCCCTGATGGTCCTCGACCACCTCCAACACGCCGGCCGAGCCGAAACCCGTCATCACCTTGGCGTCCTGGTGCTTGCCGCCGGCCTGGGCCAGGTCGATGGCATGACCAAAAACGTCTTTGACGTCCTCCGGCATCGCATCAAGGTCGCGCTTGGCGGAACTGACCCATTTGATGGGTTTGCGGGCTTGCTTCGACATCGCCTCAATTATGCCTGTTTAGGCATATTTTTACCAGCTCGCGGGAGCTGAGCTTTTGGCGGTGAGGCGATTTTCCTAGAAGGGCACATAAGCGCTTATGACATCAAATGCGCTTTCGACCGACGCCATACCAGTGCCACGGCTGAATCCGCTCAAAACCCGCATCACATTGGATAATCCACTATTACCCAATGTTAGTTTTATAGAAAACTTCAATTTCTTGACCTCATAAATAGTATGTAATATCATGGTACATACTACGGTACGAAATAAAGAGGTGAGCCATGGCCAGAGCTGGAATCTACAAATCTGAAGTGCTGCGCGCCCGCGATAAATTGCTGGCCGAAGGGCGCAATCCGTCCATCGATGCGGTGCGCGAAGAGCTGGGCAGCGGCTCCAAAACCACGATCCACCGCTACCTGAAGGAGATCGAGGAGGAAGAAGGCGGGGCCGCCGGCAGCCGCGTGGCCGTCAGCGAGGCGATTCAGGACCTGGTGGGGCGCCTGGCCGCTCGCGTCAACGAGGAAGCCGAAGAGCGGGTCACCGCGGCGCAGGCCAGGCACGCCGAGCAGCTGAGCCAGCAGCAGCAAGCCGCCGCGGCCCTGAAAACCGAGGCGCAGGCCACGCGCCAGCAGTTGGAGCAAACCCAGCGCGCGCTGGCCGACGAAAAAACCGCTCACGGCAAAACCAGCGAAGCGCTAAGCCGTAAGACCCTGGAAAACACGCAGCTCGTCCAGCAGGTGGCCGACCTGCAGGAGCGCCTCGCGGCCGAAGAGCGCCATCGCCAATCCCTGGAAGAAAAGCACCAGCATGCGCGCCAGGCGCTGGAGCATTTCCGGGAATCGACCAAGGAGCAGCGCGACCAGGACCAGCGCAAGCATGAGCAGCAGGTGCAGTATCTGCAGGCCGAGCTACGCGCCGTGAACGACACCTTGGCCACCAAGCAGCAGGAAGCCGTCCACACCCTTCAGGACAACGCGCGCTTGCTGGGTGATTTGTCACGCGCCCAGGGCGATCTGCACCAAGCCCAGGAAGAGGCGCGGGGCCTGCGGCCGCTCAAGGATGAATTAGGGTTTGCGCAGCGGCGCACCGAGGAATTGGGCCGGCGCCTGGTCGAGCAGGATGCGGCCGTCCAGCAGCTCAGCACCTCGAACAAGGAGTTGCTGGCCAAGGTCGACGAGATGCTCATCGCAAAGCAGCAACTGGAACTGGCGCTAGCGACGGCTAGGTCATCCGTCACGGCGCAAGAGCAGGTGGTGGCCAGCATGCTTGAGCGTCTGACTGCGACCCCGGCCGAACCCGATTTGGCTACCGCGAAGAACGCCGAGGCGAGTGGCAGGAGAGCGGCAAAAAAGCTTGCCGCGACAGGGACTTAGGTCTGTTTCTGCTGAGTTTTACATGAATCCCTGCCGACCCTCACGTTGTGCCCGGCGGCGGCCGTGGCGGCCATCACCCTGGCCAGCACGCCGCGCGTGGCCGGGTCCGGGTCCACCAGCCGGTCAAAGGGTTCGTACAGCCCCTTGGCTTCTTCGTAGCCCTGCGCGCCATGGCGGCCGTGCAGGCTCCAGCGGCACACCAGTGGCCCCGGCCACAGCGCGCGCAGCACGGGCAACTGGTCCTGCACCGGCGGCAGGCGCGGATGCAAACCCAGGCAGTAAGTGGCGCCCGCCGCGCGCAGCACGGCAGCGAAGGCTGGCGTCAGCAGTTCCGGGTTGCGGACCTCCACCGCCACGATGCCGTCAGGCGCAACCGGCTTGAGCGGTGGCAGCGCAGCGAGCAGGGCCGCCAGGCGCTCCAGCAGCTCGGGCAGCCGTTGCAGCCAGGCGGCAGGCAACGGGCTGAGCTGGAAGACCAGCGCGCCGATGTGCGCACCCAGGCCGTCCAGCGCGGGCTGGACGAATTCAGACACCGCCAGCGCAGGGTCCAGGAACGCCGGGTTGGGTTGCATGCCGCGCCCGGCTTCGCCCCGCACCACGGCATCGGTGATCAGGCTGGGCGCCTTGACCACGAAGCGGAAGTCGTCCGGCACCTGGGCGGCATAGGCCGCGTACTGGCTGGCCGACAGCGGCCGGTAGAACGTGCGGTCCAGGCTGACCGTGCGCAGCGCGGGGTGCTGGGCGTAGGCGCCGAGCCCGCTTTTGGCCAGCGCCGCGTCGCTGCAGGCGTTGCCCCAGACCAGGCCCGTCCAGCCTGGAAAGCTCCATGACGACGTGCCCAGGCGGATGCGCCGTGGCACGGCGTCGGCAATGCGGCGGGTGTCTGCATCCACCACGGCGGGCAGCACGCCGGGCAGCACGCCGGTACGGGGGCGCGCGGCTTTCCTGGCCGGTGGGGGCACTGGCGGGCCCGCGTCGCCAAAAAGATCCGGGCCTTCAGATGTCATGCGGCCGATTGTGTCACCGGCCCTGCGGGCGCCTTCAGCCGGGTTGCCCGTCCAGACGCGCGCGGGTCAGCACCGGCCAGTAGCACACGGCATACAGCGCAAAGCCGCCGGACCACAGCGCCGCCGACACCAGGACCGCAGGCATCGTCCATGCGGGCACGGCCCAGGGCACCAGCACGCGCACCAGGGCGGCGGCGCCCACAAGCAGGTAGCACGCCAGGTCGGCCCGGCTGGCGCGCAACGGCCGGCCGGTGTGGCCCCTGGCGGTGCGCGTCATCATGCCGATGATCAGCCCACCCGCCGCGCCCACGGTCAGCGCATGCGTTGCCGTGGAGGGCGCTGCCCAGGCCAGCGCTGCCAGCGCGCGCAGCGCCAGGTGCACCACGATCCACAGGTAGGCTGCATGCAGCACCCACACCAGCGGTGCGCGCCAGGTTTTCCAGGGCTGCCAGAGCAGCCAGCGCGCCAGGTGCGCCAGCGCGCATGCGCCCGCCAGCGCCGCGAGCCAGCCGCCTTGCAGCTGCGCGGCGTCGGCAGCCGCCAGCGCCAGCACCAGGCCCAGCGCGGCTTTTTCCACCATGGGCTGGCGCGTCGCCCGCGCGCCCGGCACACCATTGTTGGTGAACATCGGAATCACCCGCCCACCCATGACCACCATGATGAACAGCACGATGTCCAGCGCGAGCTGGACGCCCAGCCAGCCGGGCACCGCCAGCACGCCCAGCCGCTCCAGGTGGATGGCCAGCGCCGCGGCGGCCAGCAGCACCAGCAGCGCGATGAAGAAGTAATTGCGCCGGACACCCGCGCGCACGAAGGGGATGGCCAGCGCGACCGCGGCCGCCAGCGGAAAGGCCACGTTGGCCAGCGCCGCAGCCCAGCCAAAGGGCGTCAGCACCAGCACGCGGGCAGCAACCCACAAGGCCGCCAGCGCGGCCAGCGGCAGGCCCGTGGGCGTGGGCAGGCCGGACCAGTTGCGCCCGGCGGTGAACAAAAAGCCCACGATCACCGCCAGCGTGAAGCCAAACAGCATTTCATGGGCGTGCCACAGGGGTCCGTGCAGATAGGGCTGGCCCAGCCAGCCCGCGAATTGCAGCGCCCACAGCCCGATGGACAGTGCGGCAAAGGCGCTGGCCAGCAGGTAAAACGGGCGAAAGCCCAACTGCCACAGGGCAAAGCCGGGCGCCGCCGCTGGCGCGCGCCGCGGCTCGTGAATGGTGATGAGGGGCTTCATGCCGGGCTCCTTGAGGTGTCAGGCCGTGGCGCTGGTGGAAAGTGCCTGCGCCAGCGGGGGCCGGGGTCGTTTGATGCGGGTCAAGCAGGGCGGGCCGATTTGAAGGATGCTGTGGCCATGAGCACCTTGTCCCACTTCGACCAATTGCTGCAGGCGGCCGCGGCCCAGTCCCAGCCGCAGCAGCTTCTTTTTGTGTTTGCCGCCGCCCGGTTGCCCGACGACGCCACGCCGGCGCAGCGTGCGGGGTTCGACGCCGGGCAGGGCGGCGTGCTGGAGCCGCTGGCTTGCGTGGACAAGACGCCGGACGAGCTTCAAAGCTTCCAGGCGCTGGTGGAAGAAGCGCGCAGCGCCTGCCCGCCCTGGCAGGTGGTGTTCATTGCCACGCTGGCGGGGCAGGACGGGCAGCCGCCTGCGGCCTCGCGCGTGGACGCGGCGCTGGCCAGGATGGTCGAGGGCCTGCGCGCGGGCGATCTGGCGCCGTACATGGCACTGGACCCGCAAGGCGAGCCGCTGGTGTTTTCCTGAAAGGCCCGCCACCGGCTCACCCGCATGAGCCGATGTGGCCGCACTGGGTGCACCAGTCGCAACCGTCCTTGCGGATGACCGCGTGGGCACCGCATTCCGGGCATTTGGCGCCAGCCATGGCCGGCATGGCGTTACCAGCGGGTGGCTCTGGCGTGGCCAGGCCATCCCCGGGCGGGCCGGCGGGGCCATTGCGCCGGGCAATGATGTTCTGGATGGCATACGCCACGGCAGCCACTTCGCTGTCGTGCCACAGGGGCACCGGCGTGCCGTCCTGGCGCGCCACGCTGCCCAGGCGGACCGGCCCGCGGTCCCAGGCGACCTTGCGCATGTCGCTCAGGGCCCGTTCCAGAAAGCCGCCGCGCGCCGCCAGCGACAGCATGCGCATGGTGGAGGTGATCCACTGCTGCGATTCGCCGCTTTGGCCCACGGGCATGAAGAACTCGATGGCCCGCTCGCGCCCGTCGGCCAGCGGCAGGAAGGACACGATCAGGTACAGGTTCTGGCGGCCCTGCTGTGTCCAGTATTCGATCTTTTCGGCCACGGCCGCCAGTGCGCCGCGCGGCCGGCTTTCAATCACGGCCCGCATGGGGTCGGGCGTTGCAGCCGCATCGGGCGTGGCGCTGGCGGCTGGCGTGCCCGTCTCCAGCACCGCGCCCAGGATGGTGTTGGGCCGGTAGGTGGCCAGGCCCTTGAGCCCCGCCTGCCAGGCCAGCAGGTACAGGCCCTTGAAGTCGTCGTACGGACAGTCCGCCGGCACATTCACTGTCTTGGAGATGGCCGTGTCCACAAAGGGCTGCACGGCCTGCATCATCGCGATGTGGCTGGCCGGGCTCATCTGCAGCGCCGAGACGAAGTACGCCGGCAACTGCGTCACGTCGCCGCCCAGCGATTCATACAGCCGCCAGGCGTGGTCCTGCACAGTGTATTCCGTGGTGCTGCCGTCGGCTTCGCGCTTCCTGCGCAGGTAGGTCCATGAAAAGGGCGGCTCGATGCCGTTGGAGGCGTTGTCGGCAAACGCCAGGCTCACCGTGCCGGTCGGGGCGATCGACAGCAGGTGGCTGTTGCGGATGCCGTGCTGACGGATGCTCTCCTGAAGCGCGGGCGGCAGGCGGCTGGCAAAGGTGCCGCTGGCCAGGTAGGCCTGGGCGTCGAACCGGGGGAAGGCGCCTTTTTCGCGTGCCAGCGCCACCGATGCCGCGTAGGCGGCGTCGCGCATGCACTGCGCCATGCGCGCAGCCATCGCCCGGCCTTCGGGTGCGTCATAGCGCAGGCACAGCATGGCCAGGGCATTGCCCATGCCGGTAAAGCCCACGCCAATGCGCCGCTTGGCCTGCGCCTCGGCCTGTTGCTGGGGCAGGGGCCACCAGGTCAGGTCCAGCACGTTGTCCAGCGCGCGCACCTGCGTAGCCACAGCCTGCGCAAACGCTTCAAAGTCGAATGCCGGCTCACCGGCAAAGCCAAAGGGGTGCCGCACAAAGCGCGTGAGGATCACCGGCCCGAGGTCGCAGCAGCCGTAGGCCGGCAGCGGCTGTTCGCCGCAGGGGTTGGTGGCGGCGATGGCCTCGCAGTAGCCCAGGTTGTTGTCGTGGTTGATGGTGTCCAGGAACAGGATGCCGGGCTCGGCGTAGTCGTAGGCCGACTGCATGACGGTGTCCCACAGTTCGCGCGCGGGCAGGGTGCGGTACACCCACAGGCCGTCGGCCCGCTGGTGGGCACCTTGCGCCAGCAGCGCGTCGCCGGGGCGGGCGCGGTGCACCAGCTCCCACGGCCCGTTAGCGGCCAGGGCGTTCATGAAGGCGTCGGGCACGCCGACCGACACATTGAAGTTGTTCCAGCGCCCCGGCGTGCGCTTGGCGCGGATGAACTCCAGCACATCGGGGTGGTCCATGCGCAGCACGCCCATCTGGGCGCCCCGCCGCGCGCCCGCGCTCTCTACCGTGGAACACGACTGGTCAAACACGTTGATGTAGCTGCACGGCCCCGAGGCCAGCGACGCGGTGGCCTTGACCTGCGCGCCGCGCGGGCGGATGCGCGAGAAGTCGTAGCCCACGCCCCCGCCGCGGCGCATGGTCTCGGCGGCCTCGCGCAGCGCTTCGTAGATGCCGGGGAAGCCTTCGTCGTCGCAGCCCTGGATGCAATCGCCCACCGGCTGGACAAAGCAGTTGATCAGCGTGGCCTGGATGTCCGTGCCCGCCGCGCTCATGATGCGGCCCGCACCAATGGCGCCGGCGCGCAGGTTGTCCAGGAACAGGGTCTCATGGTGCGCCCGGCTGGCGGCGGGCTCCACCGATGCCAGCGCGCGCGCCACCCGGCGGTAGATGTCCTGGGCACCGGTTTCGCCGGGCTTGAGGTATTTTTCGCGCAATACGTCCTGGCTGATGGCCTGGGGCGGCAGGCCGCCGGGGCCTGATGCAGCGTCGGACTGAGTCCCAGACTCAGTCGGTGAGTATCTGTCCATCGTGTTCCACATAAGGTTGGTAAGGGCCGGTGCCACTGTGCAGTGATACCGAGGCCGGCACGAACGCGCCTTGCTGCACGTCAAACACATGGATTTCACCGTCTTCGATGACGTAATGCCAGCCGTGCAGCGTCATGCGGCCGGCGTCCACCGCGTGGCGCACCATGGGGTAGTCCATGAGCCGTTCCAGCTGCAACACCACCGCGCGCTGCTCGGTGCGGCGCAGCGCCTCCGGGCCCGCTTGCACCGGCAGCAGCGCCTCGCGCGCCAGGCCCAGCCAGGCCTTGAGGTTGGGTGCGTCGTCGCCCACGCCTTCGTAGGCGGCGCGGATGGCGCCGCAATGGCTGTGGCCGCACACGACGATGCGCGACACCTGCAGGTTCAGCACGGCAAATTCGATGGCCGCCGAAGTGCCGTGGTAG
>JAXMEQ010000020.1:0-7132 GCA_046348225.1 Ramlibacter sp.
ACGGATCGATCACGATCACCTTTCCACCTGGCGTCGTGAGGCGGAATGCCGCCTGGCCGAGCCAGAGCAGTTCGGTCTTGCCGGTCTGGGCGAAGGAGGCGGTGGCGCAAAGCAGCAGGGTGAAGCTGGCCAACAGGCGGGAAAGAAGGGTGCGCATCGAGAGGTCTCCATGGGGTTCAGACGGTTGCCGGCGGGATGGCCGGCCGCGCATGATCAATCACGGGTGCTGAAAGCGCAAGCCGAAGCGCGCAGGGCTAGGGTTTGCCCGATCAGGGGCGCCACAGCGCGGACCACGCGGTCTTCCCCGAGAAATTATGCAAAAGACGCTCATTTCCAGCGTCAGAAGGTCTTTGTATGCTATGAAAATTAGAGTACTAGGGGCTGGCCAGCCGGGCCTGCGTGGTGGTGTGCATCAGCTCCAGCGTGGCCTGCTGCGTCAGCGTGGCCGGACGCTGCGAACTGGTTGCCAGCGACAAGCGCGTGCGCAGCGGCGGGTCGGTGATGGCGCGCACCGTGAAGGCCGAGGGCTTGATCGAGCTGGCCACCGCGTTGCGCGACAGGATGGCGCTGCCGGCGCCGTCGGCCACCAGGTCCAGGATGGCGGCGACGCCGTCGATCTCCAGCGCGATGCTCGGTCTGCAGCCGATGGCCGCCATCTCCGATTCGACGTGCATGCGGATCGCGTTGGGCCGGCTCGGGATCACCAGCGGCAACCGGGCCACCTCGCGCAGCGCGACGGGCGGCGGTGGCGGATCTTCGGGCAGGCCGGCGGGGCGCGGCTGCACCAGCATCAGGTCTTCCTCCAGCAGCGGGGTGACTTCGATGCCTGCGGCGGGCTGGGCGTTGTAGAGCACCGCGATGTCCAGCCGGCCGTTGACCAGCCATTCCTGCATGGCGGCCGACAGGCCTTCGCTGATCGAGAGCTGCGCGTCGGGCATCTGCTGGCGGAAAGCGCGCGTCAGCGGCACCGTCAGCACCCGCGCCAGGCTGGGCGGCAGGCCGATGGCCACCCGTCCGGCCAGCGCGCCGCGCACCCGGCCGAGCTCCTCGCGGGCGCGTTCCACCTGATGCAGGATGCCGCGGGCATGCTCCAGCAGCAGCTTGCCGGCCTCGGTGGGCGTGGCGCCGCGGCCATTGCGCGCCAGCAGGTTCTGGCGCAGTTCCACCTCCAGCAGGCGCACCTGGCGGCTGAGCGCCGGCTGCGCAATGTCCAGGGCAATGGAGGCGCGGGTGAAGCTGCCGAGCTCCGCCACGCGCACGAAATATTCAAGCTGCTTGAGATCCATGGCCGCAGCTTATTTGCATAGCAAGCAAATTGATATGCTCGTTTGCTCTAGCTGGTAGAGGGGGCTTTGCCTGTCTGTGCGCGGACGGACTGGCCACAATCGTGCCTCATCTGCATCCCGCGCGAGCCCGCCATGAACCAATCCCTGATCATCGATTGCCACGGTCACTACACCACCGCTCCCAAGGCGCTGGAGAACTGGCGCAACCAGCAGATCGCCGGCATCCAGGATCCGTCTGTGATGCCCAAGGCCGCCGACCTGAAAATCAGCGACGACGAGCTGCGTGAGTCGATCGAGACCAACCAGTTGCGCCTGATGAAGGAGCGCGGCAGCGACATCACGCTGTTCTCGCCGCGCGCCAGCTTCATGGCGCACCACATCGGCGACTTCAACGTGTCCGCCACCTGGGCCGCGATCTGTAACGAACTGTGCTTTCGCGTCTCCACCCTGTTCCCCGAACACTTCGTGCCGGTGGCCATGCTGCCGCAGTCGCCCGGCGTGGATCCGGCCACCTGCATCCCCGAGCTGGAAAAGTGCGTGAAGGAATACGGCGCCGTCGGCATCAACCTGAACCCCGACCCGTCGGGCGGCCACTGGAACAGCCCGCCGCTGACCGACCGCCACTGGTACCCGATCTACGAAAAGATGGTGGAGTACGACCTGCCGGCCATGATCCACGTCAGCACCTCGTGCAACGCGTGTTTCCACACCACCGGCGCGCATTACCTGAATGCCGACACCACGGCCTTCATGCAGTGCATCCAGGGTGACCTGTTCAAGGACTTCCCGACGCTGAAGTTCCTGATTCCGCATGGCGGCGGCGCGGTGCCCTACCACTGGGGGCGCTTCCGCGGCCTGGCGCAGGAGATGAAGAAGCCGCTGCTGACCGAGCATGTGCTGAACAACATCTTCTTCGACACCTGCGTCTACCACCAGCCGGGCATCGACCTGCTCAACACCGTGATCCCGGTGAAGAACGTGCTGTTCGCCAGCGAGATGATCGGCGCGGTGCGCGGCATCGACCCGACCACCGGCCACTACTACGACGACACCAAGCGTTACATCGAGGCCTCGACGATCCTCAGCGCCGAGGACAAGCACCAGATCTACGAAGCCAACACGCGCCGCGTGTTCTCGCGCCTCGACGCGCGTCTGAAGGCCAACGGCCTGTAAGGAGTCGGACCATGTACGAACTCGGGGTCGTCTACCGCAACATCACCCGCGCCGACCGCGCCGCCGCCGATGGCCTGGCCGCACTGGGCTCTGCCACGGTGCACGAGGCCATGGGCCGCGTCGGCCTGCTCAAGCCCTACATGCGGCCCATCTACCCTGGCGCGCAGGTGTCGGGCACCGCGGTCACGGTGCTGCTGCACCCCGGCGACAACTGGATGATGCACGTGGTGGCCGAGCAGATCAGAGAAGGCGACATCGTGGTCGCCGCCGTTACCGCCGAATGCACCGACGGCTACTTCGGCGACCTGCTGGCCACCAGCTTCCAGGCGCGCGGGGCCCGGGCGCTGGTGATCGACGCCGGCGTGCGCGACGTGAAGACCTTGAAGGAGATGAACTTCCCGGTCTGGAGCAAGGCGATCAGCAGCAAGGGCACCATCAAGGCCACGCTGGGCTCGGTGAACATTCCGGTCGTCTGCGCCGGCATGCTGGTCAACCCCGGTGACGTGATCGTGGCCGACGACGACGGCGTGGTCTGCGTGCCCGCCGCCCGCGCGGTGGCCACGCTGGAAGCGGCGCGCAAGCGCGAGAGCCTGGAGGGCGAAAAGCGCACCAAGCTGGCCAGCGGTGTGCTGGGCCTGGACATGTACAAGATGCGCGAGCCGCTGGCGGCCGCGGGCTTGAAGTACATCGACTGACCTTCGGGATCTTCACCGATTCGGAACACCGACATGAACCACGTCCGCAGAACCCTGATCGCAGCGGCACTCAGCTTGCCGCTGCTGATCGCCGGTTGTGCCACACCAGCTCCGGTGGTCGATCCCGCGGTGGTGCGCATCCTTGCGCCCAGCGGAACCTTGCGCGTGGGCGTCTATCCGGGCAGTCCGACGTCTCTCGTTGTCAACCCGAAAACGGGCGAACGCGCTGGCGTCGCGCTGGAGCTGGGCCAGTTGCTGGGTAATCGGATCGGTGTGCCGGTGCAGGTGGTCGAGTTCGGGCGGCTCCCGTTGGTGCTTGAAGCGCTGAAGGCCGGCGCCGTTGATTTCACCTTCACCAACGCCACGGAGGCTCGGGCCAAGGACATGGTGTTCACGCCGCCGCTGATCCGGCTGGAACTCGGCTACCTGGTGCCCCCAGGGTCGTCCATCACGGCCGTCGCCGATGTCGATGCGCGGGCCCACCGCGTCGGCGTGACGGAGGGCAGCAGTTCCCAAGGGGTGTTGACGCGGACCTACCAGCGCGCGGTCGTCGTGCCGGTGGCCTCGATCAAGGTGGGGCAGGAGATGCTGCGGCAGCGCCAGCTGGATGCTTTTGCCACCAACAAGGGCATCCTGTTCGAGATGTCGGATGAGCTGCCCGGGTTCCGGGTGCTCGACGGACGCTGGGGTCTGGAAAACCTCGCCATCGCCATTCCGAAGAGACGCGAGGCCGCATTGCCGTTCCTGGGCCAGTTCGCACAAGGCGTGCAGGGCAGTGGGCAGTTGCAAGCCATCGTCATCCGGGCCGGCCTGCGTGGCACGGCCCGCCCCGATTGAGTTCCCGCGCGTCCCAACCCATCAGGAGACATCAGCATGAAGCACTTCCATTTTCTGTCCAGCAGCCGGCTGGGTCTTGCCTGTGTGATGGCGACCCTCGTGGCCGTCGTGCCGCTCCAGGCCTTGTCGCAGGCTTACCCGACCAAGCCCGTCAAGGTGCTCGTCGGCTTCACGGCCGGGGGCGCGGTGGACCTGATCGCCCGCAGTGTCGGCCAGGCGATGCAGGCCAGCCTGGGCCAGCCGGTGGTGGTGGAGAACAAGCCCGGCGCGGGCACCAACATCGCGATGAAGGCGCTGATCGACGCGCCGCCCGACGGCTACACGCTGATGCTGACGGCCAACTCCATCGCAGCCAACCCCGCCCTGTACAAACCGGCGCCGTTCGACCCGGAAAAGGACGTGGCCCCGGTGGCGCTGGTCGGCCGCGTGCCCGTGGTCATCGCGGCCAATGCCGCGTCGCCCTACACCAGCGTGGCCCAGTTGATCCAGGCTGCGAAGGGCAAGCCGAACACGATTGCGTATGGGTCGCCGGGCAACGGCGCCACCCCGCACATGGCCATGGAGTTCTTCACGCGCGCGGCTGGTGTTGACCTGCAACACATTCCCTACAAGGGCGGCAGCCAGGCGATCACGGATGCGATCGGCGGGCAGATTCCGCTGGTGGCAGTGAACGCGCTGGAGGTGCTGCCGCACGTGAAGTCCGGCAAGCTGCGCGTGATCGCCGTCCTCAGCCCCACCCGCTCGTCCATTTATCCCGACGTGCCCACGATTGCCGAGTCCGGCTTTCCGGGCTTCGAGGCCTCGGTGTGGTATGGCTTCATTGCGCCTGCAGGCACACCCAAGGCGGTGGTGGAGCGCCTGCATGCCGAGGTCGAGAAAGCCCTGCAGCACCCGGATGTGCGTGCCCGACTGGCCAACGCGGGCGGCGAAGTCCTGCCCGGCAGCACCGAGCAGTTCGCCGCGTTGATCCGCGCCGAGCGCCAACGCTATGACAAGCTGGTGCGCGAGGCCAACATCAAGCCCGATTGAATTCCTTCACAGCCCCATCGACACATGTCCAAACCCGTAAGCGGTGATTTCACCAAGACCCCTGGCTGGCTTGACTGGTACACCGGACCCTCCAGACCCACTTTCAAACTGCCACCCGGCAGTGTCGACGCGCACTGTCACGTCTTCGGCCCCGGCGCCGAATTCCCCTACGCGCCCGAGCGCAAGTACACCCCGTGCGACGCAAGCAAAACCCAGCTGTTCGCGCTACGCGACCATCTTGGTTTTGCGCGCAACGTCATCGTGCAGGCCACCTGCCACGGCGCCGACAACCGCGCCCTGGTCGATGCGTGCCTCGCCAGCGGGGGCAAGGCGCGGGGCGTGGCCACGGTCAAGCGCTCGGTGACCGACGAGGAGCTGCAGGCGCTGCACGCCGCGGGCGTGCGCGGCGTGCGCTTCAATTTCGTCAAGCGCCTGGTGGACTTCACGCCCAAGGACGAGCTGATGGAAATTGCCGGGCGCATCGCCAGGCTGGGCTGGCATGTGGTGATCTACTTCGAGGCGGTGGACCTGCCCGAGCTCTGGGACTTCTTCACCGCGTTGCCCACCACCGTGGTGGTGGACCACATGGGCCGGCCGGATGTGTCGCTGCCCGTGGACGGGCCGCAGTTCGCGCTGTTCGAGCGGTTCATGCGCGAGCACACCAACGTCTGGAGCAAGGTGAGCTGCCCCGAGCGCCTGTCGGTCACCGGCCCCAAGGCGCTGGACGGCCAGCAGCATGCCTACACCGACGTGATCCCGTTCGCGCGGCGCATCGTCGAGCAGTTTCCCGACCGCGTGCTCTGGGGCACCGACTGGCCGCATCCCAACCTGAAGGACCACATGCCCGACGACGGCCTGCTGGTGGACTTCATTCCGCACATCGCGCCCACCGCCGAACTGCAGCAAAAACTGCTGGTGGACAACCCGATGCGCCTGTACTGGCCCGAGGACGTGAAAGGCTGACCATGTCGCTTGAAAAGCCCTATCTCGACGTGCCCGGCACGATCATTTTCGATGCCGAGCAAAGCCGCAAAGGCTACTGGCTCAACCAGTTCTGCATGAGCCTGATGAAGGCTGCCAACCGCGAGCGATTCAAAGCGGACGAGCGCGCCTATCTCGACGAATGGCCGATGACCGAGGAGCAGAAGCAGGCCGTGCTGGCGCGTGACCTCAACTGGTGCATGCGCACCGGCGGCAACATCTACTTCCTGGCCAAGATCGGTGCCACCGACGGCAAGAGCTTCCAGCAGATGGCCGGCTCCATGACCGGCATGACCGAGCAGGAATACCGCGACATGATGATCGGCGGCGGCCGCTCGATCGAAGGCAACCGCTTCCTCGGCGAGGACGGCGACGCCCAGCCGCATCGCCAGCCGCAGGGCGCGGCGGGCCAGAAGAAGGGAGCCTGACCATGGCCCGCATCACCGCATCCGTCTACACCTCGCACGTGCCCGCCATCGGCGCGGCCATGGACCTTGGCAAGACCCACGAACCCTACTGGCAGCCGGTCTTCCAGGGCTACGAGTTCTCGCGTCAGTGGATGAAGGACCACAAGCCCGACGTCATCTTCCTCGTCTACAACGACCATGCCACGGCGTTCAGCCTGGAGATGATTCCCACCTTCGCCATCGGCACGGCGGCCGAATACCAGCCCGCCGACGAGGGGTGGGGCCCGCGGCCGGTGCCCAAGGTGGTCGGCCATCCGGCGCTGGCCAGCCACATCGCGCAGTCGGTGATCCAGCAGGATTTCGACCTCACCATCGTCAACCGGATGGACGTGGACCACGGCCTCACCGTGCCGCTGTCGCTGATGTGCGGCGAGCTCGACCCGAAGACCGGCGCCTGGCCCTGCCCGGTGATTCCGTTTGCGGTCAACGTGGTGCAGTACCCGGTGCCCTCGGGCCGGCGCTGTTTCGCGCTGGGCCAGGCCATCCGCAAGGCGGTGGAATCCTTCGACGACGATCTGAACGTGCACATCTGGGGCACCGGCGGCATGAGCCACCAGCTGCAGGGCGCGCGCGCGGGCCTGATCAACCGCGAATGGGACAACGCCTGGCTCGACCAGATGATTGCCGACCCGGCGGGCTGCGCCGCCGTGCCGCATATCGACTA
>JAXMEQ010000021.1:0-3186 GCA_046348225.1 Ramlibacter sp.
CGGTGCGCATGCGGGTAACGGGGTCGGATGTGTTTGCGGGGCTGCATGCGCGCATGAACGCCCGCCAGGGCATGAGCGTGTTTTTCCTGGGGTCGACGGACGAGACGCTGGCCAGGATTTGTGCGCGCATGGCGCTCGATTACCCCAACATCCGGGTGGCCGGCACCTATTCGCCGCCCTTCAAGCCGGAATATTCGGTGGCCGATCTGGACGAGATGATCAACGTGGTCAACGCGGCCCGGCCCGATGTGCTGTGGGTGGGCATGACGGCGCCCAAGCAGGAGAAGTGGATTTTTGAGAACCTTCACCGGCTGGACGTGAAGTTTGCCGGCGCGGTGGGCGCGGTGTTCGACTTTTACGTGGGCAATGTGAAACGCTCGCACCCGGTGTTCCAGTCGCTGGGGCTGGAATGGTTGCCCCGGCTGCTGCGGCAGCCGCGGCGGCTGTGGAGACGAACCTTTGTGTCGGCACCGATCTTTGTGTGGCACGTCTTCAGGCGCGCCCTGCGGCGATCGGACCAGGGGTGATGGGCCGCGAGCTGGCATTGGCCCCCCGGCTTGAACGGGACCGGCTGGCGCTGCTGCCGGTGATGCGGGCGGTGGCCCCGGCGGCCTGCCGCACGGCGCTGCTGGACGGCGGCCCAGCCTTGCTGGAGCGGGTGCTGGCGCAAGACCTGGGGCCGCTGTGGCACCAGCGCCTGCAGGCGGCGGGCCTGCTGGATACATTGCCCCCGGCGATGGCCGATGCGCTGCGCACTGCGCGCCAGGCGGCGGCGGCGGGCTACCTGGCCCACCGCTGGGCGCTGGCGCAGGTGGATGCGCTGTTCGCGGCGCAGGACATTGCCTATGTGGTGATCAAAGGGGTGCACGTGCGCGAGTGCGTCTACCCCGACCCGGCGCTGCGGCCCGCATCCGACATGGACATTCTGGTGGCGCCGCAAGACCGCCGGCGGGCCGCCCAGGTTCTGATGGACAACGGTTATGCCGCCCAGGTGCTGCCCAACAACGTGAGCTTTGAGGCCAGCTTCCGCCAGGGCCCGGTGGACATCGACCTGCATTGGGCAATGTTGCGCGAGGGGCGCACCCGGGTGGACCTGACGGCGGGCTTCCTGGCGCGGCGCCAGCAGACCCATGGCGTCTGGGGTCTGAGCGACAGCGATGCGGTGTTCATGATGCTGACCCACCCGGCCTTCGGCAAGTATGTGTGTTCGCCGCAGATGGGGCTGGGGCGGGTGGCCGACTTCATGCAGTGGATTCAGCACAAGCCGGTCGACTGGCCCGCGGTGCGGGCGCTGCTGGACGCGGCCGGCCTGAAAACCGCCGCCTGGACCATGCTGGGCTGGTTTCGCATGCTGGGGCAGCCCGATGTGATCCGGACGATGGATGCGTGGCGGGCGTCGCTGCGGCCGGGGCCTGTGCGCGCTGCGTATCTGCAGCGCTGGCTGGATCACGACCTGCCCACCCGCTGGTGGCCGCGCGAGCGGCTGCTGCAACTGGCGTTCACGCTGTACCTGCACGACCGGCCGGCCGACATGCTGCGCGTGTTTCAAGGCGTCTGGCAAGCCCGCCGCCGCCGCCTGCGCGATGCCCGCGTTTTGATGGGGGATGACTACGAATGGACGCCGTTGCAGAGGTGATGAAGAGGAATAAGAAATTGGGGTCAGACTCCGATTTGTCTGAAGAAACAAGCCCGTCCGATGGCTCGAGGAGTTTGCGCTGTACCTGTTGAACAAGATCGTTGGGGGCCTGCTGGCACCGCTGCCCTTGGCTTTGCTGGGCGGCCTGCTGGCATTGTTGCTGGCCTGGCGCGGCCAGCGGCGTGCCGGCGTGACGCTGGCGGTGCTGTGCCTGGGGAGCCTGTGGCTGGCCAGCACGCCTTGGGTGGCATGGGCACTGGCGAAGCCGCTGGAATTGCGCCACCCGCCGGTGCCGGCACAGGCCTCGCCCGCGGCCGATGCGCTGTTGGTGCTGGGCGGCGCGATGCAGTCAGCGCAACCGCCGGAGCAGCCCCATCTGGGGTTTGGCAGCGCCGCTGAGCGGGTGTGGCACGCGGCCGCGCTGTACCGCGCGGGCAAGGCGCGCTGGGTGCTGCTGTCCGGCGGCAGCCAGCCTGGCCAAGTGAAACTGGCGCCCGAAGCCGAGGCCATGGCCGAGGTGTTGCGGGCATTGGGCGTGCCCGCCAGCGCCATGCGCCTGGAGGGCGGCAGCCGCAACACCCGCGAAAATGCGGTGCTCAGCGTGCCGCTGGTGCGCCAGGTGGGCGCACGCCGGGTGCTGGTCGTGACCTCGGCGCTGCACATGCCGCGCGCGCTGGAGACGCTGCAGATGGCGTTCGCCGGCAGCGGCGTGACGTTTTTGCCAGCCTCCACCGACGCCGAAGCCTTGGGCAATGTGCCGGATCCCTGGGCGGGATGGTGGCCGGAGGCGCGGTCGCTGGAGTGGAGCAGCCGCTCGATCAAGGAGCATCTGGGCCTGGCGCAGGTGTGGATGATGCGGTTGATGCTTGAGGCTGGCGCTTGATCCGCAGGGTCTTGGCGGCGGCATTGCCCGAAGAAAAGGCAGGCTCTGTCGGATAATGGATACCAATGGAAACATCTGAATTTCGACCACGGGGCAGATGGCGGACGTTGCTGGCGATTGCGCTGGCGGCGCAGCCGTGGTTGGCGCCGGCGCAAACGCCAGCAGCGCCGGCTCCTGTCCCGGTTCCCGTGCAGCCCCCGGCGCGCGTGGACACGGTGCGCCAGCCGGTGGCCAACGACCCGGCCGCCAACCAGGTGCCCCCGCAGAATGCGGCCGCGGCCAAGGCGGCGGCATTGGCCGGGCAGGCCCAGCCGATGAATGCGCTGGCCGGCTTTGGCGCCGACTACCGCATCGGCCCCAACGACCTGCTGGAGATCGACGTCTACGGCGTGACCGAGCTCAAGCGCACGGTGCGCGTCAATTCCACCGGGCTGGTGTCGTTGCCGCTGATCGGCGCCATCAAGGTGGCGGGCCTGACGGCCCAGGAGGCGGAGGCCGCCATTGCCGCGCGCTACGGCGAAAAATTTCTGCAGGACCCGCAGATTTCGGTGTTCATCAAGGAGTTCACCACCCAGCGCGTGACCATCGAAGGCGCGGTGGCCCGGCCCGGCATCTACCCGCTGACCGGGCAGATCACGCTGTTGCGCGCGATGGCGCTGGCGGGCGG
>JAXMEQ010000022.1:0-3060 GCA_046348225.1 Ramlibacter sp.
GCAGCCAGGCGCTGCAGCAGCTGGCCGAGCAGGCGCGCGGCAACGACAGCACGCTGACGATGGTGCTGCTGCCCAAGCTGGACCGCCAGACCCAGCAGGGCGCCTGGTTCGGGGCGCTGGACGGCCACGGCGTCAGCATCGCGGTGGAGCCGGTGACCCGCGCCGCGCTGCCGCAGTGGCTGGCGCAGCGTCTGAGCCAGCAGGGCCAGCGCGTGCTGCCCGGCGTCGAGGGCCAGCGCACGCTGCAGTTTTTCGCCGACCGGGTGGAGGGCAACCTGCTGGCCGCGCACCAGGAGATCCAGAAGCTCGCGCTGCTCTACCCGGCCGGCGAACTGAGCTTCGATCAGGTGGAAAGCGCCGTGCTGAACGTCGCGCGCTATGACGTCTTCAAGCTCACCGAGGCGGTGCTGGCCGGCCAGACGGCGCGGGTGCAGCGCATGCTCGACGGCCTGCAGGCCGAGGGCGAATCCGAGGTGCTGGTGCACTACACGCTGAGCGAGGACATCCGCGCGCTCAAGCGCGTGAAGGACGCGATGGCCCAGGGCCGGCCGCTGCCGATGGCGCTGCGCGAGCAGCGCGTCTGGGGCGCGAAGGAGAAGCTGTTCGAGCGCGTGCTGCCGCGGCTCAGCGGGGCGGCCCTGTCCGACCTGCTGCAGGCGGCCCACCAGGTGGACGGGATCGTGAAGGGGCTCAAGCTGCCGGACTGGCCGACGGACGGGTGGCAGGCCTTGCATCGGTTGGCGATGCGCTTGTGCCGGTTGTGTGGGGAGCAGGGGGCCAGGGCGGGGTAAGGCCCTGTGCGCGGCCCTCAGGACATCCGCGCAGTTGCCTCAAGGGCAGATCAAGGGGACCGTCGGAAAATAGCGGCGGTATCGCGTCGGATCCCGCGTCAGCAAGGCCCAGCCCTCCGCTTCGGCATGGGCGCCGATGAAAAAATCTGGCAATACGCCCGTTTTCGTTCCTTTGGTCTTGCGGTAACGCATGGATGCGCGGCTGGCCAGAAACGCGGCTTGGGTCGTCAACGGGCTGACCCCCATACCGGTGGGTTTCAAGAACGACATCAACGCGTCCGCAGAGTCGTATGCAACAGCGATTTCAGCGACGACCATCGGATTGATGGTCAGTTTGTCCTGCGCCCTGGCCAATCGCAGTTGCGCGAGCGACCACGCGCACCACACCGGATCTTCGGAGATGACGTCGATCAGGACATTGCTGTCGACAAGGACCATGGGGGCTACTTGTTCCAATCGTCGCCACGGGTGGCGCGCATGATCTTTTCGGTGCTGGTGCCGCGTTTGCCGCTGCCCTTCAGTCGCTCGAACGGGTCTTCGGCGTCTGGTTTGCGAGGTTCGGCCGGCGCTATCGCAACCCGGCCATCTGGCATCGGTTCAAAGGTGATCCGTTCGCCCGGGCCAATACCCAAAAAACGCCGGATCTCCTTGGGGACCGTTACTTGGCTCTTTACCGTGAGGGTCGGGTTCATGGGGGATTCTCCGGCGGGGTATTACGAAAATGGAGTGTAATACTTCGCCGATCGGCAAGGAAAACAAAACAACCTGCACCCATGAACCGCTGGGCGACCGCGAAGTCATTGCCGACTTCCTGCCGCCGCCGGCCCAGTCGGCATTTCGCGAAGAGGGCATGCGGGCTTGCTCACCTGTCGGCAAGCGGCACTTTGCTACGCAGCCAGCGCGAACTTGTCGTCGTTCTTCTTCACCTCTTCCCACCCAAGACAGGCCAGAGCCACGGTACGCGGCACCGGCTTGAGGCCACTGCGGTAGTACGCAAGCATCCGGCGCGACACGCCCAACGCCAACGCCGCCTTGTCGAGTGTCAGGTCGTTCCTCGCCATCCAGTTCCAGATGAACTCATGTGACGCATGGCCCGCCTGCTCGACGGCACGTGCGCGCAGGTTGTCGGCCGCCAACTCCAGTTCGTCGTCGTTCGCCCAGATGACCGAGGCGCCGTGGTCGCCCACCTTCGCAGAGCTGAACACCTGGGGATCCTTCAATCGGGCCAGCGTACGGTTACGCTTGATGATGTCGACCAGGTTCACTTCGAATTGCTCGCCATCTGCATAGTGCAGCAGCAAGCTGGCGGACGACACTGCCTGCACGCCTGAAAGCGTGAATTGCTTTGGTCTCATGGATTCAGTTCACGGAAGTGCGGTGGGTTGTGATCACCAGCGTACATGGTCAACCTGGATTGCCGGAGCCGTGTCAGTGTTGGCATGGAAGAGTTTAGTGCAATGGTTGCACCACAGGCGGCGCATTCCTTGCCGGCAATGATGTCTCTTGACACTCGCGACAACCCTCGGCCCCATCACCCAAAACATGGACGCATCCATCCAGCGCAAACACTTCAGGAGCTTGGTGACGCTCTGGCAGCCCACCTGGTAAGCTGTCCCCACCCCGGCATCCAGCCGCCACCCCGGATGGACCCTACTCCCCACTACTACACCCAGCACGCCGCCGAGTTCTTCCACGCGACTGTCGGCGTAGACATGGCCCCCATCCGCCAGCGCTTCCTCGCGCGGCTCCCCCCGGGCGGCCACATCCTCGATGCCGGCTGCGGCTCCGGCCGGGACGCCCGGGCCTTCGCCGAGGCCGGGTTCCGCGTCAGCGCCTTCGACGCGTCCGCCGAGCTGGCCCGGCTGGCCAGCGCTCACTGCGGGTTCGCGGTGGCCCAGCGGCGCTTCGAGGACGTCGACGAGGTGGCGCAGTTCGACGGCATCTGGTGCTGCGCCAGCCTGCTGCACGTGCCCCTGGCCGACATGCCCGCGACCCTGGCGCGGCTGTGGACCGCGCTGCGCCCCGGCGGCACGCTGTATGTCAGCTTCAAGCACGGCAGCGGCGAGCGGGAGCACGGCGGGCGCCGCTTCACCGATGCCGACGAGGCGCAGCTGCGCGCGTGGTTCGGCGCGATGCCCGCGGTGACCCACCCGCCCGAGGTGTGGCTGACCGGCGACCAGCGGCCGGACCGCGGCGCCGAGCGCTGGACCAATGCGCTGGTCACGCGCCAGCCCGCGCCGGGCCCGCAACAACAACGGCTGGTGACGGG
>JAXMEQ010000023.1:0-7804 GCA_046348225.1 Ramlibacter sp.
TTCGACCGTGATGGTGCGCGAGCGGTCGACCTGCGAATTGGTCGGCACCTTCACCGCCTTGCCGGCCGTCCCCCCGCCCGGCACCTGCCGCTCGGTCAGCGACAGGATGTTGATGCCGGTGGCTTCGCAGATGTGCTGGTAGATCGGGATCAGCGCGTAGCCGAACGCGAACATGCCGACCGTGATCACGACCAGCTTGCCCACCATGCGAAGGTTTTCAGCGCGAATGCCCATGACGTGGTCCGATCAGCCGCCCAGCACCACGATGCGCACAAAAAATCCCACGAAGAACGTGGCCGCGACCGTGGCCAGGATCAGCCCCAGTCGGGTGTTGGCCTTGCGTTGTTCGGGCGTCATCGGCTGCTCCATCACGGCTTCGTTCAGCCGATCACCTTGGTGGCCGTGGCATCCAGCTTGGGCGGGTTTTCGAAGGTATGGAACGGCGCCGGCGAGGGCACCTCCCATTCCAGGCCTTCGGCGCCATCCCAGGGACGCTGCGACGCCTTCGCGCCCTGGCCGCGCATCATCGGCAGCACGATGGCGACAAAGAAATAGACCTGTGCAAATCCGAAAAAGAAACCACCCACGGATGCGACGGCATTGAAGTCGGCGAACTGCATCGGGTAGTCGGCGTAGCGGCGCGGCATGCCGGCCAGACCCAGGAAGTGCATCGGGAAAAAGGTGACGTTGAACGAGATCAGCGACCACCAGAAATGGATCTTGCCGCGGGACTCGTTGTACATCACGCCGGTCCACTTGGGGGCCCAGTAGTAGAAGCCGGCGAACATCGAGAACAGCGAGCCGGCCACCAGCACGTAGTGGAAGTGGGCCACGATGTAATAGGTGTCCTGCAACTGGATGTCGATCGGCGCCACCGCGGGGATCAGGCCGGTGAAGCCGCCCATGGTGAACACGAAGATGAAGCCGACGGCGAACAGCATCGGCGTCTCGAAGGTCATGGAGCCGCGCCACATGGTCGCGATCCAGTTGAAGATCTTCACGGCCGTCGGCACCGCGATCAGCATCGTGGCGTACATGAAGAACAGCTGCCCGGTCACCGGCATGCCGGTGGTGAACATGTGGTGCGCCCAGACGATGAACGACAGGATGGCGATGGACGAGGTGGCGTACACCATCGAGGCGTAGCCGAACAGCTTCTTGCGGGCGAATGCCGGCACCACCTGGCTGATGATGCCGAAGGCCGGCAGGATCATGATGTAAACCTCGGGGTGGCCAAAGAACCAGAAGATGTGCTGGTACATCACCGGGTCGCCGCCGCCGGCGGGGTTGAAGAAGGAGGTGCCGAAATGGCGGTCGGTCAGCGTCATGGTGATGGCGCCGGCCAGCACCGGCATGACCGCGATCAGCAGGTAGGCGGTGATGAGCCAGGTCCAGGCGAACATGGGCATCTTCATCAGCGTCATGCCCGGCGCGCGCATGTTCAGGATGGTCACGATGATGTTGATCGAGCCCATGATGGACGAGGCGCCCAGGATGTGCATCGCGAAGATGCCGGCGTCCATCGACGGGCCCATCTGCAGCGTCAGCGGTGCGTAGAGCGTCCAGCCGGCGGCGGGTGCGCCACCGGGCATGAAGAAGGAGCCCGCGAGCATCAGCCCCGCCGGGATCATCAGCCAGAAGCTGAAGTTGTTCATGCGCGCGAACGCCATGTCGGAGGCGCCGATCTGCAGCGGGATCATCCAGTTCGCGAAGCCCACGAAGGCCGGCATGATCGCGCCGAACACCATGATCAGTCCGTGCATGGTGGTCAGCTGGTTGAACAGCTCGGGGTTCACCACCTGCAGGCCCGGCTGGAACAGCTCGGCACGGATCAGCAAGGCCAGCACGCCGCCGATCATGAGCATCGTGAACGCGAACAGCAGGTACAGGGTACCGATGTCCTTGTGATTGGTCGCGAACACCCAGCGGCGCCAGCCGGTGGGCGCATGGTGATGGTCGTCGTGGGCGTGATCGCCGTGGCCGTGGTGGTCGAGAACTGCGCTCATGTCGGTTTCCTTCTGAATTCGTTTCCGGCTGCGGCTTATTTGCGCGCGGTCTTGACGTCGGCCGGCTGCACCACCTGCCCGGTTTTGTTCGACCAATTGTTCTTGGCAAACGTGATCACGGCCGCGATCTCGGTGTCGGACAGTTGCTTCCACGACGGCATCGTGCCGTTGTTCTGACCGTTGAGCAGCACGTTGATCATCTTCATCTTGTCCGCGTCCAGCGCGACGGCGGCCCCGTCCAGCGGCTTGATGGCACCGGCGCCCTTGCCACTGGCCTGATGGCAGGCCACGCAGTTGGCGGCGTAGACCTTTTCGCCACGGGCCATCAGGTCGGCCTGGGTCCAGACCTTGCTGGGATCGTCGGCTTTCGCGGCCATCTTCTTCTTCTCGCCATCGACCCACGCGCTGTAGTCCTGGGCGGACAGCACCTTCACGTGGATCGGCATGTAGGCGTGCTCCTTGCCGCACAGCTCCTGGCATTGGCCATAAAAGTCGCCGGTGCGTTCGGCGCGGAACCAGGTGTCGCGCACGAAACCGGGGATCGCGTCCTGCTTGATACCGAACTGCGGCACCGCGAAGGCGTGGATGACATCCTCGGCGGTGGTGATAATGCGGATCTTCTTGCCGACCGGCACCACGAGCGGGTTGTCCACCTTGAACAGGTAGTCGTCACCCTGCGGCTTGCCCGCGTTGGACATGACACGCTGGGCGGGATCGAGCGTCGAAATGAATCCGATGCCCTCGCCTTCGCCCTTGATGTAGTCGTATCCCCACTTCCACTGGTAACCAGTGACCTTGATGGTGAGGTCGGAGTTCGAGGTGTCCTTTTGCGCCACGACCAGCTTGGTTGCCGGCAAGGCCATCAGGATCACGATGATGAAGGGGATGACCGTCCAGACCACTTCAACCGTGACGGACTCGTGGAAGTTGGCGGCCTTGTGCCCCTTGGACTTGCGGTGCTTCCAGATCGAATAGAACATCACCGAGAACACGGCGATGAAGATCACGGTGCACAGGATCAGCATCATCCAGTGCAGCGAGTTCTGCGCGGCGGCGATCTTGGTTGCGGGCTCGGGCAGGTTGAGCTGCCTGACCGAGGGGCCACCGGGCAGGTCGTTCACCGCGTGCGCCGCCGTGGCGAACCAGACGCTGGCCCATGCCCCTGCACGACACAGGTTGGACGCCAGCTTGTTGCTCATGTTCTTCATCGTCTTCTCTTGCCTCTGATAGACCCACCCACCACCGCGGCACCTTCGGCGCCGCCACCCCGGCATCACGCTTGGCGCAACGCCTTTCGAATCTCGTGCGCCAGCGCCTGGCGCAACTCGGGACGCACATAGCGCCCCACCTTCACCGACCGACCCTGCCCGGACACCTCGATCAGCGAGGTGTCACCGGCGCGAGGCTCGACCCGTACCCACTCCCGGCGGAATTCGGCACGCTGGTGCCGGCCCGCCAGGTCCGTCTCCACCACCAGACGACCGCCCTGGAGCGATATCGTCTCGCCATCCCCCGCGTGCCGGGCATAGACAAAGAATGCCAGACCCACCGCCATCAGCTCAATCCACGCAAACCCCAGCACGAAGCGCGCACCCATCGCCCAGAACCAGGTGCCAATGGCCAGCGAAACCACGCACAAGGCCAGAAAGGACCAGCCCAGCTGGGCCGGCGTGACCGAGCAGTTGCGCTTGAGTCGCCAGTCGATGCTCTGACCGGTGACCCTGCCAAAACGGAACGTTGGATTTGACATTCGTCAAGACACTGAAGAAAACCCTCCTGAGAGAGTCTGCCGGGGACGATTTCACCAGCCGCGAATTCTAGCCGTGTCCGAATGTGTCTTTGATATTTCTCAAAGAAACGACTGATTCTATTTGCGCTTGCGCAACGTCCTTCGCATTTCTTCGAGACTGATCTGGCTCTCGGCCTGAACCCGCGCCCGCGTTGCCGGCCTGAAAGCATGGCCATAGTTGACTTCGAAACTCAACCTCAACGGCCCGCCCGTCTCGGCCCCCGGCAACCTTCGGGCAAGGGCCTCGTGCAGTTGCGCCAGCCAGTCCCGGCCACGAAGCCCCGCGAACCGGCCCGGGTGCAGGTTGCGCCCGAGCTCGCGCAGCTCCAGCAACAGCCGTTGCGGCGTGGTAAAGGTCAGCGTGATGCGCTCCATGTCCATCACCGGCTCCGCGAAGCCGGCCTGCACCAGCATGTCGCCCCAGTCGTGCATGTCGGTGAACGCATGCGCCGGCTCGGGCCAGCCCAGCGCGCGATACAGCTCGCGCAGTTCGCGCAGCGTGTCGGGCCCGAAGCAGGAAAACATCAGAAAGCCGTCCACCGCCAGCGCCCGGTGCCAGCGCGATATCAGCGCCTGCGGATCGGCCACCTGGTGCAGCAGCATGTTGGACCACAGCATCTGCACCCCGCCATCGGGCGGCAGGCCGACCTGCACCGGGGCCGCCGTCCAGCGCGCCGGGCTCCACCAGGGTTTGGCCAGCGCCTCGGTCGCGAACTTCGCGCGCGCCGCGCTGTCCTCGACCACGAAGCACACGGCCTTCGGGTAGCGACGCGTCAACAGGCCGTGCGCCTGAAGGCCGCCGCGCACCGCCTCCCAGTGCGCCCATTGTTGCGGTTGCAGCTTGATCCAGCCCAGGCGCTCTTCCATGCGCCGCGCCACCTCTTCATGCAGCCAGGGCGATGCCACGTCCGCCCCAATCGGGTGCATCCCGGCACCCAGCGCCAGCGAGGCCCAGCGCGCGGCGGCGACGGGATCGATGGTGGGGGGGAGATCGCGGGTCATTCGGTACGGGATGCAGGGCGAACAAAGGCTGCGCAGCGCCGGCGCCGCAGTATATTGACTCCATGTTCCGCGCGCTGATCGAGAGGGTTTCGCAGCAGGTGCCGGCTCGCTGCGCCATCTGCCATGCCTGGCCGTCGCGGGTGGTGTGCAACGCTTGCGTGACACGCTTTGCACAGCCGGTGCCCCGATGCACCACCTGCGCCCTGCCCGTGCCCGAGGGCGTCACACGCTGCGGCGCCTGCCTGCGCGAACCGCCCCCGCTGGACGCCTGCCTCGCTGCGGTGAATTACGCCTGGCCGTGGTCGGATTGCGTGACCCGATTCAAGTTCGGCAATCAGCCCGGCTGGGCCGCCGAACTGGCCACCGTGATGCGCAGCGCCCCCTGGGTGGAACCGGCCCTGGAGCAGGCCGACCGCGTGCTGCCGATGCCGCTGGCGCGCGAGCGCCTGGCCGAGCGCGGCTACAACCAGGCGCTGCTGCTGGCCCGGCACCTCGCGCCCCGCAAGACCGACGCCACGCTGCTGCTGAGAACCCGCCACACGCCCGCGCAACGCGAACTCACGCGCGCCGAGCGGTTGCGCAACGTTCGCGGCGCGTTCGCGGTGGATCCGATGCGCGCCCATGAACTGCGGGACCAGCGCGTGGTACTGGTCGACGACGTCATGACCACCGGCGCCTCGCTGCACGCCGCGGCCACGGCACTGCGTCAGGCGGGGGTCACGCACGTCACGGCGCTGGTCTTTGCCAGGACGCCGATCACCTGAAGCTCGTTCGGCGCCCGCCGGCACACCGACGACAATCCCCGCATGTTCCACATCGTCCTCGTCGAGCCCGAGATTCCGCCCAACACCGGCAACGTGATCCGCCTGGCGGCCAACACCGGATGCGCGCTGCACCTGATCGAGCCGCTGGGTTTTTCGATGGACGACAAGCACCTGCGGCGCGCGGGGCTGGACTACCACGAGTACGCCACGCTGCGGCGGCACGCCGACTGGGCCGCGTTTCTGGCCGCCGAACGGCCCGACCCTTCTCGCTGCTTCGCCCTGACCACGCGCGGCACCCGTCTGGTGCACGAGGTCGCCTTCCGGGCGGGGGATTGGCTGGTGTTCGGCGCCGAGACCCGGGGACTGGCGCCTGCATTGCGCGAGACGTTTGCGCCGCCGCAGCAGCTGCGACTGCCGATGCGCGCTGGCCAGCGCAGCCTGAACCTGTCCAATGCGGTGGCGGTGACGGTGTTCGAGGCCTGGCGGCAGAACGGGTTTGCCTAGGTGCGTGCCAGGCTTGTGAATCGTCGTCTGCGGCCGGCCCGAAAACGCTACAGTTTCAATAGCTTCCCGTGGCCGTCCGGCGCCGGGAAGCCGTCATTTCGATGCCGAAAACGGCCCTGAAACGGCCGTCCGCCGCCTCAATAGCGCCGCGACAACGATTCGGCGATGCACACCGGCTTGGCAGCGCCTTCGCGCTCCACCGTGATCTCCCAGGCCATCTGGTAGCCGTTGTTGTCGATCGGTTCGGCCGACAGCAGCTTCATGTGCGCGCGCAGCCGGCTGCCCACGGGCACGGGCGCGATGAAGCGCACCTTGTTGAGCCCGTAGTTGACGCCCATCGCCGATTCGGTGACCTCGATGGTCGATTCGAAGAATTTCGGCAGCAGCGACAAGGTCAGAAAGCCGTGCGCGATCGGCCCGCCGAACGGGCCCTTCTTCGCTTTTTCCACGTCCACGTGAATCCACTGGTGGTCGCCGGTGGCGTCGGCGAACTGGTTCACCTGCTCCTGCGAGATGGTGATCCAGTCGCTGGTGGCAACCGTCTGGCCGGTGCAGGCGGCCAGTTCCTTGAGGGTCTGGAAGGTTTTCATCGCGCCACTGTAGCGGCGGCCCGGGTCAGGGCGTGTCCAGCCAGCGACAGATGGCCTCCCACTGGGCCAGGTCCTTCTCGACCCGGCCCGGGGCGACATCGAACAGCGTGAGACCGCGTGCGGCCAGGTGCACGTAGTTCTGCGTGTCGCGCAGGTAGCCCAGCACCGGCAGACCCAGGCCGTCGACGAATTCGCGCAGCTGCTCGGCGGCGATGGTGCGCGCGTCCACGCGCATGCCCACCAGCCCCACCTGGAGCCGGCCCGCGTGGCGCTGCTCGGCCAGCTCGTCGAGAAAGGCGCGCGTGGCATAGATGTCGAATATGCTGGGCTGCAGCGGCACGAGCACCTTGTCGGCCAGGCGCGCCATCTCCTTGAAGCGTTTGCCGTGCAGGCCCCCGGGCGTGTCGAGCACCACGTGGCTGGTGCCCTTGGGTGGGCGCGCCGTCATGTCCGACCCGATGTCCCAGCCGGTGATGCGTGGCGCCACCGCCGGTCGCAGCCCGAGCCAGAGCCGGCTGGACTGCTGGCGGTCGGCGTCGCCCAGCATCACCGCATGACCCTGCGCGGCCAGGTACCCGGCCACGTTGGTGGCCAGGGTGGACTTGCCCGCGCCGCCCTTGGGGTTGGCGATGACGATGACCGGCATGCTGTGTCTCCTCGTGTTGGGCCCACACCCGCGTACGCCCTTGACGAGCGCGCGACACGCGAGGCCGCGTTCAGGTATGTTAACGGCATGGAACACGCACCCGCCTGGCTGCTCAACAGCTTCATCTACCTGGCCGCCGCCGTGATCGCGGTGCCGCTGTCGCGCGCGCTCGGCCTGGGCGCGATCATCGGCTACCTGGGCGCCGGCATGGCGATCGGGCCCTGGGGGCTGGGCCTGGTCGGCAATGTTGACGACATCCTGCACTTCGCCGAGTTCGGCGTGGTGCTGATGCTGTTCCTGGTCGGGCTGGAGCTGGAGCCGCGGCGCCTGTGGAGCCTGCGCCGTCCCATCTTCGGCTGGGGCAGCGCGCAGTTGCTGGGCTGCGCCATCGCCCTGGCGCTGGCCGGGGTGGCGCTGGGCGTCCCCTGGCGCACGTCGGTGGTGGCGGCACTCGGGCTGGCCCTCTCGTCCACCGCGATCGCGCTGCAGGTGATGCAGGAGCG
>JAXMEQ010000024.1:0-2257 GCA_046348225.1 Ramlibacter sp.
GCATGTCGGGCCTGTGCATGGCCATCGGGCTGCAGCGCGCGGGCCTGCACGACTTCGTGATCGTCGAGAAACAGCCCGGCCTGGGTGGTACCTGGTGGGACAACACCTACCCCGGCGCCCACGTGGACGTGCCCTCCCCGGTCTATTCGTTCAGCTTCGCGCCCAACCCCGACTGGTCGCGCCGATTTGCCTCCGCCCCCGAGATCCAGGTCTACATGCAGCGCCTGGCTGAAAAACATGGCCTGCTGGCCCATATGCGCCTGGGCACTTCACTGACCGAGGCCCGCTTCGACGAGACCAGCGGCCACTGGACCTTGCGCACCGACCGTGGCGACACGCTGCGCGCGCCCTTCTTCGTCTGCAGCACCGGGCCGCTGAACCAGGTGCGCTGGCCCGACATCCCGGGCCTGAACACGTTCCAGGGCCCGCGCCTGCATTCGGCGCGCTGGGACGCCACCGTGCCGCTGGCCGGGCGGCGCGTGGCCGTGATCGGCACCGGCTCGACCGCCTCGCAGCTGATTCCGCCGATCGCGGCGCAGGCGGGGCGGCTGTTCGTGTTCCAGCGCACGGCCAACTGGGTGCTGCCGCGCCTCGACCGGGTCTACAACCGCCTGGACCACCTGCTGGCGCACTTTCCGCCCTATGCACGCACCGTGCGCTGGTGCTGGACGCAGGTGCTCGAATGGGGCCGGCGCGCCTTCGACGAGGGTACGGTGGCGCGCAAGGGCATGCTGAAGACCGCCGCCGCGCATCGCCGCCGCCAGATCGCCGACCCGGTGCTGCGCGAAAAACTCACCCCGCCCTACCCGCTGGGCTGCAAGCGGCTGATCTATTCGAGCGACTTCTACCCGGCCATGAGCCAACCCAACGTGGAACTGGTCACCGACGGCATCGCGCGCATCACCGAGGGCGGCATCGTGACCGCCGATGGCCAGGAGCGCGCCATCGACGTGCTGGTCTGCGCCACCGGCTTCGACACGGTGCACCTGCTGTCGTCGATCACGATCACGGGTCTGGGCGGGCGCACGCTGCGCGAGGCCTGGGCGAACGGGCCCGAGGCGTTCCACGGCATCACGGTGGCAGGCTTTCCCAACCTGTTCCTGAGCCTGGGGCCGAACACGGCCACCGGACACACCTCCACGCTGCTGTACATCGAGCCCGAGACACAGCATTCGATCGCCTGCATGCAGGCGGTGCTCCAGGGTGGCAAACGCTGGATCGAGGTCCGCCCCGAGGTCTTTCGCGCGCACAACCAGCGCCTGCAGGAACGCCTGTCCGGTTCGGTCTGGAGCCTGTGCCGCAGCTGGTACCGCACGCAGGAAGGGCGCATCGTCGCGCTGTTCCCCGGCTTCACCGCCGAATACGTGAAGGCGGTGCGCCGCCCGGACCTGAACGACTACCGCATGGACTGAACGCCCCGCGCCAGCGCGACAATCGCCCGATGCTGTCTCTTTCAATCGGCCCGATTGCCCTGCCGGTGGGCCCCGTGTTGCTGCTGGTCGCCAGCGTGCTGGCGTCGATGGTGGCCGAATGGGTGGCCCGTCATGGGGCGAAGCCGCCTGTGGCCAACGGCGCCGATGCGGTTCCTGGCGATGCCGCGGCGGCACCGGCCGTTGCGCCCGGGCCGCGCCGCATCGCCGCTGGCGACGCCATCACCGTGTCCGTGCTGCTGGGCCTGCTGGCCGCCCGGCTGGGGCATCTGGGCTTGAACTGGCAGGCCTACGCCGACAACCCGGCCTCGGTGATCGACATCCGCGACGGCGGCTGGAACCTGTGGATCGGCCTGGCGGCCGGCCTGGGCTGGCTGACCCGCCTGGCCTGGCGCACGCCCACCATGCGGCCCCCGCTGGCCGCGGGTGCGGCGGTCGGGCTCACGATCTGGGGCATGGGCCTGCTGATGCAGCAGCGCGCCGCGCCCGTGGGCTACCCCGAGGTCGCGCTGGTGGCGTTGAAGGATGCGCAACCCGCCACGCTCGCGCAGGCGGCGCGGGGCCGGCCGGTGGTGGTCAATCTCTGGGCCAGCTGGTGCGGCCCGTGCCGCGTCGAGATGCCCGATCTGGCCGAGGCGCAGCGGCGCCACCCGGACATTGGCTTCCTGTTCGTCAACCAGGGGGAATCGGCCGAGAAGGTGCAGGCCTTTCTGACACGCGCCGGCCTGGCGCTGGACGAGGTCTGGCTCGATCAGGGCTCCGCCCTCGGCCGCGCGATCCGTTCACCGGGCCTGCCGACCACCGTGTTTCTCGACGCCCAGGGCCGC
>JAXMEQ010000025.1:0-1848 GCA_046348225.1 Ramlibacter sp.
GTCGGTGCCGGTCGTGGTGGGCGATGCGCTGGCCGCCGACCCCGGCGAGCGCTTTGACGTGGTGCTGGCCAACCCGCCGTTCGGCAAGAAGAGCAGCACGGTGATCGTGGGCGAAGACGGCCGCACCAGCACCGAAAAAGACACCATCGAGCGCGACGACTTCTGGGCCACCACCAGCAACAAGCAGCTCAACTTTGTGCAGCACATCAAGACGCTGCTGGCCACCCACGGCCGCGCGGCGGTGGTGCTGCCCGACAACGTGCTGTTCGAAGGCGGCGCGGGCGAGACCATCCGCAAGAAACTGCTGCACGAGTGCGAGGTGCACACCTTGTTGCGCCTGCCCACCGGCCTGTTCTACGCCCAGGGCGTGAAGGCCAACGTGCTGTTCTTCGACAAGCGTGGCGCCAGCGAAACCCCGTGGACCCGCCAGCTGTGGATTTACGACCTGCGCACCAACCAGCATTTCACGCTCAAGACCAACCCGCTGAAGCGTGAGCACCTGGACGAGTTCGTCGCGCTGTACCAGCAGGGACAGAGCCACCTGCGCCAGGCCACGTGGTCGCCCGAGAACCCGGACGGCCGCTGGCGCGCCTACGGCTACGACGAGCTGATCGCCCGCGACAAGACCAGCCTCGATATCTTCTGGCTCAAGGACGAATCGCTGGCCGACAGCGACAAGCTGCCGCCGCCGGGCGCGATCGCGCAGGAAATCGTCGACGACCTGGAGGCCGCGCTGGAGCAGTTCCGGCTCATTGCGGCAGATCTGGCCGGTGACCTTGCAGGGGATCTGGCGGTGTCGGAGTGATCCTGATTTGATAGCTGCTCGTGGCCATTCCACGCTGGGATTGGCCTGTTTTGACCCTGAAATTCGTGCCTGGAAGGCCTCTGACGATGTCCGTTGACCCCCTGAACCCCGCCGCACCCCCCTCGCGCGCCGTGCCGCTGGCCGGCGCCAGCAATTTCCGCGACCTGGGTGGCTACATCGGCCAGGATGGTCGGCCGGTGCGCTGGCGCACGCTGTTCCGATCCGACCACCTGGCCGCGCTCACGCCGGATGACCACGCGGCGCTGGCGCGGCTGGGGCTGGCGCGGGCGTTCGATTTTCGCGGTGTGCACGAGCGTGCCGCAGGCGCCTACGAGCTGCCCGGGGTGGCCCAGCACCCGCTGCCGATCGAGCCGACGGTGGTGCAGCGCATGAAAGACCTGCTGGTGGCCGGGCGCGAGCTCACGCCGCAGCAGACGGTGGCCTTGATGCAGGAGACCTACCGCGCATTCGTCAACGACAACACCGCAGCCTACGCCGCGCTGTTCCAGCACCTGCTGGCCAGCGATGCGCCGCTGGTGTTCCACTGCACGGCGGGCAAGGACCGCACCGGCTTTGCCGCTGCGCTGATCCTGCTCGCGCTGGGCGTGCCACGCCCGGTGGTGATGCAGGACTACCTGCTCACCAACGAGCTGCTGCGCATGGACAGCGCCCCGGCCTACGGCATCGCGCCCGAGGTGATGCAGGTGCTGTGGCGGGTGCAGACCGAGTTTCTGGACGCCGCCCTGCACGCGGTGGACGCCGACCACGGCGGGCTGCAGGCGTACCTGCAGCGCGAGCTGGGCCTGAGCCCGGTGGCGCTGCGCGAGTTGCAGACCCTGTACCTCCAGCGCTGATACGGATTCGCCTTCAAACGTATAACTTCGTTGCTTCGCCTCGCCGTGCTACAGCACTGTCTTCGGCTTCGCGCCTTGTTCTACGCTTGAATGCAAACCCGTATGAGTCGTCGAGCCCGGGTGCAGCGCGGCACTTGATCTGCCTCAACCAGGCATGCCCGGCGCCGGTCCACCATCGGTCTTGGCGGG
>JAXMEQ010000026.1:0-5069 GCA_046348225.1 Ramlibacter sp.
GTCCACCACATCCGCGCCATCGCCGGTCTCGCGGCTCAACAAGTAGGCCGCCCACAGGCGCAGCAGCACCAGGTAGACCGCATAGCCCACCGCCAGGCTTGCGGCATAGCGCAGCGCCAGCGCCTCCACGCCCAGGCCACGCAGCAGCGCCGACGTGCCCCACAGCGCCGCCAGGCACAGCAGCGCGATCAAAGCAACGTGCAGCCGCATCCAGCGGTGCGCTTGCAGCCAGCGGCGGGTGGCAGCGCGGGCGTGGCGGCTGTGGAGCGGTGGCGGCGGCAGGGCACTCATGGGCGAATTGTTGTCTTGGCGGCTGCCCGCACATCAGCCGTCGCGTGCGGCCGCACCCACACCACCAGCAAGCCCGCCGCCAGCAGCGCACAGCTGGCCGAGAAGCCAAAGGCGAACGCGGCCGACACGCCCTCCCACAGCCAGCCAAACAGCACCGAGGCCGGCAGCAGCACGGCGCCGAGCAGCAGGTTGAACCAGCCAAAGGCGGTGCCGCGCTGCGAGGCGGGGGCCAGGTCGGCCAGCAGCGCGCGCTCGACACCCTCGGTAGCGGCCATGAAGAGGCCATAGAGCCCAAACAGCAGGTAGAGCCGCCAGCCCGGCTCGGCGAACCAGGCCATGCCCAGGTAGAAGACGGCGTAGGCCACATAGCCCGCAGTGAGCAAGCGCAGACGCCCGATCCGGTCGGACAAATGCCCCAGCGGCGTCGAGCACACCGCAGCCACCGCCGACACCGCCGCCCACAGCAGCGGCACCTGGGCCTCGCTCACGCCCAGCTCCTTGGCGCGCAGGAAGAGGAACATATTGCTGGAGTTGCCCAGCGTGAACACCGCGACCACCGCCAGGTAGCGCCTCAACGGCAGCGGCAGGCCGCGCCAGCGCCACTCGATGCGGCCCTGAGGCTGCGGCGGCGCGCCTGACTCCTTCAAGGCCGTGCTGAGCAGCAAACACGCCAGCCCCGGCACCAAGGCCCACAGGAAGACCTGCTGCAGCGGCACGCCGGCCCCCAGCAGAGCCGCTGCCAGCAGCGGGCCGATCACGGCCCCGGTGTTGTCCAGCGCGCGGTGCAGCCCAAAGGCCAGGCCGCGTTGGTCGGGCGCGATGCTGGCGGCCAGCAGCGCGTCACGCGGCGCGGCGCGCACGGCTTGCCGATGCGGTCCAGCACGCGCAGCAGCAGGAGCAGCGGCCACACGGTGGCGAAGGCAATCAAGGGCCGGGCCAGGCCAGCCACGCCATAGCCCGCAATGATCCAGGGCTTGCTGCGCCCGGTGCGGTCGGCCCATACGCCGCTGACGAGCTTGAGCAGGCTGGCGATGGCCTCCGCCAGCCCTTCGATCAGCCCCAGAGCCTTGGGGCCCGCCATCAGCACGCCCGAGAGGTAGAGCGGGATGAGCGGGTACATCATCTCGCTGGCGCTGTCGTTGACGAGGCTGATCAAGCCGATCAGCCAGACGCTGCGGGGCAGCTGCAGGAGGCGCGGAGCATGGGGCCAATGTAGGACACTTGTGCGGAGGAGCCCCTCGCCCATTCCCGCCTCGCTGAACGCCGGCGGGCCTGGTCGGTCCCCCGAGGGACGAAGCTGCCCGGCCTTGAGCCGCAGGCCGCTTCACGCGGGCCGGCTTGGGGCGGCCCGGCGCTCGGCCCAAAGGCATTTCGACTGGACTTTCGCAATGGACCTCTCGACCTGGCTGACCCTCTTTGCCGCCTGCTGGGCCATCAGCATCTCGCCCGGCGCAGGCGCGGTGGCGGCGATGAGCGCGGGACTGTCGCACGGCTTCCGGCGCGGCTACTTCATGACCTTTGGGCTGATCCTCGGCATCTGGACCCAGGTGCTGCTGGTGGGCGCGGGGCTGGGCGCCTTGATTGCGACGTCCGAGACCGCCTTTGCGGCCATCAAGTGGGCGGGTGTGGCCTACCTCGTTTACCTCGGCGTGCAGCAGTGGCGCGCGCCGGCCAAGCCCCTGGTGGCCCGCAGCGATGAAGCCCGCACAGTGACGCGCCGGCAGTTGGTGATGCGAGGCTGGGTGGTCAATGCGCTCAACCCCAAGGGCACGGTATTTTTGCTGGCCGTGGTGCCGCAGTTCCTCAACCTCAAGGCCGCGCTCGCGCCGCAGTACGGAATCATCGCGGCCACGCTGGGCTTCACCGACCTGGTGGTGATGGGCGGCTACACGGTGCTCGCCTCGCGGGTGCTGGCCGCGCTGCACAGCGAGTCGCACGTGCGGCTGCTGAACCGCATCTTTGGCTCGCTCTTCGTCGTCGCTGGATCATTGCTGGCAAGTTTCAAACGTGCCGCAGACTGAAGGGCTGGCCCGGCTGCCCACGGCCCTGCTATTCGCAGTGCCAGTCCTGATCTGGGCCAGCACCTGGCACGTCATCCTGTACCAGATCGGGTCACCCGTGCCGGCCCTGGCCTCGCTGGCCTGGCGCTTTGCGCTGGCGGCGGCCCTGCTGGCGGTGCTGGCCTGGCGCGCGGGCCAGAGCCTGCGCGCGCCACCGGCCGCGCATGCCTGGCTGCTGGTCACGGGCCTGGTGCACTACGCGGGCGACTACTGGTCCATCTACGAGGCCGAGCGCTACATCCCGACCGGTCTGGTGGCGGTGCTGTTCTGCCTGGCGGTGTTCTTGAATGCGCTGGGCGTGTGGCTGCTCAAGGGCCAGCGGCCCACGCGGCGCTTCCTGTTGGCATCCAGTGGCGCGGTGCTGGGCGTCGCGCTGGTCTTCTGGCCCGAGATCGCCACGACGGGCGCGCGGACACATGCGGCGCTGGGCCTGGGGCTGGGCCTGACGGGCGTGATCACCTCGACGATAGGCAGCTTCTTTACCCTGCACCTGATGGCGCAAGGGCTGCCGCTGCTGAGCGTGCTGGCCTGGAGCATGGGCTATGGCGCACTGTGGCTGCTGGGCCTGGCGCTGTGCCTGCACCCCGGCGCTCCGCTGCTGGACCTGCGGGCCAGTTATCTGGCTGCATTGGCCTACCTGTCGGTGTTCGGCTCGGTGGTGTCGTTCGCGTTTTACTTCCGGCTGGCCGAACGCACCGGCCCCGCCAAGGCGGCGCTGACGGGTGTGGCGGTGCCGGTGATTGCGCTGGGCATCTCGGTCCTGCTAGAGGGCTGGCAGGCGACGCCGTTGGCCCTCTTGGGGATCGGGCTGGCCCTGGTCAGCCTCTTCGTGGCGACGAGGCCGGCTTAGCCCCATCGATCAGGAGTCGCAGCGCCGCGTCGAACACCGCGTCGGCGTCACTGCCGACCGTCTGGCGCCAGCCGGCAGCCAGCAGCGGGTATTGCGAGGCGTCAGGCGCGGCGAGCGAGGCAGAGGGTGGGGCCTCGGGCGCCTGGGCGGCTTGTTCCTCCAGTACCCAGCCCACCACGAAGCGCCCAACCGACATCAGCAGCAGCGTGGCCGGCCCGGGCCCGAACCCGGCGGCGCACAGCAGCCGCAGCCGCGCCTCGATGGACTCGCGCTGTGCCTGGCCCGGCCGCGTACCCGCATGCAGCCGCGCGCCATCGCGGCAGGCCAGCAGCGCGCGGCGAAAGCTCTGGCCATCAGCCATCAGCCAGTCCCGCCAGTGCTCGTGGCTGGCTGGGGCCTCGCGTGCCCGGCTCTGCAGCAGCACAGCCTGCGACATCGCATCCAGCAGCGCGGCCTTGTTCTTGAAGTGCCAGTACAGGGTCGGTGATTGCACGCCCAGCCGCTCGGCCAGCTTGCGCGTGGTGAGGGCATCGATACCGACCTCGTTCAGCAGATCCAGCGCGGCGCGCAGAACGTCGTCGCGGTTCAGACGGGCAGGGCGTTCCAGGTTCGTCATGTCTATAGCGATGATAGAGAATCTCATGCACAATGCTCCCTATCAACGATAGAGATATTGACTTGAATCGAGCCTTGACTGTCATCCTCGTGACCCTGCTGCTGGACGCCGTGGGCATGAGCCTGATCTTCCCCATCCTGCCAGGCCTGCTGCGCGAGCTGGCCGGCGCCGAAGCCACCAACCACCACTACGGCGCGCTGATGGCCGCCTACGCAGCGATGCAGTTCCTGTTCTCGCCAGTGCTGGGAGCACTCAGTGACCGCTTCGGCCGTCGGCCGGTGCTGCTGGTGTCGCTGGCCGGTGCTGCGGCCGACTACGTGCTGATGGCGCTGGCGCCGAACATGGCCTGGCTGTACGTGGGCCGCGTGCTGTCGGGCATCACCGGTGCCAGCATGGCCGTTGGCACGGCCTACCTGACTGACATCACGCCCGAAGCGGACCGCGCCAAGCGCTTCGGTCAGATGGGCGCCGCCATGGGGCTGGGCTTCGTGGTCGGGCCGTTGATCGGCGGCGCGTTCGGCGAGTGGTCGCTGCGCGCACCCTTCGTCGCGGCGGCCGTGATGAACGCGCTGAATCTGGCGCTGGCGTGGTTCGCGCTGCCCGAGTCCAACCAGCACCGCACGACGCGCCTGGAGCTGACCAAGCTCAACGCGTTCTCGTCGCTGCACCGTCTAGAGGGCAAGCCGGCGCTGCTTCCGCTGGTGGGCGTGTTTGCCGTAGTAGCGCTGGTGTCGCAGGTGCCAGCTTCGCTATGGATCCTGTACGGACAGGACCGCTACGGCTGGAGCACCTGGGTGGCCGGGCTGTCGCTGGCTTGCTATGGCGGGCTGCATGCGGTGTCGCAGGCCTTCGTCACCGGCCCGATGGTTGAGAGGCTGGGGGAGCGGCGCGCGCTGCTGGCCGGCATCGTGGCCGATGCGCTGGGCTTCATTGGCATGGGCGTTGCCACGGTGGGCTGGATGCCGTTCGCCCTGCTGCCTCTATTCGCCATCGGCGGGCTGACCCTGCCGGCCTTGCAAGCGATGCAGTCGCGCCAGGTCGACGAGCAGCACCAAGGCGAGCTGCAAGGCACGCTGGCCAGCCTTACCAGCCTCATTGGCGTTGCGGGGCCGCTGGTGGTGACGGCAGGCTTTGCGGCCACGCAGTCGAGCTGGCCCGGGTGTGCCTGGATCGTGGCCGCACTCGTCTACAGCCTGACCCTGCCGCTGCTGTTCAGCCGGCGGGCGCGTGGCGCCTAGAAGTCTGGTCTGCT